>NZ_FOCO01000024.1 GCF_900110135.1 Pseudorhodobacter antarcticus | reverse complement strand
GGGAGTATGGATCGAAAGCAGGTGGCTTGTTTAACTGGAGTAGCGCCGATGACACGGCAATCTGGACAATGGCGAGGGAAATCATTCATTCAGGGTGGTCGCAAAGTAGTGAGGGACGCCCTCTACATGCCAGCCTTGGTCGCGATGAGATTCAACCCTGACCGCAAGGCAAAATATCAAGCCATGATTAAAGCTGGAAAGCCGCCAAAAGTCGCCCTTACTGCGCTCATGCGAAAGCTGATTGAACTCGCCAACGCCCTCATCAAAGCAAATCGAAGTTGGGTGATGAAAGAGGCTTGATCAAGACGGATACTCTGATCTTCGTCCAACATGATCGCCTCCTGAAATTCTTCAGGCGCAATATCGCAAATCCCTTATTTTATTGAAACATGGGGTCTTTGCACCGCTTACCATGCATGTAAACATGCATTGCCGGGTAACATTATCCAAGGATGCCCCTTCACATTGCGCAGATGCAGGAAACATAGGCCAAATCCCCAAGTCTTACGGGCATCCGTAAGTCCGGTCAGCAGATCGGCGATCACATCGTTCTCGGCACGCAACTTCGGGCCATAGCGGTGGCAGGTCTCGCTAACTCCGAAGGCCCGACACGCCAGCGCTATGCTGATGCCCATGACGGCCTCCTCGTTGGGCGAATGGCCGTAGTCATCGGACCCGATGTGTGACACATATATGCGACACACCGGAGTTGGAACAAGCCAACACCATAATTCCAAACGGATATCCCGGCTATTTACCTCCGGCTATCCCCGCCGGAGGCTTTTTTTGCGGACGGTGGATGCGCTCCGCGCGGGGGATATTTAAGAACAGAAAAAGTTGAAAGGACCAACACATGATCCCCTCCAGTTTCCCCCCCGCCGATGAGATTGCCCGCCTGACAGCGCGGATGTTGTTGGAAATCAAGGCGGTGCATTTTAACGCCGACCAGCCGTTTACACTGGCATCTGGCCTGCCCAGCCCGACCTATATTGATTGCCGCAAGTTGATTTCCTATCCGCGTATCCGGTCGACGTTGATGGATTTTTTATGCATCACCGTGATGCGAGACGCGGGGTTTGAAGCGTTTGACAACATTGCGGGCGGTGAAACTGCGGGGATACCCTTTGCCGCTTTGGTGGCGGAACGGATGGCGTTACCGATGACCTATGTGCGCAAAAAACCCAAAGGGTACGGTCGCAATGCGCGGATTGAAGGTGTGATGACCGAAGGCCAGCGCGTTTTGTTGGTTGAGGATTTGACGACTGATGGCGGGTCAAAGCTGTCTTTTGTCGATGCCATCCGCGACACAGGGGCCGAATGTGCGCACACGGCGGTGATTTTTTATTACGGAATTTTTCCCGATACCGTGCAAAAGCTGGCCGATCACGGTGTGGCGCTGCATCACTTGTGTACTTGGTGGGATGTGCTGGCAGAGGCGCGCGCCAGCGGGGCGTTTGACGCGGAAACGCTGGCGGAGGTTGAAAGCTTTTTACGCGCCCCCCGTGCGTGGCAGGACGCCCGCACGCCCGATTGATTCGCCAAGGACGGGTTGCGCCACGCGCCGCTATATTTGGCCTGCCGCACCATATGCTGCGGCAAGCATGACTTTGGCATCATAATACTGTAGTGTTTGATTGGGCGGTTTTTTGCCCTTTGCTTGGATATTCGCGTTCTCCACAGCTTATCCACAGCCCTTTCCCCACGGGGCTGTGCTAGGCCCAGACACAACACGACAACAGACATAAGGCAGGTCCCATGAACGAAGTCGCCCCCATCCGCCAAACCCTTCCGGCGGAAACCCAGACCGAAAGCCTGCCGCATAACATTGAGGCAGAGCAGCAGTTGTTGGGCGCGATTTTGACCAACAACGATGTGTTCGACCGCATTTCCAGTTTGGTGAAGGCAGAACATTTTTACGACCCGGTGCATGCGCGGATTTTTGACATTGCCGCCGCGCGCATCCAGAAAAACGCGCTGGCGTCGCCCGTCACGCTAAAGGCGTTTTTAGAGGATGACGCGGGGCTAAAGGAGCTGGGCGGCCCGGCTTATTTGGCGCGGCTGGCGGGGGCGGCGATTTCCAGCTTTGCCGCCCGCGACTATGCACAGATGTTGTATGATCTGGCGGTGCGGCGCGAATTGATCGGGTTGGGGCGCGATATAGCGGCGCGCGCGGCCAAGGTCGATGTGGCGTCCGAGCCGAAAGAGCAGATCATCGAGGCCGAACAGCGCCTGTATAAGCTGGGCGAACAAGGGGTTGCCGAGCGCGGCTTTCAAAGCTTTCTGAAAGCGGTGACAGAGGCGGTCAACGTGGCCAACGCAGCCTATCAGCGCGATGGGGGCTTGGCGGGGATTTCAACCGGGTTGATTGATCTGGACAAAAAGCTGGGCGGGCTGCATCCGTCGGATTTGCTGATTTTGGCAGGGCGTCCGTCGATGGGCAAAACCTCGCTTGCCACCAACATCGCGTTTAATGTGGCCAAAGCGTATAAGCGCGGGCGCCTGCCAGATGGCAGCGAAGGCGCGGTTGAAGGCGGCGTTGTGGGGTTTTTCAGTCTGGAAATGAGCGCGGAACAGTTGGCCGCGCGGATCCTGTCCGAAGCATCAGAAGTGCCAAGCGAGCAAATTCGGCGCGGCGATATGACGGAAGTCGAATTTCGCCGCTTTGTGGAGGCCGCCAAAAGCCTGGAGGCCTGCCCTTTGTATATCGACGACACCCCCGCCTTGCCCATTTCCCAAGTCGCGGCCCGCGCGCGCCGTCTGAAACGCACGCATGGCTTGGACGTGTTGATGGTGGACTATTTGCAACTTCTCAAGGGCACCGGGCGCGGCGAAAACCGGGTCAATGAGGTTTCGGAAATCACCCAAGGCCTAAAGGCAATCGCCAAGGAGCTGCACATCCCCGTCATCGCGCTGTCCCAGCTGTCGCGCCAAGTTGAAAGCCGTGAGGACAAGCGCCCGCAACTGTCGGACCTGCGCGAATCCGGCTCAATTGAACAAGACGCCGATGTGGTGATGTTCGTCTACCGCGATGAATATTACAAAGAACGCGAGAAACCCGGCGATCACGAGCTGGAGAAAATGGCGCAATGGCAATCGGTGATGGAAAGCGTGCATGGCAAGGCCGAAGTCATCATCGGCAAGCAACGCCACGGGCCCATCGGCTCGGTCGATCTGTCGTTTGAAGGGCGCTTTACCCGCTTTGGCAATCTGGTCAAAGCGTGGCAAGAGGGCAGCGATCAAGGGTATTGATGACCACCAAACGCGGCGGCCAATCACGCCGGAACTGACAAGGGGCCGCCAAGGAAAAGGGCCATTGAGACCCTTTCCCTTGGCGCTAACGCCTTTCAAATCCAACAGCATCGCACAGGCGCAAAACGATGATTTCCTCTTTCGGCTTGGCTTAAATACCTAAAATCCACCCCCGCCCCGCACCCTATGCCCCCCGTTACAGACCGCCCGCCCCCCACACCGCGTCAGCCGCCGGGCGCAGGGGCCTCAATGGCCCCAAGCCCGGCCTCCCCTTTCCGCGTCCTGCACAATCGCTTTCCCCTTGACCTCCTCCTTCAAGCAGTCAAAACACAACCATGGCCACCGCAACGCTTTCAATCGACCTTGACGCAATCGCTGCCAATTGGCGGGCGTTGGACCGTTTGTCGGCCGCTGACACGCAAACCGCTGCGGTGGTCAAGGCGGATGCGTATGGGCTGGGTGCGGCCCGCGTCGCCCGCGCTTTGGCCCAAGCTGGCGCGCGCCGGTTTTTCGTCGCTTGTGCCGAAGAAGGTGCCATCGTGCGCCAAGCCCTTGGGGCGGGGCCGCAAATTTCCGTGTTTTCTGGCCATATGGCGGGAGACACCGACACAATCTATGACCTCGACCTGACGCCGATGTTGAACTCTTTGGACCAGATCACCCGCCATTTAGAATCGCTGCCGGGGCATCCGTTTGGCATTCAGTTGGACACGGGCATGAACCGTTTGGGCATGGAAGCGGCGGAGTGGGAGGCGGTTGCGGCCTTTGTCCTTAAGGCCAAACCAGAGTTGATCATGAGCCATCTTGCCTGCGCCGATGCGCCGGGGCATGAAATGAACATGGCCCAATTGGCCGAATTTCACGCGATGACCGATGGCATTGATGTGCCGCGATCGCTGTCGGCCACGGGCGGAATTTTGCTGGGGCCCGAATTTCACTTTGATCTGACCCGCCCCGGCATCGGCCTTTATGGCGGTTTGCCGTTTGAGGCGGGCCAGCCCACCGTGGCTTTGTCGCTGCCTGTGATCCAACTCCGCGAATTGGCGATTGGCGAAACTGTCGGTTACAGCTGCGCGTGGACCGCTGAGGCGCCAAGCCAGATTGCCACGGTGCAGGGCGGTTATGCCGATGGCTTGCTGCGCGCCTTGGGCAACCGCGCCGTGTTGTGGGCGGGCGATGTGCCTTGCCCCATCGTGGGCCGCGTGTCGATGGATTTGATCACGGTGGACGTGTCGCATCTGGAACAGGCCCCGCGTCAGTTGGATATTTTGGGGCCGCAGCAAACGGTGGATGATCTGGCCGCATCGGCCGATACCATCGGGTATGAGATTTTGACCGGGCTTGGGGGCCGCTATGTGCGCCGCTATATCGAAGGCCGGGGCTGACCGCCGCGCGGCCCACCCTGCAATCACGGGTGCTGCGCCATGATGGGTGCGGGCCAAGCGGTGTTGATTTGGGTTATCGCCTCCGGCCTCGCTTGCATTTTGTTGCTGTGCTGGGCCGTGATCACGGGTTTGGGGGCGGGTTTGGCCGACAAACGGCACCGGATTCTGGCCTTTGCGCTGTTGGCGGTGACGGCTGTTTTGGCAGTTTTGCCCACTGGCGTGTCCCATCTGCGCCACGCTGTCCCCCTGCCGTTCAGCGTGACCTTGTTTTTGGGGGCAAGTTTGTGCCTGTTTGCGGCCATCGCCGTTTTGTTCAAACTGCGCCGCATCCCCCCCGATAAGACGGGCGCCAAGACGGACGCCACGCCCCCCGGAACCACGCCCGCAAATACCCCCATCAAGACCCCCACCAAGACCAGCGCCGATCTGGGAATCGCTGCTTGTTTGAACCTGTGGTTGGCGCTGCTGATGTTGCTGACGCCGCTGCCCTATCTGTAACCCCACAACCGGCGGGCGATCTTCGTTTCCAGACCCGATACAATGCGCAGATGCCCACAGGGATTATTCTTTGGCATCGACATCATCGCGTTTTTGCGTTGATTTTTAATCATAATTAACTCCGGGTGTGGTCTGCAAGAGTGAAAACCCGGGGGGTGTGGATGTCGAACCAACCGATTTTCGTGCTGCAACAAGTGCAGCGTGCGATGCAAATTATCAGTCATGCGTGATCGTGGCGGCCGCGGTGGCGCTGGTGTTGGCCTGCGTGCTGGCGACCTTTTGGGCAATCCCCTGGCCCGAATTGTCGCTGCGCTGGGGCGCGCAATATATTCCCAACGCGGGGATGTATGGTCAATTGGGTCTGATGGCCCTTTTGGTGATGATCTGCTTTTTCTGCCCGCCAACACCCGGATGTCACGGTTGGAACGGTCGCACCGCGCCTTTCAAATCTCGATGAACGACGTGCGCCACGCGTATGAGGTGGTGCATAATGCCGACCGCCGTTCGGTGTTCACCTTGTCACCGGTATTTGAAGATATGCGCAAGCGGATGGAATATTTGCGCCAGCACCCCGATCGGTCGCATCTGGAACCAGAGCTGTTGGAGATCGCAGCCCAGATGAGCCATCATTCCCGCGACATCGCCCGCGTCTATTCGACCGAGCGGGTGAAGCGCGCCAAAACCTTTATCAAGCAGCGCCAAGAAGAGGCGAATCAGATGCAAGACCGTCTGGCGCTGGCCCGCGCCACCTGCGACCAAATCCGCAACTGGATGCGTGACGTAGAAGCGGGCGAGCGCAGCAACACCCAAAGCCTGCGCGCGTTGGAAAATGATTTGCGCGATATTTTGCCCACCCTTGGCTATGATGTGGATGACATGCGCGAGGCCAATATCGTGGCGCTGCCCAAACAACCGACCCAAGCGACCAGCTCGCAAAAGCAGTAACACTTGACCCGCGCTGCCCTGCGCCGCATTTTGCGCGCAAAATGGGGCCCGCGCCGCAGTTTGCGCGCGTAACCCGGGGGGGGCGCGCCGCATTTTGCGCGCAAAACGGGAGAGGAGCGGGATGCAAAAGCTGTTGATCGGGGTCAATCTGGCGTTGTTGGTTTTGTTCCCGCTATCGTGGTTTGCGCCTTTGATGCGGGCGGGGCTGTTGCCGTTTTTCAACCTGTCGGAAATATCGGTTGTGTCGGGCCTGCAAGCGTTGTGGCAAACGGATGTGTCCTTGGCGCTGTTGGTCACGTTTTTCGCCATTTTCGCGCCCTATCTGAAAACCATTGGCCTTGCTTTGGTGCAGTTTTCGTTGCTGTCGCCGCGCGTGGCCCCCGCGCTGCATATTTTGGGCAAACTGGCGATGGCCGATGTGTTTTTGATCGCGCTGTATATCATTTTGATCAAAGGCATTGGGCTGGCGCGGGTGGAAACCGCTTGGGGGCTTTACCTGTTCACCGCTTGCATCCTTGCCTCCCTCACCTTGTCCATCGCCAGCAGTCGGGTAAAACCAAGCCATGTGCCGCCTGCCTAATTCTTCCCCCTTGCGCCCCTGCGCGCGCCATTGCATCAAGGTGCATGGCCAAATCATCCCCCGCCTTTACCTGTACCTCCTGCGGCACCGCCCATAAAAAATGGGCAGGGCGGTGTGAAGGGTGCGGCGCATGGAACGCGGTGGTCGAAGAACAAGCGCTGTCGTCTGGTCCGAAATCGCTGGGCGGCAAAGGGCGCACCATCCCGCTGACCGATCTTGCCACCCAATCCGCCCCGCCGCCGCGCGCCAAAAGCGGGATGGATGAATTTGACCGCGTCCTTGGCGGCGGGCTGGTCGAGGCATCGGCGATTTTGGTCGGCGGCGACCCCGGCATCGGCAAATCCACCTTGCTGTTGCAGGCCACCGCCGCCTTTGCGCGCAACGGCGTGAAATCCATGTATATTTCGGGCGAAGAGGCGACCGCACAAGTCCAGATGCGCGCACAGCGCCTTGGGCTGGCGGATGCGCCGGTGATTTTGGGGGCTGAGACAAACCTGCGCGATATTTTGACCACGCTGGACGCCGAACGCCCCGGTTTGTGCGTGATCGATTCCATCCAAACCATGTGGCTCGATACCGTCGAATCCGCGCCGGGGTCGGTGTCACAGGTCCGGTCTGCTGCGCATGAACTGGTGACATTTGCGAAAAAACGCGGTGTGGCGATAATTTTGGTGGGCCATGTCACCAAGGACGGCCAAATCGCGGGCCCCCGCGTGGTCGAACATATGGTCGACACTGTGCTGTATTTTGAAGGCGAACGTGGCCACCATTTCCGCATCCTGCGCGCTGTGAAAAACCGATTTGGCCCCGCCGCCGAAATTGGCGTGTTTGAAATGACCGGGGATGGGTTGGCGCAAGTCACCAACCCTTCGGCGCTGTTTTTGTCCGACCGTGACAAACCCGCGCCCGGATCGGCGGTTTTCGCAGGGATTGAGGGCACGCGCCCGGTGCTGACCGAAATTCAGGCGCTCGTCTCCCCCTCCCCCCTCGGCACCCCGCGCCGCACGGTGGTGGGGCTGGACGCAGGTCGCCTCTCCACCATCCTCGCGGTGCTAGAGGCGCGCTGCGGCATCCCGTTCACGGGGCTTGATGTTTACCTCAACGTGGCGGGCGGCATGCGCGTGTCTGAACCCGCCGCCGACTTGGCCGTGGCCGCCGCACTCTTGTCCGCGCGAGAGGATGTTGCAATTCCGCCAGATATGGTGCTTTTCGGTGAAATCAGCCTGTCGGGCGCGCTTCGCCCTGTCACGCAGACCGAAAATCGGTTGAAAGAAGCGATGAAACTTGGTTTTTCGCAAGCGATAGCGCCCTCTCGGTCAAAGATGGTCGAGGTGGAGGGGATGAAGACCCGCCAAATGCCCGATCTGACGGCGTTTGTGGGCGAAATGTTTGGGGCTGGGTGACCGGCCCAAGAGGAGAGTGTGATGGAAGGCTTTACCATTATCGACGGTGCGGTGGCGCTGGTCATCGTCTTGTCTGCGGTGCTGGCCTATTCGCGCGGGTTGGTGCGTGAAGGGTTGGCGATTGCGGGTTGGGTCGGCGCTGCCGCCCTTGCCTATGCTTTCGCTGTGCAGGCCCAGCCTTTGGTCAAAGAACTGCCCTTTGTTGGCAAATTTCTGACCGACAGTTGCGAGTTGTCGATCATCGCGGCCTTTGCTGTGGTGTTTGCGATCGGCCTTGTGATCGCAGCGCTGTTTTCGCCTTTGCTGTCGTCGCTGGTGCAACGCTCCATCCTTGGCGGGCTGGATCAGGGCCTTGGGTTCTTGTTTGGCGTGCTGCGCGGGGTGCTGCTGGTTGCGGTCGCTTTCCTTGTCTATGACCGCGCGGTGGCCGCAAACACTGTGCCGATGGTCGACAATTCGCGCTCTGCCAAAGTATTCGCCTCGTTCCAAACCAATATCGACGCGTCCATCCCGTCCGATGCGCCCGGTTGGATTGTCTCGCGCTATGAAAGCTTGACGGGCGTTTGCAACAGCGCTGCGGCACCTGCGGACGGTATCCAATTTCAAACCCCGCCTGTGCCCGGAAACTGACATCTAGGCGTGACACGCCCCGCGCAAGGGGCTATTCGGGGGATATGAACAGCCCCTCGAATAGTCCCCAAGATTCGGAGCCAGCCATGCGCCCCTTTCTCGCCCACCCGTTCGACCATGATAAGTTGCACGAAGAATGTGGGGTGTTCGGCGTTATTGGCGTGGTCGATGCCGCCAGTTTTGTGGCCCTTGGCCTGCACGCCCTGCAACATCGCGGCCAAGAGGCGGGGGGCATTGTCACCTATGCCGACGGTCCGGGGTTTTGTTCCGAACGCCGTTTCGGCTATGTGCGCGACAATTTCACCAAGGCCGATGTGATGGCCACCCTGCCCGGCAGCATCGGCATTGGCCATGTGCGCTATTCCACCGCAGGGTCCAAAGGGGCCACCGCCATCCGCGATGTGCAGCCGTTCTTTGGCGAATTTTCCATGGGCGGCAGCGCGATTGCCCATAACGGCAATATCACCAACGCGCTGGCCCTGCGCAAAGAACTGGTGGAACGCGGGTCAATCTTTCAATCGTCCAGCGACAGCGAATGTATCATCCATCTGATGGCCCGTTCCATGGGTCGCACGATCCCAGATAGGATGGAGGAGGCGCTGCGCAAAGTCGAAGGCGCGTTTTCCATCGTCGCCATGACCCGCACCAAATTGATGGGCGTGCGCGACGCGCTTGGCGTGCGCCCCTTGGTGCTTGGCAAATTGGGCGACGGTTGGGCGCTGGCATCTGAAACTTGCGCGCTTGATATCATCGGCGCGGAATTTGTGCGCGAAATTGAACCGGGCGAAATGGTTGTGATCTCGTCGGACAAAGGGGTGGAAAGCCATTTCCCCTTCCGCCGCCTGAAACCACGCGGCTGCATTTTTGAACATGTGTATTTTTCGCGGCCCGATTCGATCCTCGGCGGCCGCTCCGTCTATGAAACCCGCCGCCAAATCGGTGTGGAACTGGCGCGCGAGGCCCCGGTTGACGCCGATCTGGTCTGCCCCGTGCCCGACAGTGGCACGCCGGCGGCCATCGGTTACAGCCAGGAGTCCGGCATTCCCTATGCGATGGGCATCATCCGCAACCAATACATGGGCCGCACCTTTATTGAACCGACCGAACAAATCCGCAATATGGGCGTGCGTTTAAAACTGAACGTCAACCGCGCTCTGATCAAAGGCAAACGGGTAATTTTGGTTGACGATTCTGTGGTGCGCGGCACCACCTCGCGCAAAATCAAAGATATGATCTTGGATGCGGGTGCGGCCGAGGTGCATTTTCGCATCGCATCGCCCCCCACCGCATGGCCCTGTTTTTACGGCGTCGACACGCCCGAACGCGGCAAACTGCTGGCCGCGAACATGACCGAGGAAGAAATGCGCGAGTGGATCGGCGTTGACAGCCTCAAATTCGTCTCGCTCGACGGGCTGTACCGCGCGGCAGGCGAACCCAAAGGCCGCAACACCAAACAGCCGCAATATTGCGACGCGTGTTTTTCGGGCGAATACCCCGTCGCCCCCTCCGACATGATCGAAAAAGGGTTTGAAATGAAAGCGGCGGAATAATACCCGCCGCTTCCCCCTTTTTCTGTTTATAAATATCCCCGCCGGAGGCTCCGCCACAGCCCCCCGGCACCGCTGCGTCAGGACTGAACATGCTCGATAAAATCGCCCTCATCACCGGCGCATCGCGCGGCCTTGGTGCCGCAATGGCCGAAGAACTTGCCCTGCAAGGCTGGCACGTTGTGGCCGTCGCGCGCACCACCGGCGCGCTCGAAGAATTGGACGACCGCGTGAAAGCCGCCAAATCGCCTGGCGCCCTCACCCTCGCACCGATGGACATCACCAATGATGATGCGATGCGCCATCTATGTCGGTCGATCTTTGATCGTTGGGGCGGGCTGCACCTGTGGGTCCACACGGCGGTGCATGCAGCGCCCCTTGCCCCCACAGGCCATATCGACGCCAAGGATTGGGACAAATCGGTGAACATCAACCTGCGCGCCACCGGCACGCTGATCCCGATGATGGAACCGTTGCTGCGCGCCAATTCGGGGGCGGCACTGTTCCTTGATGATGCCAACACCGGCGCAAAATTCTTTGGCGCGTACAGTGCCACCAAATCGGGCCAAACCACCCTTGCGCGCACTTGGGCCACGGAAACCGCCAAAACCGGCCCCAAAGTGCATATCATGACGCCTGCGCCCATGCCCACCGCCACCCGCGCGCGGTTTTATCCGGGCGAAGATCGCAGCACCCTGACCGCGCCCCGCGATGAGGCAAAGCGCCTGCTGGCCGCCCTGTAACCCCTATTCCAGTCGCGCCGGAAACCCCGGCGCGCGCAAATCCGTGCCCAGCAAATCCTCCAGCAGTTTCGCAATCATTGGCGATTGCGCGTGGCCGCCATATGCCGCCTTTGCCGCGACATAGGTCTGCTCGGTGGCTGCGGCCAAATCCAGCGGTACGCCAAATTCGCGGCCAAACCCCAGCGCAAACCCCAAATCCTTCAGCGCCAAATCCACATTGAACGCCACATCATAGGACCCGTTCAAAATCAACGCGCCCTCGGTTTCATGCACAAAACTGTTGCCAGATGAGGCCGCAATCGCCGCATGGGCCTGTGCCAGATCAAGCCCCCCGCGTTTGGCCAGCATCAACGCCTCGCTCGTGGCTTTCAGGTGGATAAACGCCAGCATATTGGTTATCACCTTGATGATCGACGCGGACCCCAGCGGCCCCATGTGAAAAATCTGGTCGCCCATCGCCTGCAAAGCGGGCAGGTGCAGATCGAACAAATCACGCGCGCCCCCCGCCAGCATCGTGATTTTGCCAGTGGCCGCCAAATGCACGCCACCCGTCACCGGCAATTCCATCATCCGCACGCCCGCCGCCTGCGCCACCGCCCCCAAACGCAAAACATCTTCGCGCCCAAGCGTCGACATTTCCAGCCATGTCGCCCCCGGCCTCATGGCCGGCAAAATCGCGCGCAGCACCGCCTCCGACACGGCGGGCGACGGCAAGCAAGTGATCACATGATCCACCGACCCCGCCAATCCTTCGGCCGATGGGGCCAGCACCGCCCCCATATCGACCAACCGCTGGGCCAGCCCCGCATCCAGATCAAACACCGTCACCCGCAGGCCAGCGCGCAACAAACAGGCCGCACAATTGGCCCCCAAATTGCCCAAACCAATATAGCCGTAATGCATCATGACCCAAACCCCACCATCGCTTTGATTTCGCAAAAATCATGGATGCCCCAGCCGGCATATTCGCGCCCGTTGCCCGATTGTTTGTACCCACCAAAGGGCGCAAACACGTCCCAGTCCGGCCCATTGATATTGACCTGCCCCGCGCGCAACTGCCGCGCCACGGCCCGCGCCTGCACCACATCGCCTTGCACATAGGCGGCCAAGCCATAGACCGTATCATTGGCCATGCGCACCGCATCCTCCACCGTGTCGTACGGCAGTATCACCAGCACGGGGCCAAAGATTTCCTCGCGCGCGATCACCATATCGGGCGTCACATCGCCAAAAATCGTGGGCCGCGCGTAATGGCCCGCACGCATCCCAACGGGCCGCCCAAGACCACCGCACACCAGCGTCGCCCCCTCCGCAATCCCTTGCGCAATCAGCCCTTGCACCTTGTCAAACTGCGCGCGACTGACCAGCGGCCCCATCGTCACGGCCGCATCATTCGTATCGCCAATCACAATTGCGCCCACCGCCGCCACCGCCGCCCGGTGCGCCATGGCCACGCTAGCACGCGGCACAAACATCCGCGTTGGCGCATCGCAGCTTTGCCCGGTGTTGGACATGATCGCCGCCACCCCTTGGGCCACCGCCCCCGCAATATCGGCCGAGGGCAGAATGATATTGGCCGATTTCCCGCCCAATTCCTGCGCCACCCGTTTCACGCTTGGCGCCGCGTTCAACGCCACCTGCACGCCCGCCCGCGTGGACCCGGTAAAGCTGACCATATCCACCTCTGGGTGGCTCGACAGATACGCGCCCACCTCCGGCCCGGTGCCATTGATCAAGTTGAACACGCCCGCAGGCACCCCCGCCGCATCGCACACTTCGGCCCATAAAATCGCCGACAAAGGCGCAATTTCCGACGGTTTCAACACCATCGTACAGCCCGCCGCAATCGCCGGGGCCACCTTGCACACAATCTGGTTCAGTGGCCAATTCCACGGCGTGATCAGGGCGCAAACCCCAATCCCTTCGCGCACAATCCGGGTGGAGCCTTGCGCCTCCTCCCACACAAAATCCTTTGCCGCCGCGATCGTGGCCTGCAAATGCACTTGCCCCGCCCAGACTTGCGCCTCGCGCGCCCAAGTGATCGGCGCACCCATTTCCAGCCGCATCGCTTGGGCAAAATCCTCTGCCCGCGCGTCGTATTCGGCCAAAATGCGCTCCAACAGCGCAATCCGGTCCGCCACGGGCGTCAGGGAAAACCCCTCAAACGCCGCGCGCGCCGCCGCCACCGCCCGGTCTGCATCTTGCGCAGTGCCCAGCGCCACTTGCCCCAAAACCGCTTCAGTCGCGGGGTTTTCCACATCCAAACGCGCCGCCCCAACGGGGTCCACCCACGCGCCGCCACTATAAAACCGCTGCAAATTGGCGGAAATCATTGGAAATAAATCCGGTATTTCGCCCGGATTGCGGCATCAATTTCGGGGTCAATCTGCCGCCCGGCCTTTGCCAAAATCGCATTTTTGCGCGCAAATGCCTTGTCCAGCAACAAAGGCTTGCCCGCCTCGTTCCACTCTTTGGGCGACATGCGATTGGCAACGCTTGGGTAAATATACTCTGTCTGCATCAGTTTTAACGTCTGATCAGACCCCAGATAATGCCCCGGCCCGCCCATACAAACCTCGCGCATCGCATCAATCGACGTGCTGTCGGGCGTCACATCAATGCCCCGCACCAACCGCATCGCTTGCCCCAGCAAATCATCGCCCAGAACCAGACTTTCCAAACAGAACCCCAGCAAGGATGCATGCATCCCCACCGCCTCATAACACATGTTCAACCCCGAAAGGCCCGCCAGCGCATTGGTTATCCCCTGCTCCCATCCGGCCTGCATATCGGGCAGTTTGCTGTCCGATATGCCGCTGGCCGCCCCCCCCGGCAGGTCGTAAAACCGGTGCATCTGCGCGCAACCCGCAGTCAGCAGCGCCTGCTCCGCCGATCCGCCCGACATCGCCCCCGTGCGCAAATCCGACACAAACGGCCAAGTGCCAAAGATACAGGGCGCACCGGGCTTGATGGCATTGGCATAAACCACCCCCGCCAAACACTCCGCCACCGCCTGCACAATCGTCAACGCAATCGGCGCAGGGGCGGTCGCCCCGGCTTGGCCCGCCGACAGCAAAAGCATCGGCATTCCGCGCCGAATACAATCCTCCATCACGATGCAGCTTTCCTCAGCGAACTTCATCGGCGGCACCACAAAACAGTTGGAATTGGACACAAACGGCCGCTCCAACCACCGCTCCTCGCCGCCCGCTACGGTATAGAGCATGTCAAAACACGCCGCGACATGGCTTGGGTCGCTAAACGACGTACCCACATGTTTGCGCGTCCCGGAAATCGATCCGTACAGCGTGTTCAAATCCATCTCAAGGTTATCAACCACATCGCGGCACACCATCGTGCGTTGATAAAAATGGATATTGTCCAAGTTATCCACCAACCGCGCGGCATCATACAAATCCTGCGCCGTGCTTTCGCGGTAATCCAGCGTGAACGGGTCCACAATATGCACCGCCGCCCCCGCCGTGCCGTAATGCACCTTGGACCCTGACAAATGCAGGTCATGCTTGGGGTCGCGGGCATGCAGCGTGATGTTGCGCGCGGCAATCGCCAACATATCCTCGACCAGCGCGCGCGGGAACCGAATGCGCCCGTCATCGCCCTCAATCGCGCCCGCATCCGTCAACAACTTAACCCCCGATGGCGGCGCTTGGGACAGCCCAATCTCCTCCAGCGCCTGCAACGCCGCTTCATGGATTTGCGCCACCCCCGCCTCACTCAACGGCTTATACTGCCCCCCTGCCATGCCGCCGCGCACCGGCCGCACATCATCGGCCAGCGGTGCGCTGCGCATCGCCACCCGGCTCGCCCGCCCACCCGTCCGCCCTGCCCGCGCCCGTGCCGGCTCACACATCTCGATCAAATCATCCATCCCGCCACCCTTTTTCTGTTCAAAAATATCCCGGGGGGACCGGGGGGCTGGCCCCCCGGCTTTCACCTTGGTCCGGGGGGCTGGCCCCCCGGCTTTCGTCTCGGTCCGGGGAACTACCCCCGGCGCATCTCACATCCGCACACGCTCGGCCTTTGGGTCATACATCGGCGCCAATGATGCATCCGCCGCAAACCGCCGCCCGGCCACCTCAATCTCATAGGTGGACGCAAGCACCTGCTCCGCACTTTCCCCCGCGCAAGGCACATAGCCAAGGCCAACCGCACCCCCCAAATGATGCCCATAATTGCCCGATGTGATCGGCCCCACGATGCGCCCATCACGCACAATCGCCTCATTGTGGTATAGCATCGGCATGGGGTCACGCAGCTTGAACTGCACCATCCGCCGCAAAAGTCCCGCCTCACGCTTGCGCAAAACCGCCTCGCGCCCAATGAAATCGCCCTTGCCAGATTTCACCGCAAACCCAAGGCCCGCCTCCAGCACATGATCCTCATCGGTGATATCATGGCCAAAATGGCGATAGCCTTTTTCAATCCGGCAGCTGTCCAACACATGCAGCCCGCACAGAACCATGCCCTTATCAGCAGCCTCCAACACCTCAAAAACATGCGCGGCTTGGTCGGTCGATACATACAACTCCCACCCCAATTCGCCCACATAGGTCACCCGGTGCGCCCGCGCCAACCCCATGCCAATCTCAATTTCGCGTACTGTGCCAAAGGGATGCGCGTCATTGCTGAAATCCGCAGGGCTCACCGCCTGCAACAGCGCGCGGGACGCTGGCCCCATCACACACAGCACCGCCTCCGCCGCGGTGACATCCGTGACCACCACAAACCCGTCCAAATGCCGGCGCAACCACGCCAAATCGCGCTGCAACGTCGCCCCCGGCACCACCATAAGATACGCGGTCTCGGACAGGCGCGTGACGGTCAAATCACTCTCAATCCCGCCGCGCGGGTTCAGCATTTGGGTGTACACAATCCGCCCCACCGCCACGTCCACATCATTGGCGCAAACCCTTTGCAAGTACGCGCAAGCATCGCGTCCTTCCACCCGAATTTTGCCAAAGGACGTCATATCAAACAGCCCAACGCTGTTGCGCACCGCCTTATGCTCGGCGGCCGCATTTTCAAACCAATTCTGCCGCCCCCAAGAATATTCGTATTCCCGCGCTTGGCCCTCGGCTGCAAACCAATTCGCCCGCTCCCAGCCCGCCACCTCACCAAACACCGCGCCCCGCGCCCTCAGGTGTTCATGCAAGGGCGACCGCCGCACGCCTCGACTGGTCGCCATCTGCCGATAAGGGAAGTGGTCGGCGTAAAGCAGCCCCAAAGTCTCCGACACGCGCTCCTTCAAATAGCTGCGGTTGCGCTGGAACGGCTGCGCACGCCGAATATCGACCTCCCACAAATCAAACGGGGCCTCGCCTTCGGTAATCCAATGCGCCAGCGCCATGCCCGCACCGCCCGACCCGGCGATGCCCACGGAATTGTACCCCGCCGCCACCCAGTATCCGCCCAGTTCGGGTGCCTCGCCCATATAGTACCGATCATCGGGGGTAAAACTTTCGGGCCCGTTGAAAAACGTATGGATGCCCGCAGTTTGGAACATCGGCATCCGCTCCATCGCGGCCTCTAAGATGGGCTGGAAATGGTCCCAATCTTCGGGCAGCGTGTCAAATTCGAAATCTTCGCGGATGCCGCCCATCCCCCACGGTTTCGCTTTCGGCTCAAACGCGCCAATCATCATCTTGCCCGCGTCCGATTTATAATACGCACATTCATCCGGCACCCGCAGCACCGGCAAATGGCCAAGGCCCGCAATCGGTTCGGTGACCAAATAGAAATGTTCGCACGCATGCAGCGGCAATGTCACGCCACTGGCTTCGGCCAAATCGCGCCCCCACATGCCGCCGCAGTTGACCACCACATCGCAGGCAATATGCCCGGGCTCTCCCTCCACCACATAATCCACCCCCGTCACCCGGCCCCCAGCCTTGGTAACGCTCGTCACCTTCACCCCCTCACAAATCCGCGCGCCGCGCATCCGTGCGCCTTTGGCCAGCGCCATGGCGATATTGGTCGGGTCACATTGCCCATCCAGCGGCAAATGCACCGCGCCCACCACATCGGACACGTTCAAATGCGGGTACATCGCCTTCACCTCGGTGGGCGACACTTCCGCCACATCCACCCCGAAAATCCGCGCGGTCGTGGCTTGGCGCAACAACTCCTCATGCCGGGCCGCCGTCAGCGCCACCGAGATTGAGCCCACCTGCCGCATCCCTGTGGCCACCCCGGTTTCCGCCTCCAGCTTTACATATAAATCCGCCGAATATTTCGCCAGCCGGGTCATATTGGCGGTTCCGCGCAACTGCCCAATCAACCCCGCCGCGTGCCAAGTGGTGCCCGATGTCAGGCGCTTACGCTCCAACAACACAATATCCGTCCACCCGGCGCGTGCCAAATGATACGCGACCGAGCAGCCGGAAATCCCGCCCCCGATGATAACTGCACGCGCTGTTTTAGGGACCAAAGACATCAAAAACTCCATATGGGATAAGATACACCATCAATGCGCAAGCATAAATGAAATTTCAAACGGTTTATTCACTCCAAAGTAAAAACACTAATAAACTTCACACCACCCCTCAATCCACACCATTTTTTCAGCTTTGGCCTTGCCTCTGCCCCCAGTTTCACCGCACCTTGCCGCAAAGGAGAACGGGGATGAGCGAACAAGTCGGCCAAGATATACGCGCTTTGCGCAAGGCGCGCGGGCTGACGCTGGCCGCGCTCGCCGCACAGGTCGGGCGCTCCGTCGGCTGGCTCAGTCAGGTCGAGCGTGGCCAAACCCTGCCCGCAATACCCGACCTTGGCCGCCTTGCCGAAATCCTTGGCGTCACCATCAGCTTTTTCTTTCGCTCCGCCAGCCGCACCGCATCCGAACGCGGCATCATCCAACGTGTCGCAGACAGAACCCCGATTGGCGATGCCACCCATGGCTTGGAGGAGGAATTGCTTTCCCCCGGTCTTGGCGGCAGTTTTGAGATGCTGAAATCCAGCTTTGCCCCCAAGGCGCGCAGCAAAACCATCCAACCCCGCCCGGAACGAGAGGATGGCGGCGTGCTGCTGTCCGGCCAGTTGGTCATCACCATCGACGCCGTGGATTTCACCCTTACACCCGGCGACAGCTTTCAATTCGCCGGAAAACCCTATGCATGGCATAACCCCGGCGACACGCCCGCCGTTGTGATCTGGATTGTTGCGCCCCCGATTTATTGACACGGTCCTATGCCCTAATCCGCGCGTTTTTCGCGTCCCACATCGGCGCATCCGCTTGCACCACGGCCCGGTGCCGCACCCCGAAAATTTCCACCTCCAACGCTGTCCCCGGCGCGTGCAAATCCGACCGCACCATGCCCAACCCAATACACGCCCCAACCCGGTGGCCAAAATACCCGCTGGTCACCTCACCGACCACCGTATCCCCGTGCCAAATCGTTGACATATAGGGCGGGTCATAATCCCCCGCCTCAATCATCAAGGTCGCAAACTGCTTGGTCACCCCAGCCTGCTTTTCGGCAGCCAGTGCCGCCTTGCCGCGAAACGCGTGGTCCCAATCGACAAACCGCTCAAGGCCCCCTTGCAACACCGTGTAATCGGTCGACAAATCGCCTTTCCACGCGCGGTATCCCTTTTCAATCCGCAAGGAATTCAGCGCAAACATCCCAAAGGGGCGCAAGCCATGCGCGGCCCCCGCCGCCATCACCGCATCATACACCACGCCCGTATCGGCAACCCGCGTATGAACCTCCCAGCCCAGCTCCCCCGCAAACGACACGCGCAACAACCGCACCCAGCGCCCGGCAATTTCCGTTTCCTGATGGCTCAACCACGGCAGCGCCAAATCCGCCCCGCACACCTGCGCCATAATCGCGCGCGATGCAGGCCCCGTCACAATCTGGCAGGCAAACTGCGCACTGACATCCTCCAGCACCAACCCCGGCGCCAAATGCCGCGCCAACCAGTCATAATCATGCGCTTGTGCCGTTGCCGCCGTGATCAAGGTCATGTCATCAGGACCAAGACGCACGATTGACATCTCCGTCACAACCCGCCCCAGATCATCCGCGAAATACGCCAGCCCCACGCGCCCCACGCTCGGCATCCGGCCCGTAATCTGGCGTGACAACCACGCCGCCGCCCCCGCCCCCGTCAAACGATAGCGTGAAAACCCCGGCAAATCCAAAATCCCCGCCGCATCGCGCACCGCCTCACATTCGGCGCGCACGGCACCAAACCAAGCGCCGTCCCGCTTCCACGTCTGGCTTCCTTCAGCCGATACATCATCGCCCAAACGTGCGTACCAATTCGCCCGCTCCCAGCCATTATAGGCCCCAAACTGCGCGCCCAATGCCGCCACCCGATCATGCACGGGGCTTAGTTTCTGCCCCCGCCCCGCAGGCCAAGCGTAATGCGGGAAATGCATGCCATATTCATGCCCATACACCTCCATCCCCTTGGCAATGCAGTATTCCTCCGCTTCAAACCCGGTAAAGCGGCGCGGATCACACGACCACATATCCCACTCGGTGGCCCCCTTCGTCACCCATTCCGCCAGCACCTTGCCCGCACCGCCCGCCTGACAAATCCCAAAGGTGAACACACACGCCTCAAACGCATTGGGCACCCCCGGCATCGGCCCGATCAACGGGTTCCCATCAGGGGTATAGGGGATCGGCCCGTTGATCACCTTGGTCAGCGGCGCATTTGCCAGCAACGGCACCCGCGCCATCGCATCCTCAATATACCACTCCAACCGCTCCAAATCGTCGGGGAACAACTGGAAACTGAAATCGGCGGGAAACGGGTCATCCTTGGAAATCCAATGCGCCTTGCCATTGCGCTCATACGGCCCAAGGTTAAACCCGTTCTTTTCTTGCCGCAGGTAATAACTGCTGTCGACATCGCGCAGCAACGGCAGCTTCGTCCCCGTTTGCGCCGCATGCGCCGCCACCTCGGGCACCGTGTCAAACAGCATATACTGATGGCTCATCACCATCATCGGCACATCGCGGCCAAACATCTGGCCCACCTCGCGCGCGTAATATCCCGCAGCATTCACCACAAACTCGCAGCGCACTTCGCCCTTCTCAGTCACAATAACCCAGTCATCCCCGTCCCGCCGCACCGACAAAACCGGGCAAAACCGTTCCACCCGCGCCCCCATGTTGCGCGCCCCTTTGGCCAGCGCTTGGGTCAATTGCGCCGGGTCAATATCGCCGTCATTGGGATCATAAAGCGCGCCTTTCAGGTCATGCACCTCCAAGAACGGATAGCGCGCCTTGATCTCATGCGGTGCCAACAACTCCAACGCCATCCCCTGATAGCGCCCCATCCCCACCACGCGGCGAAACTCATCCATGCGCTCGTCGCTATGCGCCAGCCGCACCGACCCCGTCACATGATAATTCATCGGATAATCGACCTCGGCCCCAAGACCCCGGTACAGCTCCGCCGAGTATCGCTGCATGTTCATAATCGACCAACTGCTGGAAAATGTCGGCACATTTCCCGCCGCATGCCAGGTCGACCCCGCCGTCAACTCATTCTTTTCCAACAACAAACAGTCGGACCATCCCGCCTTGGCCAAATGATACAGACACGACGCGCCCACCGCCCCGCCGCCAATAATCACCACCCGCGCCCGGCTCGGAAACTCCGCCATACCCCACCCTTTTTCTGTTCTTAAATATCCAGCGCGGTTTTGCGCCGCGTAGCCGCAGGCTCCGCCATCAGCCCCAAGCGCCTTTTCACCCCAAACTATCCGCCCTTTCGCGCCCCCTTACAATTCGGCCATACCGGCCTTATTAATCGGATACCCCGATTAGGAGCGTCCTATGCAACCCGACCTCATTGAAACCTTCCTCGACCTCTGTGAAACCCACAGCTTCAACCGCACCGCCGAACGCCAAGGCCTTACGCAATCCACCGTGTCGGGCCGCGTGGCGTCGCTGGAAAATTCCCTCGGGGTGCGCCTCTTCACCCGGTCGCGCGCGGGCACGGAACTGACCACCGAAGGGCTAAAATTCGCCCCCCACGCCCGCACACTGCGCCACGCTTGGGCTGAAGCGCGCCATTCGGTGACCGCCACTGGCGAATCGGTCATCAACATCCGCCTTGGCATCCAATCCGATCTCGCGCCGACCCATATGGGCGACTGGATGCAAGGGTTTCGACACCACCTGCCCGATTGCGCGTTCTACATTGAACCTGATTTCTCCGCGCAAATGTGCCGCGACCTTACCTCAGGCACGTCCGATTTCGCGGTGATGTACACCCCCTACCCCAGCCCCGATCTGAACTTCACCTCGCTGGGCGAAACCAAATACCGCCTGATATCGTCGGAAACCGACCGTCGCGCGGGCCTGCGCGCGGCCACCTATATTCGCGGCAATTTCGCGCCCGCGTTTGATGCGCACCACAGCATCGCCCTGCCGGACCTGCGCCAAACCCCCATCGCTGCGGGCCAAAGTGCGACCATCGCGGGCCTGCTCACCAAACTTGGCGGCGCGGCCTATTTGCTTGATGATATGGCCAACGCGCTTATCGCCACGGGGCAGTTTCGCGCGGTGACGGATGCGCCCATCATCCGCCAACCGGTCCACGCCGCCACGCATCTGCGCCACCGCACGTCAAAACTGCACCGCCACCTGTTGCGCGTGGTGCAATCCAGCTTTGCCGCGACTTAACCTGCAAAATCCGAAATCACCGCCACCCCCGGCGATGTCGGCCCATTGAACGCCCGCAATTCGGCGGATGCATCCGACAGCCGCACCTCCCGCGCGATCAGGGGCGTCATATCCACCGCGCCGCGCGTGATCATATCCAACAGTGACGGATAGCGCCACGACGGCATCCCCCGCGTGCCAAACAGCGCAAGGTTTTTCATATAAACCGCATTCATATTGATCTGCATATGGGCCGTGTGCCCCACGGGCATCCCCACCTGCACATGCCGCCCCAACGGGCGCAAACACTCAATCGAGGCATTGGTCGTCGCCTCAATCCCCAGCGCCTCTACGGACACATGCGCGCCGCCGCCTGTGATCTCCACAATCCGCGCTGCCACATCGCCGTTGCGCCCATCAAGCGCGGCCTCGGCCCCCAAGCCCATCGCATGGGCCAGCTTTTCGGCCACCACATCGACCACAATCACCCGCGCCCCAAGCGCCCGCGCCAGCAACAGCACCGACAGGCCAATCCCGCCCGTGCCATGCACCGCCACCCATTCGCCCGCCTGCACCGCCGCGCGCCCCGTCAGCGCGTGCCACGCGGTCGTCACGCGGCACCCCAGCCCCGCCGCCATCACGGGTGACAGGCTTTCGGGCAGCCGCGCAAGGTTATGCGCAAAGGGAACGCTCACATATTCCGCGAATGCCCCCGGTTCTACAAACCCCGGCAAACGCTGCGTTTTGCATATATTTTGGTTGCCAGACTGACATTCGGGGCAGGCCCCACAAGCAAGGATAAACGGTGCCACCAATCGGTCGCCCACCTGCCATTTGGCGTCGCGCCCCACGGCCACCACTTCGCCGCAATACTCATGCCCTTGAATTTGGCCGGGTTTCACGCGGGGGTGTTCGCCCACCCAACCGTGCCAATCGGACCGACAGACGCCGCAGGCTAGCACGCGCAGCACCACGCCGTCCGCCTCACAGGCAGGGTCGGCCACATCCTCAATGCTTAAATCTGCGTTATATTCCCGTAAAACCGCTGCGCGCATGTGACCCCCATTTTGTCCCATCCCATTTTGCCCCATCAAGGAACAAACGGCGGCACGGGTCAAGCGGCGATCAGATCACTTCGACAGTGAACTTTTCAATCACAGTGTTGGCCAACAGCTTTTCGCACATGGCGCGCACTTGTGCTTCGGCACCCGCCTTGTCATCGCCTGCCAAATCCAGCTCAATCACCTTGCCTTGGCGCACGCCCGTCACCCCTTCAAACCCAAGGGTTCCCAGCGCGTGGCGCACCGCCTCACCTTGGGGGTCCAAAACACCGTCTTTCAGCATGATATGAACGCGGGCTTTCATAGGGCGGGCCTTTCCGTAACTTAATTGATCAAAGTGGGCTTGGTGGTATGAGTCACATTGCTGGGCAAAACCCCCAAGCGCCGCGCCAGTTCGGTATACACCTCGGCCAGCGGCACCGGGTCGCGGCCTTGGTCCTCACGCTCGGACAAATCAAGCCCGCGAATATCCCACAAGCGGCAACTGTCGGGGCTAATTTCATCCGCCACGATCAGGCGCATGAACTCGCCTTCCCAGACGCGCCCCACCTCCAACCGGAAATCGGCCAAACGCACACCGACCCCCAGCATCACGCCGGTCATAAAGTCATTCACCCGCAGCGCCAGTGCGATAATATCATCCAAATCTTGCTGGTTGCCCCAGCCGAACGCGACGATATGCTCCTCAGACACCAGCGGGTTTCCCAGCTTTTCGTCCTTGAAATAATATTCCACAATGGGGCGCGGCAGGGCGGTGCCCAGCGGTATCCCTAACCGTTCGGTCATGCCACCTGCGGCATAGTTGCGCACAACCACCTCCAGCGGCATCATCTCGGCCATGCGCACCATCTGTTCGCGCATGTTCAGGCGTTTGATGAAATGCGTCGGCACGCCGATGCTGTTTAACCCGGACATGAAAAATTCGGACAAACGGTTGTTCAAAACCCCTTTGCCTTCCACAGCGCCCTGCGGCTTGGCATCAACCTGCCCATCATCCTTGAAATACTGGATCAACGTCCCCGGCTCTGGACCCTCATAAAGGATCTTGGCCTTGCCTTCGTATACTTTTTTGCGGCGTGCCATGCGGTCCCCGATATATCCCAAATCGGTCCGCCCATTGGGCCCACACCGCTTTCCCCATGCGATATAGTCCAGTCAGCCCCCACCTGCAAGCCAGCGCACGCGCCCCCCTTGCAGCACGCGCCCCCAAAGGGCATATCAAGGGCAACGCAAACCCACAGGGAAAGGGGCAAAGCCATGTCCACATTCGACGAACGCGCCAACGCATTTGAGGCGAAATTCGCCCATGACGCCGATATGCAATTCCGGGCCGAGGCGCGGTGCAACAAGCTTACGGGCCTGTGGGCCGCAGGCCTGCTGGGCAAATCAGAAGATGCGGCAACAGAATACGCCATGACCGTGGTCGCCGCCGATTTTGAAGAGGCCGGGAATGAAGATGTGGTGCGCAAACTCGCCGCCGATCTGGAAGGCCACGCCACCGCCGATGAAATCCGTACCAAACTGGTCCAAAATCTGGCCGTGGCCAAAGTGCAGTTGATGCAGGAACTTTGATCCTTTTCGGCCCGCGCCATCCCCTTGCGCGCGGGCCAAATCAAAACGGCTTCATAATCATCCACCGGAAAATGAATTTGCTCCCCCACCCGCCGCATGGCATAGGGACGCAATTTACAGGCCGCGCGCCGCCCAAACTGGCGCCCAGTCCTTTATCCACAAAGGCAGGACCCCATGACAAACGCCCTCTCCAAACTCCTTGCGACCCGCGACTGGCTGCTTGCCGATGGCGCGACTGGCACCAACCTGTTCAACATGGGCCTAGAGGCAGGCGAGCCGCCGGAATTTTGGAACGTCGACAGACCCGACAACATTCGCACGCTGTACAAAGGCGCTGTCGAGGCGGGCTCTGACATCTTCCTCACCAACACATTCGGCGGCAACGCCAGCCGTTTGAAACTGCATCAGGCCCAAGGCCGCGTGCATGAACTCAACCGGGTTGGTGCGTCGATTGCGCGCGAAATTGCCGATGCATCGGGCCGCCAGATCGTCGTCGCAGGCTCGGTCGGGCCAACGGGTGAAATTTTTGAACCGTTGGGCACGCTGACCCATTCGGCCGCCGTGGAAATGTTCCACGAACAGGCCGAAGGGTTAAAGGCAGGCGGCGCGGACATTCTGTGGGTCGAAACCATTTCCGCCCCCGAAGAATACCGCGCAGCGGCCGAGGCGGCAAAACTCGCCGGCATGGCGTGGTGCGGCACCATGAGCTTTGACACCGCAGGCCGCACCATGATGGGCACCACATCCGCAGATATGGTCACCATGGTCGAAAAGCTGGATCATCCACCGCTGGCCTTTGGTGCAAACTGCGGCGTGGGCGCGTCCGATCTGTTGCGCACCATGCTGGGGTTCGCCGCCCAAGGTTCCGCCATCCCGTTGATCGCAAAGGGCAATGCGGGCATCCCCAAATACCACGACGGCCATATCCACTATGATGGCACCCCCACCCTGATGGCGGAATACGCTGTGCTGGCCCGCGATGCAGGCGTGCGCATTATCGGCGGCTGTTGCGGCACCATGCCCGACCATTTGCGCGCCATGCGGGCCGCATTGGAAAGCCGCCCCACAGGCCCGCGCCCCTCGCTTGAAACCATCTCAACGGCGCTGGGTGGCTTTTCCTCCACCTCCGACGGGACGGGCGATGACGCCAACGCACCAAAGCGCGAACGGCGCGGCAAACGCGGCTAACCCCCCACAGCGCCGGGGTAAATCAAACGCCGAAATCGCAATCTGTCGGCTTTCATCCCGCCCATGTCGCAAACCGATAAGTGGGCGGGACGGTTTAAGATCATTAACGAAGTATGGGCAGTGCAGGAGCATCCAATGTCTGACGACGAAATCATCCTTTCCGACCTTTCTGATGACGAACTTGTCTTGCAAATGCACGACGACCTTTACGACGGCCTGAAGGAAGAGATTCAAGAAGGTGTAAACCTACTGATCGCCCGCGGCTGGACCCCCTATGACACGCTGACCAAGGCGCTTGTGGCGGGCATGACCATCGTCGGCGCCGATTTCCGCGATGGTATTTTGTTCGTCCCCGAAGTGCTGCTGGCCGCCAACGCGATGAAGGGTGGCATGGCCATCCTGAAACCGCTGTTGATCGCGACAGGCGCACCGCGCATGGGCAAAATGGTGATCGGCACCGTCAAAGGCGACATTCACGACATCGGCAAAAACCTTGTCGGCATGATGATGGAAGGTGCTGGGTTCGAGGTCCGCGATTTGGGCATCAACAATTCAGTGGAAAAATACCTAGAGGCGTTGGAGGCAGAACAGCCCGACATCCTTGGCATGTCCGCCCTTTTGACCACCACCATGCCCTATATGAAGGTCGTCATCGACACGCTAAAAGAAAAAGGCATGCGCGAAGATTACATCGTGCTGGTCGGTGGCGCGCCCTTGAACGAAGAATTCAGCAAGGCCATTGGCGCAGACGCCTATTGCCGTGACGCCGCCGTGGCCGTGGAAACCGCCAAAGCGATGGTCGCGCGCAAACACAACCAGATGAACGCGTAAAACCGTTCGTTTATTCAACAAAAAGCCCCGGCCAAAACCGGGGTTCTTCCACACCCGTAGGTCGGGGTTCACCCCAACTCTCCCCCATCTACCACACCCGTAGGTCGGGGTTCACCCCGACCCTCCCCCAAATCAACAAACCCCACAGCCCATCGCCTTGGTCGGTGCCACAGGCTGGTATCCCTGCCCCAAAACCCGGTTCATGCCGCCCGCAATATCAATCACCTGCGCCGTCACAATTGGGGCCAATTGGCGCGCCGCGCGCGATGTGCGATTGCCCGACCGACAGATCAGTCCCAACCGCTGCCCCGGTTTCAAATGCGGGGCAATCGCCTGCAAAAATGCCTCGGGCGTGGTATAGGTCACCAACAATGCCCCCTCCACCACCCCGGTTTGCTGCCATTCCTGCGCCGTGCGAATATCAACCAACAGCATGGACGCGTCGGCCACCAGCACCGCCCCCGACGGCGATTCCAACGCCACATTCTGCGCCTGCGCCCTGCCCGAAACCTGCGAAAACCCAACAAGTATCGCGCCGATCACGGCGACCGCGCCTAAAATCTGTATCCATCCCGGCATTATACCCGTCCCCCGGTAAATCGTAGCTTTACGTTGGCTGGTGGGCAGTTGGCGGGGAAAAAGGTCATGGCGCAGTCCTTTGTCAGATGGTTTTAGCCCTTAATATTCAAAAACTTGTATATGTAAACCATTTTCAGGACAGCGCGCCGCACCTAACGCGTTTGCCCTGCAGAAAAGGCCACCGCCGCCGCCACAACCGCGCCCACCGCATCTTCGCTGACCCCGTCCAAACGGGCAAAGTTGATGCGGCAGCGCAGCTTGCCAGTCCCGGTCAAAACGCCTGCCGGGTTCAGCAACGCGGTGCCGTGGCTAAAGGCCAGCTGCACATGATCTTTGTAAACAAAGACCCCGCAAAACTGCCCTTCCTTTTGGTCAGGCCACAGGGTGTACAGCGTGCCGCCGTATTTCGGCACGCGCACCACCTGCGGCGCGCAGGCGTGAACAAGGCTGTTCAACCCGCGCGACAATCGCCTCTTGTTCCATGCTGTCCACGCCCGCCCCCCTCGCGCGATGCAAATCTTAACCAAAGGTAAACATATTTTGCGATATCCTGCAAAATCAACTCCTTAACGTCCGCATCGCGCGCGATATCAAAGCCCTATGTTGCGATTTTATCCTGCGTCTGGGTGTCAAAATCACCCGCATCATGCCGTTCATGCAGCTGCATTTCCGGCTCGCCAAAGGCGCGGTTCACCATCCGGCCCCGCAGCACCGCAGGCCGCGCATCAATCCGGCCCGCCCATTCCACAACGTTTTTATAGGACGCGACATCCAAAAATTCGGCGGCACCATACTGCCGCCCCAAAACCAGCTGGCCATACCACGCCCAAATCGCCATATCTGCGATCGAATATTCGGCCCCCGCAATATAATCATGCTCCGCCAATTGCCGGTCCAAAACATCCAACTGCCGTTTCGTTTCCATCGCAAAGCGGTTGATCGGATATTCAAACTTCTCGGGCGCATAGGCGTAGAAATGTCCAAACCCGCCGCCCAAATAAGGCGCGGACCCCATTTGCCAAAACAGCCAATTCAAACACTCCGCCCGCCCTGCCGGGTCGGTCGGAATAAACGCCCCAAACTTTTCGGCCAGATGCAACAAAATCGACCCGGATTCGAACACCCGCACAGGCGCGGCCCCCGACCTATCCATCAGCGCCGGAATTTTTGAATTCGGATTGACCTCCACAAACCCCGACCCAAACTGGTCGCCGTCCCCGATTTTGATCAGCCAGGCATCATATTCCGCACCCGTATGGCCCGCCGCCAGCAACTCCTCCAGCATCACGGTCACTTTGACCCCGTTCGGCGTGGCCAGCGAATACAGCTGGAACGGATGCTTGCCCACAGGCAGCGCCTTTTCCTGCGTGGCCCCCGCGATGGGGCGGTTGATATTGGCAAACTGGCCGCCATTCGCTTGGTCCCAAGTCCAGACTTTGGGGGGGGTATATCCGGTCATCACGCAATCCTTTTTTCCATTTGCCGGGATTTAGATAGTAAATCGGCGCAAGGGGCCAGCCCAGATGACGCAATCACGGGTCAAGTCGCCGTGTATCCCGCTTGGCATCCCGCCCCCGCGCCCCTACATTTAAATTACATCTAAGGAGTCCCAATGCCCGCCCGCATCTTTATCAGCTTGATCGTCGTGGTCATCCTTGCCGCCGGGGCCACCATCGCCGCAGCGGTGCAGTTTGGGGTGCCCATGGTCGCCCTCGCACTGCTGGCCGCCGGCGCAGCCCTTGCCATCCGCTTTGCAAAATGACCCCCAACGATCAAACCCTAACCGAATCCGGCCTGCCCCCCACAGGCACGGGCCGCGTGCTGTTGATCGCTTGCGGGGCGCTGGCCCATGAAATCCTGACCCTGAAACGCGCGAACCGCTGGGACCATCTGGACCTGCAATGCTTGCCCGCCAACCTGCACCTGTGGCCCGACCGCATCCCCCCTGCCGTGGCCGCTGCCGTGGCGCAGCACCGCGCCCATTACGCACAAATTTTCGTCGTCTATGCCGATTGTGGCACGGGCGGGCAGTTGCAAACGCTGTGCGATGATCTGGGCGTGGGCATGGTCGCGGGCCCGCATTGCTATTCGTTTTTTGAAGGCAATGATGTGTTTGCCGCCAATGCCGAAACCGAATTCACCGCCTTCTACCTCACCGACTTTTTGGTGCGCCAATTTGATGCGTTCGTTTGGAAACCCATGGGCCTTGATCGCCACCCCCAGCTGCGCGACATGTATTTCGGCAATTATACCAAGCTGGTCTATCAAGCCCAAACCAATGACCCCGCGTTGGATGCCAAAGCTGCGGATTGCGCCGCCCGGCTGGGCCTCGCCTATGAACGCCGCTTTACCGGCTACGGCGATCTAACGCCTGCCTTGTCCGCACTGAAACCCTAGCTTTCAAACCCTCGCTTTCCCTGCGCCCGCCCATGCGCTAGTTTGCCCCCAAACCCGGAGGCTGCATGACCCTCGAACCCGCCCTTGCCGAACTCGCGCATCGCCTTGGCCCGCGTTTTAGCCGCACGGGTGCCACGCTGGCGCAGTACAGCCAATCCGAAACCCATATCAGCGGCGGCACGCCCGATGCCGTAGTGTTCCCCCACACGGCGGATGAGGTGTCGATGATCGCGCGAATGTGCGCGCGCAACGGTGTGCCGATGGTGGGCTGGGGCACGGGCACCTCGCTGGAAGGGCACGCACTGGCGCTGAAAGGCGGCGTGATGGTCGATTTCAGCCAAATGAACAAAATGCTGGCGGTCTATCCCGAGGATATGCTGTGCGTGGTCCAGCCCGGCATCACGCGTGAGGCGCTGAATGAAGAATTGCGCGCAACGGGGCTGTTTTTTCCCGTTGATCCCGGTGCAAACGCCAGCCTTGGTGGCATGGCGGCCACGCGGGCGAGTGGGACCACCGCCGTGCGCTATGGCACCATGCGCGACAATGTTTTGGGGCTGGAGGTGGTTTTGGCCGATGGGCGGGTCATCCGTACCGGGACATCTGCGCCGAAATCATCGGCGGGCTATGATCTGACGGCGCTGTTTGTGGGGTCCGAAGGGACGCTGGGCCTGACCACCGAATTGACCCTGCGCCTGCATGGGCAGCCCGAGGCGGTATCGGCCGCCGTCTGTGCCTTTCCCAGCATTGCCGATGCGGTGGATTGCGTGATCGCGACCATCCAAACCGGGATACCCATGGCGCGGATTGAATTTTTGGACGCGACCACAGTTGCCGCCTGCAACGCGTTTGCGGGCACCACCTTGTCGCTAGACCCGCAGTTGATGGTGGAATTTCACGGCTCCCCTGCGGGTGTGCAAGAACAAACTGACCGGTTCGCCGAAATCGCTGCGGAAATGGGCTGTACCGGGTTTGACTGGGCGCAAGTGACCGAAGATCGCACGCGGTTGTGGCAGATGCGGTACAACGCCTATCCGGCGATTTTGGCACTGCGGCCCGGGGCCACGGCGCTGGTTACCGATGTCTGCGTGCCAATTTCGCGGCTGGCCGAGGCAGTAGAGGAAACCCGCGCTGATATTGAAGCAAGCCCGCTGATGGGACCAATTTTGGGCCATGTGGGGGATGGCAATTTCCACGCCATTTTGCTGGTGGACCGCAATGACGCGGCGGAAATGGCGGCCGCCCGCGCGCTGTCGGGGCGGATGGTGGAACGGGCGCTGGAACTGGGTGGCACGATTTCGGGCGAACACGGTATTGGCTGCGGCAAGCTGGGGTATATGGCGGCGGAACATGGCGCAGCTTGGGATGTGATGGGGCAAATCAAGCACGCGTTGGACCCTGCGGGCCTGATGAACCCCGGCAAGATGGTGCGCCAACCATGACGCCCGCCACCGTCCCCGCCACTGCCGAGGAATTTCCCCGCGCCTTTGCCATGGCGTGGGGCGCGCGTGACGCGGCAGGGCTAGCCGCGCTGCTGGCCGAGGACGCGGATGTGTTAAGCCTGACAGGCGGCGTGGCGGAAGGGCGGCGCGCGATTGAGGCGCTGTTTGCGGGCGAATTGGCGGGCGCGTTTGCCCAAGCACGATTGGTCACCGGCAAAATGCGGCTGCGCGCGTTGGGGCCGGGGGCCGCCGTGCTGCACCAGCGCTTTGTTTTGTCGGGGATTGTCGATGCGCAGGGCCGCGATGCGGGCCGAGTGGGCGCGCTGTTGGTGGCGGTTTTGGTGGCACGCGCAGGCGGTTGGCAGGCGGTATCGTTGCAGTTTTGCGCGGCAGAAGGTTAACCCAGCAACGCGCGTGCGGCATCGCGGGCGGCGGGCGTGATGGTGTCACCCGCCAGCATCCGCGCGATTTCTTCAATCCGCGCGTCGGGGCCAAGGGGGGTAACGATCGATGTGGTCATGCCCTTTGCCACCTTCTTTTCCACCCGCCAATGATGCGCGCCAAGGGCGGCAACTTGCGGTGAATGGGTGACGACCAGCACTTGGGCGGTGGTGGCAAGGGCGGCCAGACGGCGGCCCACAGCATCGGCGGTGGCCCCGCCCACGCCGCGGTCAATTTCATCAAAAATCATCGTCAAGCCCGGCGTGTTTCCCGCCAGACAGACCTTCAGCGCCAGCAGGAAGCGTGACAGTTCCCCGCCCGATGCGATTTTGTTCAACGGCCCCGCAGGCGCGCCGGGGTTGGTGGCAACGGTAAACGCAACTTCATCACTGCCATCCGGCCCGGCATCTGTGGGGGTGATATGGGTCGAAAACACCGCGCGTTCCATTTTCAGGGGTGCGAGTTCGGACGCCATCGCCTTATCCAACCGTTTGGCGGCACGGGTGCGGGTTTCGGTCAATTGCACGGCGTGGCGGTGATAGGTGGTTTCCGCATCCGCCAGCGCCAAATCCAAGGCGGCCAAGTTGCCCGCCCCCCCGTCGATCACGGCCAAACGCGCACGCAAATCATCGGCATATCCGCCCAGATCATCGGCCTGCACGTTGTGTTTGCGGGCCAGCCCACGAATGGCAAACAGCCGTTCTTCCAGCGCCTCCAGCTCATGCGGGTTGAAATCAAGTGCGGACAGGCAGTTGGCCACGCCCGTCTGCGCCTCGTCCAGCTCCACCAACACTCTTGCAAGGGCGGCAAGCGGCGCATCAAGGCGACCCTCGGCACGGTCAGCCGCCCCTTCCAGCCATCGCAGCGCATCGACCAGCGCGCCTTCGGCCCCTTGATCGGACATGGCGTTGTGCGCGCGGGAAATGTCGGTGCGAATTTTTTCGGCCCCTTGCATGGCGCGGCGGCGGGCGTCAAGCGCCGCCTCCTCGCCCGGTTCGGGGTTCAGTTTGTCGAGTTCTGCGACCGCGTGGCGCAAAAACTCCTCCTCCACCTTGGCGGCCGCTAGAGCCTTTTGGGCGGCGGTGCGGGCACGCCGCGCGGCAGAAAGGCCGGTCCATGCAGCGCGCACAAGGGCCCCATCGACGCCCGCAAAACTGTCCAGGATTTGGCGGTGGCCACGCGGGTTTAACAGCCCGCGATCATCGTGTTGGCCGTGAAGTTCGACCAAGGTGTCGGACAGGGCGCGCAGCACCTCGCCACTGGCGCGGCGATCATTGACCCACGCGGTTTTGCGGCCATCAGATGTGTTGATCCGGCGCAAAATCAGCTCATCCTCGGCCACGATCCCGGCATCGGACAGCACAGCGCGGGCGGTATGATCGGGGGACAGATCGAAAACGGCTGTCACTTCGCCTTGGTCGGCCCCGGCGCGCACCAATTCAGCACGCCCCCGCCAGCCCAGAACAAACCCCAACGCATCCAAAAGGATGGATTTGCCCGCCCCGGTTTCCCCGGTCAGCACGTTCAGCCCCGGTTGAAACGCTAGGTCCAACCGATCAATGATCAGCAAATCACGAATTTCCAAAGACCGAAGCATCAGATGCCCCCCGTCGAAAGGCAAGCGGCCCAAAGGCGGAACATCAGCAGGTGGGCGCGTGGCATGTTACAGCCAATTGCCTTTGATCACCTGCGAATAAACATTGCTCAACCAGCTTTGGCCCTGCGCCTCCATCGACAGGCCGCGCCCAGTTAGCAGGCGGAAGCTGTCATCGTAGAAGGGACTGGATTGATAGTTGTGGCCCAAAATGGCCCCCGCGGTCTGCGCTTCATCGTTCAGGCCAAGCGCCAAATACGCCTCGACCAAGCGATGCAACGCCTCGGCGGTGTGGGTGGTGGTTTGGAACTCCTGCACCACCACGCGGAAGCGGTTGATTGCCGCCGTATACTGCCCGCGCTTGAGGTAATAGCGCCCGATTTCCATTTCCTTGGCCGCCAAATGGTCAAAGGCCAGATCGAATTTCAGCATGGAGGAGCTGGCATATTCGCTGTCTGGATAGTTTTCGATCACTTCGCGCATGGATTGCAACGCTTGGAAGGTCAGGCCTTGGTCGCGGCCCACCTCATCAATCTGGTCATAATAAGACAGCGCCATAAGGTATTGCGCGTAAGCCGCATCCTCCTCGGCGGGGTACAAATCGAGGTAGCGCTGCGCGGAGCCGCGCGCCTCCTCATAATTTTTGGCTTTGTGCTGCGAAAACGCCTGCATGATCAAGGACCGCTTGGCCCATTCGGAATAGGGGTAAAGCCGCTCCACCTCAGAGAAATATCGAATCGCCTCGTCGGGTTTCTTGCTGGTTTCCAGCGACAATTCCCCACGTTTGAAAATCTCTTCTGCGGTCAGGGTGTCCAGCGGGACCTCATCTTGACCACCAGCACAGCCAGACAGGGACGCAATGACCAGCGCCGCCCAAATGAACCCTGCGCGTGACTTAACGCCTGCCATCTTCCGCCTACCCCATATTCCTATGAATACCGACCTTTATGGGCCGGGTTTGATACGTCCTAGCACAGAAAAATCTGCTGCGCAAAACGCCTTTCACCCTTTTGGCCTGCCAAAGGCGAATTGCCTTAGGCCAGCACCGGAATATCCGAGCGGACCACGCCAACACCCGGCAATTTGCGCCCGGTTGGCACGCCACATTCCACAATTTCCCAGGCGCCCGGACGGGCAAACAGCGCGCGCAGTAAGCGGTTGGTCATCGCGTGACCGGCACGCTGCCCAACATAACGCCCAAGGATGGGGCCACCCGCCAGCGCCAAATCGCCCAAAGCGTCCAGCATTTTATGGCGAACAGGTTCATCCGCGTGGCGCAGACCGCCGGGCGACAGCACCTGGTCGCCTGCAAACACCACAGCATTTTCCAAATTGCCACCAAGGGCCAAACCGTTGGCGCGCATCGCGTCCACATCGGCCTGCAGGCAAAAGGTGCGGCTGTCGCAAAGTTCGCGCACAAACGCACCGTTGGACATATTCAGCGTTTTTTCCTGACGACCGATCGCGGCATCGGCAAAATCAATGCTAAAATCAATTTCCAGCATGTCAGACGGTTCCAACCGGGCGACCGCGTCACCTTCGCGGACCTCAATCGTTTCCAAAATACGAATCGCGCGCACAGGCGCGCATTGGGTGCGTACACCGCTGGCCAAGAGACCCGCCACAAACGGCCGTGCCGATCCGTCAAGGATTGGCACCTCTGGCCCGTCAATATTAACCAGCGCATTGTGGATGCCACAGCCCGCCAATGCCGCCATAATATGTTCGATGGTCGATACCGAATGACCCGACGTGTTGGCGACAAGCGTACACAGGCGCGATGGCACAACCGCATCCCAACGCGCCGCAATCATCACATCCCCGGTGGTGATATCGCTGCGCCGAAACCAGATGCCGTAATCGGCCGAAGCAGGCATGACAACCATGCGCACCGGTTTGCCGCTGTGCAGCCCGGTTCCGTCAAAAATCGCATTGGATTTAAGCGTGTGTTGCATGGTGTAGACCCTTTCGGCCATTTCTATTTTTAACCAGATCCATGATTGGGGCACAGCATTCGCCGCAATCCCAACCCCATCTTTCTGATGGATTGTACATATGCGGGTGCAGCATCATCAACAACACACAGATTGTGACCTTCTGTTACAAAAGCCGAACCAGAGTGCGAAAGGCCGCTTATTACCACCCAAACCCTTAATAAGTCGCATAAAAAAGGCCCCACGCTGGGGGCCTTTTTCGTAAGGAGTGATTGGGCTCATCCCAAAAGAATGGCCTAACTCAGTTGGCCTGACGGCGCAGGAAGGCTGGAATTTCGATGCGTTCCTGATCTGCGCTCAGCTCCGGCTCATCATCATAGGCGGTGACGGGCGGTTGCTGACGGCTGGCGGCGGGCTGGTGGGTGGGGCGTTCAACCCGACCTTCTGTGCGGCCCTCGTTTTGTGGTTCGGCATGTCCGGCCATCCGGTTGATCAGGGACCCGATGCCAAAGCGGGCGCGCGGTGCCTCTGGCGCGGGTTGGCGCGCGGCGGGTGGTGCGACCGAGCGCTGTTGTGGCTGGCTTTGCTGGCCGGGGGCGCGCGATACGGCGGCTTGCAAACGGGCCAATGCCTCGGGCGATGGGGCGCCGGTTGGGCGCGGACGCGGGGCCACAAACTGGCCTGCATCCTCATCATAGCTGGGCTGCTGAATGGCGCGGGGTGCGGGTGCTGGCTGCTGGCGATAGACTGGCGCTGGCAAATCATCGGCGTGGCCGTTATCGGCTGCGTATTGCGCCTGTTCTGGCTGCTGGTCAAACAAGCTTGGGGCCTGTTCTTGCACCGGGGCCACGGCGGGACGTGGCGCAGGCGCTTGGGTCACAGTGGCAGAGGAAACCGAAAAGGTTGGGCGCGTTGCCTCGGCCTTTGGTTCGGATGTTGGGGGGACAAAGGCCGCAGACTGCAGCGGCGCGGCCATCGACCGGCGCACCACTGGGTTTTCGGCATGCGACACGGCGGCATCAATGCCTGTGGCGACAACGGACACGCGCAAACGCCCCTCCATCGAGGTATCGAGCGTGGAGCCGACGATGATATTCGCCTCTGGGTCCACTTTTTCGCGGATAATGTTCGCGGCCTCGTCCAGTTCAAACAGCGTCAGGTCATAGCCGCCAGTGATGTTGATCAACACACCCTTAGCACCATGCAGGCTGATTTCGTCGAGCAACGGGTTGGCGATGGCTTTTTCGGCGGCTTCAACAGCACGGTTTTCACCCTCTGCCTCGCCTGTGCCCATCATGGCCTTGCCCATTTCGTCCATCACGGCGCGCACATCGGCAAAGTCGAGGTTGATCAGGCCGGGGCGCACCATAAGGTCGGTCACGCCCTTAACGCCTTGGTACAAAACATCATCGGCCATCGCAAACGCTTCGGTAAAGGTTGTGCGTTCATTGGCAAGGCGGAACAGGTTTTGGTTTGGAATGATGATCAGCGTGTCCACGACCTTTTGCAGGGCTTCGATGCCCTCCTCGGCCTGCTTCATCCGCTTGTTGCCTTCGAACTGGAACGGCTTGGTCACAACACCCACGGTCAGCACGCCCAATTCACGCGCTGCCTGCGCGATGATCGGCGCGGCCCCTGTGCCTGTCCCGCCGCCCATACCGGCGGTGATGAAACACATATGCGACCCGGCAAGGTGGTCGACAATTTCTTCAATGGTTTCTTCGGCAGCGGCGGCCCCAACGGATGGACGCGCACCTGCGCCCAAACCTTCGGTCACTTTCAGCCCCATCTGAATGGTGTTGGCCGCGCGGCTTTGCTGCAACGCTTGGGCGTCGGTGTTTGCCACCACAAACTCCACGCCTTCCAGCTGCTGGTCGATCATGTTGTTGACCGCGTTACCGCCTGCCCCGCCCACGCCAAAAACCGTGATGCGCGGCTTAAGTTCTTCGCGCTGCGAAGTCATCATCAGATTAAGTGCCATTGCCTATCCGCCTGCCTAATATGTGTCCCTGCGCCTTAAGATGGCGCTTTTCGTCCCGATATTCCCCATTATTACGCATAAAGCGCAGAAAGGTCACGAGAAAAACGCATATCGCCCACAAAATATGGGCGAATTCCTGCCGTTTTATGCATTATTTTGCGAACAAGACCGGATATGGTGTTTACCAGTTGTCCTTGAACCATTTCATCGCGCGTTTCAACGACCGCGCGGGGTAACGTTCGGCGGGAATATCGAAATCCCACCATTCGTCTTGCGGGTGCGCCGCAAACAGGCACAGCCCCACAGCCGATGAAAATGCAGGCCCCGTCGCCGCCTGTGGCAAGCCTTGCACGCGCAGGGGCCGCCCCAAACGCACGCGCTGGCCCAAAATACGCGCGGCCAAACCATCCAGCCCCGGAATTTGGCTGGCGCCCCCGGTCAGCACAATTTGCTGGCTGGGCAGATGGTCAAACCCTGCGGCGTCCAGACGGGCGCGGGCCTCCTCCAAAATCTCCTCCACGCGGGGGCGCATGATGCCGATCACCTCGGTCCGGCTCACCTGCCTGCGGTCTTTTTCCCAATCGCCACTATCACCGCCAATTTCTATCATCTCACGGTCGTCCATGCCCGTTGCATGCACGCCGCCGAATTTGGTCTTGATGCGTTCGGCCGTGGTCAACGGCACTTGCAGACCTTTGGAGATGTCGGAGGTGACATGATCGCCGCCCATCCGCACAGAATCCGAAAAAATCATGTGTTTTTTCATAAACACCGAAATGCCGGTGGACCCGCCACCCATGTCGATGCAGGCAGCGCCCAGTTCCTGTTCATCCTCGACCAGCGACGAAATGCCGGAAACATAGGCCGATGACGCCATCCCAGCCAGTTCAAGATCACAGCGTTTCAGGCAATAAATCAGGTTTTGAACCACGGAGGCATCAACCGTCATCATGTGCAAATCGCACGACAAGCGGTTGCCAATTTGCCCGCGCGGGTCGCCAAGGCCGGACCGATGATCCAGCGCAAAGTTTACGGGCTGGGCGTGCAGCACCTCGCGCCCTTCGCCAATATCGGGCACATCGCATGCCGCCAGAACGCGCGCCACGTCCTGTTCAGACACCACGGAATCTTGCAAATCCCATTCGCCTGCAAGGCCATAGCTGCGCGGTTCAGCCCCCGAAAAACAGGCGATGACATGATCGACGCGCACATTCGCCATTTTCTGCGCCGATTGCACGGCGGTGCGAATGGCGCGTTCGGTTTCGTTCATCACCGCAATTTCGCCAAGCCGCACACCACGCGACCGTGTGGTGGCAGCGCCAATCACCCGGAACGACGATTGCCCGGCCATGGAGCCTACACCCTCCATATCCCGGCCACCCGCCGCATCGTCAAACTTCAAAATCAGGCAGCCCACTTTGCTTGACCCGATGTCCAAAATCGCGATCACCCCCCGCTGCATGGCCGCGCGACGAATGTTGCGCATGGCGCGCTGGGTTTGATAGAGATCGGTCATAGATCACTCTCCGCAGGGATGATGCCGCGCAAACGGCGCATTTCGGCAAGGGAATAGGGTGCAAGCCGCAATGCAGGGCGGGCTTGCAGACGAAGGTCAACAGAGGCCAGATCGCGGGCCAAAACCTCTTGCGCTTGGTCCAGCGCAATCAGGCGTTCAAGGGCTGCCACGGGGTCAACGCTGGGCAGCATGATGCGCTGTTCACGGTCCAGCACAATGTCCCAGCGCCGATCGCCCATACGCACAAGGCCGCGCAAGCGGGGCAGCAATGGCCCTGCCGATGTCAAAATGGCGCGGGCTTCGGCAATTGCGGTATCCGCCCCTTCGCCCGCGATCAGGGGCAAATCGGCGCGGTCGCCGCGCGCCTCCACCTCCGCAATGCGGGTGCCGGTGTCATCGACCAACCACACCCCCGCCGCGTTGCGCCACACAAAGGCGGGTTCGCGTTCCGTGATGGTGACTTGCAAAATACCGCCCGATTGCACGCGCACATCCGCGCTTGCCACGGCCTGCAATTGCGCGATTTTCGCATGCGCAGCGTCAAGGTCCAGATCAAGCGAGCTTTGCGGCAATGGCAGCGCAAGGGCGGTGCGCACGGCGGCATCCAGATCGGGGGATGCGCCGTCAATGGCCAACAGGTTCACCATAAATTCGGGGCGATTTTTCACAGTCTCGGTCAGGTCGGTGTACATGGCGTTCAACGCATCGCGGCGGGGTTGGTCAGACAGATAAATCCCCACGCCAAGCGCCAGCACCAGCACGGGCAACCCCACGCGCAACCCGGCGCGCACCCAAGGGCGCAACCACATCCGCTGCATCCGGTACGCGGTACGGCTGGGGGCCGGATCGCGGCGCAGGGGCGCGGGGCGGGCGGTGTTTGCGGCACCGGGGCGTTGGGCGGTCAGCGGTCGCATGAGGCATCCTTTGCAATCCAGTCGCACAGGTCGGGGAAACTGAAGCCCGCCGCCGCCGCCTGTTCTGGGGCCAATGATGTCGGCGTCATGCCCGGCTGCGTGTTGGTTTCAAGAATGATCAAGCCATCAAGGCCACGGCTTTCGTCCCAGCGAAAATCGGTGCGCGACAGGCCACGGCAGCCAAGGGCGGCATGGGCGCGAATGGCGTAATCCTTGCAAGCCGCTGAAATCGCGTCGGGAATATCCGCAGGGATCACATGGCGCGACCCGCCCACCGCATATTTCGCGTGGTAATCATACCAGCCGTCCACGATAATATCGGTCACGGCCAACGCACGGTCACCCAGTACCGCCGTGGTCAATTCACGGCCCGGCGCATAGGTTTCCACCATCACCACATCGGGCATATCATCCGACAGTTGCGGTGGCGCATTGGCCGCGTCATGCACAATATAAACCCCGACAGAGGAGCCTTCGTTGTTGGGTTTCACCACATAGGGCGGCGGCAAAACATGGCGCGCGCAAACCTCCGCCTTGGGGGCCAACACACTGGCCACCACAGGCAGACCCGCGGCGCGAAACGCCGCTTTGGATTTTTCCTTGTCCATCGCCAGCGCCGACGACAGCACGCCCGAATGGGTATAAGGAATGCGCAGCCATTCCAGAAGGCCTTGCACGCAGCCATCCTCGCCCCACCGGCCATGCAGCGCGTTGAACACAATATCGGGTTTGATGTCTAAAAGTCGTGCGCACAGGTCCGCCCCGGCATCCACCGTGACCACCTTATACCCCGCCTGCCCCAGTGCGTTCGCGCATTCGCGCCCGGATGACAGCGACACCTCGCGTTCCGCGGAGGGACCACCCATCAATACAACGACTGTGGAGGCTGCCCTGCTCGACACACCATCCATATTTACTGCCTCAAGGACCTTTTCGGCCCGTATTATTGTTTATCCGCAAGCCTTACGCCGACCCGCTTGATTTCCCACTCTAACGTCAATCCCTTGTGTTGGAAAACCCTATTTCGTACCTCTTCACCCAAATCTTCTAAATCTGCGGCGGTTGCGCCACCTTTGTTGATCAAAAAGTTGGCGTGCATCAGGCTCATTTGCGCGCCGCCGCGTGTGGCGCCCTTCATTCCGGCGTCTTCAATCACGCGCCAAGCCTTCAAATCATGCACATCATCGACGCGGCCCGTGGATGAAAATCCCGCCGGATTGCGAAAGGTGGAGCCTGCGCTGCGGTCGCGTGTCGGCTGGGTCGCATCCCGTTTGGCAATTTGGTCGGTCATTTTATCGTGCAGTTCTTGAGGGTTGCCGTTTGGCGCGCGCAATGTCGCCCCGATGATCACCGCCCCATCGGGCAAGGTGGATTGGCGATAAGCAAAGTTCAGATCAGCGGCGGTCAGGGTTTGGCGCACTCCTGCCCGCGTGACAATTTGCACCGATTGCATCACATCGGCCGTATATTGCCCATAACAGCCCGCGTTCATGCAGACAGCACCCCCAATGCTGCCCGGAATGGTGCGCAAAAATGTCAAATCCAAGCCCGCATCGGCGGCTTTGCGCGCCACATGGGCGTCCAATGCTGCGGCCCCCGCAGTCACCAGATCACCCGCAATCTCAATCCCGTTAAACCCACGCCCAAGGCGAATGACCACCGCCCGCACCCCCCCATCGCGCACAATCAGGTTGGAGCCAACGCCCATGGGGAACACTTGGACTTGTTGGGGCAGCACCGCCAGAAAATCGCATAGATCCTGCACATCGGCGGGTTGAAACAGCCAGTCGGCAGGTCCCCCCACGCGCAGCCACGTCAAATCCGCCAACGCGCGGTCCGGGGTTAAAATGCCGCGCACAGGCGGCAAAGGGTGCATATCTTGGGTCATGCCCCTGTCATACCGCCAGCCATAGGTTTCGGCAAGCGGGCGCGCGCGCCCTATTCCGCCGGATTAACAGCCTTCGCCCGCAGCCAACGCCAGAAATACACCACAGGCCAGCGCAGTACGGATGCGCCCATCGCAAGGATCACAAGACCCACAATCGGGCCATTTGTCCACGTCACCCAGCCCAAAATCGGGATGCCAACTGCGATCAAAACATAGGCCGCGCGCCAATGTTTGTCACGGCTGGGCAAAAACCCGGTGACATTGGCTGCCACCAGCCAAATCAGTGCGGCTGTCAGCGCCGAGATCACGCGGCACCTGCTTTGGCGGGGACTTTGGCGGGGGCCAGCGCCTCTAGCTGCGCGGGCAAGCCGTTGGCCCAGGTGGAAATTGTACCCGCACCAAGGCACACCACCATATCACCCGGCCGCCCTTGTTCGCGCACCAAACGCGCCAAATCGCCTTCATCCAAAATCGCGCGGGCGTGGCGGTGGCCGTGGGCGATTAACCCTGCGACCAGATCATCGCGTGATGCGCCCGCAATCGGATCCTCGCCCGCGCCGTATACTTCGGCAATGGCAACCACATCCGCCTCATTGAAACAGGTACAGAAATCCTCAAACAAACTCGACAGGCGGGAATAGCGGTGGGGTTGGTGCACTGCAATCACCCGGCCTTTGGTGGCTTGGCGCGCGGCGCGCAGCACGGCGGCGATTTCCACCGGGTGGTGGCCGTAATCGTCGATAATGGTCACCCCGTCCACCTCAGCGACCTTGGTGAAACGGCGGTTGACGCCTGCAAAGCCTGCCAGCGCCTCGCGGATTTTGGTTTTCGGCATGCCCAGAAAACGACACACCGCAATCGCCGACAGCGCATTGGACACGTTGTGATCGCCAGGCATCGGCAAAGTACAGCCTTTGATCACCACCGGGTTGCCATCCGCATCGGGACTTTCGCCCTGCAAGGCCACATCGAAATGCGCAACGCCGTCGACATAGGTCAGGTTAATCGCGCGCACATCCGCCTGGGCGTTGAACCCAAAGGTCACGATGCGCCGATCGGTGATTTTACCCACCAGCGTTTGCACCTCGGGGTGGTCGGTGCAGCACACGGCCAGCCCGTAAAACGGAATGTTGGACACAAAATCAAGGAAGCCTTTGCGCAGCGCGTCAAAGCTGTGCCAATGCTCCATATGTTCGGGGTCGATGTTGGTGACAATCGCGATTGTGGCGGGCAAGCGGTTGAACGACCCATCGCTCTCATCCGCTTCCACCACCATCCATTCGCCCGCCCCCGCCCGCGCGTTAGAGCCATACGCGTGAATAACGCCGCCATTGATCACAGTCGGGTCAAACCCACCCTTGTCCATCAATGTCGCAACCATCGTGGTGGTGGTGGTTTTGCCATGCGTGCCCGCAATCGCGATATTCGATTTCAGGCGCATCAATTCGGCCAGCATTTCAGCCCGGCGCACCACAGGCAGGCCCATGCGGCGCGCCTCCTCCAGCTCTGGGTTGCCCTTTTTGATCGCGGTAGAAATAACCACCACGGCCGCCGCCCCAATGTTTTCCGCCCGCTGACCTTCAAACACGGTCGCGCCCAATTCCACCAAACGATCGGTGATTTTCGACGCTTTCGCGTCCGACCCTTGGACCTGATAGCCAAGGGTCATCAACACCTCAGCAATGCCCGACATGCCGATGCCGCCGATGCCAACAAAATGGATGGGCCCCAATTCGACGGGAAGTTTGGTGGCATTCATGGCTTGGCTCTTTCTGTCAGGCTGGTCACAAGTTCAACAAGGCGGTCGGTCGCATCGGCACGCGACAGCGCCAGCGCATTGCGCGACATCATAAGCGCCGCAGGTGGGTTTTCCAAAACGGCGGCGATTTGGGTGGACAAGGTGTCCGCGTCCAGCGCGCTTTCAGGGATCAATATCGCAGCTTGCCCATCGACCAGCCCGCGCGCATTGGCGGTTTGATGATCGCCCGTGGCGGCGGCAAACGGGATAAGAATGGCTGGCCGCCCGATCACGGAAATATCGGCAATAGATGACGCGCCAGACCGCGATACCACCAACTGCGCCTCCGACAGCCGCCTTGGAATATCGGTGAAAAACGCCTGCACATCGGCATGGATGCCCGCCTGCGCATAGGCGTCGATCACCCGGTCCAAATCCTCGGCACGCGCCTGATGGGCCACGCGCAAGTTCACCCGCAAGGCATCGGGCAATGCAGCCACAGCGGCAGGCACCACATCGGATAATATCCGCGCGCCTTGGCTGCCGCCAATCACAACCATCGACATCGGGTAATCGCCGGGCGGAATATACCCGGCTCCTGCCCGCTCCAGCACCGCCGCGCGCACTGGGTTTCCGGTATGAACACCCTCCACCCCCGCAGGCAAAGCGGTCGGCCATGTCCCACATGCCACCGCCATCACACGCGGTGCGAAAATCTGGTTCACCCGCCCCAAAACGCCGTTTTGTTCATGGATCATCCGGGGGCGGCGCAGCAAAGTTGCCGCCGCCAGCGCCGGGATAGACGGATAGCCGCCAAACCCCACCACAACGGCAGGCCGGTCACACAACATGCCCCACAGCGCACCCAAAACCCCGCCCGCAATGCGAAACGGCACGCCCATTTTGGCCAGTACCCCACCACGCGCGAATGTGGCCGATGCCACCTGCGCCACCGCCACCTCTCGCGGGAAACCACCCGCATAGCGCGCGCCACGCGCATCGGTCGACAGCTTCACGCGCCAACCTTGCGCCACCATCGCCTCGGCCAGCGCTTGGGCGGGAAACATATGCCCCCCCGTCCCACCCGCCGCGATCAACAACAAGGGTTTCATGCCCTACCGCCCCCGCCGAAACAGAATTTCACCGATCTGCCCCTGCGGCCGCGTCCGCGTCAAGGCCAACAGCATCCCCAGCGTAATTCCCGCCGCAATCACCGAACTGCCGCCATAGGAAACGAATGGCAAGGTCATGCCCTTGGACGGCAACAACCGCACGGCCACCCCCATGTTCACCATCGCTTGTACCGCAAAAATACAAGCCAAACCCGCACCCGCAAGCCGGGTGAACGGGTCACGTTCGCGCATCAGTCGAAACAGCGACATCATCACAATGGTGGTGTAAAGCGCGATGATGCACAGCACCAAAATCAACCCATATTCCTCCGCCGCGACTGCGATAATGAAATCGGTATGCGCGTCGGGCAGCGACCATTTTACCTGCCCCTCGCCCACGCCCACACCAAAAAATCCGCCTTCTTGAATGGCATTGGTGGCGTATCCAATCTGTGTGCGCGGATCGACGTCAGGCGATAAAAACCCATCAATCCGGCGGGCAAAGTGTTCAGAGCTTTCATAGGCAAAAACCGCTCCCGCCCCCACCAAACCCAACACGGAGGCGATCAACACCATCGGCGCTCCCGCGATGAAATACACCACCGACCAGCCGAAAATAATCAAGGCGGCCTGTCCAAAGTCAGGCTGCATCGCCAGCAGCAACACCACAATAAACGTGACCAAAAACGAATAGGATTTGCCCCGTGGCCCGTTCACATCTTGCGCCGCCGCCATCAACCAAGCAGTCAAAACGATAAACCCTGGTTTCAAAAACTCCGACGGTTGCACGGATGCAAACCCAAGGCTGATCCAGCGCACAGCCCCTTTGCCAAAATCCGTGCCAACCGCGGGCAACGCACACATCGCGGCAAAAGCCGCCAAAAACCCCAACACACCCAAACGGCGGATCATCAAAGGCGGCATCATCGAAACACCAAGCATCACGCACAGCCCGATGGTGCCAAAAAACGCCTGCCGCTTGACATAGTAAAACCCATCCAGCCCGTTGCGCTGCGCCAGTGGCACCGATGCCGCCAACCCCAGCAGCAAACCAATGCCAAACAACGCAAAAACGGCGGTCAGCGACCAGCGGTCGATGCTGCGCCACCAACGGGGAATAACCGGTTCCACCACCCGACCGGGAGAGGAGCCATAGACCATTTCAGTCATGGGATACCGCCTGATTTTGCCTGTTCACTGCCAATGCGCCCGAATGTTCCCTCGGATCACAGCATAAACCTTAGCAATGATCTTGCCCCGTGGCTAGGGGGAAGCACCACGGGCGCGCTGCAAATCTTGCAGTATCAAGCGGCCCTTCGATTTCGGCTTGGTTCAAATACCTCACAACGCCCGCAGCGCGACCCGCCTTAGCCTGCCAAAACCGCCTGCACCTGCGCACAAAAATCATCGCCGCGCCGTTCAAAATTCGGGTATTGATCAAAGGATGCCGCCGCCGGGGCCAGCAGCACCACCTCGCCGGATTCTGCCTCGGCCGCAGCCATCGCCACGGCGCGGGCCATGGTGTTGCAAATCTCATAAGGTGTGCTGCCCAATTCCAGCGCGAAATCGCGGGCGGAATGGCCGATCAGATAGGCCTTGGACACCGCCCCCAGATGCGGCACCAACCCTTTGATCCCGCCATCTTTGCCAAGGCCCCCCGCGATCCAGCGGATGCGGGGAAAGGCTTGCAAGGCCTTGGCGGCGCTGTCAACATTCGTGGCCTTGCTGTCATTGATAAACCGAACCCCGCCGCGTTCCCCCACCAATTGGCTGCGGTGCGGCAGGCCCGCAAAGCTGTGAAACGCCGCCTCGATCACTTTGGGGCCAATCCCAAGGCTGCGCACGGCGGCATAGGCGGCGCAGGCGTTTTGGTGGTTGTGCGCCCCCGGCAGGCCCGGCACGGACCGCAGGTCGATGGAGGCCATTTGACGACCTTTTCGCCACTCGCTCAAAAACCCTTTGCGGGCGAAAACGGACCAGCCGAACCCTTCCAGCTTTTGACCCGAGGAGATGCGGATCACCCGGTCATCCTCCGCGCCCTCGGCCAGTTGGTTGGCCATGAATTGGCCCTCCACCTCATCCACGCCGATCACGGCGCGGTCGGGGCCGCCTTCGGCAAACAGCCGCCGTTTGGCCGCGAAATAGCCGCCCATGCCGTGGTGACGGTCCAGATGATCGGGCGACAGGTTGGTGAAAACAGCGATATCGGGGGTCAGCGCGCGGGCGAGTTCGGTTTGATAGCTCGACAGTTCCAGCACGATCACCTCGCCATCAATGCCGGGGTCGATATCAAGGGCACCGCGCCCGATGTTTCCGGCCACCTGGGTGGGGCGGCCAGCGGCCTCTAGGATATGATGGATCAGGGCGGTGGTGGTGGATTTTCCGTTCGACCCGGTCACGGCGATAACGCGGGGGGGGGTGTCATATGCCTCCCAATCTTGGGTCGCGAAGCTGCGGAAAAAGAGGCCAATATCATTGTCGACGGGGATGCCGAGCGCGAGGGCTGCGGCGATCACGCGGTTGGGTTCGGGATAAAGATGCGGGATGCCGGGCGAGGTGATGAGGGCGGTGATGCCGTCCATCGCGCCGTTCCGGCTGAGGTCTTGGCAAATGAAGCCTTCGGTTTGGGCTTTTTCGCGCGCCTCCGCGCTGTCGTCCCACAAAATCGGCTCCGCCCCCCCGGCTTTCAGGGCGCGGGCGGTGGCGAGGCCGGAGCGGCCGAGGCCGAGAACGGCGATTTTTTGGCCGGGAAAACAAGTGACGGGAATCATGGCGCGGCCTTTTTGATGGGTTTGGCGCAGGATGGGGGGTGATGCGGGGGCGCGCAAGGGGGTGATTTGGCCGCGATTTGGGGGGTGCATCGCGCGCGATGCGGCGGGTAAGGGGTTGGTTTGGTTTGGTTTTGGGTTTTTTGTTGAGTATAGAGTTGGTCGCGGAATTTCGGACCAGTTGTTAAGTTGGATCGCATGATGAGAGAAGTGATCCAGAATGAAGAAACGAAAGAACCATTCGCCTGATTTCAAGGCCAAGGTTGCGCTTGAAGCGATCCGTGAGGAGCTGACGCTGGCGGAGCTGTCGAAGAAGTACGATGTTCATCCGACACAACTCGGCACTTGGAAGCGCGCGGCGATAGAGAACATGGCGACAGCTTTTGCGCGCCGAGGTGCCGCCCCGGAGCAGGTAAGTGCGGCTGAACTCGACAAGCTGCATTCCAAGATTGGCCAACTTGTGGTGGAACGGGATTTTT
>NZ_FOCO01000049.1 GCF_900110135.1 Pseudorhodobacter antarcticus | reverse complement strand
CAAGGTGGACGTTTCTATCTCGACCGGAAGAAAAACACCTTCAATAGCGATACTCTCCTCGGGCGACGATCCACCCTCCACTGGCGCGAACCGGGTATCCTTCAGCCATTTGAAAATCAGGTTCGCGTTCATCGAATAGCGCCGCGCAACCTGTGCAACCGAAACGCCCGGCGTCAACGTCTGCGCGCAAATCGTGCGCTTCTCGTCATCCGACCAGATCCGGTTCTTCAAACCCTTCTTCCCCGCCATCACCGACCTCAAGATGTCCACTACCGATGGTGGACACTATCACCCACTCCATCACGCAGGCAGGGCAGTGAGACCGGACGCTTACAATTCAGCCTCCGCATGGGCCGTAACATCGGGAGCGGTTTGGGCCTTAATCTCCTCAAACAATGCTTTGGCTTTGTGGGTGTCGCCTGCTTTCAGGGCGGTTTTGGCGGCGTTGACGCGGTCGCCGCCAAGGGTGTTGGCGCGGCGGGTCAGTTCCTCCTCCAACCGGGTGATGATGGCTTGCTGTTGGGCCAGCGCCTCCTCTGGTTGGGCGAGGCGGCGGTTGAGTTCGTCGATCTTCTCCTCCAGCCGGGTGCGGTCTGCGCCGTGAGCTTTTTCGAGGTCTTTGCGGGCTTCGTCACGGAGTTTGGTTTGGAGGGTGGTGAAGGCTTCGACGTCCATTTGAATGGTGTTTGGTGGTGTTGGGACGGGGGGCGGGAAGTTGGCGACTTCGGCTTTTGGGGTCGTTTTGCGGATGAAAAGCCACGTGAAAAACCCGACCACCGCAACAATAAGCGCGACGATACCGCCAATGGCGCTGCCTTCGTTGCCGAAACCGTCGAGAAATTCCAACATACTTTACCCTGCTACCGTCGCGGCAGTTTACAGCTATATTTGTGAAGGGAAAGGGTTTGTGCGTGGTTGTGCAAAAGCCGGGGTGAACCCCGGCCTACGCCATTGTCCGAAGGGTGGGTGAAACCCACCACCCCTTTTTTACCGCAGTTTCAGCGTGGCAAGGCCGATCAGCGCGAGGATCAGCGAAATGATCCAGAAGCGGATGACGATTTGGGGTTCGGCCCAACCTTTCTTCTCAAAATGGTGGTGGATGGGGGCCATGAGGAAGACGCGGCGGCCGGTGCGTTTGAAGTAGAGGACTTGGATGATGACCGACATCGCCTCGACCACGAACAGCCCACCGACGATGGCGAGGACGATTTCGTGTTTTGTGCAGACGGCGATGGCGCCCAAAGCGCCGCCCAAGGCGAGGCTGCCTGTGTCGCCCATGAACACCGCTGCCGGGGGGGCATTGTACCACAGGAAGCCGAGGCCGCCGCCGAAGAGCGCCGCGGTGAAGATGAGCAGTTCACCCGTGCCGGGGACGAAATGCACGCCCAAATAGTCGGTGTAATTGAAGTTACCGACGACATAGGCGATCACGCCAAGGGTGCCTGCCGCGATCATCACGGGCATGATCGCAAGGCCGTCCAACCCGTCTGTCAGGTTGACTGCGTTGGCGGAGCCGACGATCACAATCATGCCAAAGGGGATGAAAAACCAGCCCATGTTAATCAGCACATCTTTGAACACGGGCAACGCGAGTTGGTAGGACAGCCCCTCTGGGTGGAAATGGGCGGCGGCGGCGGTGGCCGTAATCGCGATGATCAGGCCAAGCCCGAAGCGGAGTTTGGAGGACACGCCCTTGGTGTTTTGCTTTGACACTTTGGCGTAATCATCGGCGAACCCGATCAGGCCGAAGGCGAAGGTGACGCCCAGCACAATCCAGACGTAGGGGTTGTCGAGTCGTGCCCAGAGGAGGGTGGAGAACAAGAGGGCCGACAGTATAAGGAGGCCGCCCATCGTGGGGGTGCCCGCTTTGGCGAAATGGGTTTGGGGGCCATCGTCGCGGATGGGTTGGCCTTTGCCCTGGCGGCGGCGCAGCAGGTTGATCAGCGGCAGGCCGAACACGAAGCCGAAAATCAGCGCGGTGAAAAACGCCATGCCCGCGCGAAAGGTGATATAGCGAAACAGGTTGAAAAAGTCGCCGCCGTCCGAAAATTCCGTAAGCCAGTAAAGCATTCAACCGTTCCCTTGATGTGCGGCGGAGGGGTGCCCCAATTTGCGCAGGGCGTCAACCAAAAGGCTGACTTTGATGCCTTTTGACCCTTTGACCAGCACGATATCGCCCGCATCGGCCAGTTGCGCGGCCTTTGGCAGCAGTTCTGCGGCGGTTTCCACCCAGTGGCCGCGTTTGGATTTTGGCAGGGCATCATGCAGCGCGCGCATGCGGGGGCCAACGCAATGGATCAGCGCGATGTCGGGCAAGGCGGGGTGGTTGGCGATATCGGCGTGCAGGGCGTTTTCCGTGGGGCCGAGTTCGAGCATGTCACCGAGGATGGCGATGCGGCGGCCCACGCTGATGCGGCCCACGCGGTTGGTGGGGTGGCAGGCGGCCAGCAAATCGAGGGCGGCGGCGGTGGAGGCGGGGTTGGCGTTAAACGCATCATCAATCAGCCCGAAGGAAAGGTTTTCGACGTCATCCAGCACAATGGTTTCGCGGGTGCCGCGCCCGGATGGGGGGGCCCAACGGCCAAGGTCGGTGCTGGTGAGGGCGCGGTCAAGGCCAAGCGCATCGGAGGCGGCCAGCACGGCCAGCGCGTTGGCGGCGAAATGTTTGCCGGGGGTGGAGAGTTTGAAGAGCATATCGGCCCCCGCTTGACGGGCGCGCGCGATGGTGGCGTGTTCGGTGATTTGCACATCCGTGAGGCGGTAATCGGCCTGCGCGTGGGTGCCAAACAGCACGGTGCGCACGCCTGCCATCGAGGCCTTGGCGGTCAGGATGGGGGTGACGGCGAGGTCAGCGGGCAGAATGGCGGTGCCGCCGGGTTCCAGCCCGTCGATGATCGCGGCCTTTTCATCGGCGATGCCGTTTAGGTCTGCAAACGCCTCTAGGTGCGCGGGGGCGACGGTGGTGATGATGACCACATGCGGGCGGGTGAGGCGCGACAGCGGCGCGATTTCGCCGGGGTGGTTCATGCCGATTTCGACCACAGCGATGTCGGTATCTGCGGACATCCGCGCCAGGGTGAGGGGGACGCCCCAGTGGTTGTTATAACTCGCCTCAGCGGCATGGACGCGCGCTTGGCCGCCAAGGGCGGTCCGCAGCATTTCCTTGGTGGAGGTTTTGCCGACCGAGCCTGTGACGCCGATCACGCGGGCGTTTGTGCGTGCGCGCGCGGCGGTGGCGAGCTGTTCGAGGGCCTTGAGAACGTCGGGGACCAGCAGCAGGGGGGCATCGGGATGGACCCCTTCGGGGATGCGCGAGACGAGGGCGGCGGCGGCGCCTTTTGCCAAGGCCAGCGCCACGAAATCATGGCCATCGCGCTGGTCGGTGAGGGCCACGAAGAGATCACCCGGTTGCAGGGTCCGCGTGTCGATGGAGACGCCGGATGCGGCCCAACCGTTGGGTGTTTGGCCTGCCGTGGCGGTTGCGGCGTCATGGGCGGTCCAAAGCGGGGTCATGGCGGGATCCTTTGGTGGTTTGGGGCGGATTGGGGCGGTTCATTGGGCAAGCGCCGGGGTTTCACACCCCCGGACCCCCGTGAGGTATTTGGGCCAAGATGAAAACGAAAGGGGAATTTTTGGGGATTGGTTACTTTTGACGGGATGGTGGGTTGGGATTGGGGTTGGGGGTGGTGATTGGGGTTTGGGGGGGAGGCTGGAGGTCAGGGGTTGGTTGGGAAAGGTTGGGCAGTCGCATGTGGGAAGGCAGATGTTTGATATGCGAGCGTGGGGATTGATGGCGAAGGGTGGAGGGTAATGTGTGGTGTGGAAATTGAGGGTGGTGAATTAGTTTGTGGGTGGGTGATCATTCGGTGTGTGGTCGTTGAGTGATCGGTGGCTGGCTGGGTGGTCGGTGGTAGTCGTCGGGTGGTGGAATTGGCTGCGCTAAATCAGGCCGTCTAGGGCGGCGACGGCGATGGAGGCTTGTTCCACATCATCGAAAGGATAGGTTTGGCCTTTGATAGTTTGGCCGGATTCGTGGCCTTTGCCTGCGATCAGCAGCGCATCGCCGGGACCGAGCGCATCGACGCCGCGCAAGATTGCCTCGGCGCGGTCGGGAACTTCGGTGGCATCTGGACACGCGGCCATGATCGCGGCGCGGATGAGGGCCGGATCTTCGGACCTTGGGTTATCATCGGTCACGAACAAGATGTCGGCGTGGTCGCGCGCGGCCTGCCCCATCAGAGGGCGTTTGGCGGTATCGCGGTCGCCGCCTGCGCCGAACACTACCACGATGCGGCCCATCACATGCGGGCGCAGCGCCTTGAGGGCGGTGGCCACCGCATCGGGGGTATGGGCGTAATCAACGAAAACGGATGCGCCGTTTTGGCGGGTGGCGGCCAGTTGCATGCGGCCACGCACCCCGGTGAGTTGCGGCAGCGCGTTGAAAATGCGGGCAGGATCATCGCCCGCAGCGATCACCAGACCCGCGGCGAGCAGCACGTTTTCGGCTTGGAACCCCCCGATGAGGCCAAGGCGGATTTGATACGCCTCGCCCAGCCATTCGACGCGGATATCTTGGCCGGTGGCATCGAACCGCTGGCCCAGCAAGCGCAGATCGGCAAGCGGGCTGCGGCCCACGCGCAACACGTCTTGGCCGCGATCCTCGGCCAAGGCTGCCATGTCGGGGCCGCGCGGGTCGTCGATGTTGATCACGGCCACGCCATCTTCGGGCAACAAGCGGGTGAATAGGGCGGCTTTGGCGTCAAAATACGCTTCAAACGTATGGTGATAATCGAGGTGATCTTGGGTGAAGTTGGTGAAGCCTGCGGCGGTCAGGGTGACGCCATCAAGGCGGCGCTGATCAAGGCCGTGCGATGACGCCTCCATCGCGGCGTGGGTGATGCCTGCATCTGCGGCATCGGCCAACAGGCGGTGCAGGGTGATGGGTTCGGGGGTGGTGTGGGGCGATGGGGCGTGCCACGACCCTTCGACGCCCGTGGTGCCGATGTTGATGGCGGCATGGTCCAGCGCCATCCAGATTTGGCGGGTGAAGGTGGCGACGGAGGTTTTGCCGTTGGTGCCTGTGACCGCCACGACGGTATCGGGTTGATCGGCAAACCACAGGGCGGACGTGTATGCGAGGGCGGCGCGCGCATCTTCGGTCACGATGATGGCGGTTGGGCTGTCACCCAATTCGGCGCGCAGAATGGTGGCCCCTTCGGCATCGGTCAGAATGGCGGTGGCCCCGCGCGCCACGGCAGCGGCGGCGTGATGCGCGCCGTGGATGAGGCTGCCCGGCAAGGCCGCGAACAGCACTCCATTGGTGGCCAAGCGGCTGTCGACGCAAAGGCCAGCGATGGTCGGATTGCTGCCACCGCGCGCCGTGAGGCCAAGGTCGCTGAGTTTTCTGGCCTGTGTCATGCCCCTGCCCCCGGTTGCTTATTCGTGCCCCTTGTATCCGGGGAAAGGCGGGGAAAGGCAACCGGATGTGTGACGGGTTTTGCGGGGTTTTCGCGGCCGTTATGGGTTTTGGGTTTGGTTCTGGTTATGGGATTGGGGTCGATCATTCCACCGGGGTTGTGGCCGATGCGGCAGAGGCCACGGGTGCGTAGTCGATTTTGGGACGCAGGCCCAGCAAGGGGGCGGTGCGGCGGATCACCTCGGCGGTGACGGGGACTGTGGTCCAGCCTGCGGTGCGCCGCGGTTTGGGGCCGGTGTTTTCGGATGCTTCATCCAGCGTGACCACGATGACATATTGCGGGTCGGAGGCGGGGAACATCGCGGCGAAGGTGTTGATGTTCTTACCTTTATCATAGCCGCCGGTGGCTTTGACCTTGTCGGCGGTGCCGGTTTTGCCGCCGACCTCATAGCCTTCCACCTCGCCCATTGAGGCGGTGCCGCGCGTCACGACTTGGCGCAGCATGGAGGCGGCGGCTTTTGCGTTCGCCTCGGACAGCACGCGCCGCCCTTCGGGGGCGCGGTCGCGGCGCAGCAAGGTGGGTTGCAATTTGATGCCATTGTTGGCGATGGCGGCGTATGCAGAGGCCAGATGCATCGGGCTGACGGACATGCCGTGGCCGTAAGAGGTGGTGATGGTGACAATATCGGCCCAGCGTTTGGGGATCAGGGGAGCGGCGGTCGATGCCTCGGACAGTTCAATCGGGACGGGATCGAACAGGCCCATGGTTTTGAAAAATGCCTGCTGGCGGTCGCCGCCGATTTTAAGCGCCAGATTGGCGGTGCCGACGTTGGATGATTTGACGATGACATCGGTGACCGACAGCAAAGGCCCGTAGTTTTTGCCTTCAAATTCGCCGATCTTATGTTTGCCCCAGCGCAGGGGAGCGTTCGCATCGACCATCGTGTCGGCGTTGACCAGCCCCAGTTCCATCGCCTGTGCGGAGGTGAGGATTTTGGCGGTAGAGCCGAGTTCATAGACGCCTTGGACCGCGCGGTTAAAGAGCGGGCTGTCAGCGGGATCACCTTTCAGCAGCGGCGAAGGGCGATCATTGGGGTCGAAATCGGGCAAGGAGGCCATGGCGATAATTTCGCCCGTATGCACGTCCATCATCACGGCGGCGGCCCCTTTGGCGTTCATCATGACCATGCCCGCCTCCAAAACCTCGGTCATGGTGGATTGCACGGTCAAATCAATCGACAGGGCCAGCGGCGTGTTTGCCTGTGCGGGGTCGCGCAGGCGGGTATCCAGCGCGCGTTCGATGCCAGCAACGCCAATCACTTCGGCGGAATGGACGCCTTCGGCCCCAAAGGACGCGCCGCCAAGGATATGGGCGGCCAGTTTGCCGTTGGGATAAAGGCGCATGTCGCGGGGGCCAAACAATAGGCCGGGATCGCCGATGTCATGCACCGACTGCATCTGTTCGGGGCTGAGTTTTTTGCGCAGCCACAAGAAAGAGCGGCCATCGGTAAAGCGGCGTTCAAGGTCGCTTGCGTTCATATCGGGGAACAGCACCGCGAGTTCGCGCGCGACGCGGGCCGGGTCGACCATCTGTTTGGGATGGGCATAGAGCGCGTGGGTGGAGAGGTTGGTGGCCATCAAGCGGCCATTGCGGTCCGTGATATCGGCGCGGCGGCCGCTGATTTCCTGGCCTGTGGCAGCGGTGCGCGGTTCCATGGGTTCGGACGCGGCAAGCAGGCCCATGCGTGCGCCGACAACCGTGAAAGCGGCAAAAAACGCAAGGCCCAGCAGCAAAAGCCGGCCTTCGGCACGGGTTTGGGAGCTGGCACGCGTGACCTCGGCGCGCAGGCGGATGTTTTCGCGTTCGATATGGTCGGGGTTTTCACCCTTTTCGCGGGCAGACAGAATGCGGGCAAGGGGGCGCAGGGGGGTGCGGGTCATAGCGGGTCCACCTCAGTATCAAGGGTGCCGATTGTGTCGATGGGCGGGCCCATTTGCGAAAAATCAAGGGGCGGCAGCGGGAACACGACCTGATCGACGCGGCCAAACTGGCCCGGTTGCATCGGCAACAAGCCAAGGCTGTCAAAGTTCAGCGCGGCCAGATCGCGCAAGCGCGAGGGGCGGTTGAGATAGGCCCATTCGGCGCGTTGCTGCGACAAACCTTCGCGCAGATAAGCGATTTCGGACTGAAGGCGCGACACGTCTTTTTGCGCGCTTTGGGTCGCGTAATTTTCGCGGTAGGCCCAAAACGCCAGCGACATCAGGACAAGGGCGGAGAAAATATAGAGGAGCGGGCGCATCAGCGGTGTCCTTTATTGGCAGAACGGGACTGGGTTTTGGCAGAACGGGACTGGGTTTTGGGCAGCATCGGCACGCCAAGGCTGGCGGGATCAACCGGGCCTGCGGGGGCATCGGTGCGCCGCCCGATGCGCAGTTTGGACGAGCGTGCGCGGGGGTTTTGCGCGATTTCATCGGCATCGGGTGCGGTGGCCCCTTTGGACAGCAGGGTAAAGCGAGGTGCCTCATTCTGCGTGGCGGGGGCATAGCGGTTTGCGCCTGCATCATTACCAGAGCGGTTTTGAAAGAAGCGTTTGACGATGCGATCTTCCAGACTGTGGAAGGTCACAACGGCAAGGATGCCACCGGGTTTCAAAGCGCGCTCGGCGGCCATAAGGCCGTTGATAAGTTCATCAAATTCGGTGTTTACCGCGATGCGAATGGCCTGAAAGCTGCGGGTGGCGGGGTGCGATTGGCCGGGTTTGGGGCGCGGCAAACAGCCCGCCACAATTGCTGCGAGTTGCAGGGTTGTTGTGATGGGGGCCGCATCCCGCGCGGCAACAATCGCGCGGGCGATGCGGCGCGAGGCGCGTTCTTCGCCATAGTGATAGAGGATATCGGCAAGGGTTTGTTCGGAGGCCGCGTTGACCAAATCGGCGGCGCTGTCGCCGTCTTGCGCCATGCGCATGTCCAAGGGGCCATCCTTGGCAAAGGAAAAGCCGCGCGCGGCCTGGTCCAGCTGCATGGACGACACGCCCAGATCAAGCACAACACCGTCCAAAGGTTCGCCCGCCAGTGTGTCGAGGTCGGAGAACGTGCCGGGGATAAGGGCAAGGCGGTTGCCGTATTCGGGCAACCACGCGGCGGCCATTTCCAGCGCCAAAGGGTCACGGTCCACGCCCGTTACGCGCGCGGCCCCCGCATCCAGCAAAGCGCGGGCATAGCCCCCTGCCCCGAAGGTTCCATCCAGCCAATGGCCCGAAACCGGGGCCACCGCTGCAAGAATGGGGCCGATCAATACGGGGATATGCGGGCGATCAGGGGCAGGATCGCGGGTTTGCACGGCCTATTCCCCGGAATCAATGTCGCCAAGCAGCGACAACACGTCCATACCACCCAGCAGATCATCGTTGTCATCATCATCAAGACTGCCGTTCACGGCGTCATAGGTGTCGCGGTTCCAGATTTGAAACCGGTTCAGCGTGCCCGCAAAGGCGGTTTCATCGCCATCATCAAAGCCGATTTTATCGCGGACCTTTTGCGGCAAAACGATGCGGCCACTTTCATCAATTTCGGCGGTCAGCGACCGGGTGATCAAATCGCGTTCCGCGACCTGACGTTCTTTGGACCCCATCGGCAATTTGCGCACGCGCGCGGCCAGCCTGTCGGCATCGGCCACGGTGTAACATTCGACGAATTGGCGGGTTTTGCCGCCGTAAACCATCACGATGCGGGTGCGGGGAAATTCGGTGCTGGGGGGATCACCTGCATCGAGGACACGGCGAAAAGCCGCAGGGATAGAAACCCGCGCCTTATTATCTACCTTTTGGTAGTATTCGCCTCTGAAGTCGTCCGACACGGTGTTTTCGCCCCTTGCATCCTTTTAGTCTTGGTTGATCCGCTGCACGGGTGCATTTTGGTGTTCAGCCAAAACCCTCCGTAAAACGGACAACGGCGGATTGGGCTGCTGCCACTGCCCAATCCGCCGCCCTGTCCCGTTTCCGGGGTAACCGACTGCGTGCGCCACCTGGGGGGATGTCTGCTCGCTCGCGCGCCGGATTTCGTTGTCATTCGGAAGCGAAAAAGCGGTTGCCTGTATGAGCCTGCTATTTTCGCCTTTTCGGGGTCTTTGGTTGCCCCTGTTTTTTTGTGCCCGTCTCTCGCTTCCGTGAACTTGTTTTGCCATGGGATTTCATGGGACGCAATGGAAATTTTGGGGAAAGATGGGCATATGTAGTTCTACAAGGGTGCGGGAAACAGCATGTAGGGGTCACTGTTGCGGGATTTGATCTAATTGTGCTGTAAAGTGGGTCAATGGACCACTATATGTAGATGCACCCTGCCCGAAACATCACTCCCAGAATATCCCAATTATTTTCGCAATCTTGCGGTCTACGCCACAAATTTGGCCCATTGAACCCCTGATATGCGGGGAAACGGGTCAAAAATAAGGGGATTCACGACGAAGTGATTCGGAATCTGAGTATTTTGGGGCGCGGTTCCCAAGATTTCCCATAATTTTGGCAGGCCTTTCCCACGCTGTCCCACAGCGGATGTGAAAAAGGCCGCGCTGCAGTGTCCCGGCGCGGCCTATGTCTTGGGGTAAAGGATAGCTTAGGCCATGCCGCCCGCGATCAATCGTTGCGCAAGCTGTGCATAGGCGCGGGCTGCGGGGCCATCGCCCAAGGCAATCGGGGTGCCCGCATCGCCCGCCAGCCGGGTGTCGAGTTCCAGCGGCAATTCCGCAAGGAAGGGCACGCCGATCTGCGCCGCCTCCAGCGCCACGCCGCCGTGGCCGAACAGATGCGCCTCATGCCCGCAGTTCGGGCAGATGTAGGTGGACATGTTTTCGATCAACCCCAAAACCGGCGTTTTCAGCTTGGCGAACATATCCAGCGCGCGGCGGGCATCCAGCATGGCGACATCTTGCGGGGTGGATACCACGATCGCGCCCGTCAATTGCGTGCGCTGGCACAGGGTCAGTTGGATGTCGCCCGTGCCCGGCGGCAAATCAATAATCAGGATATCCAGATCGCCCCATTGCACTTGGGTTAGCAGTTGTTGCAGCGCGCCCATGATCATGGGGCCGCGCCACACGACCGCCTCATCCTCTTTCAGCATCAGGCCGATGGACATGACAGTGACACCATGGGCCTGCAGCGGGATGATGAGTTTGCCATCGGGGGAGGCGGGGCGTTTGTTGACGCCCATCATGCGCGGCTGCGAGGGGCCGTAAATGTCGGCGTCCAGCAAGCCCACCCGCCTGCCCTGTTTGGCCAGCGCCACGGCAAGGTTGGACGACACGGTGGATTTGCCAACGCCGCCCTTGCCCGAACCCACGGCGATGATCCGGTCGATGCCGTTGATCGGAGCGGGACCGCCCTGTTGGGGTGTGGGGTGTTGGCCAATTTTCAGGCCGGGCGGTTTTGCCGCAGGGCCATGTGCGGTCATCACAACGTGCACTTGGGCCACACCGGGCAAGGCGCGGACCGCCGCCTCCGCCGCCGCTTGCACGGGGGCCAGCGCGCGGGCGGCGTCTGGGGTTGCCGCCTCAATCACAAAGCGGATATTGTCGCCATCAATGACCAGCGCGCGGATCAAATCCTGCGACACAAGGGTGCCACCGCCTGGAACGGCGACCCCTGCCAAAGCTGCCATCACCGTGTCTTTATCCAACGCCATTGTCCATTCCCCGCCTGATTTTGGTGCAGAATTGTCATATTGGAGGCAAAGGGCAAGGGCGTGTTGACCAATTGGGCAAAAATAAGGCGAAGCGCCTGTTTACGTTGCGTAAATTAGGGGTTTTTGCCATTCCAAAATTGCATAGCTGCATTGCAGCATCGTGCTATTGTGCATTCGCAGCAAATACCCCATGTTAAATCCAACAGCGCAGAACATAGCGCTTTTGATGATAGAAAGACGAGGCTGAACATGGCTTATATAAACACTTCCACCGTTGCTGGCGCTGGCCTTTTGGACCGCATGGCAAACGTGATGAAATCGATCAAAGACAGCATGCGCCGTCGCAGCGTTTACAACCAGACTGTTGCGGAACTGCGCGCATTGTCGACCCGTGAATTGACCGATCTGGGCATCTCGCGCTCCATGATCACGCGCATCGCCCTTGAAGCGGCGTACGGCAAGTAACATTTAGATTGCAAGGGTCCGATCCTCCTCCCCGGACCTCATGCGACAACGGCGACACGTTTCCTCCTCCCTCGTGTCGCCGTATTTTACAAAGGGAACGGATCGCGGCGTGCGACGTTTCTATGGTTACCGATCGGCCCACTCCTCCTCCCTTGGGCCGGGCGGGATATGCAGCGGCTCCGATCCTCCTCCCCGGGGTCGCTGCACAAAGTTTCGGGTGTTGGTCTGCGTGATCACCCCATATCAGACGCCCGGCCTCACCTCCTCCCGAGGTTGGACGTAACCCGCAGCGGCCCCGATCCTCCTCCCCGGGGTCGCTGCACAAAAAATTGGGGCGTTTGCGCGCCCCGGTCTTTCCCCGGCCCCCCCTCCTCCCTCGGGGGTAACGGGTGAAACGAAACGGCGGCCGCTTTTCCTCCTCCCGAGGGAGCAGCCGTTTCCTCCCCCCTCCGCCCAAGGTTTCCGCTTGCGATCTGTGCTTTGCGCAGAAATAGTCCGGCCAAATGGCGGGCGCACAAGGCCGAACGCACAAAGGCGGGGGCACAGCACATGCGGGCATCTTTGATCACCAATGCACTGGTTGCGTCCCTGATCGGCTATGGCAGCACGATTGCGGTTTTGCTGGCAGCGGCGGCGGCGCTGGGGGCGACACCGGCGCAAACCGCGTCGATGGTGTTTGCGGTGTGCGTGGCCAAAGGGATAACCAGCGGGATACTGAGTTTTCATACCCGCGTGCCGGTGGTTTTGGCCTGGTCCACGCCGGGGCTGGCGCTGATGGCGGCAAGCACCGGGATTTCGGTCCCCGAGGCTGTGGGCGCGTTTTGCGTGGCCGCCAGCCTTGTGATGCTGACGGGCGTTTGGGGGCCACTGGGCCGCTTGGTGCAGCGTATCCCGGATGGGTTGGCGGCGGGGATGTTGGCGGGGGTTTTGCTGCCGTTTTGCCTGCCGTTGACCCGCGCGGTGCAAGATTTGCCGGGGCTGGTGCTGCCGATGATCGCGGTGTTTGCGATCGTGCGGTTGAAAAGCCCTGCGATGGCGGTGCTGGGCGCGCTTGCCACCGGGATTGTTTTGGCCTTTGCGCTGGGTGGCGCGCAAATGCCGCCGCTGGCGTTGCCCTTGCCGCAAATCACACTGATCAAGCCGGAATTGCGCGCGTCGGTGCTGCTGGGGTTGGGGGTGCCTTTGTATCTGGTCACAATGGCGTCGCAAAATTTGCCGGGGTTTGCGGTGCAGCGCGCGCATGGGTACGCAGCCACGGTGCGGCCGGGGTTGGTGGGCACGGGGTTTGCGTCATTCATAAGTGGGTTTGCGGGCGCACCCCCGATCAGCATGGCAGCCATAACGGCGGCGATTTGCCTTGCCGATGACACGCATCCCGACCGCAGCCAGCGCTGGAAAGTGGGCCTTGCCTATGGCGGGATATGGGTGACTTTGGGCCTGTTCAGCCCGCTGATCATCCCGATGATCGCAGCCCTGCCGCAGCCGCTGATCGCGGCCCTCGTCGCTTTGGGCCTGCTGGGGCCGTTGATGGGGGCTGCGGCAGGGGCGTTTGCGGTGCCCGACCAACGTTTTGCCGCTTTGGTCACGCTGGTCACCACCGCATCCAGCGTCTCATTTTTCGGTATTGGCGCTGCGTTTTGGGGGTTGCTGGCGGGCATTGGCATTTACGCGATGGAACGATGGGTCAAAAAGCCCTGACCTGCCCATTCGGCTTGGTCCAAATACCTATCCGCCGCCTGCCCCGCATCAAAACGGCAGATCATGCGACTGATCGGCTGCGGTGACAAACCCCGCCACCACATGTTTTGGCCCGGCTTTGTCAAATTCCACGGCCAGTTTGTCGCCTTCAATCCCGCCAATCGTGCCATAGCCGAATTTTTGGTGAAACACGCGGTCGCCGATGGTGAAGGACGATACGGCGGCCAGATCAATCACGGTGTTTTTCGCCTCGCGCGGTTGCGAGGTGCCGCGCTGTGCGGCACGGTCTTGCATCCGGCGCCAACCGGGTGAGTTATAGACATCGGCCTGCGCCACCCGTTCTTCCAGTTTTGGCGCGGGGGCGGCCGCGCCAAACCCGCCGCCGTAAAGGCCGGGGGGGGTTAGGATATCGACATGGGCGCTGGGAAGTTCGTCGATAAACCGGCTGGGCAACTGACTTTGCCATTGCCCATACACCCGGCGGTTGGCGGCAAAGGAAATGGTACATAATTTTTCCGCGCGGGTGATGCCGACATAGGCCAGCCTTCGCTCCTCCTCCAACCCCTTTTTGCCGCTTTCATCCATGCTGCGTTGGCTGGGGAACAGGCCATCCTCCCACCCCGGCAGAAACACGGCGGGAAATTCAAGGCCTTTGGCGGCGTGCAAGGTCATGATGCTGATCTTGGCACCTTGTTCCTCGGTCGTGTTATCCATGATCAGGCTGACATGCTCCAAAAACCCTTGCAGGTTCTCAAACTGTTCCAACGCTTTGACCAATTCTTTCAAGTTTTCCAGCCGCCCCGGTGCCTCGAGCGTTTTGTCGTTTTGCCACATGGCGATGTAGCCGGATTCCTCCAAAATCGCCTCGGCCAGCGTGATGTGGTTGTAATCTGGAACCAAAGTTGCTTCGTGCCAGCGCGCCATGCCTTCGGTAAAGGCGCGCAGTTGCCCGGCCCCTTTGCCCGACACGCCGCCATCGCCCAGCAATCGGCGCGCGCCGTTCAGCAGTGGCATGCCACCATCGCGCGCGGTGCGTTGGATGGATTGCTGCGCTTTGTCGCCAAGGCCGCGTTTGGGGGTGTTGATGATGCGTTCAAACGCCAAATCATCGGCGGGGGAAATGGCGAGGCGGAAATAGGCCATCGCATCGCGAATCTCTGCGCGTTCATAGAAACGCGGGCCGCCAATCACGCGGTACGGCAGACCGATAGTCATAAAGCGGTCTTCAAATGCGCGCATTTGATGGGATGCGCGGACCAAAATTGCCATATCATCAAGGCTGTGGGGGTCCATGTGGCGGGTGCCGCGTTGCAGCGCCTCCACCTCATCCCCGATCCAACGGGCTTCCTCCTCACCGTCCCAATGGCCGATCAGGCGCAGCTTTTCGCCCTCCGTCTCATCCGTCCACAGGGTTTTACCAAGGCGGCCTGAATTGCCTGCGATCACGGCAGAGGCGGACGCCAGGATATGCGGGGTGGAGCGGTAATTTTGTTCCAAGCGCACCACATGGCAGCCGGGGAAATCGGATTCGAACCGCAAGATATTGCCGACCTCCGCCCCGCGCCAGCCGTAAATCGACTGGTCATCATCGCCCACGCAGCAGATGTTTTTATGCGCTTGGGCCAGCAGGCGCAGCCACAGGTATTGGGCGACGTTGGTATCTTGATATTCGTCGACCAAAATGAATTTGAACCAGCGTTGGTATTGCGCAAGGATGTCGGGGTGGGTTTGGAAAATGGTGACGGTGTGCAGCAAAAGATCGCCAAAATCGGTGGCGTTCAGGTCCAAAAGGCGTTTTTGATACTGCGCGTATAGTTCGGTGCCACGGTTGTTATAGGCGCTGCCTTCGGCCGATGGCACCTTTTCGGGCGTCCATGCGCGGTTTTTCCAACTGTCGATCAGGCCCGCCAGCATCCGCGCGGGCCAGCGTTTTTCATCAATGCTGTTGGCGGCGATCAGTTGTTTTAGCAGGCGAAGTTGGTCGTCAGTATCCAGAATGGTGAAATTGCTTTTCAGCCCGACCAATTCGGCGTGGCGGCGCAGGATTTTGACGGAAATCGAATGGAAGGTGCCCATCCATTTCATCCCATCTGCCCCGCCCATCATGCGGCCCACACGGTCTTTCATCTCGCGTGCGGCTTTGTTGGTAAAGGTCACAGCGAGGATTTCATTCGGGTTGGCGCGCCCGGTGTTCAGCATATGCACGATGCGGGTGGTCAGCGCTTTGGTTTTGCCCGTGCCAGCGCCTGCCAGCATTAGGACGGGACCATCCATCGCCTCTACCGCCGCACGTTGGGCGGGGTTTAGCCCGTCCATATAGGGGGCGGGCCGCGCAGCCATGGCGCGTTGCGACAAGGACAGCCCGGCAGGTTGGGGCGCAGCGGCCGCTTCAAAGGCGTCGTTTTCATCATAGCTATTCATACGGACAGCTTAGCGGGTTTGCGCGCGCAGGAAAAGGGCTGTTCTGCTAATGTTCCATAAATGCAAGCGGTGATTGGGGCGCAAGCGGTGAGGCGGGGCCATTCCCCCGCTTCTTTCACAAATGTTTCAAGAAAAGGCGAAGAATATGTTGCGCTGCACTGCGGCATCCCTAGAGTGCGGAGAAATGACCGACCTTGGGGGACCCAACATGGCCGAATTCCGCAAAATCCTGATCGCAAACCGAGGCGAGATTGCCATCCGCATCATGCGCGCTGCCAATGAAATGGGCAAGAAAACTGTGGCGGTTTACGCGGAGGAGGACAAGCTGGGCCTGCACCGTTTCAAAGCGGATGAGGCGTACCGGATTGGCGAGGGGCTGTCGCCCGTGGGCGCCTACCTGTCCATCCCCGAGATTATCCGCGTGGCGAAAATGGCGGGGGCGGATGCGATCCATCCCGGTTACGGCCTGCTGTCAGAGAACCCCGATTTTGTGGATGCCTGCGACAAAGCGGGCATCACCTTTATCGGCCCCAAGGCCGAAACCATGCGGGCGTTGGGCGATAAAGCCAGCGCGCGGCGGGTGGCGGTGGCGGCGGGGGTGCCTGTTATTCCCGCCACGGACGTGCTTGGCGACGATTTTGACGCGATCAAGTTGGAGGCGGCGGCGGTGGGATACCCGTTGATGCTGAAAGCATCGTGGGGCGGTGGTGGGCGCGGGATGCGGCCCATCAACGCGGAAGCCGAGTTGGTGGACAAAGTGCGCGAAGGGCGGCGCGAGGCCGAAGCGGCGTTTGGCAATGGCGAGGGGTTCCTTGAAAAGATGATCCTGCGCGCCCGCCATGTTGAGGTGCAAATCCTTGGCGATAAGCACGGCGAAATCTATCACCTGTATGAGCGCGATTGTTCTGTGCAGCGCCGCAACCAAAAGGTGGTGGAACGCGCGCCCGCGCCCTATTTGACCGATGCGCAGCGGGCGGAGGTTTGCGAATTGGGCCGCAAAATTTGCGCCCATGTTGGGTATGAATGTGCGGGCACCGTCGAATTCCTGATGGATATGGATGACGACAAATTCTATTTCATCGAGGTGAACCCGCGCGTGCAGGTGGAACACACCGTAACCGAAGAAGTGACGGGCATTGACATCGTGCAAGCGCAGATCCGCATTGCCGAAGGTAAAACGCTGGCCGAGGCGACGGGTGCCGCGACCCAAGCCGATGTGACCCTGTCGGGCCACGCGCTGCAATGCCGGGTGACGACCGAGGACCCGCAAAACAACTTTATCCCCGATTATGGCCGTTTGACCGCGTACCGTTCTGCCACGGGCATGGGGATTCGTTTGGATGGTGGCACGGCCTATGCGGGCGGTGTGATCACGCGGTATTACGACAGTCTGTTGGTGAAAGTGACGGCTTGGGCGCAGACACCCGAAAAGGCGATTGCGCGGATGGACCGGGCGCTGCGCGAGTTCCGTATTCGCGGGGTTTCCACCAACATCGCCTTTGTCGAAAACCTGCTGAAACATCCGACATTTTTGGACAACACTTATACCACCAAGTTTATCGACACCACGCCCGACCTGATGGATTTTAAGAAACGCCGGGATCGGGCGACGAAAATCCTGACCTATATCGCGGATATCACGGTCAACGGGCATCCCGAAACCGCAGGCCGCCCCGTGCCCGCGACCGGTATTCGCCACCCCAAACCCCCTGCCCTGCACGGCGAGCCACAGATGGGCACGCGCAACTTGCTGGAGCAAAAAGGCCCGCAAGCCGTGGCCGATTGGATGCTGGCGCAGACCAAATTGCTGATCACCGACACCACAATGCGCGACGGGCACCAATCGCTGTTGGCAACGAGGATGCGGTCGATTGATATGATCCGGGTCACGCCCGCCTATGCCGCTAATCTGGGTGGTTTGTTTTCGGTGGAATGTTGGGGCGGGGCCACGTTTGATGTCGCCTACCGGTTCTTGCAGGAATGTCCGTGGCAACGCTTGCGCGATATTCGCGCGGCCATGCCCAATGTGATGACGCAAATGCTGCTGCGCGCCAGCAATGGTGTGGGCTATACCAATTACCCTGACAATGTGGTGCAGTCCTTTGTGGCGCAGGCCGCCGATACGGGCATCGATGTGTTCCGGGTGTTTGATAGCCTGAATTGGGTAGAAAACATGCGCGTGGCGATGGACGCAGTTCAAGAAGCGAACAAAGTCTGTGAAGGCACGATTTGCTATACCGGTGATATGCTGAACCCCGACCGCGCCAAATATGACCTGAAATATTACGTCGCCATGGGGCGCGAATTGAAGGCAGGGGGCGCACATGTTCTGGGCCTAAAGGATATGGCGGGGCTGTTGAAACCCGCCGCCGCCAAAGCGTTGGTCAAGGCGCTGAAGGAGGAGGTGGGCCTGCCCATCCATTTCCACACCCATGATACGGCGGGGATTGCGTGCGCCACGATCCTCGCCGCCGCCGATGCGGGGGTCGATGCGGTGGATTGCGCGATGGATGCACTGTCGGGCAACACATCCCAAGCGACCCTTGGCACGATAGTGGAGGCGTTGGCCCATACCGACCGCGACACGGGCCTTAATATTGGCGCCATCCGCGAGATTTCCAACTATTGGGAAGGGGTGCGCGCCCATTACGCCGCGTTCGAGAGCGGCCTGCAAGCCCCGGCGTCTGAGGTGTACTTGCATGAAATGCCCGGCGGCCAGTTCACCAACCTGAAAGCGCAAGCGCGGTCATTGGGGCTGGAGGAGCGTTGGCACGAAGTCGCGCAAACCTATGCCGATGTGAACCAGATGTTTGGTGATATCGTCAAAGTCACGCCATCGTCCAAAGTGGTGGGGGATATGGCGTTGATGATGGTCGCCCAAGGGTTGAACCGCGCGCAGGTCGAAGACCCGGCCGTGGATGTGGTGTTCCCGGATTCGGTCATGGACATGCTGCGCGGCAATTTGGGGCAACCGCATGGCGGCTGGCCGGATGCCATCCTCGCCAAAGTCCTCAAAGGTGAAAAACCCATGACCGACCGCCCCGGCGCGCATCTGCCCCCCGTCGATCTGGACGCCGTGCGCGCGCAACTCGCCGCCGATCTGGCAGCAGGGGCGGAGGAGCCGGATGAGGAAACCGTGGATGACGAAGACCTGAACGGCTACTTGATGTACCCCAAAGTCTTCATGGATTACCGCGCGCGCCACCGCCTTTATGGCCCCGTGCGCGCCCTGCCCACCCGCACCTTCTTCTATGGCATGGACGCGGGAGAGGAGATTACAGCCGAAATCGACCCCGGCAAAACGCTGGAAATTCGGCTGCAAGCGGTTGCCGAAACCAGCGATGATGGCGATGTCAAAGTGTTCTTTGAACTGAACGGCCAGCCCCGCGTCATTCGCGTGGCCAACCGTGCGGTAAAAGCGAAAACCACCGCCCGCCCCAAAGCGGCCGAAGGCAACGCATGCCACATCGGTGCGCCGATGCCGGGGTCCATTGCGTCCGTGGCGATCACCCTGGGTCAAAAAGTCAACGCAGGTGATCTGTTGCTGACGATCGAAGCGATGAAAATGGAAACCGGGCTGCACGCCGACCGCGCCGCGACCATCAAGGCCATCCACATCACCCCCGGCGCGCAAATCGACGCCAAAGATTTGCTTGTGGAATTGGAGTAACGCCCAATTCATCTTGGCAAAAATACCTCAGGGGGAAGCAGTGCCGCATGCGGCTGACGGCGTTCAGAAGGTCTGACTTGGGCGGAAATTAAAATTGATTAAAAACAAGTACTTAATCTGCGTCAATTTCAGAAGGTTTGACCATTTTTAACCTAACACCCCGAAAAGGGACGCAGCTAGTATCATATAGATCAAAAATATCTAATGAAATCAATGGGGGAAATGCGGACGTGTAGCGCAAAATCGCCACACGCTACACCGCTTTTCAGCATTTGGATTGCGGGTCGGGCGCGTCTTTTTGCCCAGTTGAGCCGTTAAGGACACTGTCGGCTATCTCTAAAGGGCACCTCTATAAATTGCCCCACCCCCTGCATTGCGGCATAGTGAGACAGTGAACCGGCAGTGGGGATGCGGCGATGGCACAGATGGGTTTTTTCGATCTTTCGGACCGTTACGCGAGCCTCGACGCCAAGAAGGACCCGCTGGTCGAAATTGATGTCGTCGTGCCGTGGGAGGCGTTTCGTCCGGCTCTTGAGCGGGTCTGGCGCAAGCCGGATGCGGATCGCAAGTCCCGCGCCGGGCGCAAGCCGATGGACGCAGTGCTGATGTTCAAGACACTGGTTCTGAGCGCGCTTTACAACCTGTCGGATGATCAGATCGAATATCAGGTCCGCGACCGGCTTTCCTTTATGCGCTTCCTGGGGCTTGGGCTCGGGGACCGGGTGCCCCCCTCTCGTGGTTTGTAGGCAAACCACTGCCGGGCAGCGGACGCCAAGACGGTATGGCTTTACCGCGATGCGCTGGCGCAGGCGGGCAAAGTCGAGGAGTTGTTTGGGCTGTTTGACGGTCATTTGGCGCGGCGGGGCTATATTGCGCGCGGCGGTCAGATTCTGGATGCCTCCATCGTGCCGGTGCCGCGCAATCACAA
>NZ_FOCO01000008.1 GCF_900110135.1 Pseudorhodobacter antarcticus | reverse complement strand
AAGTCGAACGTGGCAGCAGCCATCCGCTATGCGCTTGGCCGTATACCAAAGGCACGGGCATATCTCGACGACGGCAAGCTGGAGCTGGACAACAATATATGTGAGCGCTCAATCAGACCGGTGACCCTCGGGCGCAAGAATTATCTGTTCATGGGGTCAAAGGGCGGTGGTGACGCTGCCGCCATTGCATATACGCTTATCGAAACCTGTCGCATGAATAAGGTCGATCCTGAAGCGTGGCTTCGTTGGGTTCTGGCCCGCATCGCTGATCACAAAATGAACCGCCTTGATGACCTCATGCCATGGAACTGGCCGGCTCAATAAGTCAACGCCAGTCACACCGGACGGATACGGAATTAGCAATGCTCAGAACAATCACCATAGGAAGCTGCGTTTCGGTGCAGGGCTTGCACGTCGGGCAAACACCGGACGGGATGTTGATCGTCCACGTCGATGAAAAAAACTATGTCGGTCGGCCCGTCATCGCCACCCGCAAGTCTTAATCACACACGTAGCCTTCCAATGAAAAGGGCCGGGCAATTTGCCCGGCCCTTATTCAATTCTCGCCCCGCACCATCACAAACCGTGCGGGGCAAATCCCTTTATGCCAAACGGCGCTCGATCTCTTCACGCTCAAAGATTTCGATGACATCGCCTTGGCGAATATCCTCATACCGTTCAAACGCCATGCCACATTCTTGGCCAGACTGAACTTCTTTGACCTCGTCCTTATACCGCTTCAGCGTTTTCAGCGTGCCTTCATGGATCACCACGTTGTCACGCAGCAAACGCACACCCGCCGAACGGCGCGCAATGCCTTCGGTGACAATACAACCCGCCACTTGGCCAATGCCCGTAACTTTGAACACCTCTTTGATCTGCGCATAACCGATAAAGGTTTCGCGCACTTCGGCCTTCAACAGCCCCGATGCCGCCGCTTTGATGTCATCCACCAGATCATAAATGATCGAATAATAGCGGATTTCGACACCTTTTTGGTTCGCAGACTGGCGCGCAGACGCATTGGCCCGCACGTTAAACCCTATGATCGGCACGTTCGACGCTTCCGCCAAACCAACATCCGAATCGGTGATCGCGCCAACGCCGTAATGCAGCACGCGCACGCGCACCTCGTCGTTGCCGATTTTTTCCATCGCTTGCACGATGGCTTCGGCAGACCCCTGAACATCCGCTTTCACGATGATCGGCAGTTCCGACACGTTCTTGTCAGCCTTGGCCTTGGCCATCAACTGTTCCAACGTCGTCGCGGCACCCACCGCCGCGCGCTTGTCCTTGGCGGCTTTTTCGCGGTAATCCGCAATTTCGCGCGCCTGCGCTTCGGTTTCGACCACGTTCAAAACGTCACCCGCTTGCGGCGTGCCAGACAGACCCAATACCTCCACAGGGCTGGATGGCCCCGCCTCATCGACACGGTCGCCCTTGTCGTTGATCAGCGCGCGCACTTTGCCCCACTGCTCGCCCACGACGAAAATATCGCCCCGGCGCAGCGTGCCATTTTGCACCAAAACCGTCGCAACAGGCCCACGGCCCACGTCCAGCTTTGCTTCAATCACAGCCGCGGCCGCATTGCGGTTCGGGTTGGCCTTCAGTTCCAAAATTTCTGCCTGCAGCGCAATCGCTTCCAGCAAATTGTCCAGCCCAAGCCCGGTTTTCGCCGAAACCTCAACGTCCTGCACATCACCCGACATGGCTTCCACCACAATCTCGTGCTGCAACAAGTCCGTGCGCACCTTGGTCGGGTTTGCGCCATGCTTGTCCATCTTGTTGATCGCGACAATCATCGGCACGCCCGCCGCTTTGGCGTGCTTAATCGCCTCCACGGTTTGCGGCATCACGGCGTCATCGGCGGCAACCACCAACACAACAATATCCGTCACATTCGCGCCGCGCGCCCGCATCGATGTAAACGCCGCGTGGCCGGGGGTATCGAGGAACGTCAGCAACGCACCCTTATCTGTCGTCACCTGATACGCACCGATATGCTGCGTAATCCCACCCGCTTCGCCACTGGCAACGCTGCCTTTGCGAATCGCATCGAGCAGACTGGTTTTACCGTGGTCAACGTGGCCCATGATCGTGACAATCGGGGGGCGCGATACCAAATTCTCAGCCGCATCATCGACCGAGAAAATCACCTGCTCCACGTCCGAATCAGACACGCGCACAATGCGGTGGCCAAATTCTTCGATCACCAACTCGGCGGTATCAACGTCAATCGCCTCGTTCATCGTGACCATCATGCCCATTTTCATCAGGCTTTTCACAACGTCCGCGGCACGTTCGGCCATGCGGTTTGCCAGTTCCGACACCACAATGGTTTCCGGCACTTTGACATCGCGCACTTGCTTTTCAGGGCGGGCTTGCTGGCCCAGCGCCTTTTGGCGTGCCTTTTCCTGCTTACGCTTCATCGCGGCCATCGACCGCGTGCGCCCACCTTCACCCGCCAACGCATCGTTCAGCGTCAGCTTGCCCGTGCGGCGGCTGTCATCGGTTTTCGCCTTGCCACGGCCACCATCATCGGCGCGGCTGTCGCGGTCACGGTCGGTTTTGCTGCGCGCAGGGGCCAACGCTGGCTTGGCACCCATCGGGCCACGCTCATCGACGGCAGGGGCCGCCGCAGCAGCGGGTTTCACCGCTTTGGGCGCATTTTTCGCCGCTTCCGCGCGCTTTGCATCGGCTTCCGCCTCGGCTTTCACGCGGGCTTCTTCATCGGCGCGGGCCTTCAACGCGCTTTCGCGCTCGCGGTCCTCACGCTCTTTGGCGTCAATCTCTTCACGCTTGCGCGCACGATCTTCCTCGCGCGAGATTTCTTCGGCAGCGCGGCGGGCGTTGTCCTCAACCTCACGTGCTTTTGCAGCACGCAACGCGGTCAAACGGCGCTCCATCTCCACATCGGAAATGCCAGCCGGGCGCTTGGACGGATCGCCCAAATGCGATTTATTGCCCGCAACGGGGGCCACACCGGGCGCACCCGGTTTTGCTGGCACGACAACGCGCTTGCGTTTCGTTTCCACAACTACACTTTTCGTCCGGCCATGGCTAAAGCTTTGCTTCACCTGCCCAGATCGAGGGGTGCCACCAAGGCCGAGGGGTTTTTTACCGTCTGTATCGCTCATGCGTCTTGTCTATCCTCATCGGCGGGGGTCCCGCCTGCTTGCTCACGGAAACCCGCAAGCCTTACCGCTTCATCTACAACACGTTTGCCCAATCCACCAGCCGCAAGCGCGCCGTGTATTGCATGTTCCCGGCCAAATGCCAAACCCATTTCCTGGGATGTCAAACAGCCAATAAATCCGTTCTTTCGGTCCGGTGGGCGCAATTTCGATTTGCCGCGCTCCGACCCGTCGCTGGCTTGGATCAAGGCAATCGCTTGCCCCTTCACCAACCATTCCTTCACCTTCTCATATCCCGTCACCGCTTGCCCCGCTTTGCGCGCAAGGCTTAACGATTCCAAAACCCGGCGCATCAACAAAACCTCAACCAGCTCTGCCAACCCATCGGGCGCCTTTACGGGCGTCCGGGCTGCGCGGGTAAACAACCCTTTTTGCGCCGCCTTTGCAATCATCGCCGGATCAGAGGACACGTAAATCCCCCGCCCCGGCAAACGCCCCATCACATCGGGCACCACCACCGCGTCCGGCCCCACCACAAAACGGATCAACCCCGCCTTTGGTTGGCTGTCGCCCGAAACGATGCACCGTCGCTCTGGTCCATCATCAAGGTCTTTGTCCCGGCCCCCGCGTGTCATGGTCTGCGCAGGCCCTCTCAGGCCTCCTCCTCGTCAAGGTCTTCTTCTTCTTCAACGGCGTCCATCTCGGTCGGGTCCACCCAGCCCAGCATCACACGCGCGGTCATAACCAAAGTTTGCGCCTCTTCCAGCGATACGTCAAATTTCTCCAACACGCCTTCATCCTTGTGGCGAACCCCTTTCACAGTGGTCCAACCGCCCGCAAGTTCCCAATCCGCACAGGTTGCGAAATCTTCCAACGTCTTGATGCCGTCATTGGCCAGCGCTTCCAACATCTGCGGGGTCAGCCCCTCAAAGTTGACCAAGCTGTCCTCAACGCCCAGCGCGCGGGCCGCTTCCATCGCCTTGGTGTTGGCCGCTTCCAGATGTTCGCGCGCCCGTGTCTGCAATTCGCCCGCCGTGCCCTCATCAAACCCATCGATCGACAGCAATTCGTCGGTATCAACATACGCCACTTCTTCCAGCGTGACAAAGCCTTCGGCAACCAGCAACTGCGCCATCATCTCGTCAATATCAAGCGCTGCCATAAACAGGCCCGTACGCTCCGCAAACTCGGCTTGGCGGCGCGCGGATTCGTCGGTTTCTGTCACAATATCAATATCAAGGCCCGTCAACTGGCTGGCCAACCGCACGTTCTGGCCCCGGCGACCAATCGCCAGCGACAGCTGCTCATCGGGCACCACAACTTCGATCTTGCCAATCTCTTCGTCGATCACAACCTTGGACACTTCGGCAGGCTGCAACGCGTTCACCAAGAATGTCGCTTGGTCCTCATTCCACGGAATGATGTCAATCTTTTCGCCCTGCAATTCGTTCACAACGGCCTGCACACGGCTGCCGCGCATACCCACGCACGCGCCCACCGGGTCGATGGAGTTGTCATAGGAAATCACAGCAATCTTGGCACGGCTGCCGGGGTCACGCGCCACGGCCTTAATCTCGATAATGCCATCATAAATCTCTGGCACTTCCATCTTGAACAACTCGGCCATGAACTGCGGGTCGGTCCGGGACAGGAACACCTGCGGCCCGCGCGCCTCACGCCGCACATCCTTGATGTAGCAACGGATACGGTCGTTCGGGCGATACGATTCGCGGCCAATCTTTTCGTTGCGGCGCAAAATCGCTTCGCCCCGGCCAATATCCACGATGATATTGCCGTATTCTTCGCGCTTGACCTGCCCATTGATGATCGTGCCCTTGCGGTCCTTGAACTCTTCAAACTGGCGGTCACGTTCGGCTTCGCGCACCTTTTGCAAGATAACCTGCTTGGCCGATTGCGCCGCGATGCGCCCCAAATCAACGGGCGGCACTTCTTCAACAATCAAATCGCCCACTTTGGGGTCCGCCAAATGCACTTTCGCATCTTTAACGTTCATCTGGCTTTGGTAATTGTCCACCTCATCATCGCCCACAACCGTGCGCACGCGGGTAAATGTCGCGCGCCCGGTGCGCCGATCAATCGCCACCCGAATGTCCAGCTCTGCGCCGTACCGCGACTTCGCCGCCCGGGCGAGGGATTCTTCCATCGCCTGAATGACCAATTCGGGGTCAATCATCTTCTCCCGCGCGACGGCTTCGGCCGTTTGCAACAATTCAAGCTGGTTCGCTGAGGTAATGGCCATTCGTATCTACTCCCAAAGGGCGGCGCGCGCGCCGTTAGTGCTTGGTTACTGGGGTATCAGCCGCTTCAGGCTCTTCCCCTTCGGACTCTTCAATCTCGTCAAACGCACTGGCATCAAACGCCGGGTCTGCCTTTTTCTGCCGCAACATTTCGGCAATCAAATCATCAGTCAAAATCAACTTGGCATCCGACAACCAGTCAAACTGCAACCCAATGGTCACAGGCTCTTTGCCATCCTCCAATTCAATCAACACCTCATCGCCCTCAGTGCCGCGCAAAAATCCCTTAAAGCGGCGGCGCCCGTCGATCAACTCGGTCGTCTCAATGCGCGCCTCATAATCGGCCCACATATCAAAATCCTTCAACCGCGTCAGGGGGCGGTCAATGCCGGGGCTCGATACCTCCAGCGTGTAATTGTCCTCAATCGGGTCCTCAACATCCAACACCGCCGAAACAGCCGTGGAAATCTTGGCGCAATCATCCACGATTATTCCCCCCTCCGGGCGGTCCGCCATGATCTGCAAAATCTTGTACTTGCCACTCATCAGGCGGACGCGCACCAATTCATACCCCAACGCTTCAATCGTTGGCGTGATAATCTCCGCAAGGCGGCGGTCAATGGCGGTTTTGGCGATCAGATCAGACATGGCATCCCTGCGGGCAAAAGGTATCCCAAAACAAAAAACGGGCCAACAGGCCCGCATCAGGTTCCGGTAGCTTCGGGTGTGGACCCCAAAACATCTGTTAGCGATCATATAGGCCCCCCCGCACGCAATGGCAAGCAGAGTCTCTTGCCTTTCCCCCCACGACCCCCTCAAATCCTCCACATGGACCTTACCCTTATCCGCACCTTCATCGCTGTCGCCAACACCGGCTCGTTTGCCGCCGCGTCCGACCGGCTGTTCGTCACCCAATCCGCCGTCTCCCTGCGCGTGGCACGACTAGAAGATCAGCTGGGCCGCCCCCTTTTCACCCGCTCCAAGGCCGGCGCCGAAATGACCCCCGCAGGCCGCGAATTCGAACCCTTCGCCCAGCTTTTAATCCGCAATTGGGAACAGGCCCGCCAACACGTCGCCATTCCCGAAGGGTTCACCCGCTCCCTCACCATCGGCGCGCAAACCGCCCTGTGGCCCCGGCTTGGGTTTCGCTGGATCGACGCACTGCGCATGGCCTTCCCCGATCTCAGCATCCGTGGCGAACTCGGCATGCCCGCCAACCTCACCCATTCCATGACCGAAGGGGTGATGCAGATCGCACTGTCCTACCAACCCACCCTGCGCCAAGGGCTGCGCGTCGAAAAGGTCACCGACGAAGAGCTGGTTCTCGTCGCCTCTTGGCCCGATGCCACCCTCGCCGACCTGCCCGGCCACTACGCCTATGTCGATTGGTCGCCCGAATTCCAAACCTTCCACCACCTGCACCTGCCGCATCTCACCAATCCCGGCCTCACACTGGACATGGGCGTGCTGTCCGCGCTTTATATCGTCAACCGCCGCTGCGCCGCCTACTTGCCCGCCCGCTACGCAAAGCGGTTCTTGGATGATGGCACGCTACATTTGGTGCATGACGCCCCGGTTTACGGCTATCCCATCTGGTCCGTCTGGCGCGATGATCTGGATGATGACATCGCCGATGTTGCCCACAAGACACTCAAAATCCTGATAGATCAGTTCGATACAGACGTGGCCGGGGTCATCCACAAAATCTAACCCACCACACCACCACCCCATTAATTCTTTAAAATCAATGCCCAATCCCAGCCCTGCGCCGGGAATGGGCCTGCACGCGCCCATTGCAAGGCCGCGATACACCAGTAATTATCATGATAAAGTCAATTATTGCGATAATTTCATATACATCCCCCACCCGCTAAACCCTTTTCAGACGAAACACCCCGGCTCATCCGATCCGGGTCATCACCACCGAAAGGGTAATGACATGAAAAACGAATTCAAATTCGGCACGGTCGCAGCACTGGCCTTGGCATTGACCACATCCGGTGCTTTCGCACAGGATCTGAACGGCACCAGCGGGTTGAACGACACGCTGGACGATATCGACCGCGCTGTTGCCAAAGATATGGCACGCGCCGAAGATGCCTCGCGCTTTGGCAACCCAGATTTCCGCCCCGGCCTGTCCGGCTCGGCGTCGCTGTCTTATTCCGGCAAAACCGGCAACAGCTCCTCCCAGGACCTGACCATCGGCACCCGCCTGCGCTACGCCGTGGGCCAAACCGTGCAAACCATCGGTATTGCCATCGACTTCCAAGAGGCGGCGAACACATCGACCAAAGAAGACATCTTCATGGTCTATGATGCGAACTACTACTTTAACGACAAATTCTATGCCTTCGCCTTGGCCCGCGTCGAAACAGACGGCTTGGCATCCGCCGCGACCGACGTGAAAAAAGACGCCTTCCTTGGCTTTGGTCCGGGTTACCGCATCTTGAACTCGGAAAACGTCACATGGCGCGTGCAGGCCGGTGTGGGTCAAAGCTACTTGAACTACGGCAATGATACCTCCGTGACCGAGGCGGCAGGCATCGTCTCCTCGCGCTTTTTCTACGGCTTCAGCGACAACCTGTTCATGACAATGGACACCGATGTGTTGAAATCCAAAGGCGCGCTGCGCATCAACAACGACTTCGGCGTAAACGTCAAAATGACTGACGCATTTTCCACCCGCGTCAGCTATTTGACCGAATACAACGACAGCCGCGCCATCCGCTCGGACAACAAGGTCGGCGTCTCGCTCGTCTACGGCTTCTAATCACGGCTTCTAATCAAAACCCGCCCCTGCCCCGCCGTCTTTAGGGAAATATAAAGGCGATTATCGGGGCCGGGGCGGGACCTAGATTGAACCAACCATCTCGTGTGAAAAAAACGGCGCAGGGGCAACCTTGCGCCGTTTTTGCATGTCACCAACCGCCCCCCGCACCCGTAGGTCGGGGTTCCACCCCGACTCCACACAGCCCGATCACAAACACGCATCAAAAAACCTTCAATACCCCCAAGGTTTTGAACGGGGGTTTTGGCGGTGGAAAACAGGGAATTTTCCGGCTCCTCCAAAAGGAGGGTTTGTTGAAAACGGCTGGGCTGAAATTTCTCCGGCCACTTCCATCTACATCATTCGCTTGAAACTTTATCTTAGCGACCTTGGCCGGGCATCATCCGTTTCAACACGTTGTTTTTAAAATGGAAATGGTTCACAAGCGCGCCACCTACATGAAGTGCGAGAAGTACAAGCAACAAATCCGAGGCTTGTGCATGCATATCACCAAGCCATTCATTGCTGGTGAGCCAAGTTATTAAGCCCGCGATTGGCATTGAAATTACGACCGCATAGATACCAAAATGCGTAACTTTTGCGAGGATCGTGGCCCAGTTTGGATCGGTAGCTGCGTGCTCAGGTCGACCGTGCGCATACCGATCCCAAAGGCGCAGCAAAACTGCCGCGAGAACCGTTAAGCCGAGCGCCATATGTAAGTAGCCCAGACCAACTGTCGTCATCGGCACAACCGTATTTTCAATTCCGCTATCAAAAAATTCGATCATCCAACCACCATCGACATATTGAGCAACAAGGAGTGCTACCACGAGCCAATGAAGGTTAATGTTAAGTTTTGTCCAACTGTTGGCTGGCGATGCAGAAGTCGTCGACATTTTGATTCCCTAAGGTTGAGCAGCGTTGAGCCTCAAAACTACCTTACGCTGATAACGTAGTATAGCAGGATAAGCACCAGTCCATGTCAGGGCGCATTCGCCGACATTTTGGGCTTACTACCCTCCCAAAAACGGTCCAGACTGTGTGGAAACGCGCTTTCTGATGGCTCTTATTATGACCTTAGAGGTGCCTGTCGGACTTTAACGCAGTTTCACCGACTGGGCGTCCTAGGAACCTGTAAAATGACGTTTGTGCGGGTTTGTGGGTCCGTTTTAGCCGGAATTGGCGGGCGAGATCCCCCCTCAGGCGCTGATGGCGCTCATCAGGCCCGCCACGCCCACAAGCGTCAAGGCGCGGCGGATGTTGTAGGCGAGTGCTGTCAGACTGAACTCGCCCCTGACATTCTCGATACGGCGCGTGAGGAAGTTCCGCTGCCCCATCCACTGCTTGCCAATCCTTTGTTTAATTTGGCCAAACGGGTGTTCGACGCTCTCGCGGCGCAGGTCCATGACCTCAGGCCGTGCGGCAAGCCGTGCCGCCATCCGGTCCAGAATGGCCTCATTCGCGTATCGCATGACCGCTCAACAGGCGGCATTTGTGCATCGCGCCCGCAGGTCGCAGGCCTTGCACGCTTTGGTATTTACAAAAATGACCGCGTCATTGTCGCGGATCTTGCTCTTGTGTTTTGGCGCAAGCTGTCGCCCGCCCGGACAGATCAGGACGTCCACATCAGGGTCATAATGAAACTGCTCTTTTGTGAAGAACCCGTTTTTTACGGCAGAGCCGCGTAGCGGCTTTGGGACATAGGGCGTCACACCCACCGCCTCACAATCCTCAATGTCTTCGATCTTGTAGTAGCCCCGGTCCGCAACAACAGCGATCCGATCCACGCCCAGATTTTCCCGCGCGGCACTGGCTGTCTCGGCAAGCAATCCCAGGTCGCTGACATTGTTATGAACCTGTTGCTCGGCGATCAGTTTGTGCTTGGTATCAACGGCAATCTGGATGTCGTAACCTACTCCAATGCGGCTTGAGGAATGCATCGCACGCGCATCCGGGTCCGTCAGGGATATCTGATCCTCGCCGCTGGCGTCCAGTTCAGCGCGGCGCTGCACAAGCTGGGCACGGCGTTCCTTGATCGCGGCGATCTTCTCTTCCAGATTATCCACCCGCCCCAAAGGCGTCGTGTCGTCTTTGTCCGCGTCATCCAGCTGCTTGAGATATCGGCCAAGGCGCTCGTCACTCTCGGCCATGGCGCGGGCCAGCTTAGCCTTGGTGAAATTGCGCTGGCCGCTCTTGACGGCTTTCAGTCGCGTGCCATCCACCGCAATCAGCTCGCGGCCAAACAAATCAAGGCTGCGGCACAGGACCACAAACTCACGAAAGACTTGCCAAAAGGATTTTTTGTTCTCGCGCCGGAAATCAGCGATGGTTTTGAAGTCAGGCCGCAACTGACGCATCAGCCAGATCACGCGCCACGATTGCGGTGTGTCTCTGCTTCCAGACGCCGACTGGAGCGCACCCGGTTCAGATAGCCGTAAATGTAAAGCTTCAGCAGATCACTTGGATCATACCCCGGCCTGCCGGTCGCTTTGGGGAGGGTTCGGTCAAAACCCGCAGCCGCCAGATCAAGGCTTTCGACAAAGGCCTCAATAAACCGAACGACGTTGTCAGGCCCAACATAATCATCCACGCAGGCAGGCAACAAAAGCGTCTGGGCGCGGGAACTTCCTTGGATGTGTTTCCATGCACGAGGATACCATTTCTGCGCCCCGCAAGGAATCCCTGATGAGGTGGAAAAGGCAGTGATCAGGGCCATTTCCAGGGGCGATGGGTTTTCACACAGTCTGCACCGTTTTTGGCATGTCCAACCCCACCCCAAACGTAGGTCGGGGTTTCACCCCGACTCTTCATCCCTAACCGCGATCCAAATCTTAAAATTTAATGAACAAAAAACACGAATCATAGCAATAACAATAACTTAACTGCCGCATCGCGCGAGAACCTGGGCCCGCATCGCATCCATAATCGCAACCAATTCCGCCGAAATCGCAGGCTCCGACAGGGCATGCCCCGCCATCGGTACCATTTTCAGCCGCGCTTTTTCCCACCCATTCGCCAGCCGAAACGCAGAAATCGGGGGGCAAACCATATCGAACCGGCCCTGCACAATATCGGCTTCAATCCCCTCAATTTTATGCCGGTTTTTCAAAATCCAATCATCTTCCGAAAGGAACCCCTTGTTGAAAAAATAGTGGTTTTCCAGCCGCGAAAAAGCCCGCGCATAATCGGATGGCCCGTCACCACCCACAAAATTCGAATCAATCGTGGCCAGCGCATTTTCCCAATTCGCCCACAGCCGCGCGAATTTCATTTCCTCGATCATGGCCCCAGAAAACAGCCGCCGATGATAGGCCGCGATCAAATCGCCGCGCTCCTCCTCAGGAATGGCCCCTTCAAACTGCGCCCAAAGCTCGGGGAAAAACCGCCCCGCCCCGCCACCATAAAACCAGTCCAGCTCTGCCTGCGTCATCGAAAAAACACCACGCAAAACCAGATGGGCCACGTTTTGCGGGTAAGAAATCGCATAGATCAAGGCAAGCGTCGCCCCCCAACTTCCCCCAAATAAAACGACCGGCCCAAGGTCCAGTTGGCCCCGGATCGCCTCCATATCCGCGACCAAATCCCAGGTCGTATTTTCCTCCACACTCGCATGGGGCCGCGACCGCCCGCAGCCGCGCTGATCGAACAAAATAATCCGGTACACCGCCGGATCAAAATACCGCCGCATCGCCGGGCTGCACCCACCACCCGGCCCGCCATGCACGACCAGAACCGGCACCCCATCGGGGTGGCCACATTGTTCAAAATAAACCCGGTGCCCGCCCCCAACCTCCAGCATTTGCTGATCAAACGGGTCAAGGGGCGGGTATAAATACTGGGCTGCGCTCTTTTGGCCTGATCTATGGTCCATGATTGTCCTATATACTTCCCCAAGCCTGCCCGTCCCGGCGCGAAACCGCAAGGAGAGAGAGATGAATTTGAACACGATTGACCCCAAAGAGATCGCGAAATTTGAAGCGATGGCAGCGGAATGGTGGGACCCGCAGGGGAAATTCAAGCCACTTCACATGCTGAACCCGTGCCGGCTGGATTATATCACGACCCAGATTGCCGCCGAATTTGGCCGGGATTTGACTGGCCCCGCGCCGTTCAAAGGGCTGCGCCTGCTGGATATCGGCTGCGGCGGTGGCTTGCTGTCGGAACCAATGGCCCGGCTGGGCGCGACTGTGATCGGGGCGGACGCGGCGGCGCGGAATATTCCGGTGGCCCGGCTGCATGCCGAACAAATGGGTTTGGAAATTGATTACCGGCACTGCGCGGCGGAAGATTTGGCCCGGGAAGGTGAGGTTTTTGACGTGGTTTTGAATATGGAAGTGGTCGAGCATGTGGCCGACCCGCAGGAGTATTTGACCGCTTGCCAGACCCTTTTGAAATCGGGGGGATTGATGATTTGTTCGACCCTGAACCGGAACCCGAAAAGTTTTGTGATGGGAATTATCGGGGCGGAATGGGTGATGCGGTGGCTGCCGAAAGGGACGCATGACTGGTCGAAATTTATCACGCCAGATGAGCTGTTTTTGATGCTGGAAAAAGCGGGTTTGAAACCGGTGGACCGCAAGGGGATGGTTTTCAATCCGATCAAATGGAGCTGGTCGCTGTCGGACCGCGATTTATCGGTGAATTATGTGACGGCGAGTGTGAAACCCGCATAAAATCGCGCGCGATACTTTGATTAAGATACTGATATAAAACGATTTCATGTTTTTTGTTTACGAAATCTTAAGGTTTGGATCGCGCGAAATCGCAGGGGTATCGCGGCGGTATTACAGCAGTATTTCAGGCAGGGGTGCGCAGTTTTGCGCACCCTTTTTTGGTTCAGTTCGGGCGATGGGTGGCGGTGTGGTTGATGCCGTTGGCAACATCGACCAGCACCACCTGCCGCGGCGTGATTTTTAGGCGTAGGGTGGTTTGGCCCATATTTTCGCCCTCGGCGGATTGGAGTTGGGGATGGGGGTGGAGTCTGGGTGGAAACCCGACCTACGGCTGTGGGATGGATTTTTCTCAGTTCACTTTGCGCGGGGGCAGGAACGGCAGGGGCATGACGGGGATACCATCTTCGACCAGTTTTTTGGCATCTTCCAGCCGCGCCTCGCCGTGGATGGCGCGGTGGGGGCTGGTGCCTTCGTGCATTTCACGCGCTTGGGTGGCGAAATCTTTGCCGACATAGGCGCTGTTTGCCGTGACTTCGGCGCGCAGGGCGGCCAAGGCCGCCTCAGCCTTGGTGGCGGGGGTGGAAAGGGGATTGGCGGGCACTGGCGCGGGCGCGCCGGATTTGCGGGCGGGCGATACGGCGGGGGCCATGAGGGTTTTGACAATATCGGCGCTGCCACAGGCAGGACAGGTGACGTGGCCGGATTTTGCGAGCGCATCAAAGGCATTGGCCGATTGAAACCAACTGTCGAAGCTGTGATCGGCCTGGCATTTCAGCGAATAGCGGATCATTGGGCGGCCCTGAGTGCAAAGGAAAATCTGCGGGAGGAGGACCCACCCCGCAGATTTTACCTAAGCTATTTGCGCAAGGATTCAAGCCCGCGCGTCATCGCCTTTGGGGGCGGCGTGTGGGGGTTTGAAGGCGGCGAGCAGGGATTTTAACCCAGCCTCTGCCACTTTGCGGGCGGCGTGTTCGGGGGCGAACCATTTGCGGCGGCGCTGGCGCTGTTCGGGAAATTCACCTGCAAATTTGGTGACTTGCAGCGGGAACACGTCGACGACGCAAGGGTGTGCCGATTCGAATTTCGTGTCGCGTTTGCGGATTTTATCATAGGTGAATGCGCCGAGTTTGGCGGGGGCGATGGTGCCCTTTACGCCTGCCTCCTCCCACGCTTCAATCGCGGCAGCCTCGGGCCCCGACCGCCCTTGCATGGCCCAGCCTTTGGGGATGACCCAGCGCCCGGTGTCGCGGCTGGAGATGAGGAGGATTTCGGCGCCGTTTTTGCCCAAGCGCCAGCAGAGTGCGCCGATTTGGGTTTTGAAGGTGGGATCGGTCATGGGTATTTTGCCTGTGTCGAGGGTGCCGGGCCTGCCGGTGTGGCGGCCAATTTGCGGCTTATGGGTTAACATATGGCAAAAATGCACTAATTTTTCAAGGGAGGGGTCGGTTGCGCATTGGGGCATCGGCGGAAATATGGGGTATTATGGGGCCGCTGTTCATTGGGTCAGAGATTTATCGCGGGTCCAGTTATGGCGCGGGGCATCCGTTGCGGGTGCCGCGTGTATCGACGGTGATGGACCTGTGCCGGGCGATGGGGTGGCTGGAGGGGCGGTATATGACCAGCCCGCGCGCCAAGCCTGCCGCGCTGCAATTGTGGCATGACCCGGCGTATATCGCGGCGCTGGTGGCGGCCGAAGCGCGCGGAGAGGCGACCGCGCAGGACCGTGCGCAGTTTGATTTGGGCACGCATGCGAACCCGGTGTACCCGGAGGTGTACAGGCGGCCCGCAACGGGCGCCGGAGGCGTGATATTGGCGGCGGAATTGTTGGCGGGCGGGGGCGTGGTGTATGTGCCCGGCGGCGGCACGCACCACGGGTTGCAGGCGCGTGCCAACGGGTTTTGTTACCTGAACGACATTGTTTTGGGGATGAAGGTGTTGCGGCGCAATGGTGTGCGGCGCATCGCCTATGTCGATATTGACGCGCATCATTGTGACGGGGTGGAGGCGGGGTTTGCCGGAGATGCGGATGTGTTAATGATTTCGGTGCATGAGGAGCGGCGGTGGCCGTTTACGGGTTTGTTGGGCGATGATGGGGGCGGGAATTGTTTTAACCTGCCGGTGCCGCGTGGGTTTAACGACAGTGAGATGCGGTTGGTGTTGGAGCGGTTGATTGTGCCGCGTGTGGCGGCGTTCGCGCCCGATGTGGTGATCTTGCAATGCGGCGCGGATGCGTTGGAGGAGGACCCGTTGGCGCGGTTATCGCTGTCGAACAACGCGCATATCGGCGTGGTGCGGGCGTTGCGGGGGTTGGCGGATCGATTTTTGGTGTTGGGGGGCGGTGGGTATAATCCATGGTCCGTGGGGCGCTGTTGGACCCGCGTTTGGGCGGAGCTGGCGGGGGTAGAGGTGCCTGAGGTGTTGCCCGTGGCGGCGGAGGCGGTGTTGCGCGGGTTGTCGTGGCGGGGGGCGGGGCGGGTGCCCGCCGAGGCGATGTTTACGACATTGATAGACGAGGCGCGGGAGGGGGCGGTGCGCGACGAGGTTGTGGCGCGGCTGGACGCGTTGGTGGCGCGTTAGGTATTTGAGCCAAGGCGAAGGGATTTAAGCCAGTCCAAGGTTTCATCGGTCGGTTTGGTGGGTTTGTATTCCGCGCCGATGGGGGCGGTGTAGCCCAAGGATTTTAGGGTTTGAAAGAGGTGGGCGTGGTCGAGTTCGCCGTGATCCGGCGTGCCGCGATCGGGGACGGAGGCGATTTGGATATGGCCGATGATGGGGAGGAGTTCGCGGAGGCGGTGGGTCACGTCGCCTTCGGTGCGGGCGGTGTGATAGCAGTCGAACATCAGTTTTAGGTTGGGGATGGCGAGGGTTTGGATGATCTGGGCCGCTTGGGTGGTGGTGGTGAGGAAATAGCCGGGGGCATCGTGGCGGTTGAGGGGCTCAACGAGGATGGTGATGCCGTGGGAGGATGCGTTGGTACAAGCGTAGTGGAGGTTATTGAGGTATGTGGCGTGGGCCTGCGGGCCAGTGGCGAAGCCTGCCATGACGTGGATGTTTGGGGTGTTTATGGCGCGGGCGTAAGCGATGGCTTGGTCAATCGCGGCGCGGGCATCGGGTTCACGGTTTGGCAGGGCGGCGAGGCCGTTTTCGCCGGGGTTGCCGCGTGAGGTGTTGAGGCCGAGCATTTTGAGGCCGGTTTGGTGCAGGGCGGCGGCGGTGTCGGCGGCGGGGGTGGCGTAGGGCCAGTGACATTCCACCGCGTCAAACCCTGCGGCGTGGGCGGCGTGGATGGCCTGTGGCAACGGGAGGTCGGACCAGAGGAAGCCGAGGTTGGCGGAAAATTTCATGTATCCCATTCCACGTTGAATTTGGTGACGATGTTTTGGACTTGCTCCGGCGTCAGCATGTTGGCGTCATAGCCGCGCATGAGGATGGCGAGGCGGGCGGTGTCCTCCAGCTCCTCAATCGCGTTGCAGGCTGAGTCGACGTCTTTGCCAGCGACCACGGGGCCGTGGTTGGCGAGCATGACGGCGGCGCGTTTGCCCAAGAGGCCGCGCAGGGCGGTGCCGATGGCGGGGTCGCCGGGCAGAAAGAAGGGGAGGAGTTTGACCTTACCCAGCTTCATAATGGCGTAGGGGGTGAGGGGGGGGAGGAAATTGTCGGGGTCCACGCCCGGCATAAGGGACCATGCGACCGAGTGGCAGGCGTGGAGGTGGACGACAGCGCCGGTATTTGCGCGGGTGTCGTAGAAGGCGGCGTGCAGGGGCATTTCCTTGGTGGGGGGGGCACCGCCGATCAAGCGGCCTGTGGCGTCGAAATGCGACAGGCGCGCGGGGTCGAGGCGGCCAAAGCTGCTGCCGGTGGGGGAGACGAGGAGGCCACCGTTTTCCGTGCGCGCAGATATGTTGCCGGTGGAGCCGCCGGTGAGGCCACGGTCGAACATGGATTTAGCAAGGATACAGATTTCCTCGCGCAAGCGGGAGTCGGGGGTCATTTTAGCGCCTGTATTGCGTCAGAGAAGAAGGTTTCTGCGCCGAAATTGCCAGATTTCAGGGTGATCGCGATGGGGTGGCCTGCGGATGTGGCAAAGCACCACGGGACGCCGGGGGCGATTTCATGCCCGATGGTGAGGCGGGTGATGCCGAGGGATTGGGTCACAGCGCCCGAAGTTTCGCCACCTGCGACGATGAAGCGGCGTGCGCCGAAGTCGCGGGCGGTGGTGGCGATTTTTGACAGAGCGTGTTCGACGATTTCACCTGCTTGCGCGGTGCCAAGCTGGGATTGGGCGGCGCGGACGGCATCGGGTTCGGCGGTGGCGTAGAATAGGGGTTTTTGCGTGAGGTCGATGGATTTGAGCCAATCGAGGGCGGCTGTGGGGCCGTTTTGGGCCAGATCGAGGGGGTCGAGGCGGTGTTTGGGGCCGGGATAGGCGGTGACTTGGGCGCGGGTCATGGCGGAGCAACTGCCGGACAGCAGCACGGTTTGCGGGGCCAGATCGGGGGTGGTGGCGCGCGGCGCGTCAGCAGACAGCGTACCATCGGCGAGGTAGAGGGCGGGCAGCGGCATGACGACAGCACTGCCGCCTGTCATTAAGGGCATGTCGCGGCAAGCATCGGCGATGATGTAAAGGTCATCATTAGCCACGGCGTCGATGACGACATGGGCGATGCCTTGGGTCGCCAATTCCGCCAGACGGGCGCGCAGGGCATCGGCACCCCGCGCCACGGTCAGGCGGTTGGCGAGGCCCACGGGTTTGGTGACTTGCGGGGCCAAAAGACGCATCAGGTTGCTGTCGCGCATGGGGGTTAGGGGGTGGTCGCGCATCGGGGATTCGGACAGTGGGGTTTCGCCCACGAACAGATTGCCCATGAAAATGCTGCGGCCGTTTTCGGGGAAAGCGGGGCAGTAGATGGTTTGGGCGGTGCCCAGATCGTGCATCAACGCCTCGGCCACCGGGCCGATATTGCCTGTGGGCGTGCTGTCGAAGGTGGAGCAGTATTTCCAGAAAAACCGCGTGGCCCCGGCGGATTGAAGCCATTTTAGGGCGGACCGGGTTTGGGCGACCGCATCATCCACCGGGGCGGTGCGGGATTTTAGCGCAATCACCTCAAACGCTGCCGTATCGGTGGGGGGCGTGTCGGGGATGCCGATGCGCAGGTTCACCTTGACGCCGGAGCGTGCGAGCAGCCCCGCGAGGTCGGTGGCCCCCGTGAAATCATCAGCGATGCAGCCTAAAATTGTGGTCATTTTTCCCCCGGCAAGGTGAGGTTGGAACGCGCGGCGTAGACTTTGGCCACGGCGGCGTCATCCTCTGCCCCCAGCCCTTGGTCGGCGGCAAGGCGGAATTGGTGCACGGCGGCGGTGGTGAGGGGGGCGTCGAAATTGGCGGTATTCGCGATATCGAGGACGATGCCGAGGTCTTTGGGCCAGATGTTGACCGACGAATGGGGGGTATAGTCGCCCGCGACGATATGGGGCGCGCGATTTTCCAGCATCCATGAGGTGCCTGCGCATTTTGGGATGACGCGAAGGAAGTTTTCGGGCGTGACACCTTGGGAGATGCCAAAGGTCATCGCCTCGGCCATGGCGGCGATATGGACGCCGGCGAGTAGCTGGTTGACCGCCTTCATCGCGGAGCCTGCGCCTGCGTGATCGCCCAGTTCAAACACGGTTTCGGCGGTGGCCTGCAACACCGGAGCGGCGGCGGCAAAGGCGGCGGGCGTGCCGGAGGCCATGACGGAAAGTTTGCCGGATGCCGCCTTGGCGGAGCCGCCCGAGATGGGCGCATCGAGGTAGTGGACGCCGTGGGTTTCACATCGGGCGGCCATTTGGCGGGCAAAGTCGGGGGGCACGGTGGCGCAGGCGATGACGACCGCGCCCGGCTGCATGTGGGGCACGATGCCGTTGGGGCCGAACAGCACGGTTTCGGTTTGTGCGGCGTTCAGCACCACGATCACGGCGGCGGTAAGGGCGGGGGTGATTTCGGCCAGCGTGCCGGGTTGGCCGCCCTGCGCTGCGAACCGTGCGGTTTGGTCGGGGTTTACGTCAAACCCGTGGGCGTGGTGGCCTGCGCGCAGGATGGACGCGGCGATGCCATAGCCCATAGAGCCGAGGCCGATGATGGCGGTTCTGGGGATCATGGGGTGCCTTTGATAAAGGTGAATTGGGTGGATTGGCGGTAGGTTTGGCCGGGGCGCAGGATGGGTTGCGCCCAATCTGGGTGGTTGATCGCATCGGGCCAGAATTGGGGTTCCATCGCGAGGCCCGCATAGGGACCGTAGGGGTGGCCTGCAAGACCCGGCGCGGTGGTGTGCATGCGGGCGGCATCATAGATTTGCAGGCCCGGCTGATCGGTGTGCAGGTCCATTTGCAGGCCGTTGTATCGCAGGGTCGCGTTTGGTGCGTGGCCGGGTGTGAGGCAGAAATTATGGTCGATCGCGGGGTTGGCATCCCGCAGGCGGCGGGGGGTTTGGAAGTCGAAATCGCGCGGCATTGTGAGGGTGCCTGTGGGGATTTGATTTTGCGTGGGCAGGTGGTGGGGGGCATTGATGGTGAGCGTGTGGTCGCGGATATCGGGTGCGCCAAGGTTGAAATAGCTGTGGTGCGCGATGTTGCACAGGGTGGGTTGGTCGGTGGTGGCGGTGATGGTGATGTCTAGGGTGGCGTTGGTGAGGCGGAAGGTTTGGGTGATGTTTAGGGTGCCCGGATAGGGGTTTGGGGCATCGGTGAGGGTGAGGGTGAGGGTGTTTTCCGTGTGGTCCGCGATGGTCCAGATTTGGGTGGAAATGCCGTTTGCGCCGCCGTGCAGGTGGTTGGGGGCGTTGTTGATGTCGAGTTGGTGTGGCTGGCCGTCGAGCATAAAGCGGCCTTGGGCGATGCGGTTGGCGCAGCGGCCCACGGTGGCCCCGAAGTAACCGGGTTGGGTGAGGTAGGGGTCTAGGATTTCAAAACCGAGGACCAAGGGCGGGGCGTGGCCGTGCAGGCGCAGGTCGCGCAGGGTGGCGCCGAGCGTGAGGATATGCGCGGTGAGGTGATCGTTTTGCAGGGTTATTTGGTGGACGGGGCCGTGGGGGGCGTGCCCGAAAGGGGTGATTTGTGTCAAGATGCGCGCCCCTGTTGCAGTTTGGGGTATCTTTGCGCGGTCGGGCTGGAATGACAAGTGGTTTGGTATACCAAATGGCGGTGCTTTTTCTATCGGCTTTGTGGTGGGGGTTCGGTATGGGTTGGGAAACGGAGGGTCGTTATGCAGCGGATTGTTTGGTTGGATGTGGCGCGGGCGGTGGCGGTGCTGGGGATGGTGGTTTACCATTTCACATTCGATCTGGCGATGTTTGGCTATATCGATCCGCAGACCCCAGTGACCGGGTTTTGGGCGCTGTTTGCGCGGGCAGTGGCGGGCAGTTTCATTGCGCTGGCGGGGTTTGGGTTGGTGCTGTCGCATGGGCAAGGCATTGGCTGGGCGCGGTTTTGGCGGCGGTTTGGGATAGTGGCGGGGGCGGCGGGGTTGGTGACGCTGGCCACGTATTTTGTGATGCCGGGGCAATTTATTTACTATGGCGTGCTGCATTCCATCGCGGTGTCGTCGCTGTTGGGGTTGGCATTTTTGCGGCTGCCTGCGGGGGTGTTGATCGTGGCGGCGGCGGGGGTGATTGCGCTGCCGATGGTTTGGCGCAGTGAGGCGTTTGATGCGCCGATGCTGTGGTGGGTTGGGTTGTCGCCCTATGTGCGCCCGTCGATGGATTTTGAGCCGCTGTTCCCGTGGTTTGGGCCGTTTCTGATTGGGATGGCTGTGGCGAAGCTCGTTTTGGCGCGGGGGAATTTGGCGCGCGGGGATGCGGGGGGGATTGGGTTTATTGGGCGGCACAGCTTGATGATTTATCTGGTGCATCAGCCGATTTTGATTGGGCTGTTTAGCGGCTGGGTTTGGTTAAACGGGTAGGTCGCGGGCGTCTGCAATCGCCTCCATCGTTATATACGACGTGACGGTTTCCAGTTCGACGCGGGCGGTAAGGCGTTGATAGATTTGATCAAAGGCGTTCATATCCTCGGCCACGATTTTCAGCATGTAATCGTAATCGCCCGCTATGCGGTAAAAGTCGATGACATGGGGGATGTTCAGCACCTCTCGTCGGAAAATGGCCAGCCAATCGGCGCTGTGGTGGCGGGTGCGGACCATGACAAACACCGTGAGGCCAAGACCCACGCGGGGGGCATTCAGGCGCAGGGTGTGGTTGCGGATGAGGCCGGAATCTTGGAGGGTTTTGAGGCGTCGCCAGCAGGCGTTTTGCGACAGGCCAACGGTTTCCGCCAGATCGCGCTGCGATTGCGAGGCGTCGCGTTGCAAGGCGCGCAGCAGCGCACGGTCAATCTGATCTAGCTTTATGGTTTTCATGTGGTCAATTGACCCAATATTAGCGCGCTTGGCAAGGTAAAAAGGGGAAGTTTACCCATTGGCGTGCAGGGTATGATCGCATGACCCCAGCACAGGAGAGCCCCATGACTGCCCTGACCGATTTTGCCGAGAGCCTTGCCACGGATGATGTGATCGCGCGGCTGCAAGCGGGGGTGATTGGCGAAGGGGCGGCGTTTGAAACGCCGTTTGGCACGCAAAAGTTGACCTATGCCGATTATGTGGCGTCGGGGCGGGCGTTGCGCCAAGTGGAGGGGTTTGTGATGGAACGCGTGCTGCCGTTTTACGCCAACAGCCATACCGAAGCATCCCATTGCGGGGGGGAAATGACGCGGATGCGGCGCGAGGCGCGGGCGATTATCGCGGCTGCGTGCGGGGCGGATGATCGGTTTGCGACCGTGTTTGCGGGGGCGGGGGCCACGGCGGGGTTGAACCGTTTGGTGCATTTGCTGGGCGTGGCAGAGGCGGTGGCGGCGGGCGCGCGGCCCTTGGTGATTATTGGGCCGTATGAACATCATTCCAACATCCTGCCATGGCGCGAAAGTGGAGCGGAGGTGGTGGAGGTGCCGGAGGCGGCGATGGGCGGGCCAGATTTGGGCGCGCTGGAGGCGTTATTGATGGCGGCCAAGGGGCGGCCCATTGTGGGGGCGTTTTCGGCGGCATCGAATGTGACGGGGATTGTGACGGACGCAGATGCGGTGACGCGATTATTGAAGGCCCACGGGGCGCGGGCGGTTTGGGATTATGCGGGGGCTGCGCCGTACCTGCCGATTGATATGCGGGCGGGCACGGACGCGGAAAAAGATGCGGTGGTGGTATCGGCGCATAAGTTTCCGGGCGGGCCGGGCGCATCGGGCGTGATGATTGTGCGCAAGGCGGCTGTTTGCAGCGCGCGCATGTTCCAGCCCGGCGGCGGCACGGTGCGGTTTGTGTCGCCCACAGCGCATGATTACAGCAGCGATATTACGGTGCGCGAGGAGGCGGGGACGCCGAATGTGGTGGGCGATATTCGCGCAGCGCTGTGTTTCATGGTGAAGGCGGCGATGGGCCAAGCGTTTATGGACGCGCGCCATGGCGCATTGCGGGCGCGGGCGCTGGCGGTTTGGGGGCAAAACCCGAATTTGCAGATTATGGGGAATGTTCAGGCCCCTGCCCTGCCGATTTTCTCATTTCGGGTGCGCGACAGCGCGCGGGGCGGGGTGTTGCACCACCAATTGTTCACGCGGCTGTTGTCGGATGTGCATGGGATACAGGCGCGGGGTGGCTGTGCCTGTGCGGGGCCATATGCGCACCGTTTGCTGGGGATTGAGGTGGGGCAATCAGACGCCATTCGCGCGGCGATACTCAGCGGGGAGGAGATGGAAAAACCCGGCTGGACGCGGTTGAACCTGTCGGCGTTGATGGATGATGCAAAGGCCGACCGGGTGATCGCGGCGGTGGACAGCTTGGCGCGCAACCCTTATCCCATGGCGGATGTGTATTGCTGTGACGCAGCGACAGCGCGGTTTCGGCCCGCCGCCTGAGGGGGAATTTATGGCGAATTTGGGCGATTTGCCCGCGTTCAAAGCGCTGATCTTTGATTGCGACGGCACGCTGGTGATCAGCGCCGATTTGCATTTCGCGGCGTTTAATGTGGCGCTGGCGCGGCAGGGGTTTGTGATGGATCCGGCATGGTACGGCGCACGCACGGGGCTGGCGCGGCGCGATTTGCTGGGCGCGTTGGCCGAGGCGCAGCCGGGGTTGGACGTGGCGCGCGCGGTGCAAGGCAGCATTGAGGCGACATTGGGGGCGGCGGCGGTCTGTGCGCCCAACGCGCCCGTGGTGGATTTGGCGCGGGCATGGTTTGGCCGGGTGCCCATGGCCGTGGCATCCAACGCCGAAGGGGCGGTTTTGCGCGCGATGCTGGGAGCGTGCGATTTGGGCGCGCTGTTTGACCCCATTGTCAGTCTGGATGATGCGGGCGTGGCGAAACCCGACCCGGCGATGTTTTTGCTGGCCGCAGCGCGGATGGGTGTGGCCCCTGCCGATTGTTTGGTGCTGGAGGACAGCGACCAAGGGATGCAGGCTGCGCGCGCGGCGGGGATGCTGGCCGTGGATGTGCGGTGACACGATTTTCGGCAATCTTTGCCTTTGTCATGCGGGCGGGGTGGTCATTTTCCGGTTGAAGGTTACAATTACACCACATGCGTGTGATCTGACCGAAGGGAATTGCTGTGACCGCCGCGCCACCGATTATTGAATTGTGCCATGTGGACAAGTACTTTGGCCCATTCCAAGCGCTGACCGACATCAACTTTGCCGTCCGGCAGGGAGAGCGAGTTGTGGTGTGCGGGCCGTCGGGGTCGGGCAAATCCACGATGATTAGGTGTATCAATAGGCTGGAGGAGCATGACGCGGGCACGATCACTGTGGATGGGATTTTGCTGGGCGATGATACCAAGGATATTCGGGCGGTGCGCCAAGATGTTGGGATGGTGTTTCAGCAGTTCAACCTGTTTCCGCATTTGACGGTTTTGGAGAACTTGACCATTGGCCCCATTCGCGTGCGCAAGATGGACAAGGCCGCGGCAGAGGCGTTGGGGCGCAAGTATTTGGACCGGGTGCATATCCCTGAACAAGCGGACAAGTTCCCCAGCCAGTTGTCGGGCGGCCAGCAGCAGCGCGTGGCGATTGCGCGCAGCCTGTGTATGGAACCCAAGATTATGCTGTTTGACGAGCCGACGAGTGCCTTGGACCCCGAGATGATCAGCGAGGTTTTGGAGGCGATGGTGGAGCTGGCCAATTCCGGCATGACCATGGTTTGTGTGACGCATGAAATGGGGTTTGCGCGGCGGGTGGCCGATAAGATGGTGTTTATGGAGGCCGGGCGCATTGTGGAAACCGCACCACCCGGTGAGTTTTTCACCGCGCCGAAAAGTGACCGTGCGCGCATGTTCCTTGACCAAATCTTGGAGCATTAGGGTGGCGCGGGCGGGCAAGCGGGGGTTGCGGCGGGTTATGGCGTCAACGCCCGTGTCGGTTGTGATCTATTTGATTGTGATGTTTTTGATCGTTGAAACGGCACTGAAGGGTGCCGAGGCGATGGGGTATAATTGGCAATGGTATCGCATCCCGCAGTATTTCTTTGAGGACGGCGACGCAGGCATTGTGCTTGGCGAAATCCCGTGGGGGTTGGTGGGGACGATCACGCTGTCGACCATGGCGTTTGCGCTGGCGGTTGGGATTGGGCTGTTGGTGGCGCTGTTGCGACTGTCAGATTTGATTGTGGGCCGGGCCGTGGCGCGGGTGTTTTTGGAAATTGTGCGCAACATTCCGTTGTTGGTGCTGCTGTATGTTTTCTACTACGTTTTTGGACCGATTTTCGGGATGGACCGCTATGTGGCAAGCGTTTTGTGCCTTGCGGTGTTCCATGGTGCCCTGATGTCCGAGATTTTTCGGGGGGGCATTGCGGCGGTCGCACTGGGGCAGTGGGAGGCGGCGAAATCGGTTGGGATGAGCACGGCACAGATTTACCGATACATCATTCTGCCGCAGTCGGTGCGGTTTATGCTGCCGCCGATGACCAGCGAAGTTGTGAATATGATTAAATCTTCGGCAATTGTGAGTGTGATTGCGGTGGTGGAGCTGACAACCGTGGGGCGCAACATCATTTCCGACACATATCTGAGCTTTGAGATTTGGTTTACCATTGCGGCGGTCTATATGGCCCTTACGCTTATCATTTCCAGTTTTGCAAGCTACCTTGAGCGGCGCTATGCCGTGACGGATTAAGACGTTTTTCAACCAACGGGAGTACCCCAGATGACACTGACACGACGCATGATGACCGCCACCCTTGGGATGGCATTGGCCACCGGGTTGGCCCTGCCCGCCGTGGCACAAGATGCCCGCGCGGACCTGTCGAAAACCAGCGTGATTGAGCAGATCAAAGAAGCTGGCGTGATCAAGATTGGCCTGTCGGTGTTTGTGCCGTGGTCGATGCGCGACAAAACCGGCGAGCTGATTGGGTTTGAATTGGACGTGGGCCGCAAGCTGGCCGCCGATATGGGCGTTGAGGTGGAGTTTATCCCAACCGCATGGGACGGCATTATTCCGGCGCTGGTGTCGGGCACGTTTGACGTGATCATTTCGGGCATGTCGGTGACGCCTGTGCGCAACTTGACGGTCAACTTCTCGGACCCTTATGCCTATTCGGGTGTGACCATTTTGGCCAATACCGCAATGACCACGGGCATGGCGCTGGAAGATTACAATAAGCCCGAGATCACCTTTGCCGCTCGCCGTGGAGCGACCCCTGCGACCGTGATCGGGCAGTTGTTCCCTGAGGCGACGTTGCTGCTGTTTGATGAAGATGGGGCCGCGACCCAAGAAGTGTTGAACGGCAACGCGCACGCGACCATGATGTCGGAGCCAAGCCCGTCGATGGAAGCACGCAACAACCCCGAAACCGTGTCTGTGCCGTTTGACCAGACATTTTTGGCCACGGGTGAGGCTTTTGCGTATCGCAAGGGCGACCCGGATGCGACCAACTTTTTCAACAACTGGATTGGTGTGAACTGGGCCAATGGCTGGTTGAAAGAGCGTAATGATTATTGGTTCAAAGGCACCGAATGGGCTGACCAAGTCGATCAGTAAAACCACTGGCCCGGTGTTGTGCCGGGCCATTTTAACCGCCTAGGTTTCGGGGGCCCATGCGCCGCACAAAACGCCGTTCCTTGCATTGGCTGGATTATTTGATTGCAGCCGTGGTTGTCGCGTTCATCGCGGTGATCTGGCTGCGCATATCCGGCACGCTGAACTATAAATGGCAGTGGGAACGCATCCCCAATTATATTTTGCGCTGGGATGAGGCGGACGGGCGCTGGGTGGCCAACCTGCTCTTGCAAGGGTTGATCACCACCATTCGCATCGCGATTTATTCCGGCATTCTGGCGCTGATCTTGGGGACGCTGCTGGGGATTGCGCGCACGTCCACAAACCTTGTCATTCGGATGCTGGCGCGGACCTACCTAGAGGTGCTGCGCAACATTCCACCCGTTGTGGTGGTGTTCATCTTTTTCTTTTTCCTGTCGCAACAATTGATTGCGGTGTTGAATATGGAAACCTGGGCGCGCGGCATTGCGCGGCAAGATGACATTGCGGTTTGGGAATTTTTCTTTGGCGATATGCGGCGGTTTCCATCGCTGATTTCGGGCGTGATTGTGCTGGCACTGTTTGAGTCTGCGTTTGTGGGGGAAATTGTGCGGGCGGGGATACAATCCATCCCGCGCGGACAACGTGAGGCGGCACGGTCCATCGGGATGAGTTGGACCGATGAGATGCGGTTTATCGTGATGCCGCAAGCGTTGCGCAAAGTGCTGCCGCCGCTGTCGAACCAGTTTATTTCCTTGGTCAAGGACAGCTCTATCATCTCGCTGATTTCGGTGCAGGAATTGACGTATAAGACGGTGGAATTGGTCGCATCGACGCGGATGATATTTGAGGCGTGGATCGCCACGGCCTGCCTGTATTTTATCCTGTGTTTTGGGTTGTCACTGCTGTTTCGACGGTTGGAAACAGGCGGCAAACATAAGCCCCGCTAATGGGTGACATTATGTATTTGGAATTGCGTGAATTTTTGCAGCGGCTAGGGTGAAATGATGCGGGGTCAAGACCCTGCCCCCTTTTATTTCTGGTTCCCATATGTCCGCCCCCACAGACCTGTCGTTTGACCTTGCTGTGACGAACCTTTTGACCCATTGCGCCGCGTTGCGCGCGGGGGACAGGCTGCTGATTGTGGCCGAAAGCGCTGAATTTGGCTATTATGACGGGATTACCGCGCAAAGGGTGGCGGATGCGGCGCGGGCCCGCGGGATCGAGGTGGCATCAGTGATGGTGCCGTTCCAAGAGATGGTCCGGGGCATCAATGACGCCGAGGTGGCGATGATGGAAGCCGCCACCTGCACCATATTCTTTGCGCGCTTGGGCGATCAAATGCGGTTTCGTGCCCTGCCCCGCGGGGTGCGGGCCGTGGTGTGTTATGCGCTTGATATGGCGGCGTTTTGTTCCACCTATGGCACCGCGCATTACGCGGCATTTGTGGCGTTAAAGCGGGCGGTGGATGCGATGGTGTCGGGCGCGCGAGAGGTGCGGGTGACCTGCCCGCTTGGGACCGATTTTCGGGGCAACGGTTCGGCGGTGGCCCATTCTTCTGCACCGTGTGATGTAACCGTGGCGCGGTTCCCGATGTCGGTGTTTGCGCCCGTACCTGCAGTGGGGTTTTCGGGGCGCGCGGCGTTGGCGGGGTTTTTGATGGGCACGGGGTCGCGGTACTACGCGCCTTATGGCTGCGCGTTGCAAGCGCCCCTGCTTGCGGTGTTTGAGGGTGGGCGGTTGCAGCGGTTTGAAGGGCGGCCCGACGATGTGGCACGCGCCACAGCGCATGTGTTGGACGTGGCCGCCCGGTTTGATCTCGATGCAGGCGCAGTTCATTCGTGGCACGCGGGCATCCATCCGGGCTGTGCGCATCCGCAGCCCGTGGAGGAGGATTATTTGCGGTGGGGCGGTGCGGCCTTTGGCAACCCGCGCATTTTGCATTTCCACACCTGCGGGGTAGAGGCACCGGGCGAAATTTCGTGGAACATTATCGATCCGACCATTTGGATTGATGGCGTGGCCGTGTGGGAAAACGGGCAACTGCAGCCCGACCGCGTGCCCGGCGGCGCAGCAATTTTGGCACGCTATCCTTGTGCGGCGGCGTGTTTTGCTGCGCCTGCGCGGGACATTGGGGTTGATATGGCGCGGTTTTTGCCTGCCTATGCGTGAGTGATTTAAGCAGCGAGGCACAGCGATGTTTTCAGGCGAGTATCCGTTGAATTGTTGGTATGTGGCCGGGCGGGCGGAGGATTTTGACCATTCCTTGCGCGCGCTGCGGCTGTTTGGGCGGGCGATTGTGTTTTACCGCAGCGCGGCCGGCCCGGTTGTTGCGTTGGAGGATGCCTGCCCGCACCGCAAACTGCCGTTGTCTATGGGGACGCTGGTGGATGACCGTGTGGTTTGCGGATATCACGGGTTGACGTTTGATGGGTCGGGCACGTGTGTGGCCGCCCCCACGCAACCAGATGCGATACCCAAACGCGCGCGGGTGCACAGCTTTCCGATTGTGGAACGGTACGGGTTTGTGTGGATTTGGCCGGGGGATGCGGCGCGGGCGGATGTGGACCTGATGCTGGACATTCCGAATTTCGATAACCCGAACTGGGGAAAAACCGCGCGGGGTTCGCTGTCGATTGGCTGCAATTACCTGTGGGTGGTGGATAATTTGCTGGACCCCAGCCATGTGGCATGGGTGCATTTGACATCTTTTGCCGGGGCGGGGACCGACAACGCGCCGTTGGATATGTTTGAAGGCGCGGACCGGGTGATTGTGTCGCGCTGGATTTATGATGCGCCCGCGTCGCCTTATTACCAGCCATTTTTGGCTTTTGCGGGGAATTGCGACCGCAAGCAGCATTATGAATGTCGCCTGCCTGCCGTGGCGATTAACGGGTCGATTTATACGCCAGTGGGGACGGGTGGGCGCGATGACGGGCTGCCGGATGCGGCGTTGCGGAATTTTTCGTATAATTTCATGACGCCTGTGGACGCGGAGAATACGCTCTATTTCTGGTTTCAGCATTGCAACGCCATTCCGGGGCGGCCGGATATGGCGGAGCGGATGTTTGCCGGGGCCACCATGGCGTTTAATGAGGATAAGGCGATTTTGGAGGCGGTGCAGCGGGGCATGGCCATTGAGGGCGTGCCGCTGAACTTGGGGTTGGATGCAGGCGCGATGCGGTTTCGCAAGCTGGTGGAGCGGATGATCGCGGCGGAGCGGGCGTGAGCGATTGGGACGTGGAAGTGGACGCGCTGGGGCTGTTGTGCCCCCTGCCCGTTTTGCGCGCGCGCAAAGCGTTGATGGGGATGAAACCCGGCGCAGTGCTGCGGGTTTTGGCGAGTGACCCGATGGCGGTGGTGGATTTGCCGCATTTTTGCACACAGGGCGGGCATGGGTTTTTGGGCATGGCTGAGGTTGCGGGCGGGCAGGCGTATTTGATTTGTCGCGGCTGAGGATTTCTAGGTATTTTTGCCAAGATGAATTGGGCAGGGCAGGCCCAGAATCCAGCCTTCGGTTTTTTGCGCGATGGCGGGGGGGGCGGCGAGGTGGGTTGCCAGCGTGCCGCCTGATTGCGCGGCGGCGATGATTTGGGCGGTGATGCGGGTTTGGGCGGCGTCTTTGATTTCATCGAGGTGTTGGGCGGCGCGGATTTCTGGGGCGTAAAGGGAGGGCCACACCTCGACCAGCGTGATCGGTTTGGTGAGGGGGGCGAACGGCCAGACCGCGATTTGGGTGGGGAAAGCTGCGCGCAGGCGGGAGAGGCTGGCCATGCCCGTTATGGCTTGGGAGCCGACGGCCCCTGCCCCGCCGAGTTGCCAGCAGGTGAAAGCACCTTTTGCCATGGTTTCAGATAAGCGCTTTTCGGGCAGGCCATGGTTGGTGCGGGCGGTGCCTTTGTGCGGCAGGTGCGGCAGGGTTTGTTTTGTTGCGTTGAACCAGAATGGACCAATGCCGGGGAAAAGTTGGTTGAGTTGGTTGGCGAGGGCGAAGCGGTTGTTTTGAGTTGGTGTGTCGGTGAGGTGGGCGGCGTAATGGTCCCACAAGGCCAAGGGATTTTCGCTGCCTGTGATTTGTGCGGCGAACGTGCCGGGGTAGCCGAAGGGGAAATCGAAGCCTGCGAGGAGGGTTTGGTTTTTTGCGAGGATTTCTGTGCAGAGGGCGTGGAGGTAGGCTTCCACCACTTGGCGGTTGCGGTGGTAGATGGGTTTGACGGGGGTGCTGCCATCGATGAGGGTGGACCAGATTGCGTCTTTTTTCGGGGATTTGCCACGGTCATTGCCGCCGGACCAATCGACGATCAGGATGTTGTCAAACTGCATGGTTTTGCGCGGTGATAAGGTCGTTGGGCGTGTTAATGTTGAAGAACGGGTCAAACGCGGCGTCGAACGTGGCGGTGGTGGCGCTGTGACGGGTGGTGAAATCGCGGACTTTGCGCTGGCCATGGGTGAGGGCGCTGCGCAGATCGTCGCGCAAATGCGTGGGCCAGAGAGCGAACGTGGGGTGCAGGCCGTCGGCCGTGGCGGCGATGCACAGACCGCTGGGGCCTGCGTTGGCGTGCAGCATTTCAGCGAGGTTTTGCGGGAAAAACGGCGTGTCGGCGGCGGCGGTGATGAGGGCGGGGTGGCCGAAGCTGGCCGCCCAATCCATGCCTGCGAGGATGCCTGCCAGCGGGCCTGCGTGATCTGGGATGGTGTCGGGCAGGATGGGCAGGTTGAACTGTGCGAAGCGCGCGGCATCGCCATTGGCGTTGATCGCAAGGGGCGCGCATTGGGGGTGCAGCCGCGCGATAACATGGGCGAGCAGGGTTTGGCCGTTGAGCATCAAGAGCCCTTTGTCACCACCGCCCATGCGGGTTGCGCGGCCACCTGCGAGGATGATTGCGGGGAAGATTTGGGGGGTCATGTACCGCGCCAAGCGGTGAGTTGGGCGAAGGTGGCATCGGGGTTTTCCAGCGCGCGCAGAGGCAGGGGGTAAACCGCGCCACTGACGTTGAGAAAGATCGCTGTTTTACCTTTGATGATGCCTTGGGTCGCGGGCCATTCAAGATGACGTGTCTCGGCAGGTGCGCGGAGTGCAACACCGCTTTCGGAGGCTGTCAACTCGGTCTCAACAGGGGCGCTTGTTGCATTGGCGGCCATCCAAGCCACCAAAACCCGGTAATATTGCATATTGGCAAAGGTAGCTGTGACACCGATCGCAATAAGCCAAGGGGCGAGGGTGGTTTGACCCGTGGCGATGATGCTGATTGCCCAGAATAGCAGCAACGGGGCCATACCTGACAGAAAGTCGCGCCAGATCGACCAGCCTTTTATGATGCCGCGCTGGGTGGGGGTCAAAAGCAAGTGTCTGGAAACGCCAAGCCCTTCGGCCAGTTCATCTTTGGTCACTGTGAAACGTGCGGTGATCATAGGGGGGATGGGTGCTTTCATCAGGTTTGGGTATCTTGTATGCCAGTGGTTGAGTTTGCAAGAGGGCCGCGATGCTGGGCTATATCACCGGGTTTGCCGAGGGGCAGGCGAATGATTTATTGGGTTGCGTGGCGGCGGCGTTGCAGGCTGAGGGCGTGCGCGTGGCGGGTGTGGTGCAGGTGAATACAGGCGCGCGCGGGGCGATGGATTTGCAGGTTTTGGGCGGGGATTTGGTGCGGATTAGCCAGTCGCTGGGGACGTTGTCGCGCGGGTGCCGGTTGGATGCGGCGGGGTTGGAGCGCGCGGTGGGATTGGTTGAAGCGCAGCTGACCGCAGGGGCAGATGTGGTGATTGTGAACAAGTTTGGCAAGCAAGAGGCGGCGGGGCGCGGGTTTCGACCTTTGATTGGGGCGGCGTTGGGCGCGGGGGTGCCCGTGCTGTTGTCCGTGGGGGACGGGTATTTGGCGGCGTTTGAGGAATTTGCGGATGGGATGGGCCGAGCGTTGGCCCCGGTTGACGCGGACGTTTTGGGATTTTGTCGGGAGGAGATGGGGCGATGATGCGGCCAAAGATGCAGCGGATGGTGGCGATTGGTGAAGCGATGGTGGAGATGGCACCATTGGCGGGCGGCGCGTACCAGATGGGGTTTGCGGGGGATACGCTGAACACCGCGTGGTATGCGCGCCGGGTTTTGCCCGAGGGCTGGTCGGTGGAGTATTTCACGGCGCTGGGGCAGGATGGGGTGTCGGATCGGATGGTCGGGTTTTTGGGTGCGGCGGGGATTGGCGTGGGCCATATCGCGCGGCTGCCGGGGCGGACCGTGGGGCTTTATATGATCGAATTGCGGGACGGTGAGCGCAGCTTTGCCTATTGGCGCGGGCAGTCGGCGGCGCGGTTGCTGGCAGATGCGGGGCGGTTGGCGCGGGGGTTGGACGGCGCGGGGGTGGTGTATTTGTCGGGGATCACCTTGGCGATCTTGGAAGGGGATGGGCGGGACGTGCTGTTTGCGGCGTTGCGCGTGGCGCGTGCGGCAGGGGCCGTAGTGGTGTTTGACCCGAACTTGCGGCCCCGGCTGTGGGATGACACGGCGACGATGTGTGATGTGGTGATGCAGGCGGCGGCGCTGTCGGACATCGTGTTGCCATCGCATGAGGATGAGGCAGCGTTTTTTGGTGATGTGGATGTGGCGGCGACGGCGGCACGCTATGCCAAGGCTGGAGCCGGGTTGGTTGTGGTGAAGAATGGCGGCGGGGAGATGATGACGCTGGAGGATGGGGTCGTTGGGTTGCACGCGCCGGAGGTTGGGGTTGCCGTGGTGGACAGCACGGCGGCGGGCGACAGTTTTAACGCGGGTTTTTTGAGCGCGTGGTTGGTGGGCGGCGATGCGGCGGCGTCAGTGCGGGCGGGCGCGCAGTTGGCGGCGCGGGTGATTGGGCAGCGCGGGGCGCTGTGTGAGGTTTTTGAGTAAGGGGGCATTCTGCCCCCTTAACCCCCTGAGGATATTTAGAAAGAGATGATTTAGCCGCGCCCGATGAAGGGCATGGCGCTGGCCATCACGGTCATAAACTGCACGTTGGTATCGAGTGGCAGGCCGGCCATGTGCAGGATGGACGTGGCGATGTGTTTCACGTCCATCACGGGTTCCACCGCGTTGGTGCCGTTCGCTTGGGGGACCCCTTTGGTCATCGCCACGGCCATATCGGTTAGCGCGTTGCCGATGTCAATTTGACCGCAGGCGATGTTAAAGGGGCGACCATCCAGCGACAGGGTGCGGGTGAGGCCCGTGACCGCGTGTTTTGACATGGTGTAAGGCGCAGAGCCGGGGCGCGGGACATGGGCGGAAATGGACCCGTTGTTGATGATGCGCCCGCCCATCGGGGTTTGGGTGCGCATGTGGCGAAAGGCGGCGCGGGCGCACAGGAACATGCCCGTGATGTTGACGTTGGAGAGGTGGAGCCAATCGTCGACATTAATCTCATCAATCAGGGTGGAGGGGAGCGATGCGCCGGCGTTGTTAAAGAGCGCGTCGATGTGGCCCCATTGGGTGGCGGCTGTGGCAAAGGCGGCGTCGACTTGGGTTGGGTTGGTCACATCGGCGGGCAGGATGAGAGCGTTAGGGTTGGCGTTCGCGGTTTCCTGCAAGGGTGCCTCGCGGCGACCCAGCAGGCCCACGCGCCAGCCTGCGTCAAGGAAAGCCGTGGCCGTGGCGCGGCCGATGCCGGAGCCTGCGCCCGTGATGATGATGGATTGCATAGATCGGCCCCTAGTGGTTGTCGCGCGGCAAATCCTTGACCACGCGGTGATAGGTTGTGGCGAGTTCCAGACAGCCGCCGTCGGAAAGCTGGCCGACATGTTGGCGGTAAATCTCTTGCCACGGTGTTTGGTGATGCAGTTCTGGCGGGACCCAAGCGGCGCGGCGTTGGGTCCATTCGGCGTCATCGACCAAAGCGTTCAGAGTGCTGGCGTTCAGATCGAGCCGCACGCGGTCGCCCGTTTTCAACAGGGCAAGGCCGCCGCCCACCACGGCCTCGGGGGAGGCGTTGAGGATGGAGGGGCTTTCGGAGGTGCCCGATTGGCGACCATCGCCCACGGTGGGCATGTGGTTGATGCCCGCTTTGATCATCGCATCTGGCGGCTGCATGTTGACTACCTCGGCGGAGCCGGGATAGCCGACGCAGCCAACATTGCGGATGAACAGGATGCAGTGTTCATCGATTCCCAAAGCGGGGTCGTTGATGCGGTCGTGGTAATCCTCGGGGCCTTCAAACACGATGGCGCGGGCTTCATGGATGTTTTCCGCGCCGGGTTGCGACAGGAAACGGCTGCGGAAATCGGCACTGATCACGCTGGTTTTCATCAAGGCACTGTCAAACAGGTTGCCGGACAGCACCAGAAAGCCAGCGTTTTTGCGCATGGGGGCATCGTAGGGCAGGATGACTTCCGTATCGCGGCTGCGCCAATGGCCGATGGTTTCCGACACGGGTTTGCCAGCGGCAGTCATCGCATCGCCGTGCAAACGGCCTGCTGCGTAAAGTTCGCCCATGATGGCGGGAACGCCGCCTGCGCGGTAAAAACTCTCGCTTAGGTATTTGCCAGCGGGTTGGATGTTGGCGAGAAGCGGCACGTCAAACCCGATTTTCTGCCAATCAGTCACGTGCAATTCCACGCCTGCGTGCCGAGCAATCGCTTGCAAATGCGGCGGTGCGTTGGTGGAGCCGCCGATCGCAGAGTTGACCACGATTGCGTTTTCAAACGCTTTGCGGGTCAGGATGTCAGAGGGTTTCAAATCCTCCTCCACCATTTCAACGATCCGTTTTCCGGTGGCATAGGCCATGGCCATACGTTCGCGGAACGGGGCCGGAATCGCAGAGTTGCCGGGCAGCGACATGCCCAGCGCCTCGGCCATCGCGTTCATCGTGCTGGCGGTGCCCATGGTGTTGCAATGGCCAAGGGAGGGGGCGGAAGAGCAGACCCGCGACATGAATTCTTCCAAATCAATCTTGCCATCGGCCAGCAAACGGCGGCTTTCCCAAACGATGGTGCCGGACCCCGTACGTTCGCCGTTCCACCAACCGTCCAGCATCGGGCCGCCGTTCAGCGCAATCGCGGGCAGGTCCACGGTGGCTGCCCCCATCAGCATCGCGGGCGTGGTTTTGTCGCAGCCCGTGGTCAGCACAACCCCGTCCAGCGGATAGCCGTGCAGCACCTCCACCAGCGACAAATACGCCAAATTGCGGTCCAATGCAGCCGTGGGGCGTTTGCCGGTTTCCTGGATGGGATGCACAGGAAATTCCATCGGCACGCCGCCCGCATCGCGGATGCCTGCCTTGATGCGGTCCATCAAAAACACATGGATTTTGTTGCACGGCGTCAGGTCCGACCCGGTTTGCGCGATGCCAATCACGGGGCGGTTGCCCTGCAATTCCTCGCGCGTGTATTCTTGGTTCAAATAGCGTTCCAGATACAGCGCGGTCATGCCCGGATTATTGGGATTGTCGAACCATTCCTGAGAGCGGTATTTCTTGCGCGCGCGGGTATCGGACATGGTATGTGCTTTCTGCTACGGGTGCATTTGCGGCTATACTGCATTTTGGTATACCATATCGCAACCGCTATTGATGAAAGTTGCAGGCAAAATGGCAAGTGTCGAAACCAAAGCGGCCTTTTGGCGGGGGTTGAAGGATTGCAGCCCGTTTATTGTGGTAGTGATCCCGTTTTCTACGCTGTTTGGCGTGGTGGCGCGCGATGCGGGGTTGGATATTTTGCAAGTCGTAGCGATGTCGGCGATTGTGATTGCGGGGTCGGCGCAGTTCACGGCACTGTCGCTGTTGCAAGAAGGCGCACCGGTGTTCGTGGTGTTACTGGCGTCCCTCGCGGTGAACATGCGCATGGCGATGTATTCGGCGGCACTGGTGCCGCATATCGGTGCGGCGCCTTTGCGGCTGCGGGCGTTGATGGCCTATGTGATGGTCGATCAAACATTCGCCGTATCCGTGCAGACGTTTGAGGCGGAGCCAGAGATGCCGCTGGACCAAAAGATCGCCTATTATTTTGGTTGCATCGTGGTGGTGTGCATCCCTTGGTACATTTGCACCTTTTTGGGTGCGCTGTTGGGCCAAGCGATTCCCACGTCTCTGTCGCCCGATTTTGCGGTGCCGATTTGCTTTATCGCGCTGGTCGCCCCCATGCTGCGCACTCTGCCCCATGTCGTGACGGCGGGGGTATCGGTGCTGGCGGCGGTGGCGTTTGCCTGGGTGCCATGGAATTTTGGCCTGATCATCGCGGCCGTGCTGGCGATGATCGCAGGCGCGCAGGTAGAGTTTTGGCAGCGGCGCAAAGCAAGGGGGGCAGAGCTATGATCCCCGACAGCACCTTTTGGTTTGTAACGGCGGTGCTGGGCGTTGGCACCTATCTGATCCGCTTTTCCTTCCTTGGCCTGCTAGGCGGGCGGCAATTGCCCGATTGGCTGCTGGTGCATCTGCGCTATGTCGGCGTGGCGGTGCTGCCCGCGCTTGTTACCCCGATGATCCTTTGGCCCGCTGCCAACGGCGGCCAGCTGGACCCTTTGCGCATGATCGCCGCTGCCGCCGCCATGTGGGCTGGCTGGCGGCTGGGCGTGGTCTGGGCGATTGTGGTGGGCATGGGCACGCTGTGGGGCCTGCAATACCTGACCTCGCAATTTCATCTTGGCTAAAATACCTGCGCCGCAGGCATGCTGGCCACACGGCAAACCCTAGCCCTTTTTCACCGCCGCAGCCAAGTCCAACCCATTCAACGCGGCGACGTGATCAGACAGCGACGGTACATAATCGCCACCCTTGCCCGCCGCCTCTGCCTGCGCAAATGCGTTGCGTATGGCGGCCCCCATCGGGTTCGCCATACCCGCAGCCATTGCCATGCCGGCGATATAACGGGTGTCTTTGGCCGCGTTTTGGATGGTGAATTTATGCGCATTCACATCGCGACCCACGGCATATTTCATAAAGCTGTCGAACATCCCATTGGTCAGTCGCGAGGAGCCTATCACCCGCTGCACATCTTGTGGCGACAGGCCAGATTTCACCGCCATCACCAACGCCTCGGAATACAGCGCTGCATAGCCCATGCCGATAAAGTTCATCACCAGTTTCATGCGGTGCGCAGACCCCACTGGCCCCATGTGGTTGATATTGCCCGCCCATGTGGAAATGACGGGGTGGATTTGCGCTAACACCGCATCATCGCAGCCAACCATGGCGTCCAGCGTGCCTGCCTCAGCCTCGGCTGGCGTGCGGCCAAGGGGGGCATCGACCAGCACCATACCCAACGCCCCCATTTCCGCCGCCAATGCCACGGTGGAATTTGGGTCGGCGGTGGTGGCGTCGATCACGATCAAGCCCGCCTTGCCACTGGCCATGATGCCGTCAGGGCCGCGCAGAACAGCCTCCACCGCCGGGCTGTCGGGCAGGCACAAATGGATGATGTCGCACGCCTCGGCCATGGCGCGGGGGGATGAAGCCTCCACCGCGCCCAGGGCCAGCAGGCGGTCAATGGGGGCGCGGTTGCGGTTGCCGCGCACCATCAGGGGGTATCCTTTGGCCACAAGGTTCGCGGCCATGCCGACCCCCATAAAGCCAAGGCCGATAAAGCCGATCTTTGGTTTGGTCATGGTGTCCCTCTTTCAGGTCAGTGCGGCGGCTTCGACCCGCCGCCGTTGCAGCATCAGCGCGCGTTCGCGCCGCCAGATATAGACGCCCGATGCGATGATGATCGTGGTGCCGAACGCGGTGACCCATGTCGGCAGATTGCCAAAGATGAAAAAGCCGGACGCGGTGGCATAGATCACTTGGATATAGGTCATGGGGGCCAAGCTGGACGCATCGGCAAAGCGGTGGGCGGCTACCGCGATGCCGTGGCCCGCAGCCCCAAACACCCCGATCATGCACAGCACGGCCCATTCGGTGCCGGTTTGTGGCCAGACCCAGACCATCACGCCGAACGGGGCCAGCACCAGTGTGGCAAGGCCAGAGGCCCAAAGTTGGCTGGTGGAATTGCTTTCCACCCCTGCCAAACGCCGCGTGATGACAAAATAGGTCGCGGCGCATAAAAGACCGCAGAGCGATAGGGCCATGGCCGGGTGAAAGGCAGCGCCCCACGGTTGGACCACCACCATGACCCCGGCGAAACCGACCAGAATGGCCGCGACCCGGCGCGCACCGATGCGTTCGCCCAAGAACAGCACGGACAGGATGGTAATGATGATGGGGGACGCGAAATAGATCGCGGTGGTGATGGTGATGGGCAGATATTTTAGCGCCGCAAAATTGAACACGGTGCTGGCAAGCAGCACAACCGCGCGCAGCAGTTGCAGGCGGGGCGCGTTGGACTGAAACGCCTCTATCCCTTCGCGTGGGATGAAGGCAAGGCTGGAGGCGATGAAATGCCCGGCGTAGCGCACGAAAACCACCTGCAAGATGGGCAGGCCCGACAGAATAAGCCATTTGGCGGACGTATCGATGGAGGTGAACATCGCCAGCGCCGCACACATTAGGCCTAGGCCCAGCATCGGGTTATCTTCGCGGGCTTTGGGCTGCATCAGGGGGCCTTTGCGATGTCATCGGCCAGAAACCAGCGCACGGTATCGGCGAATGACGCGTCTTGGGCGAACCCCAGTGCCAGCGCCTTGGTGGGGGTGCAATGGCCGCGCCAGCCTTTAACGATTGTTTGCACCGCTGCATCGGGGTGCCATGTGATGCGGTTTTCGGCATCGGGGCCTGTCACATCAGTCATGGCGGCGATCATTTGCGCCACAGTGTCACTGCGGCCCGGCAGGTTGATGCAGCGGTTGGTGCCGAAATCCGCGCAATTTAGGTTGGCGGCGTGGATAAGGTTGGCGACCACGGTGCGGGGGGCGGTGTGATAGATCGGGTAATCGGGGGCGACCGGGCAGTTGGAGGTTTCGCCTTGCAGCGTGTCGCGGAAAATGGACGACATAAAGCTGGATGCGGCGGCGTTGGCGCGACCGGGGCGGATGGTGACGGTGGGCAGGCGCAACCCGCGCCCATCGACCATGCCACGCCGGGTCATGTCGTTCAGCAGCAATTCCCCCATCACCTTTTGCGTGCCGTAGGAGGTTTGTGGGTTCAACTCCACCCCGTCGACGATATGCGCAGGCTCCTCTCCGCCATGGGCGGCGATAGAGGAGGCGTAGACGACCACGGGGGCGTTTGCGTGGGTGCGGGCGGCTTGCAGCAGGTTCAAGGTGCCGAAAAGGTTGACGTTGAGGCCTAGGTCAAAATCAGCCTCGGCTTGGCCGGACACGATGGCGGCGAGGTGGAAGATGACGTCGAAGGGCTGCGCCATAAGGGTTTGCACATCGGCGGGGTCGGTGATGTTGCAAGCGGTGTTTGTGGCGGGGAACGGCAGGGTTAGCGGCGCGGGGGCGGCAAGGTCGGCCAGCGTAAGCTGCGTGATGGGTTGGCCGCGCAACTGGCCTGTGGTGCCCAGCGCGCGGGCCAGTTTTTGGCCCAAAAATCCGCCGCCGCCTGTGATCAATACCCGCATTATTTGTCCTTTTTCACATCACCGCACCAATTTGCCACGGCACAAATTCGTAATCGCCCAGCCCTTCGGCCTCGGATTTCGTTTGTTGGCCCGATGCCACGGCCAGCAGCATGTCATAGATCTCGCGGCCGACCTGTTCCACCGTTTTGCCGTGCGACAGGATGGTGCCTGCGTTGATGTCCATGTCCGCCTCCATCCGGGTGAACATTTCGGTGTTGGTGGCAACCTTCAGCGAGGGCGACGGTTTTGCCCCGAAGGCCGAGCCACGCCCGGTGGTAAACACCACAAGGTTGCAGCCAGAGGCGATTTGCCCGGTGACGGATGCGGGGTCGTAGCCGGGGCTGTCCATGAAAGTGAACCCGCGCGCGGTGACGGGTTCGGCGTATTTATAGACGCCGTTCAGGGGCGTGGTGCCGCCTTTGGACGCCGCCCCCAGCGATTTTTCGAGGATGGTGGTAAGGCCGCCGGTTTTATTGCCGGGGCTGGGGTTGTTGTCCATGCTGCCTTTGTTGCGCAGCGTATAATCCTCCCACCACTTTATCAGGCCCAATAGTTTTTCGCCGATGGCGGGGGTGGCGGCGCGTTGGGTCAGCAGATGTTCGGCGCCGTAAATCTCGGGCGTTTCGGCCAGCACACCTGTGCCGCCTTGGGCCACCAAGAGATCGCAGGCATAGCCCAGCGCGGGGTTGGCAGTGATGCCCGACATGGCATCAGACCCGCCGCATTGCAGGGCGACCATCAGCTCGGACGCGGGGCAATCCTCCCGCTCAAAGGCGTTGACCACGGGCAGCATGGCGGCGACTTTTTCAATGCCCAGATCAATGGTGCGGCGCAGGCCCGCGACATCTTGGATGTTCATGGATTGGAACAAGGGGCCGGGTTTGAGGCCATAGCTTTCGATCAGCCAGTCGATTTGCATCATTTCGCAGCCAAGGCCCACCAGCACCACGCCGCCGATATTGGGGTTGCGGGCATAGCCCCACAGGACGCGTTGCAGCGCCTCAAACCCTTCGCCATTGCCGCCCATCGCACAGCCTGTACCGTGGGCGAACGCCACCACCCCATCCACATTGGGATAGGCGGCAAGACGTTCGGGGGTGAAGTGATCGGCGATGCGATGCGCGGCGGTGGCAGAACAGTTCACGGAAGTGAGGACAGCGATATAATTGCGGGTGCCCACGCGGCCCGTGGCGCGGCGGTAGCCCCGGAAATGATCGGGTTTGGCGGGGGCAACGGGGCGCAGGTTGGTGCCAAACGCATAATCTTGATCAACGGCACGAAAGTCGAGGTTGTGGGTGTGGATGTGGTCGCCCGCCGCGATATCCGCTGCCGCATAGCCGATGATTTGCGCGTATTTGCGCACGGCATCCCCCTTGGCAATCGCCACGCGCGCCAGTTTGTGGCCGCGGGGGATGGGCTGGGTTGCGCCATCTTCGCCAGGTTTCAGGCTGCGGGTGGCGGTGGCAACGTTGTCAGTGGCATCAAGGATTATCGGGGTCATGGGGTATTCCAGTTAGGCGCAGGCGGGGCTGTTGGCGTGCCAGCGGTGGATGGGGGTTTGGGGGGCGGTGGCAAGGCGGGTGCGGGCAGCGTGCCACATCTGCGCCCATGCTTGCCAGTCATGAAGTTCGGCGCTTGGGCTCGTGCGGCTGCGGGCGATAAAGTCGGGGAAATGGCTGCGCCCGGTGTTTTGGCCCGTCACGTTATAGCGCAGATCGAACGACCAGCGAAATCCGTCGGTTTGGTTGGCAAGCGAGGCGTGGGGCGTGAGGGGATGAAAGATCACCGCACCCCCGGCCTTGACCGGCAGCGGTTGCGCACGGGCGGGGTCGATGAAACCGTCCGCGATGGCGGTTTGAGTTTTGGGGCAATGGGGCAGCATGCCCACCTTGCCCGGCAGCACCTGCAAACAGCCGTTTTCCAGCGTGGCATCGGTGATCGCCAACCAGACAGTGACCATTTGGGTTTGATCCGCCACCTCCAGTGCCACGGCGCGGTCTTGGTGCCAGTCGGTGGTGGTGATGTGGGCGCGGATTTCGGTGTCGCGCAGGGTGGTGCTGGGCGGTTTGATGCGGACGTGCTGGATGGGGTTGGAGGTGATTTCGGGGCCGATAAGCTGTTCCACCATGTCCAAAAGGCGCGGGTTGGTGACCATATCGAACACGGCGGGGCCAAAATGGAACGGCGTATCGAGTTGGATTTGTTCGCCGGGCAGCGAGATATCCATTGGTTGGAACCAATCGCAGCCCGCGCTGTAGGCGGCCAGCAGTTTGCCCCAAAAATCAAGGTTTGCGCCATCCGGCACGCGGCCCACCCCGTGCCAATTGGCATAAAGGTGGTCCATCAAAACGCTGTATTCGGCCTTGATCGCCGCCAGCCTGTCCGCATCCAGCACGTTATCGACGACCAGATATCCGGTGGTTTCAAACTGCTGGATTTGGGTAGGGGAAAGCATGGGTGACCCTTTTGGTTAAAGGAAGACAGAGACGATGGGTGGCCAGATCAGTAGGACCGAGAGCGCCAAAAGCTGGATGCCGATGAAGGGCAAGAAGCCTTTGAAAATATCCGTGAGCGAGATATGCGCCGGGGCCACGGATTTCAGGTAAAATGCGGCGGGGCCGAAGGGCGGCGACAAGAACGACACCTGCATGTTCATGCAAAACACCACCCCAAACCAGATTGCGACATGGCGGGGGTTGAGTTCGCCAAAGAGGCCAATTTCTTCAATCGGGAGTTTTAGGACGATGGGTAGGAACACCGGCATGACCAGCAAAACAATGCCCACCCAATCCATCAATGCGCCAAGGATAAGGAAGATCAGCATCATCACAAGGATGATCCCCATGGCGGGCACGTCGAGCCCGATGATCGCGCTGGCGATGTAATCGGGGCCGCCCGCGATGGTATAAGCACCCGCAAGGGCGGTGGCCCCGATGGTGACCCAAATGATGGTGCCCGTGGATTTCAGCGTGCGTTTCAGGCTGTCCCACAGCAAGCTGCCGGTCATTTCACGGCGCAGCACGGCGATGACGAACACGGCGATAACGCCCATGCCAGCCGCCTCAGTAATCCCGGTAATCCCGCCATAGATGGAGCCGAGAACGACACCGATCACCAGCGTGGGCGCGACAAGACCTTTGCCCATGCCCCAAGCAACCTTCATGCGGTTAATGCCAAAAACAAAGACGATCAGCGCCACGTTGGCCAGTACGAACGCGCCCAGTTTCCAGACATATTCGGGCGTACCAAGGGCGATGGGATCCACCCCTTGGATAAAGCGGTTTTGGCCTGTGACGGTGAAAAACGCCACGCGCACCCACAGCGCCGCCCCGATACCCGCCGCAAGTGTGGCAAGGAAGGTGAGGAACAGCATGGTTTTTTCGCGGCCTTTGGGGTCGTTCGGATCATCGGGCGGCAAAGGCGCATCTTCGGGGTGCAGCTGCGTGCGGATGATGATGTAGATGATGAAAAACGAGGCCAGCATGAAGCCGGGCAAAAAGGACGCGGTGAACAGCGCCTTGATCGAGGTTTCGGTGATCAGGCCATACATGATCAGCACGATGGACGGCGGGATCATGGTGCCAAGCGAGCCGGAGGCGCAGATAACCCCGATGGCGAGGTTTTGGTTGTAGCCGAGTTTCAGCATCTGGGGCAGCGCGATAAGGCCCAGCAGCACAACTTCGCCGCCGATGATGCCTGACATGGCGGCCATGATCACGGCCATGATCGAGGTGACAATCGCAATGCCACCACGGGTGCGAGACAGCCAGATGTTGAGGCTGTCATACATTTGGCCCGCGATGCCAGAACGCTCTAGCAAGTTGGCCATAAAGATGAACAGCGGAATTGATATGAGCACATAATCCGTCATCAACCCGTAGATGCGTTGCGACAAGATGCCGAGGGGGCCGGTGCCAAAGCTGCTGAACAAAAAGTCCGGCCCGAACTTCATGAACATCACCAGCCCCGCAAGGGCTGCGGAGGCAAAGCCAAGCGGCATGCCGATGGCGAGAAGGAACAGCATGGCGAGGAGGAGGACCAGCGAAATGGTGGAAATATCAAACATCTGATCAGCCCTTTTTCTTGAGCTTTTCGCCCATTTCCTGCACGTATTCTTCAATCTCGGCTTCATCCACCACCGAATGAACCTCTTTGTCTTTGTTCCAATCGCAGATCAGGTTCACGACCGCCTGCAGCGCCACAAGGCAGATGAACACGATCAACAAAGGTTTGATGGTGGCGGGGATGGGCGGGTCAAACGCGGTGCCAAAGGTTTCCCAGCGCAGGAATTTATCGCGCGCCTCATTATAGCTGCCCCATAGCATGATGAAGGCAAAGCCAACAATCAATGAGACCGAAAACGTATCGCAGAGGCGCTGCACATTGCGGGGCATCATGTCATACAAAAGGTAAATGCGGATGTGCGATCGTTGCTGCATGGCGTAAAGGCCCGAAAACAGAAAGATCGCGCCGGCCATCCACAAAGAAAGTTCATTCGCCCAAAGGGTTGGCGCCTCAAACACATAGCGCGCGATCACTTCATAGAACATGACCAGCACGAGGGACACGATCAACAACATCGTCACGCGGCCCATGAACAGGGACAGGCGGTCAAAGACGGTTTGATTTGTCCCCTCTTGCACCGTGGGGCGGATGGTTAGGGGGCCCATAATCAGGGACAAAACGAACGCGGCAAGGGCCAGAAATTCGGGCGCGCCTGCGACAGGAAAACGGTTGATCATCGCGTCAGACGCGTTGCCCCACCAAATGATCAGGCGCGGCGTGTACCAAGCCAGATACCCGGCAGAGGCCATAAAGACCAAAGGCCAAAGCAATTCGCGTGTGGCACTGGATGCGCGCATGGTGTTTCCCCGTTCTGATGGTAATTCGCGGCTGGTGGTGCCTCGCCCCGCTTGGGGCGCAAAAAGCGGCAGGCCGGTTGCCCCGCCTGCCGCCATATATCAGGGCGAACCCCTTATTTTTTGACCAGACCAAGCTGGGTCAAGAAGGCCATATGGCTGTCGACCAGCGCGCGGGCTTCTGGTGTTTTTTCCGCCCAACCCTGCCATGCGGCCTGTGCTGCGGCACGGAATGCGGCGCGGTCCTCTTCGGACCAGTCGGAAATGGTAACGCCTTGGGCCTCCAGCGTTGCTTTGGCTTCGAGGTTTTTCACCTCAAATGTCAAAGCGATTTGGAAGGACAGCTTTTGCATCGCCGCTTCCAGGATGCGCTTGTGCTGTTCGGACAGGCTGTCGTATTTCGCTTTGTTGCACGCAAGGTGGTCCGACGGCATGGAGTGGAAGCCGGGGAAGTTCGCGTTTTTGGCGATATCATACAGGCCCATGCCCATGTTGTTGGCAAGGCCCGACGCATCGGCGCCGTCAATGATACCGGTTTCCAGCGCGGTAAAGATTTCGGTGAAATCCATCACGACAGGCTTTGCACCCAAGGACGCAAAGATTTCGGTTTCAAGACCGGGGGGGGAACGGAATTTCCAACCCTTCAGATCGGCCATGCCTGCAATCGGCTTGGTCGAGGCAAAAGATTCAAGGCCATAGATCGACCAGCCAATCAGTTTCATCCCGTATTGGCCGTACAGGTTGTCGGCCGCTTCAAACCCGCCGTTGTACAGCCACGCATATTGCTGCCATGGGGTATCATAGCCGCCCATGATGTCGCCCACGAACTGGAACGCAGGGTTTTTGCCGGTCTGGTACGCGCCGCCGGTCATGTCGCAATCGAGGATGCCTGTGGCGGCCGCATCAAAGGTTTCCACCGTTTTGACAACGGAGGAGGAGTAGAACATTTCAATATCCAGCGTGCCGCCAGACATCACTTCGACATCGTCAACGAACTGCTGGATCATTTTGCCAGAGACTGTTTCTGGCGCGTAATGGTTTTGAATGCGCAGGATTTCAGCGTTTGCGGGCACAGCAAAGCTGGCTGCAACGACTGCTGGCACAAGGTAGGTGCTAAATTTCATGGTTCCTCCCAGAACGGTTGTGAATGGCCGTGGCGCATTTCGGCGACCGGGCGGGGTTTTCCCCGCACCTGACCCAACGCTAAAGCAGTCGTACCAAAATGCAACCGTTTTGGTATACCAAATTTTTTGTTTTTCATTTTAATCTGGTTTGGCGATATGTGTTGGGAAGTGTGCAGGGCCCATGGGACCGCGACAGGGCCTAGAATGGGCTGCAAGAAATTGGACGGTATATGTCAGAACGACCCTTGGCCGAGGAAATTGCAGACAGCCTGCGCCGCGATATTTTGTTGGGTGTGTTGCCCCCCGGCGCGCTGATCAAGGAGCGGGATAATTCGGTGGGGCGCGGGGTCAGCCGCACACCGCTGCGCGAGGCCATTCGGATTTTGGCCAGCGAGGGGTTGGTGACGCTGCGCCCGTCGCGCAGCCCGGTGGTGGCGGACCCCACGTTGAAAGAGATCACTGATGATCTGATCGTGATGAACACGCTGGAATCACTGGGCGCGCGGTTGGCCTGCGCTTGCGTGACTGAAGGCGAGCTGGCGGACATTCGGGCGTTGCACCAAAAAATGCTGGATATTTCGGACACCGCCGACGCTGTGGATTATTTTGAGGTCGATATGCGGTTTCACCGACTGATCACCGCCGCGTCGCACAACAATGCGCTGATTGATACGCATGCCGCCTATATGGCGCGGCTGTGGCGGCCCCGGTTTTTGGCCGCCAGCCTGCGCAGCGACCGTGCCCGTGTGTTGCAACAGCACGCGGCGATTGTGAAAGGGTTGATGACGCGCGATGTGACCTTGGTCAGTGCCGAGGTGGAGAGCCACATGCGCCATCTGGTGTTGAACATCACCGATATTTTCGCCCAAAAGGAACAGGCGGTCAGTTGACAGGTGTTAGCAACGGCTGACCCGACAAATGCGCGCGGATGTTTGCGCGTTGCAATGCGCCCATGCCCTTGCGCGTCTCAATCGTCGCGGACCCTTGGTGCGGTTGCAAATACACGTTGGACAGCGCCAAAAAGCGCGGATCCAGCGCAGGTTCTACGCGGAACACATCCAATGCGGCCCCCCGGATGCGGCGATTTTCCAGCGCGTCCAGCAAAGCGGTTTCATCAATCGTGGAGCCGCGAGAGATGTTGGCGATCACGGCATCCGCGCCCATTGCCGCGATGACCGAGGCGGAAACATACCCTTCGGTCGCTTTGCCGCCAACCAGCGCCACGACCATATAATCGCAACTGGCCGCCAGTGATTCCGGCGTGGCGTGCCAGACCCAGCCTGCGGGCGTATCCTTGGCCGTGCGACTGTGATAGTGGATTTCCATCTTGAACGCGGCCAGACGGTCGGCAATTTCGCGGCCAATGCGGCCCAGCCCCATGATGCCCACGCGCGTGCCGCTAAGTTTACGCGCCAGCGGTGGATCGCCCTTTTCCGCCCAATCGCCGCGCGCCAGCCATGCCGAATTGGCCGCCATGTTGCGGGTAAAGGACAACAGCATCCCGACCGCCAAATCCGCCACATCATCATTCAAAACATCCGGCGTATTGGTGACGCGCACCTTGCGGGCGGTTGCCGCCACCACATCAATCGCGTCATAGCCGACACCGTAATTGGCAATGATTTCCAGCGCTGGCAGCAGGTCCATCTGCGCACCGTCAAAGGGTTTATGACCTTTGTAGGCCACGGCTCGCACTTGCCCGCGCAAACCCGCATCCAACCCCGCCAGATCGGTGATGGACGCAATTGTGACCAAATCGAACCCGTTGCGCATATCTGGCACATCCCAGTCGTTGAACGTTCCGACGGCAAGCAGGGTGGGAAGGGTCATTGCAGCGTCCTTTCGGCAGAAATGATGGGGCTCCGCCACAGGTTGTGGCGGGGTGCGAAACTCCAGTACATCAAATGCGTAACCAATTCCGCCTGCCCCCGCCAGCACCGTTTGTGTTACCGCTCACATTCTTTCGCTCCCCCCAAAAAAGACAACTAAAGCGTAGAAACTCAGAGCCGGGAGCCAGCACATCTTGGCCGTGCAATAAATGCTAGTAAACACAACCTCATATGATTGCATAACAACCTTAGGTTTATTAATCTTTCATTAACTGTTTTTGAATAGTTGTTCTCCTCACCAGAACGGGGAAAACAATGCAGCTTATCCAGCTCCCACTTTTTAAATTTGTTGATAAATTGTCTCGCTGGCAAAAAAAAGTGGTTTTGGCGTCAATCGACGTTGTTTTGGCCCCACTCGCCTTCATTCTATCCTTGGTTGTGCTGTATGAACGGCTTCCGACCGGCCCATTCATCACCCACAATCTGGGCGTGTTGGTTACGTTGGCAGCGCTGGCGGGGGTTGCGTCCATCGCGCTGAAGATGCCGAACATCAAATTGAACGCCTACGAATCACGTGAAATTTTACGTACGGGATTGATGGCCGCTTTGGTAACGGCGGCGCTGTCGGTGGTGGCGCATTGGTCCAGCCTGGCCCCTTCGCGCATGGCGGTTATCCTGTTTGGGCTGCTGTTTTTCCTGCTGGCGGTTGGCACGCGATTTGCGATGCTGCATGTGTTGCTATGGGTGCTGCGGGCGGGGCAAACCCGGCAGCGCGTGCTGATTTATGGCGCGGGGACCACGGGGATGCAGCTGTTGGCAGCGCTGCGCGCGCATGACCGGATTTTGCCTGTGGCCTATGTCGATGATAACCCAGCGCTTCACTCGATGTCCGCGGGCGGGTTGCGGATTTTCGGGTCTGACAAGATCGCCGATCTGGCCGCACAGCGCAACGTGAACCGGGTGTTGTTGGCGATGCCATCGGTGCCCGGCCCAAAGCTGGCACAGATTGCGCGGCGGTTGCAAATGCTGGGGCTGACGGTAATGACCGTGCCATCCTTTGCGCAATTGGTGGGCATTGAAAGTTTAGTGGACACGCTGACCCCGGTGGAGCCGAACATGTTTCTGGGCCGCGATCCCGTTGAAAAAACCATGCCGCAAGGGGCGGACCCGTATCACGGCCGCGTGGTTTTGGTGTCGGGTGCGGGGGGGTCGGTTGGGTCGGCGCTGTGTCGCCAATTGTTGAAAAGCAAACCCGCCTGCATCGTGTTGTTTGAGGTGAGCGAGATCGCGCTTTATACCATTGACCGGAATTTGTCCGCGCTGGTTACAGATGGGCAGACGCAGATCGTGGCGGTGCTGGGATCCGTGACAGACAGCCGGATGGCCCGCATGGTGATGGCCGAACACAAGGTCGACATCGTGTTTCACACGGCGGCCTATAAACATGTGCCCTTGGTGGAGGCGAACCCGATTGCGGGGCTGGCCAACAACGTTTTGGGCACCCGCACGCTGGCCGATGCCGCGAATGAGGCGGGGGTGAAAAAGTTTGTGCTGATTTCGACCGACAAGGCCGTGCGCCCCACCAACATCATGGGCGGGTCAAAGCGGTTGGCGGAATTGGTGGTGCAAGACCTTGCCAAACGATCGCAAGGCACCGTGTTTTCGATGGTGCGCTTTGGCAATGTATTGGGGTCATCGGGTTCGGTCATTCCGTTGTTCAAGGAACAGATCGCGCAGGGCGGCCCTGTGACGCTGACGCATGAAGATGTGACGCGGTATTTCATGACACTCGCCGAGGCGGCGCGGTTGGTTTTGCTGGCCGGATCCTATTCCGACGCGACCACCGTGGGGCATGGCGGCGGTGATGTGTTCGTGCTGGACATGGGCGACCCGGTGAAAATCCGTGACCTGGCACAGCAAATGATAGAGGCGGCGGGCCTAACCGTGCGCGATGCGCGTGCGCCGGACGGGGATATCGAAATTGTGGTGACCGGGCTGCGCCCCGGCGAAAAAGTTCATGAGGAGTTGTTGATTGGCGAGGGTTTGTTAACCACGCCGCACCCTAAAATTCTGCGTGCCCAAGAGCAAAGCCTGACGGAATTGCAAATGGCCACCGCCTTGCGCGCCCTGCGGGCCGCTGTGGCGACCGGGGCCGCAGATGAGGCGCGCGGTGTCGTTTTGACCTATGTGGAGGGTTACCAACCCCCAGATCCACAGATCGTTCACCGATTTGATGCCTTGGATGCGCCCATCGCGGTGGCAATGGCGCAATAGATGCGCAGAAAATAAGTCCATTTGCCTTGTATCGGTGTTGTGTTGCGCCAAACCGATTATGGTTCCCCCAAACAAGAATGAGGCAGTGATGCAGGTTAGTTTGCGCAAATCCCCCCGTTTGACGGTGATGGTCCTTTTGACCAGCACCCTTGGCTTTGCGCCCTTTGCCCATGCCGAAATGCGGCCATCGTTGAACATGTATGGGGCGACCGGGTTGATCGACATGCCCTCGGGTGAGGCGCAGCCGGATGGGCAACTGTCGATCAGCGCCAGCCAATTCGGGCCAATCCGTCGCAACACCCTGTCGTTTCAGATCACGCCACGCCTGTCTGCCAGCTTTCGCTTTTTGGGCATCCGCGACTGGAACCAAGTGGCGCGGGCAAAAGGCCGCCCCCTGACCGGGGTGGAGCAGTTTGACACTTATTATGACCGCAGTTTTGACTTGCGATTCAAGGCATTGGACGAAACACGCTTTTTGCCCAGCGTAACAATTGGCCTGCAAGATTTTGCGGGAACGGGTGTTTTGTCGGGCGAATATGTGGCGGCGACCAAAACGCTGACCCCCAACCTGAAGGTCACGGCGGGTCTGGGCTGGGGGCGTTTGGGCAGCGAAGGCAACATCGGCTCCCCCCTGGGGATACGGCCGCCGATCGTTGTGGGGTTTGGTGGCAATTTCAATGCAAAGCAGTGGTTTCGCGGCCCGGCGGCCCCGTTTGGCGGCGTGGAATGGCAAATCAACGATCAATGGACGGTAAAGGCAGAATATTCATCCGACAAATATGTTGAAGAGGCGGGCACCCGCGGCACCTTTGCGCAGAAAGGCCCGGTGAACCTTGGGGTTGAATACCAGCCGAATGATTATTTCCGGCTGGGTGCCTATTATATGTACGGCAATACGGTGGGGATTGGCGGGCACCTGTTCATCAACCCCAAAAAGCGGCCGATGGGCGGGGTGACCGACAGCGCGCCTGCCTTGGTCAATATCCGCCCCAATCGGGCCGGGAATGAGACGGCTTATTCGCCCGTTTGGGTGGCGCAGACCGATGCAGCGCCCATTTTGCGCAACAATTTGGCGTTACGGTTGCAACCCGACGGGATTGTGGTGGACTCCATCGGCTACACCACCGGCGACAGCGTGCAGGTGCGCATCCGCAACACCCGCTATTTGAACAATGCCCAAGCGATTGGCCGCACCGCCCGCGCGTTAAGCCATGTGATGCCAGCATCCGTCGAACAGTTTGAAATTGTGCCAATGGCCAATGGCATTGCGGCGTCCAAAATCACCCTGCGCCGCGCGGATCTGGAGAATTTGGAATTTGACGCCGATGCCAGCACAAAAATGGCGCAGCGCATCACGGTTAGCGGCGATACCGGATCTGCGCAGGGATTCAACCAAGACCCTGATTTATACCCCAGATTCACTTGGTCGCTGGCCCCCACCACGCGCTTGCGGTTTTTTGACCAAACAGCCCCCTTCAAAGGCGATGTGGGCGTGCGCGCGACCGGGCGGTTTGAACTGCGCCCCGGTTTGGTGATCGCGAGCGAGGTGACGCAACGCCTTGCCGGAAACTTGTCCGATCGCCCGCCTTTGCCGGATCGGGGCAAATTGCAGGCCGTGCGATCCGCCGTTTATTTCTATGACCGCGATGGTGGCACCGCGATTGAAAAGCTGGCGTTGGATTGGAACGTAAAGCTGGCGCAAGACGTGTATGCGCGCGCGTCTGCCGGGTATTTGGAGCGGATGTTTGGCGGCATTTCCACCGAAGTGTTGTGGAAACCAGCCGGCAGCCGTTGGGCGCTGGGGGCGGAACTGAATTATGTAAAACAGCGCGCGCCAGACCAAAAATTTGGGTTTGCGCTGCCCGCCGAGATTTATGCGACCGACAGCGGGCCAAAGGCTGGCCCTGCCAGCTACACCACGCTGGGCGGGCATGTGTCGGCCTATTACGAAATTGGGCAGGGGTTCCACGCGCAGCTTGATGTGGGGAAATATCTGGCGGGGGATATTGGCGCGACATTTTCATTAGACCGCGAATTTGCCAATGGGTGGCGTGTTGGGGCCTTTGCGACCAAAACCAATGTATCGGCGGCAGATTTTGGCAGCGGGTCGTTTGACAAGGGCATCCGGGTTGTAATTCCGCTGAACTGGGGTTTGGGGACGCCGACGCGCAGCACAACGCCGTTCGTTCTGCGCCCGTTCCGCCGCGATGGCGGGGCAAAGCTGGAAATCGACAATCGGTTGTATGAAACTGTGCGCGGCTATCATGCCCGCGAGCTGGACAATCAATTTGGAAGGTTCTGGAAATGATGCGCCACCCCTTTCCGCTTTTGGCAGGTGTCATGGCCCTGTTCGCGGTCACGGCCTGCGGGACGGATCGCGATGCAACCGCGACGATAAGGTCGATGCAAACCTCGGCCTCCGCCCTTGTGGGTGGTTTGAAAACCCCCACGTCACCTGCGCCCCCCGCGCGCGTCACACGCGATGTGCTGAACACCATCACCAGCCCGGTTGATCTGGTGCTGGTGGAAAAAGCGGGGGTGCAAGGCGTGATCGGAAAGCTGGGGACCAGTGGGGACGTGGAAACCTGGGCATCAATCGACAACCTGACCTTGTCGATGCGCGATGGGATGATTTTGGCAACACGCGGTTTTGCGGGGGATTTGATGTCGGCGCAGGTGCCACGCCTGTCGCAAGTTATGAAGCCGGGGCAGCCCTATACCCGCCGTTACGGCGTGTTAAGCGGGGATGACCAGATTATGATGCAGCAGTTTGACTGCCAGACAGCCCGTGTTGGTGCCGAAACCATCACGATTGTCGATTTGCGCTTTGCCACGCAGCGCATCACGGAAACCTGTGTTGGCCCAACGGGTGCCCATAAAAACGACTTTTGGGTAGAGACCGGCGGAAAATTGCGCCGATCGCGCCAATGGATTGGTGAAAGCATTGGATTTGTTGTAGTTGAGCATCTACGAAAAAATGTATTAAAAACTTTCTTGGCAAGAACCGCTGTGTTAGCCGAAATACTATATTGACCCCATCTGGAGATTATTGAGATGAAAACCGTCGCCGCCCTTGCCGTTTCCGCAGTTATTGCGTCGTCCTCCTTTGCTATGGCGCAGGCCGTTGCGCCCGCACCAGCACCTGCAGCAGCAGGCAGCGCTGTGACAACAACAGCAGCAACCGGCACAATTGCAGGTATCGGCGTTACGACAGCCGTCACCGTTGCAGTTGCAGTTGTCGCTGCTGTTGCAAGCGTCGCCGCAGCGGAATCCGATTCCGGCAGCCACTGATCTGCAGCTTGGTCAGAGTGTCAAAAAGCCCGTCTTTGACGGGCTTTTTGCATTTCGGGCAAGGCGCTGTTAAAATTATATTTTAACAACATTAGGCTTTGCATGACCCTCACCTTAAAGACGATCCACGGCGTCTGGCAGCGTGTCACACATTCAGAAATTGGGTTGATCGCGGCGGGCATTGGCTTTTTCGGCTTTCTGGCGATTTTCCCAGCCTTGGCGGCAGTGATTACGATTTGGGGGTTTGCCGCAGATCCGGCAGTGGTGGAAACCCAATTGGCACTGGCGCAAAACTATTTGCCAAAGGATGCGTTTGATTTGCTGAACGGGCAAGTGCAGCGCATTTTAGCGACCAATACCAGCAGCTTGGGGGTAACCACCTTGCTGTCCACGCTGTTTGCGCTGTGGTCGGCGCGCGCGGGAGTAAGTGCGCTGATTTCAGGGTTGAATGCAATCCACGGGTTGCCGCATCGCAGCGGGTTGCGCCATGTGCTGCGCGCCTTTGTGCTGACGTTGGTTTTGATTGGCTTGGTGCTGTCGGGGATGGTGTTGGCGGTTATCGTGCCCTTGGTGCTGGGGTTTTTGCCTTTGGGCAAGTCGGCTGTGATCGCCTTGGGGGCAGCCAATTTTTTGCTGGGAATGATGTTGGTGATGGCCAGTATTACGCTGGCATACCGCCTTGGGCCCAACCGCACGAAACAAGATCACGACCAGCGCAAGGTGATACCGGGTCTGTTGTTGTCGGTGGTTTTATGGGTCGCGGTGTCGCGGGGGTTGGTGTTTTATCTGTCGAATTTCGCCAATTACAATCAGGTTTACGGCTCCATCGGGGCGGTGGTGGCGCTGTTGATGTGGTTTTACCTATCGGCGTTTGTGGTGCTGTTGGGGGCCGCGTTGAACGCAGAATTGGAGGCGCAGCGCGCCGCCCCTAACCGCGCGCTTTAATAATCTTTTTCAATAAACACGCCGATGCCCGCTTGCCCATCAGCCCCCACCGACCCGCGCACCGTCACATCCTTTTTCAGATCAAGGTTCAGGTTGATCTGGCTGCGGCCCTTTTGGTCCACCTCCACCTCTGTATAAACCCGTTTGGAAATGTATTTCCCGGCCCTGACCGACACATTCCCATCGGCATCGGTGGTCACGTCGAAATCATCCAACCCAAAGTTTTTGCGCAGCTTTGACACAATCCCTTCGCCGCCCCGACCCGCAAGGGTGGCCACGGCGTTTGCCAATTGCGCCGCTTGCAAGGCTGAAATGGTCTGGATGCCTTTGCCAAACAGCAGGCGGGCCAATACCTCCTCTTGCGGCAATTCGGGGGTGGAACCGAAGGTGATTTCGGGGTCATCTGCCGGGCCTTTGATCATCACGCGGGTGGTCACGCCATCCGCATCATTGCTGGCGGTGATGTCGATGGTGGGGATCAGATCGCCTTGCAGCAGCAATTGCCCTTGGTCCAGTACCATCCGCTTGCCCAAAATGTCCAAGCGCCCCCGGATCAGATCGAAGCTGCCGCTGGGAACAACCGCATTGGTATCGCCACGCAGCGCGACACGCCCGCCCATTTCGGCATCAATGCCCCGCCCGCGAATGAACAGGCGCGATGGGGCGTCGATTGTTACGTTCAGCCCAAAAGGCCGGGATTGGGGGCTGGCGCCGCCCGCGCCAAGGTCGATCAATCCGGCTTTATAACGGGTCTGGCGCGTGGCGGCAGTTTCATTTTTATGCTTCAGCCCCGGCAGGGAGCCGATGGCCGAAAACCCGCTGGTAGGCACGCGAAACTCGGCCTCGCGCACCGAAATTTGGCCGCCAATCATAGCGCCCCCAGTCTGTCGGCCCCCTGCCAGCGGGCCTGTCACGGTCAGATCACCGCTAAGTTGGATTTGATAAAGATCGGGGTCTTTCAAAATCATATCGCGCAGCGCCACTTGCAGATTGGCGGTGTTGGGTGCCGACAGACCAACCCCGCCTGTGACGGACAAATTGCCGCCCATGTTGGGGTTTGCGGCCACATTCACTTGCACGGCATTGCCGCCCAACGTGGCGGTTGCGGTTAGGTTTTCAAGGTTGAAGGGCAGGTTTGGCGCGGAAAAACGCCCCCCCGACAGCCGCGCCGTGCCAGACAGCGACGACAGCGCCAAGGGGCCATTTAGCGCCAGATCAAACTGGGTTTGCCCCGACACCGACCGCGCCCCAAGGAAAGCGTTGGCAAGGGCGGCCTGCGCGCTGCCCGTGATCGTCAAATCCGCGTTGCGAAATCCTGGGGCAAGCCGCCCCGCAACCCGCGCATCAATGCCGCCCGGCCCGGTGCTTTGCAAATCCAGCGTCACGCCGTTGCCGTTTTCACTGGCGCGGCCCGACACCGTGACAGCGCCCGCAAAATCGGGAACCAGCAGTGCAAGATTGGCTAGCCGCGCCTCTAATTTCACCTCGCGCAGGGCGTCGGTGACACTGCCTGTGGCACTGGCTTGCAGTTGCAGGTTGGACAGGGTGGCGCGTTCAATCTGGATGCGGCGGTTTTGAAAAGTGGCACCAGCGGTCAGCGTGGTTTGGCCGCGCAGCAGGCTGTCGGCCTGCGCATTGCCAATCGCAAGGCTGCTGCCCGTGCCCGTCACATCGACCCGGCCCGCGTCCAGCGTGCCTTTGGCGGTGGCAACGGCTTTCAACCCGCCGCGGTAGCCGGGGCCAAGCGGCGCAAGGTTGGGCAAGCTGATCTGCGCTGTGATATCGCTGCCTGCCGCGTCATAAAACCCTTTGGCATCGGCGCTGATTTGCGGGTTGGACAAGGTAGCGGTTTCCAAATCCAACCGTCCATCGCGCAATCCGACAACCAGCGCCAAGCGGCTGTCGCCTGTGGTCAGCGCATCGGCCTGTGCTTGGCCAATTTTCAGATTGGTGCCGATCCCGTCCAGCGTGAGCCGCCCCAGCGCAGGCGTGCCCGAAAAGCTGGCATCCGCCGACAGCGCGCCACGGTACGGGCCACCCAAAACCGCCAGATCATCGAACCGCAGCTTGGCCGTAATGTCGCTGCCATCCGATGCCAATTTGCCCGATGCGCTGGCGGTCAATGCCTGCGCGGTCACATCCAATTGGCGCAAAAACGTGCCTTGTTTGGACCGGGCGGCGGCAAAGCTGATGGTTGAACCACCGCGCAGCAAATTGTCCACCTCGGCCACGTCCAAGGTGATATTTGTGCCCGCCACGCTGCCCGTCACATCAAATTGGCCGCCCAGCGGGATCACTTGCCCGCTAAGGCGAAAGGCGGCTTCACCACTTAGGGGGCGGCCAGCCAGCGCGGTCAACCGACCCAAATCGCGGTATTGCGCATCAACGCTGCCGCGCGTGCGAAACCTACTTTCAAAATCATCAAACCGGGCAGAGGCGGCGATGGTATAGCCATCCTCAACCAGCTCCAGCCGCCCAATGCGCAGGCCCAACCCGCCTTGCTGCCAGTCAAACACCAATCGCCCGGTCAGATCGCGCCCCAATGCTTGCGCCAATGCGGCATCGGTCAAATCCACATCCGTGGCGGCGAAATTCAGCGTGCCGCCCACAACCGTGCCGCCCGCACCCGCCCGGCGGTTGATGCGCCCGGACCCTTTTAGGGTGGCGCGGTCCAGCGTGACATCGGCGCGCGACAGACCGCGCAGGGACAGGGCGGTTTTCCAACCATCCCCTGTCGTGGCATCGAACCCCAACGAAATATCGGCCCCCACCACGCGGGTTTCCATATCACCGCCCAAAGGCAGCAACACCGGGCTGCCATCGGGCAGGCCCAGCGTTCCGGTCAAGGCCAAGCGCTGCGGCAGACCATCGGTGGCGATGATGGCCGACCCTTGCAGTTGCAGTGCGCGGGCTTGGATGGACAGCGCGGTCAGGTCCAACTGACCCGAAGGTTGGCGCAGCGCCGCTGCCGTTACCGCGATTTCGGGGCCGAAAAAGGCGGCATAATCGGGCAGGAACAAGGGGGCGACATCGCCCGAAATATCCACCGACAGGCGTTGCGCCCCATCGGTTTCGCCTTGCAGGGTCAACATCCCTTGCAAACGGTCCGCGCCGTCGGTGCGCAAATCAAGCGTGGCGGCAAAATCATCCAAGGGGCCGCTGCCTGCCACCGTCAGATCGACCGAGGGGCGGCCCGGCAGGTCCAAAAGGTTGGCGGCGATGCCATCCGCACCTTCCGCAGCGCTTAAATCCAGCGTCAGTTCGCGGTTGGCGTTGGCATAGGTGGCCTTGAGGGTGACGCGACCATCCGGCCCGGCATCATCGCGCAAAATATCCAGATCGACGCTGCCTTCGCCGCCATTCAGATTGGCAGACGCGGTCAGCGACCCTTGGATCGGCTGGCCAATGACGGTTTCGCCAAGGACAATCCGCTTGGCCTCCAGCTGTTTGATGCTGATGGACACGGGCAGTTCGGGCAGGGAAAAACCCTGCGCTTCGGGCGTTGGCACAGCGTTGGCGGGGGCAATGGGTTTGCGCGCCACGATAATTTCATCCGCGACCAGTTCGGTCACATCAACCACGCCGACCAGCAGGCTGGCCCTGCTCCAATCCAAGACAACTTTGTTCAGGGTCAGCCAAACGCCGGTTTCATCCGCGATGGTCAAGGTTTCGATTTCCGCGCGCGATGAAAACGCCCCGCTGAAGCCTGTGACAGTGACCTTTCGGCCCGCGCCGGACAGATTATCCTCGATAAACGCGGTCAGCACATCGCGGTCATCCGATTGCGCCAAAACGGTGAAAGGCAGCACCAAAAGGCACAACAGCGATATCCAAAACGCGCGCATCAAAACGACTGTCCAATGCCGATGTAGATTTGCACGCCGCCCTTACCGCCCGACACCGGGGCAGCAACATCCAGCCGAATTGGCCCCAATCCGGTCGCATAGCGCACGCCAAGCCCCGCCCCCGCATGGTCCAGCGTTTGACCGCCAAACAACCCTGATGAGGCGATGCGCCCATAATCGGCAAAACCGACGATGCCGATGGTGTCGGTCACTTTCGTGCGCACCTCTACCGATGCGCCGACAAACCCGGTGCCGCCCGTCAATCGCCCCGTGCGCGCGGACGCAAAACCAAGCGATCGGTATTCCTGCCCGCGCACGGTGCCGCCACCGCCCGAATAGGACAAATATTCCGGCGGCAGGGTGGTGATGTCGCCGCCTTCGACCCCGCGCAATTGCACGCGCCCGGCCAAGGTGATGCGGTCATTCACGCCAAAACCGCGATAGGCGCGCGCATCCAGTTCCAGCCGCAGCCCCGATGCAGTGCCGCCAAAGCCCAAAAACGGTGCCGCCTCGGCATCAATATAGAACCCTTTTGTCGCGTCAGTTTTGGAATTGCGTTTGTCCCAATTCACGCCAACGGGCAGGCCAAGGGTGCGAAAATCAACACTGCCTGTGGCAAATTTCACCTGATATTGCGAATATTCAAGCCCCACCCGCGCGGTCATTTCGCGCGAAACATACTGTGTGAAGCCAAGGCCGGTTTCTACAAAATCTTGGGTGTAATCCTCCTCCGCCTCATGGCCGATGCGGAAAAACGCGGTGCCTGTGGTATCGGCGCTAAGGGTGGCGGGGCGGTCCAAGGTGACGCCAAGACTGTAATCGACGCCGCTGTTTTGCGCACCGATCTGGGCGATTTCGCCGTCAACGCGCAGGCGTTCGCCCCCGCCCAGCAAGTTGCGGTGCAGCCAGAACCCGTTGACTTTGGCGCCTTCGCTGCTGGCCACTTCGACCCCGAAACCGAACCGGCGGGGCCGTTCCTCGACCAGCTTTGCGGTGATGCCCAAAGTGTCGGGGGCGGTGATGTCTGCATCTTCCTCCAGCGCCACGGAACGGAAAATACCGGTGCGGCGCAGACGTTCCGCCGCATCCTCCAACGCCTCGGGGCTGAATTGTTCGCCCGTGGGCAGGCCCGCGATTTTGACGATGCGGCGCAGTTCCATGCGGTCTTGCCCCTGCACCGCCAAGGGGCCAAAGCGCAGGCGAGGGCCAGCGGTGACGGTAAGTTTGGCGTCCAGCGTGGCCGCTGCGTGATCGGCGGTGATGTCTTGGTCCGTGACCGTGGCCTTGGCATGGCCCGCCGTACGCCACCCATCCACCGCCGCCCCTGCCGCAACCGAAATCACATCGCTTTGCGCAACTTGGCCTTTGGCAAAACCTTTGGGCAGGGCCGTGTCCGCCGCCAGCGGGCCAACGCGCGCCACATCAAAGGTAAAGGCAGGGCCGGGATTGACGGTGAGCGCGATGCGGCGGATGTTTTTGGGGGTGTCCAAGGGGGCGATATCCGCCGCCTCGCGCCCATCAATGCGAATTTCGATGACGCCAGAATAGCGGCCCATCGCATAAAGCGCACCCAAAAGGCGGCCATATTCGGCGCGGGCGGTGGCGAACAAATCTTGGTCATTGCTGCTGCCTTCGGCCTGTGCGGCCAGCAAAAAGGAGGCACCGCGCAAGCTGGTTTCAACCGCCGCGTCCCCGCCCAGCACCGTGAAATCCACCTGATCCAAGGCGTGGGCAGGCGTGACAAACAACCCTGCGCCAAGCACAAGTGCCGCGGCCCCCCATCCTTGGTCCTTGACCTTTACCATCCGCCGCATGCCTTTTGGTTTTTTATTTTTCCCAACATCGCATTTTATCCGTGAACATACAACGAAACGAATCGGTGATCGTGTACTCAAGTGAAACAATCCATGGCGTTTTTGGTTCCGCAGAATCAAAAATATCGCTTATGTTGCGGGCAGGAGGACCCATGACACATCACCTGCCCCTTGCTTTACTCTGCGCCAGCTTTGCCTTGCCCGCCGTTGCCCAGACCCGTCCCGCCCCTTTGACCGATGCCGATTTTCGCGCCCACAGCGCGGCAGAGGTGACTTTGGGCCAGCAGTTGTTTTGGGATGCCGAACTGTCGGGCAACCGCAATATTTCCTGCGGCACCTGCCATCATCCAAAGTTCGGCACAGGCGATGGGGTGTCTTTGTCGCTGGGCGAAGGCGGGCGTGGCCTTGGGCCTGCACGCGTGGGCGATGCGGATAATTTGCCCGAACAGCGCATCCCGCGCAACGCGCCCGCGTTGTTCAACCTTGGCATAATCGACCTGCGCACCATTTTCCACGATGGCCGGATTGAGGCGGACGCCACCCGCGCATCTGGTTTTCGCACCCCGCTGGAGGATGAAATGGTCAGCGGTTTCGCCTCGCTCTTGTCAGCGCAAAGCATGTTTCCGGTGCTGTCGCCGGATGAAATGGCCGGGCATTACGGCGAAAACGAAGTGTCCAAGGCGGTGCGCACCGGGCAATTGACCGGGCCAAATGGCGCGTGGGAGAAAATTGCGGCGCGGGTGGCGGCCATTCCCGCCTATGACGCGCAGTTCAAGGCGGTGTACCCGGCGATTGCGGGCGGCGAACCTGTGCATTTCACCGATATTTCCAACGCGATTGCGGCGTTTATCAGCGTGGAATGGCGGGCCACCGACGCGCCGTTTGATGGGTGGTTGGCGGGGGGCGAATTGCCACCACTGGCCGCCAAAGGGGCCGCGCTGTTTTACGGCGATGCGGGCTGTGCTGCGTGTCATTCGGGGCCGCTGTTGACCGATCAGGGTTTCCACGCGATGGGCGCGCCGCAGCTGGGCCCCGGCAAGGCGGAACGGTTTGAGTTGAGCCAGCAAGACAAAGGCCGGATGCGCGTAACCAACCGGGCGGAGGATGCCTATGCCTTTCGCACGCCGTCCTTGCGCAACGTAACCGCGACCGGGCCGTGGGGTCATGCGGGCGGCCATTCCGATTTGCGCGAGTTCGTGACCTATCACGCAGCCCCCAACGCGGGCTATGCGGGATATGTCGCGGCGGCAACCTTGCCTGTGTTTGAAGCGAAAAAGCCTGATTGGGCCGTGTTGGGCGATGTGGCGGAGGGCGCTGCGATTGTGGCCGCCGTAGCCACCCCGGACGTGGTGCTGACGGCGGATGACGCCGATGCGATCATGGCGTTTTTGAACAGTTTGACCGATCCCACAGCAATTGCCGGGCGGTTGGGGATACCCGACGCTGTGCCAAGTGGTTTGCCGATTGATCGCTAGTTCGGCGCGGTAAGGGTGATGGGTGTGTTGGCTTGCACCGCTTGCCAATCGCCCACCGTCCCATCGGGCCAGATCACCCTAATGTCGCCCGCATCCGCCGTGCCAAGGCCGAAATGCAGCGGCCCCGCTTGGCCCGACACATGGCCACCACCCACCGTCACCTCACGCGCTTGGACCCTTTCGCCCACGCGCAGTTCGACCCATGCGCCCACCGCCTGCGTGTTGCGCCCAGCCCCTTGCAAAAGGACGGACAGCCAGTTGCCCGCGTCACCCTGATTTTCCCAAATCTCCATGGGCGCGCGGCGGTTCACCACCACGATGTCAAGCCGCCCATCGGCGTTCAAATCAACCAGCCCGGCGCCGCGTGATCGGTCCAGCGTGGCGATGCCCGCCTGTGCGCCCGTCTCCACAAACACCCCATCCGCGCCTTGCATCAATAGGTTATTGGGGTCGCGCATCGCGTTGGATGGCATTTGATCAACGTTGCCCTTGGCGATAAACAGATCATCGCGCCCGTCATTGTCCATATCGCCAAATTCGGCGTGCCAGCCCGTGCTGGGCCGCCCATCATCGCCCAAATACGGCTGGTGCGCATAGGTGCCGATGCCAAAGGGCGCATTTTCCATCCGCCCGCCCCGGTTGATTTGCAGCAATTGGTCGCCCATCGAGGTCATCATCACCTCGGGCAACCCATCGCCCGTAATATCGCGGCTGGCGATGCCCATGCCCCACAGCGATATCCGCGGCCATTCGGCGGGATCATAGGGGGCAAGAGGGTTCAGGTGCCACATCTCCTCATACCCGCCGCGAACGTAGTAATGGCGGTCGTTGGAAATGCGCAGGTCGGGGGTACCGCTGCGGGTCCAATCGGAAATCAGCATCGACAAGGCGCAATAGCCGGGGGAGATGGTGGTTTCCTCGCCATATCCCTGCGGCGTAGGGCGGTACAGGCTGTTGTCATCGCACGCCTCAAACGGGCCATCGGGGCGGTTGCGGTCGACGTAATGGCCGATCACCAACGTGGGCCAATCTTGGCCCGCCTCCCACGTCGCGGTAAAGGCGGTGGACCAACGATCACCATTGGTCAGGCCCCAATCGGCGGTCGCATCGCGGAATTTGCAATCGCCCAAGCCTTGCCAAAATTGGTCGGGGCCGACACGCAAAACAGCAAGGTCAAGGATGCCATCGCCGTTGATGTCGATGGGGTAAGCACCTGTAACGCCCAGCGTTTCCGCAATATCCACCGGGCCATAGGCCACTTCGCCACCGGGCGCACTGGTGTTGCGCAACAGGTGTGCGGGGTTGGTGCCGCCTGCGACAAACAGATCGGGGCGGGCATCCGCATCGCAGTCAAAGATCGCCACGCCGCCGCCAACGAAATGCTCCCACTCCCCCCCATAAATCGGCGGGTTGGCAAGGGTTGCGGCGCGGTTGGTAAAACGCGGGTCGGCCTGGGCGGGGGCGGCAAGCAGGGCCAGCAGGGCAAAACACAGGCGCATCATTCGGCGGCCACCTCTCGGGTCGCGACATCGCGCGCGCCCGACAACAGGCTATCGGTCACGGCAGATAAGGCCAATGCGGCGGCCCCTTGCGCCCACAGCATATCCCCCCACGCATGGATTTGGATAGGCGGGCGGGGACGGCCCGTCACAATCGCCAAATTGTCCATATCGGCCAGCGTTTCGGCGGCATAAAGATAATCGTATCGCATTCTCTCGCCGCTCAGGATAATCAGCGACGGGTCAAAGATGTTGACAACATTCGACAGCCCCACAGCCAAATACCGCCCCGCCCGGTGAAAAATGGACCGCGCGGCGGCATTGCCCGCCTTGGCGTGGTCATGCAGGCTTTCCAGCAAAACGTTTATGGATTGACCGTCTTTGGCGGTCCAGTTCAGTGCGGTGGTCGCCTCGCGTGCAAGGGCGTAATCGGCGACATAGGCCTCTAGGCAGCCGCGCTGGCCGCAGCGGCACAGGGCACCATCCAACTGCACCTTGGTGTGGCCCAATTCCATCCCCAACCCTTGCGCGCCGCGGTAAATGCGGTGGTTGATAACGATGCCCATGCCCACGCCATGTTCGATGGTCACCACGGCAAAATCCGAAAGGCCCCGCCCCGCGCCGAACCACAATTCTGCCAGCGTCACCACATTGGCGTCGTTATCGATATGCACGGGCAGGCCCAAATAACGCGTGGCGATCGCTGCCAGATCAACGCCCCGGTCCGCCATCACCGACGACCACATCACCTGCCCCTTTTGCGCATCCACAAACCCCGGCAGGCCAAGGCCCAGCGCGGACAGATCACCGCGCGACAGGCCCGCATTGGCGCAAACGCGGTCCAACAGATCGGTCATTGCGGCCAAAAGCTGGGATTGGGGCATCGGGCCGGGGGTGCGGGGGGCAGATTCCGTTGCGATTAAGTTTCCGGCAAAATCAAGGATAACGGCAGTGTGTTCGCGGTCCGACAGCTTCATCCCCGCGACCCGGTGCGCATCTGCCCGCACGCCCAGCGCCACCGCAGGCCGACCGCGCCCTGCGTCCCCCTCTCGCGGGGAAACACCTTCCTCTACCAAGCCCGCGTCGATCAGTTCCGACACGCCCAAAGTGACCGAGGCGGGGCTGACAGACAGCTCTTTGGCGACCTGCACCCGCGCGATTGTGCCTGCCGCGCGCACCCGTTCAAAGATTTGCTGACGCAAGGGACGCAAAGAATCAGACAGCGCCGGAATAAGCGGGCCACAGCCCGGCACGGCGTTTATCGCGAGGTCATTTCGCACTTGCGGCATGTTATTTTCACTTCTCGAATTAAAAACACCATATTTTCAACATTTTCCCAAAATGTCCCGCCGCGCTGCAGCAAAATTTGGGCTGATCGATGTTTTCGCCATTGTGGCAAATATTTTTATTTTGACAACTGAATTTATTATCGCCTATTTTGTTGCTTGTACCGACGAATCCGTCGGACCGGCCCGCAAAGGGTCGTTTCCACAGGGAGGAAAAACATGCGTAACGCAATTTTGCTGGCCGTTATGGCCACAGTTGGATTTTCATCGGCAGCACTGGCCGAAGGTAAAAAGATCGGCGTATCTTGGGCCAGCTTTCAAGAAGAGCGCTGGAAGATTGACGAAGCCGCGATGAAAACCGCGATTGAAGCGGCGGGCGACACTTATATTTCGTCCGATGCGCAATCATCATCCGCCAAGCAGTTGACCGACATCGAGGCGCTGCTGGCGCAAGGCGTTGACGCGCTGATCATCAACGCCTGGGACAAAGACGCCATTGGGCCAGCGATTGACAAAGCCGCATCCGAAGGCGTGCCGATGGTCGGCTATGACCGCCTGATCGAAGATGATCGCACGTTTTATCTGACCTTTGACAACAAAGGTGTCGGTTCGATCATCGCGCAAGAGGTGCAAAAGCTGGTGCCAGAAGGCAATTACGCGATCATCAAGGGCGACCCCGGTGATCCGAACGCAGCTTTCCTGTTGTCGGGCATGATGGAAGTGATTGGCGCGGATGTGGCATCCGGCAAGATCAAAATCGTGGGCGAGGCGTTTTCTGACGGCTGGAAGCCTGAAAATGCGCAAAAGAACATGGAGCAAATCCTGACCGCCAACAACAACGGCGTGGATGCGGTTCTGTCGCAAAACGACGGCATGGCGGGTGGTGCGATTGCAGCGCTGGCAGCACAGGGCTTGGTTATTCCCGTGGGCGGCCAGGACGGCGATTTGGCCGCGATCAACCGTGTGGCGCGTGGCAGCCAGACCGTTTCGGTGTGGAAAGACAGCCGTCAGTTGGGCAAAGCAGCGGGTGAAATTGCATCCGCACTGGCCAATGGCACGGCGCTGGACGCGATTGCAGGTGCTGGCAAGTTCAATGGCGGCGAAAAAGGGATTGAGATGAACGCCATTCTGTTGTCGCCAACCCCGATCACCAAAGACACGCTGGGTGAGGCGATTGACGCAGGTCACATCACCAAGGAAATGGCCTGTGAAGGTGCGGCTGCGGGCGTTGCTGCCTGCATGTAAGCGACCCTTTCTGTCCGGCACCGCACACATGTTGCGGTGCCGATTTTTTCCTTCATCCACAGACTGACACCGCTTGGGCCCATCCGGCCCCTGCCCGTTGTCATGCCTGCAAGCGCGCGGACCTGGACATGAGTGATACATCCCCACAAGGCCAGAATGGATCGCCCCTGACGCGGTTTTTGCGCGCCACGGAAATTGACACCCGCCTGCTGGGGATGATCGGCGCGCTGATGCTGATCTGGTTCGGCTTTCATTTTTACGGCGCGATATTTGGCAATGGCGGCTATTTCCTAACGCCGCGCAACTTGTGGAACCTGTCGGTGCAAACATCATCGATCGGAATTATGGCCACGGGCATGGTGTTGGTGATTGTGACCCGCAACATTGACCTTTCTGTGGGGGCCGTGTTGGGCCTGACCGCGATGATCATGGGGATTTTGCAGGTCAACATCTTGCCGCAGTACCTTGGACTGGGGCACCCGATGATCTGGGTGATCACGGTGGTTGTTGGCATGATTGCGGGCACGATTATTGGCACATTCCAAGGCTGGTTGATTGCCTATCGCGGCATCCCAGCGTTCATCGTGACGCTGGGCGGCCTGTTGGTGTGGCGCGGATGCGCGTTCCTGTCTGCGGGCGGTCGCACGATTTCGCCAGTGGACCCAAGCTTTGCATTGCTGGGCGGTGGCCCTTATGGCGCGGTGGGCGAAACGGGCAGTTGGATTGCGGGTATTTTAGCCTGCGTGGGCGTGGTGTGGATGCTGCATTCGGGCCGCAAACTGCGCCAAGAGCATGATTTCAAACTGCGCCCAATGTGGGCCGAGGTGTTTTTGGCCGTGGTCGGCTGCGGCACGATCATTGGCGCGGTGCTGCTGGTCAACGCCTATCCATGGCCGCGCGGCATCGTCAACGCCTATGCCACCGCCAACAACATCACTGTGCCACCTGAGGGGCTGTTTATCAGCCACGGCTTTGCCATTCCCGTGCTGATTTTGGTCGCGGTGGGTATCTTTATGACCATTTTGATGACCCGCACCCGCTTTGGCCGCTATGTGTTTGCGATCGGTGGCAACCCCGAAGCGGCGGCACTGGCGGGCATCAACACCAAGTGGATGACGCTGAAAATCTTTGCTTTGATGGGGATGCTGGCAGGCTTGGCGGGGGTCGTTGCATCGGCGCGCCTCAATTCCGCGACCAACGCGCTGGGGGTGTTTGATGAGCTGTACGTTATCGCCGCCGCCGTGATTGGGGGCACCTCACTGGCAGGGGGCGTGGGCACGATTTATGGCGCAATCCTGGGTGCGCTGGTGATGCAAAGCCTGCAAACCGGGATGGTGTTGATCGGATTTGACACGTCTGTGCAGCAAATCGTCGTCGGCTCGGTGCTGGTTTTGGCAGTGTATCTCGACAACCTTTACCGCAAAACCGTGAAGTGAAAGGGCCCACCATGACCAATTCAAACCAGCCTTTGGTGGAACTGCGCGACATCTCCATCTCCTTTGGCGGCATCAAGGCGGTTGACCGCGTGACGGTGGATTTGTACCCCGGCGAGGTGGTCGGGTTGCTGGGCCACAACGGCGCGGGCAAATCGACGTTGATCAAATGCCTGTCAGGCGCGTACCAAGCCGATTCAGGGCAAATTTTGATTGATGGCAAACCTGTCAGCATCGAAAACCCCCGCGATGCGCGGGCGCAAAATATTGAGACGATTTATCAGACTTTGGCGCTGGCCGACAATCTGGACGCCGCATCGAACCTGTTTTTGGGGCGCGAATTGGTCAGCAAATTCGGTTTTGTGAACGACAGCTTGATGGAGGCGGAAACCCGCAAGATCATGCACCGTTTGAACCCGAATTTCAAAAAGTTCAACGTACCGGTGTCGGCGCTTTCGGGTGGGCAGCGCCAATCGGTGGCCATCGCGCGCGCGGTGTATTTCAACGCCCGCATCTTGATTATGGATGAACCCACCGCCGCCCTTGGCCCGCAAGAAACCCAAATGGTATCGGAGTTGATTGAGGAGCTGAAAAAGCAGGGCCTTGGGATTTTCCTGATCGAACATGACATTCACAACGTGATGAAGCTGTGCGACCGCGCGTCGGTGATGAAAAATGGGCAGTTGGTGGGTACGGTCAAGGTGGATGAGGTGACGGACGAAGATTTGTTAAGCATGATCATTTTGGGCAAAAAACCCGAAAAGGCCACGTGATGTATATTGGCCTCGATCTGGGCACATCGGGCCTGAAGGGTGTTTTGATTGACGATGCACAGGTTGTGTTGGCCGAGGCGACAGCGCCCCTGACCGTGCAACGCCCGTATGATGGGTGGGCCGAACAAAGCCCCGCCGATTGGATTGCGGCGGCGGAAACCGTGATGGACGCGCTGGCGGAGCATGGACTTGGTGCGGTGCGTGGTATCGGCCTATCAGGGCAAATGCACGGCGCGACCCTGCTGGACGCGGCGGATGAGGTGATACGCCCTTGCATGCTGTGGAACGACACCCGCAGCGCAATGCAAGCGGCCAAACTGGACGGCGACCCAATGTTTCGTCGCATCACAGGCAACATCGTGTTCCCCGGTTTCACCGCGCCAAAACTGGCATGGGTGCGCGCGCATGAGCCCCGCAATTGGGACCGCGTGGCAACGGTGCTGCTGCCCAAGGATTACTTGCGCCTTTGGTTGACGGGTGAAAAAGTCGCCGAAATGTCGGACGCGGCGGGCACCAGTTGGTTTGACACCGGCACCCGCGATTGGTCGGATGACCTGTTGGCAGCCACCGGATTGTCACGCGCGCAGATGCCCCGGCTGGTCGAAGGGTCGGCGGTGTCGGGCACCCTGCGCAGCGCGTTGGGCGCGCGTTGGGGCCTGCCTGCGGGTGTGGTCGTGGCGGGTGGCGGCGGTGATAACGCCGCATCCGGCGTGGGCATGGGCGTGGTGCGTGCGGGTGAGGCGTTTGTGTCGCTTGGCACCTCGGGCGTGCTGTTTGCTGCCAATGCAGGCTATCAACCCAAGCCCGATTTGGGCGTGCATGCGTTTTGCCACGCGCTGCCCGGAACGTGGCACCAAATGGGGGTAATCCTGTCCGCCACTGATGCGCTGAACTGGTACGCGGGGCTAGTGGGCGACACGGCGGCGAACCTGACGGGCGGCCTTGGCGCGCTGCACGCCCCCGGCAAGCCGTTGTTTTTGCCATATTTGGGCGGTGAGCGCACGCCTTTGAACGATGCCGCCATTCGCGGGGCGTTCATCGGGCTGGAACATGCCACCGACCGCGCGGCCGCAACCCGCGCCGTGCTGGAAGGGGTGACATATGCGTTCCGCGATTGCCGCGATGCGCTGGCTGCCACGGGCACGCGGGTGGAAAAACTGATCGCGGTTGGCGGTGGTGCGCGGTCCGATTATTGGCTGGCCGCGATTGCCACCGCGTTGAATGTGCCCGTGTTGGTGCCGCGCGCAGGCGATTTTGGTGGCGCGTTTGGGGCTGCCCGCCTTGCCATTATGGCCGCCACGGGGGCGGGTGCCGAAATCGCCACCCTGCCCCCGATTGCCCGCCAAGTTGACCCAGACCCATCCTTAATTCAGGCGTTTGACGCGGGCCATGCCCGATTCCGCGCCGCCCAAACCGCAATAAAGGCCCTGACATGACCGATTTTTTCAAATCCATCCCCACCATCACATATGAAGGGCCAGACAGCGACAACGAATTTGCGTTCCGTCATTACAACCCCGATGAGGTGTTGATGGGCAAGCGGATGGAGGATCATCTGCGCTTTGCTGTCGCCTATTGGCACAGTTTTGCCTGGCCCGGCGGCGACCCCTTTGGTGGCCAAACGCTGGACCGCCCATGGTTTGGCGACACCATGGATTTGGCGCGGATGAAGGCCGATGTCGCGTTTGAAATGTTCGATATCCTTGGCGCGCCGTACTTTTGTTTCCACGATGCCGATGCGCGGCCCGAAGGGGCGACGTTCAAGGAAAGCCAGCGCAACCTTGAAGAAATCACCGATTATTTCGCCGCCAAGATGGAGGGGTCGAAAACCAAGCTGCTGTGGGGCACCGCCAATATGTTCAGCCACAAACGCTGGATGTCGGGCGCGTCCACCAACCCCGACCCCGAGGTGTTCGCCTATGCCGCCGCCACGGTGAAAGGCTGCATGGACGCCACGCAACGCCTTGGCGGTGAAAACTATGTGCTGTGGGGCGGGCGCGAAGGGTATGAGACGCTGTTGAACACCAATTTGCGGGTGGAAGCCGACAATATGGGCCGCTTTTTGCAGATGGTGGTCGAATATAAGCACAAAATCGGCTTCAAAGGCGCGATCTTGATTGAGCCGAAACCGCAAGAACCCTCCAAACACCAGTATGATTATGACGTGGCCACGGTGTACGGGTTCCTGTGCCGCTATGGTTTGGAAAAAGAGGTGAAGGTGAACATCGAGCAGGGCCACGCCATTTTGGCAGGCCACAGCTTTGAGCATGAGATTGCCACGGCGGCGAGTTTGGGGATTTTCGGCTCCATCGATATGAACCGCAATGATTACCAATCGGGCTGGGATACCGACCAATTTCCCAACAACCACGCCGAAAAAGCCTTGGCGTTTTATGAGATTTTGCGCGCGGGCGGCTACACCACCGGGGGCACCAATTTTGACGCGAAAATCCGGCGGCAATCGCTGGACGCTGAGGATTTGATTTTGGCCCATGTCGGCGGCATGGACACCTGCGCGCGGGCGCTGAAATCGGCGGCGGCGCTGCTGGCCGATGGCAGTTTGGAAACCCTGCGCCGGGACCGCTATGCGGGTTGGGAGTCTGAGGGTGCGCGCGCGATGTTGCAGTCCGATTTAACCAGCATCACCGCCGATGTGTTGGCCCGCAATGTTAATCCGCAGCCAAAATCGGGGCGGCAGGAACGGTTGGAAAACCTGTGGAATAAATTCGTCTAACGCTGTTGTGGTCAGCGGCGGAGAGGTATTTGGACCAAGATGAATGGGCAAGGCTTGCGCTTTGATCCGCTGGCTGCAAAACTGCCATACCAGATTTAGGAGTGATTGATGCCATATACCCCCGCCGAGGACCGTTATTCCCGCATGAGCTATCGCCGTTGCGGCAAGTCGGGCCTGCAACTGCCCGCCGTGTCGCTGGGGCTGTGGCACAATTTTGGCCATGACACGCCGCACGCGACCAAGCGCGCGATATGTCAAACCGCGTTCGACCACGGCATCACGCATTTCGACCTTGCCAACAATTACGGCCCGCCCCCCGGTTCCGCGGAAAGCGCGTTTGGCGAGATTTTGGCGACCGATTTTCGGGGGTATAGGGATGAGCTAATCATCTCCTCCAAGGCGGGGTATAACATGTGGCAGGGCCCGTATGGCGAATGGGGCAGCCGCAAGTATTTGATTGCGTCTTGTGACGCATCGCTAAAGCGGATGGGGCTCGATTACGTCGATATTTTTTATTCCCACCGTTTTGACCCTGATACGCCGTTGGAAGAAACCATGGGCGCGCTGGACCATATCGTGCGGTCGGGGCGGGCGCTTTATGTGGGGATTTCCAGCTATAATTCGGCCCGCACGCGGCAAGCGGCGGCGATTTTGAAGGATTTGGGCACGCCCTGCGTGATCCACCAGCCCAGCTATAATTTGCTGAACCGTTGGGTGGAAAAGGACGGGTTGAAAGACACGCTGGCGGATTTGGGGATTGGGTCCATCGCCTTTACCCCCTTGGCACAAGGCATTTTGACCAAGAAATATCTGGGCGGCATCCCGGAGGGCAGCCGGGCCACGCAGGGCAAATCCTTGAGGCCGGAAACGATTACGGATCGCGCGTTAGACTCGGTGCGGGCGCTGGATGCGATGGCAACCGCGCGGGGCCAAACGCTGGCGCAAATGGCGATTGCCTGGGTGCTGCGGGGTGGCGGGATTACCACGGCGTTGATCGGTGCCTCAAAACCCGAACAGGTGGTGGATTGCGCAGGCGCCATTGGCAATCTGGAGTTTACAGCCACTGAATTGGCCGAGATTGACCGCATTTCCGCCGAGGAAGATATTAACCTTTGGGCGCGATCATCCGCTGAATAACAGATCGCCAAGGGGGCGGGGAACCGCCCCTTACGGCAGTTTTTGCAGAATTTCCGTGCTGGGATAACCATCGGGGATGATGCCCTTGGACCGCTGAAACGCTTTGACAGCTGCGATGGTGTTTGGCCCCATGCGGCCGTCAACGCCCTTTGTGTCAAACCCTGCCGCCGTTAGCCGGGTCTGCAAATCCAGCCGTTCGTCCATGGTCAACGCGCGCAGGTCGCGGGGCCAGCTGGCTGCAATGCGCGGCCCGCCTTTCAGCATATCGGCCAGATGCCCAATTGCGATGACATAAGCATCGGCGGTGTTATAGCGTTCGATCACTTGGAAGTTGGAAAAAATCAAAAACGCCGCCCCCCGCGCCCCACCGGGCAGCAACACAGACGCCGCGCCATGATCGGGCAAATCGCCGCCGCCCACGGGTCGCACGCCCAGCGCTTGCCAATCGGCCACAGGTTTTTTCACCCGCTCGCTGGTTTGGTCATAATCAAACCCCGCTGGCAGGGTGATTTCCAGCCCCCAAGGCGCGCCTTTGGTCCAGCCAAAGCCTGCGAGGTATGCAGCGGCTGAGGCCAGCGCATCGGTGGGGTCATCGCCCCAGATGTTGCGCTTGCCATCCCCATCAAAATCCACCGCATAGGCGAGGAAGGACGAGGGCATAAACTGCGTGTGCCCCATAGCACCCGCCCAACTGCCTTGCATATTCGCCGCCACCGTGTCGCCCGCTTGCAAGATCTTTAACGCCGCCAGCAATTCGCCTTCAAAAAACGCGGCGCGCCTGCCGTCATAGGCCAAGGTTGCCAGCGATTGCAGGGTGCGGACAGAACCGCGAAAGGTGCCATAAGCACTTTCGAGGCCCCAGATTGCCACCACAACCTCTTTATCGACGCCGTATTTCGCCGCGATCTGGTCCAGCACGGCCCCATGTTTTTGCAACGCCGCGCGGCCGTTGGCGACACGATCATCGGAGGCGGCGGTGTCGAGGTAATCCCAAATCGTCTTGGTAAATTCCGACTGATTGCGGTCGCGGCGGATGACATCGGGATCATAGTCCAAGCCCACCAGGCTCGCGTCCATCGTGGCCGCCGTAATCCCCACTGCAGCGGCGCGGGTGCGAAACGCGGCCAGCCACGTTTGCAGGCCCGCCGTATCGCCGCCCGCCGCTTGGACCGTGGCGCTGACATTCACCGGGGTTGGATTTGCAAAACCAGTTGATGCCATGCACGCCACCGCCAAAGTAAGAAGAATACGCATACCGCTGCCTCGCTTTTTATATTTCGAAACAGTGTAAGGCACAGGCCGCGATTGGCAACGCCGAGGCAAAGGAATGGGCGGTTATTTGCGCCGCCGCACCACTTTACGCTTGATCGCCCGGCTTTTCGCCGCCGCCGCCCCCGGTTTGCGCGGGCCACCCCGGCCACGCGGCGTGGGGCCACGGGGCAAGGCGCGATCTTCAATCTCCAGCAGCTCCAAGATTAAGCCACCCGTCACAGGCACCGCCTCGGTCAACCGCACCGTCACGCGCTGGCCTATGCCGATGGTCAGGCCCGTGTCCGCGCCCATTAAGGTCTGCGCATCGGCATCAAAATGGAAAAATTCGCGCCCCACGGACCGGATGGGAACCAGCCCGTCCGCACCTGAATCGTTCAACTTCACGAACAGCCCAAAGCGTTGGACGCCCGACACCCGCCCTTCAAACGACGCACCCACCCGGTCGGCCAGATAGGCGGCCAAATAGCGGTCGGTGGTGTCGCGTTCGGCGATCATGGAACGGCGCTCGGTATCGGAAATTTGCTTGGCCGTATCGCCCAACTCCGCAATATCGTCAGCGGTCAGCCCATCATCGCCCCAACGATGTGCGGCGATCAAGGCGCGGTGCACGATCAAGTCCGAATAGCGGCGGATGGGCGAGGTGAAATGCGCATAATTGCGCAGCGCCAGCCCGAAATGGCCAAAGTTTTGCGGGTTGTAATAGGCTTGGGTCATCGACCGCAGGGTGGTGATGTTCATCAATTCGTTGAATTCAGTATCCGCCGCCTGCGCCAAAAGTTTGTTCAGGTGCGAGGTTTTCAGCACCTGCCCCTTGGCCAGCACAAACCCAGACGCCTCCGCCACTTCGCGCAGCGCTTGCAGTTTTTCGGGGCTGGGTTCTTCGTGCACGCGGAACAACAGGGGCGTTTTCATGCGCACCAATTCCTCGGCGGTGGCGACATTGGCGAGGATCATAAACTCCTCAATCACCTTATGCGCGTCGAAGCGTTGGTAATAATCGACCGACAACACCGTGCCTTCGTCGGACAGAATAATCTTACGTTCGGGCAGGTCCAAATCCAGCGGTTGGCGTTCGGCGCGGGCCAGTTTCAACGCAGCGTAGGCCGCATAAAGCGGGCGCAGCACGTCCAGCAAAGGTTCGGTCACAGCATCGGGGTTGCCATCAATCGCGGACTGAACCTGCGCATAGGACAGCGACGCGACCGACCGCATCATCCCGCGGGTAAAGCGGTGGCTGATTTTGCGCCCATGGGCGTCCAGCACCATCCGCACGGCCATGCAGGCGCGGTCGACGTTTTCGTGCAGGCTGCACAGATCGCCCGACAGCGTGTCAGGCAGCATCGGCACCACACGGTCAGGGAAATAGCTGGAATTGCCGCGCTTTTTCGCCTCGCGGTCCAATTGCGAACCGGGGCGAACGTAATGGGCCACATCGGCAATCGCGACCCAAATCACATGGCCGCCGGGGTTGGCGGGGTCGGTGTCTAGCATCGCCAAAACCGCATCATCGCGGTCACGCGCGTCCACGGGGTCGATGGTGACCAAGGGCATGTCGCGCAGATCTTCGCGTTTGGCCATGGGGGCGGGTTGGGCCGCGTCCGCCTCGGCCACCACCTTGTCGGGGAACTGGTCGGGGATGCCGTGTTGGTGAATGGCGATCAGAGAAATCGCGCGCGGGCCGCTTGGGTCGCCCAAACGGGCCGTGATGCGCGCGGTGGGCAGGCCCATGCGCTTGGGGCCAGCCTGTTCCGCCTCTACCAATTCACCATCGCGGGCGTCCATGGTGCCGTCACGCATCACACGCCATTCTTTGTCGGCTTTCTTGTCGACAGGCACAATCCGCCCGCCTTCGCTTTCCGCGCGGAAAATCCCCAGCAGTTTCAGTGGGTTTGACCCCAGCTTGCGGATAAGGCGCGCTTCATAAGCGTAATCTTTGCCGCCCACAGGTTCCAATCGTACCAAAATCCGGTCGCCTGCCCCCATCGCCGGGTCACCCGATTTGGTAACAATCAGGATGCGCGGCGCATCACCGTCCCCGGTCCATTCCAAAGGGCTGGCAAACAAATCCCCATCCGCATCAGGCGCCAAAACCGCCAGCAAGGACACGGGCGGCAGGGCATCGGGGTCGCGGAAATTGCGGTGCTGTTTGACCAGCGTGCCTTCCCCCTCCAGCTCGCGCAGCATCCGCTTCAGCTCAATGCGCAGGGCGCTGCCTTTGATGCCGAACGCCTTGGCGATATCGCGTTTGGAGGTAAGGCCGGGGTTATCCGCCAACCATTGAACGATCTGGGGTTTTGAAGGCATTTGTTCCATAAGCGCAGCCCTAACACGCGGCGCTTGCGGGGGAAAGATGTCAGAGGGGAAAGGTCATGTCGCGGTGGGGGATGCCTGCATCCTCATATTCGCCACCAAACTCGGTGAATCCCAGCTTTTCATAAAACCCGGTCGCATGGCTTTGCGCGCTTAACTTGACAGTTGTGATGCCCGGCATCGCGCGAAACTGATCGACCGCAGCCCGGATAAGCGCGGCCCCAAGGCCCGTGCCCCGCTGGCTGCGCAGCACGCACACGCGCCCCACCTTGCCCATATCGCCCAACAACAACAGGCGCGCAGACCCCACGGGCACACCGCCCACGATGGCCAGCAAATGCACCGCGCTGTCATCCAAATCATCGCGTTCGTCAATTTCGGACACGCCTTGTTCGTCGATAAACACCACGCGGCGCAGGGCCAGACATGTGTCAATATCGCGTGTCACGGAGATCTGTGGGGTCATGCAAAATAATCCGTCAAAATACGAGTGTAGATGGATTTAAGCTGGTGGATCTGCGCCACCTCCACCCGTTCGTCAACTTGGTGCATGGTTTTGCCAACCAGACCAAATTCCACCACCGGGCAGTGATCTTTGACAAAGCGCGCATCGGATGTGCCGCCTGTGGTCGACAGCGTGGGGGTGATGCCTGTTTCGGCCTGCACCGCCGCCGCCACCAAATCCGACAGCGCGCCGGGCGGGGTCACGAAACTCTCGCCAGAAACTTTGATGGTCACATCAAATGCCACATCGGTTGCAGCGCTGGTTTTGCCCGCCTGCGCGCGCAGCCAATCCGAAATGCTGGCCCCCGAATGGGCATCATTGAACCGAATGTTCACCGTGGCGCGGCATTGCGCGGGGATGACGTTGGTGGCCGTGTTGCCCGTATCAATCGTGGTGATCGCAAGGGTGGAGGCGTCGAAATGGTCGGTGCCTGTGTCCAATTCATACCGGGCCAAACGGTCTATCAGCGCGACCATCGCGGTCAGCGGATTGTTGGCGCGGTGTGGATAGGCGGAATGGCCCTGCACGCCGCGGGCCACAAAATGCGCGGTCAGCGACCCGCGCCGCCCCACCTTCATCATTTCACCCATCACATTCGGGCAAGTGGGTTCGCCCACCAAACACACGCTCATCGCTTCATTATTGGCGTCCATCCAATCCAGCAGGGCAACGGTGCCATCCAGCGCCACGTCCTCCTCATCGCCCGTGATCGCCAGCACCACAGCACCATCGGGCGGGGTGTTGCGCACGAAATCAATGGCAGCGGCGGCAAAGGCGGCAACGCCCGATTTCATATCCGTGGCGCCGCGCCCGTACATGAACCCGTCCACCACCGCCGCGCCAAACGGGTCTTGCGTCCACGCCGCCACATCACCCAAAGGCACCACATCGGTGTGCCCATTGAACCCAAAGGTCCGGTTCGCCCCGGCCCGCCCCCAGCGCGCAAACAGGTTGCAAATCCCGCCCCGATCAATCCGCGTGCAGGCAAAACCCGCCTCTGTCAGCAGCGCCTCCAGCAAGACCAGCGCGCCGCCCTCGGCCGGGGTGACCGACGGGCAACGGATCAATGCGGCGGTCAGTGCTACGGGGTCTACGGGGGGATGGATTTGGGTCATGAATATGGTCCGGTTTGGATGCGGCGCGGGGATATCATCACGCAACCGTTACCCGCACATCCCCCAACGCGCAACCAGTGTTAAGATGAACCCCAAGGCCCAAAAGGCAAACCCATTGTTGCAAAGGTGTCACGATTATGCAGCGTCAACCGTTAACGAAAGGCAAACAAAATTATAAAACCGTGACAAAGCCCTGCACGAAAGGTTAATAAACCTTAATAATAAGTCCTGAGGCAGGGCGAACGCTGGGCCAACGTGCCCGAACGAGTAGGTTAGCAAGTGACTTAAGCCGGGATAACCGGCAGTGAAGGCGTTTGGCCTGTCCTCTCATAAAATTGGGGACAGCAGTGGCGACAGGTGCAGAACTCGGCTATCAAACCAACGCTTCGGCTTTGGCGATGGCGAATACTATTTTCGGGCCGGGCGTCACTGTGAACAGTGCCAGCTATTCCGGGCCGGCCAATTCCTCGGCGATTTACACCAACGGTGGGCTGTCGGCAGGTGTGACGCCGTCGCAAACAGGGGTGATCATGTCGACCGGCAACGTCCGCGACTTTACCCAAAGCAGTGGCGACCCAAACCGATCCACAGGAACATCGACCAACACCTCGGGGTTCGACAACCGATCAGATTTCAACACCATCGCCGGCACCAACACCTATGATGCGGTGTGGATGGACGTGGATTTTACGCCCACCGGCAACACCATGACGATGAGCTTTGTATTCTCCTCTGAAGAATACCCCGAATTTATCAACAGCCAGTTCAATGATGTAGTCGGCGTTTGGGTGAACGGCACACATGTGCCCATCACGGTTGGCAATGGGGCCACGTCGGTCAACAATATCAACGGCAACACCCAGCAAAACCTGTTCGTCAGCAACACAAATGATGCGTTCAACACCGAAATGGATGGGTTCACCATCACGCTGTCGCTGACCATGCCGGTCAACGCAGGCGTGACAAATTCCATCCGTATCGGCATTGCCGACGCTGCTGATGCGAATTATGACAGCAACCTGTTGATCGCTGCCAACTCTGTCCAAACGGTGTTGATTGCCACCGATGACAACGTAAACATCAACCCTTACGGGTCCAAAACCGTCAACGTGCTGGACAATGATCTGATGCTGCCGGGCGGCACGCTGGTGATCACCCATATCAATGGGGTGGCGGTCACGGTGGGGTCCACCGTCACGCTGCCATCGGGGCAAACCGTGCAGTTGAACGCGGATGGAACCTTTACCGTCATCGGCGACGGGCAGATCGAATCCAAGACCTTCACCTATACGATTTCTGACGGGTTGGGGAACACGGATGTCGGTTTTGTCACAGTCAACTCTATCCCCTGTTTTGTGGCGGGCACCGCGATTTTGACCCCGGATGGGGAGGTGGCGGTGGAAAGCTTGCTGCCCGGCGATTTGGTGATGACCCATGATGATGGCGCGCAGCCGTTGCGTTGGATTGGGCGGCGTGTGGTGGCGGCCACGGGCAGCTTTGCCCCGGTCCATATTCGGGCAGGCACCTTTGGCCCGCATGCGGATTTGATGGTGTCACCCCTGCACCGCATCCTGATCCGCGACAGTTTGGCAGAACTGCTGTTCGGCGAAACCGACGTGTTGGTGGCCGCCAAAGATTTGGTCAATGGCAGCTCCGTCCGCTATATGGAGGGGGGGGAGGTTGAATATGTTCACTTGCTGTTTGACCGCCATCAAGTGATTTTCTCAGAAGGGCTGGCCACCGAAAGCTTTTTGCCCGGCCCGCAAACCACCAAGAGTTTTGAGGCCGATATCATGGCCGAGATTTGCGCCTTGTTCCCAGAAATCGACCCCGAAACGGGCAATGGATACAGCCCCGCCGCCCGCCGCACCCTGCGCCCGTTTGAGGCGCATTTGCTGTTCCCAGACAGCCGCGCGGCATAGGGATGGCCGGGATGACCCAATGGGTGGCTTTGTCCGATCGCGCGACCCCGCTGGATGGGGCGGCGGGCCTTAGCTTGCTGTCCAAGGCAAGTTTGGTCTTGGAATTTGAACTGCCGCTGCAAGGGTCCACCATTTTGCTGGATTTCAAAAGCGATGACGCCTGGCCCCGAACCTTGTCGATTTTTGTCGATGAGGCGGCGGGGGTTGTGGTGTTGCACCGCCAAGCCGAGCGGTTGCTGCGCCACAGCCTGCCCGGCCCGTTGGGTTTGCCCAGCGTGGGGGTGGCGCGGATTTCTTTTAGCTGGGATGCCCCGAACAAAAGCTGGACGCTGGCGCTGGATTTGCCCGGACAAGGTGAGGGGCGCAGCACGCGCGGCCGCAATCCGATGCCGTTGATGATGGATGATATCCTGCAAATTTGCGCCGGGTCGGACCGCGCGCGGCGCCACAAATCGGTGCTGTGGTTTGGCGTGACCGAAGGTAGCACCTTGCCGGAACGCGCGCCATGGATTGGCCTGACCACCCCGATTGAAACGGCGGGCGGCCCCTGTGCGGCGGGCAACCTGCGGCCCGGTGATTTGCTGCTGACGGAAAGCGGCGATTATGCCTGCCTGCGGTCGTTGCGGCGTATGGATTTGCCCAGCCGCGGGTCGTTCAGCCCGGTCATGCTGCGCGCGCCATATTTTGGGGTGGAAACGGATATTTTGGTATCATCAGACCAGTTGATCGCGCTGTCGGGCGATGAGGTGGAGTATTTGTTTTGGGATGAAACCGTGCTGACCGAGGCGCGGCACGTCACCGATGGGCGCGCGGCGATGATGGATTTGCGGCGCGCGGTCACGGCCTGCATTTCGCTGGATATTGGGCCGCCGCAATTGATCCGGGCGGATGATTGCCGGCTGTTGACCCACAATCATCTGCGGGGATTTGGGCAGGCCACAGGGCAGGGCACAGGACAGGCCACCGGATGGGATGCGGCCACCCTGCCCCATAAGGTGATCATGGGGTATGAGACGATTCCGCTGTTGGATATGCTGGGCCGGACGGGGCGGCGCACGGCTGCGTGAGGGGTGCGATACGGGGTGCGCATCGCGCGCGATGCGCCCGCTAATCGTTTGATCTTCCACAGATTTGCAAAAAACGTTTACCAAATTTTAACCTGAGATTGCCCTTAAATCGCAGCCGTATTGCAGGGTTTGCCGCGCAATTTAGCGCGGGGTCTGTCAGTCGAAAAACGGGGTCATGGAGGCGACGATGACCGAGTTTTCGGCCAGCGCGCGATCCATAAGCGCGCGCTCCTCAGCGTCGATTTCGTCGCCTGATTCCAGACGTTCCTGGAGGGTGCCATAGCCGGACACGTCGAGGGGGGCCATGTCGGCCTGTTTCAGGATGGCCACGGTTTCGCGCACCGCCTCGCCTTCGTCCACGCCGCTGGCATAGATCATCAACGCGGCCCCGGTGGCCTTGGCGGGCAGGCCGTCGCCGGGATTGCGCCCCACCTCTATCACCAAAGTATAGACTTGTTGGCGCGAGGGTTTTTTGACCTTTGGGATGGGGGTGTCCGTTTCATCGTCGCGGTGATCGTGGTCGTCGGTCATGGCGGCCCCCTGCTGGCTTTTGGGGTGGGTGCCCGTGCGGGGGCCGATTGTCAAGGTGAGGGGGCGTTAGCGTTGGTAGATCACAGGGAACCAATCGGTCCGCAGGGTTTGGCCCGGTTGCATATCATGGCCCGGAAATGGCGGCGAGGTGGGGCCGGGGCGCTGCACATAGCGGGCATCATCGCCGACAAGCCGCAACGAAAACGCACGGCGGCGGGTGCCTGCCGCATTGCCGCGCGCACCGTGCAACGTCCCATAGTTAAAGGCCACGGCGTCGCCCGGTTCCATCTGCCATTCGCGAATGTCCATCCCTTCGGCGTCGGGGTCTGGCACGGGCATATAATCATCGGGGTTGGGATAGAAATTGGTTTGCGACATCCAGCGCGTTGGCAACACAGGTTTTTCCCACGCGTGCGAGCCTGCAACGCAGCGCAAGGATGCGGTGGTGACCGGGTCCAGCGGCGACCAAAAGCTGACGTTTTGGATGCCATCGACGAAATAATATGGCCCGTCTTGGTGCCACGGCGTGGGTTTGGAGGTGCCGGGTTCCTTGACCAGCACATGGTCGTGAAACAATTGTACGCGGGCGGACCCCATCAGATCTGCGGCCACGGCGGCGGCGGGGGAATTGCGGATGACGGTTTCAAATTCGGGGATGCGCTGCCAGTTGCAATAATCATCAAAAAACCGCCCCCCTTCGCCCGGTTTCAGGTTTTCGGCGGCATAGGGGCCGGGGGCGGCCATATTGCGTTCAACGCCTGCGCGCAGGGTTTCAACGTGGTCGGCGAACAGCCCCTTTATCATCACCACGCCATCGCGTTGGTAGGTGTCGATGTGGTCTTGGGTGATCAGGGAGTGCATGGCGGATCCTTTCAGCTTTGTGGCAGCGTGGCGCAAGTTGTGGCGAAGTTCAAACGCTGATTGTGCGGGCGCTGGGGGGCGCGATTGTGGCTGTTTGGGGTTGGCAGGCGGGCCAGCAGCGGCCATGCTACGCGACATCATAGTTTCAGGGGGAGAAATGGGATGACAAAACGGATAGTTGCAGCGGGTTTGTTGGCGATGATGGCCAGTGGCGCGGTGGCGGAGCCTTTGAAAATTGGGGTGGTCACAACGCTGTCCGGGCCAGCCGGATACCTCGGGGCCGATGCGCGCGATGGGATGTTGTTGGCGCTGGAAATGGGCGGCGGCAAACTGGGCGGGGTTGAAGTGGAATTTGTGGTGGAAGATGACGGGTTAAAGCCCGCCAATGGCCGCCAGATTGCCGAAAAATTTATGGGCGATGACGGGATTAAGCTGCTGACGGGGATTATATTTTCCAACGTGGCAGGGGCGGTTGTGCCCGACATTTTGGACAATGGCGGAATTTACATTAGCCCGAACGCAGGCCCATCGACATTCGCCGGCGAGGCGTGCCACCCGAATTATTTCGTTGTAAGCTGGCAAAATGATGCGCTGCATGAGGCGGCGGGCGCTGCGGCCAAGGAATTGGGGTATAAGACCGCCGTGGCGCTGGCCCCGAATTACCAAGCGGGCAAAGACGCGATTGCAGGGTTCAAGCGGATGTTTGGCGGCGAGGTGACGGAGATTTTCACCCAGCTGGACCAGACCGATTTCGCATCGGAAATGGCGCAAATTCGTGCGGCGGCCCCTGAGGTGGTGTTTCAATTTCACCCCGGCGGCCTTGGGATTGCGTTTTTGAAGCAGTACCAGCAGGCGGGTTTTCTGGGCCAAATTCCGATGGTGTTGCCAGAGCCATCGTCGGATGCCGTGGTGCTGGGCGCAGTCAAGGAAGCCGCGATTGGCGTGACCGCAACTGCGCATTGGAACCGTGATTTTGACAACGCGGCCAACGCGGAATTTGTGGCGGCGTGGGATGCGAAATATGCACGGCCCATCACCTATTACGCGTCGCAGGGGTACGATACTGCGCGGCTGATTGGCAGCGCGCTGGCGAAAACCGGGGGGCTTGAGGATATGGAGGCGTTTCGGTTGGCGGTGAAAGCCGCCGATTTCGAATCCGTGCGCGGGGATTTTGCCTTTGGCAACAACCAGCACCCGATCCATGATTGGTATGTGTTGAACATCGTCGATGATGGTGCGGGCGGTGCAAAAGCCGTGACCGACCGGGTGATTTTGGCCGATCATGGCGACAGTTATTCCGCGCAGTGCAATATGTGATTTTGGGGGCCGGGTTTGCGCCCGGCCCTGCACGCGGGAAGGCTGACGGATGATCTTGATCGTTGAACAACTGCTGAATGGCCTGCAATACGGGGTCATGCTGTTTCTGCTTGCCGCCGGATTGACCCTGATTTTCGGAATTATGGGGGTGATCAATCTGGCGCATGGGTCGCTGTTTATGGTGGGCGCTTATGCGGGGACCTATGTGGCGGGGGTGACGGGCAGTTTTTGGTTGGGCCTGCCTGCGGCGTTGTTGGCGGCGGGGATGACAGGGTTTGTGGTAGAGGCGGTGGTGATACGCCGCCTGTATGCGCGCGACCATCTGGACCAAGTGCTGGCGACATTCGCGCTGATTTTGATTGCCAATCAGGGGATTGTTTTGGTGTTCGGGCGGCAGCCTGTGTTTACGCCGTTGCCCGAGATTTTCAGCGGGTCGGTGGAGGTGTTGCCGGGGTTGCCGTACCCGATTTACCGGCTTTTTATTATCGCCGTGGGGCTGTTGGTGGCGGTGGGGTTGTACCTGCTGATCAACCGGACGCGCGTGGGGATGTTGGTGCGCGCGGGGGCCACCAACCGCGATATGGTGCGGGCGTTGGGGGTGGATATTCGCGGGCTTTATACGCTGGTGTTTGGGCTTGGCGCGCTGTTGGCGGGGCTGGCGGGGTATATGATTGGGCCAATATCGTCGGTGCAGGTCGGCATGGGTGAGCAGATTTTGCTGGCGACCTTTGTGGTGGTGGTTGTGGGCGGTGTGGGGTCGATCAAGGGGGCGTTTGTGGCCGGGATTGGCCTTGGGGTGGTGGATACCTTGTTGCGGGCGTTTTTGCCGGGGGTGTTGCGCGGTGTGATGCCGCCATCGGACGCGGATGCGATTGGCCTTGGTGTGGCGTCGATGGGGATTTATCTGCTGATGGCGCTGGTGCTGTTGGTGCGGCCGCGCGGCCTGTTTGCGGCGGGAGCGTAGATGCGGGTTCTGATTGGTTTGCTGGCGCTGGTTGCGGTGCCGTTTTTGGCCGATGCCATGGGCCAGCCTGCGCTGTTGTCGCTGGCCACGCGGATTTTGATCTATGCAATTGCGGCGGCGAGTTTGAATTTTATCCTTGGGTATGGCGGGATGGTCAGTTTTGGGCACGCGGCGTTTTTTGGCGTTGGGGCGTATAGCGTGGGGATTTTGTTTGCCCATGCGGGGGGCGATGCGCTGTGGGGGGTTGTGCCCGGCAGCACGAATTTGCTGGTGACGCTGCCTGTGGCGGTGGTTTTATCCGGCACGGTGGCGGGGGTGATTGGGGCGCTGTCGCTGCGCACAAATGGCGTGCAATTTATCATGATCACGCTGGCGTTTGCGCAGATGTTGTTCTTTTTCTTTGTGTCGCTGACGCCGTATGGGGGTGAGGATGGAATTATCATTCGGCGGTCGAATGAGTTTTTGGGCCTGAATATGCGGGATAAGGCGGTTTTGTATTTCGTTATCCTCGGCATCGCGGTGGTGTTTTTTGCAGGGCTGTGGCGGGTGGTGAATTCATCCTTTGGCGCGGTGTTGCAGGGGATACGGCAGAATGAGCGGCGGATGGCGGCGCTGGGGTTTGCGCCCTATCGGTATAAACTTTACGCCTTTGTTTTGGCGGGCATGGGGGTGGGGTTGGCGGGGGCGTTGATGGCCAATTTCCTGCGCTTTGCCAGCCCGGATATGATGCATTGGACCAAATCGGGCGAGTTTATGATTATGGTCATTCTGGGCGGGGTGGGCAGCTTTTTTGGCCCCGTATTCGGCGCGGCGGCGTTTTTGGTTCTGGAGACGTATTTGGCGGGCTGGACGGAGCATTGGCAACTGGCGCTGGGGGTGATTTTGTTGGTGGTGGTGTTGGGCACCAAAGGCGGGATTGCGGGACTGTTGGCGCGGTTGGGGGGACGGGGATGAGCGTGCTGCGGGTGACCCATCTGGTCAAACGGTTTGGCGGGTTGGTGGCGACGGATGATGTGTCGTTGACGGTGGAGGCGGGCGAGATTCACGCGTTGATCGGGCCGAATGGGGCGGGAAAATCGACGTTGATCAACCAGTTGTGCGGGGAATTGGCACCGGACGGCGGCCGGGTGGAATTGGGTGGGCGCGATGTGACGCGGGCATCAGTGCCGGCGCGGGTGGCGCTGGGGCTGGGACGGACGTTTCAGGTGACAAGCTTGCTGGAGGAGGCCACCTGCCGTGAGAATATTGCGATGGCGGTGCAAGCGCGCGCGGGCCTGAACTTTCGCATTTGGGACCGGATTGCGGGGCGGCAGGGGATTTGGGACCAAGCGGATGCCACGCTGGCGGGCACGGGGTTGGTGGCGCGGGTGGATGTGCGCGCGCAGGATTTAAGCCATGGCGAGCGCAAGCAGTTGGAGCTGTTGGTGGCGCTGGCGCGCAAGCCGCGGGTGTTGTTGCTGGACGAACCCATGGCGGGTTTGGGGCATGTGGAGAGTGCCCAGATGATTGCGCAGTTGCGCGACATTCCGCTGCCAATGCTGTTGGTGGAACATGATATGGCGGCGGTTTTTGCGCTGGCCACGCGGATTTCTGTGCTGGTGTACGGGCGCATCATCGCCTCTGGGTCGGTCGAGGACATCCGCGAAAACCCAGAGGTGCGTGCGGCGTATTTGGGCGCGGAGGATGCGCTGTGTTGAAGGTGGAGGGCCTGCAATCGGGGTATGGCGCGTCGCAGGTGTTGTTTGACGTGACGCTGGAGGTGGCGGACGGCGAGGTGGTGACGCTGCTGGGCCGCAACGGGATGGGCAAAACGACCACCGTAAAAACCCTGATGGGGTTGATTGCCACGCGCGGCGGGGCGGCGCGGTTTGCGGGCGTGGCGATTTCGGGCTTGGCGCCGGAGCGGGTGGCGCGGCTGGGTGTGGGGTTGGTGCCCGAGGGGCGGCAGGTGTTTGCGACCCTGACCGTGCGGGAAAATTTGGTGGCCACGGCGGGGAATAGGTTGGGGCGGGCGGGGCCTTGGGATTTGGCGCGGGTTTATGCGCTGTTTCCCCGGCTGGGCGAACGCGCGGGGCAGATGGCCGCGACTCTTTCGGGGGGTGAACAGCAGATGCTGGCCGTGGGGCGCGCGTTGATGACAAACCCGCGTCTGTTGATTTTGGACGAGGCGACCGAGGGGTTGGCCCCCACGATACGCACCGAGATTTGGCAGGTGATCGCGGGGTTGAAGGCGCAGGGGCAGTCGATTTTGTTGATTGATAAAAATTTGGGCGTGCTGAAACGGTTGGCCGATCGGCATTATATTGTCGAAAAAGGGCGGACGGTTTGGGTGGGCACGGGGGCCGATATGGACCGGGATGCAGAGGCGGTGGCGGGTTATGTCGGGGTATAAGTTTCGGGTGGTGCTGGTCGGGTGGGGCGCGATTGGGCGGCGGGTGGCAGACCTGCTGTTGCAGCGGGGCGCGCCTGTGGCGATTGTGGCGGTTGCAGTGCGCGACTTGGCGGCGGTGCGCGAGGGGTTGGGCGATGTGCGCGTAATTTCGGACCCGAACGATTTGGCGGGGATTGAGGCGGATTTGCTGGTGGAGGCTGCGGGGCGGGGGTCGGTTGGCCCGTGGTGCCGGGCTGGGTTGGCGCGGGGGTGGGATGTGGCGGTATCGTCGACTTCGGCGCTGACGGATGCGGATTTGTTGGCGGAACTGACTGGGCTGGCGCAGGCAAATGGGGCGCAGATTATTATTCCGCCCGGCGCGCTGGGGGGGATTGATGCGCTGGCGGCGGCGTCCCGGTTGGGGTTATCGAGTGTTAGGCATGAAGTGGTGAAACCTGCGTTGGCGTGGGCAGGCACACCTGCAGAGGCGGTTTGTGATTTAGGTTCGCTGACGGAGCCGCGCGTGTTTTTTGAAGGGACGGCTCGGCAGGCAGCCGATGCCTATCCGCAAAACGCCAATGTGGCGGTGATTTCGGCGATAGCGGGGCTGGGGTTGGATCGCACGGTGGTGACGCTGGTGGCCGATCCGGGGGCGGTTTTGAACAGTCACCGCATTGTGGCAGAGGGGGATTTTGGCAAGCTGTCGGTGGTGTTGGAGAACCGCCCGCTGGCGGCCAACCCGAAATCATCGGAGATGACGGGGCTGTCGCTGGTGCGGATGATTGAAAACCGGGCGGGGGTGATTGTGATATGACGCAAGGGTGTGTTTGACAGTTGGCCCCTTGCGCCCCATTTAAGAGGGTAAGCAAGGGAGGCGCGCATAGCCTATACACTGACAATTAACGGAATTTCGCGGCAGGTGGATATGCCCGGTGACACGCCCCTGCTGTGGGCGCTGCGCGATGGGTTGAACCTGACGGGCACGAAATACGGCTGCGGGGTTGCGGCCTGCGGGGCGTGTACGGTGCATGTGGACGGGGTTGCGGTGCGGTCGTGTCAGCTGGCCTTGGGCGATGTTGCGGGGGCGGTGACCACGATTGAGGGGTTGGGCACGCCGGACGCCATGCACGCGGTGCAAGCGGCGTGGGTGCAGCACCAAGTGGCGCAATGCGGGTATTGCCAGTCGGGGCAGGTGATGCAGGCGGCGGCGTTGTTGGCGGAGACGCCTGCGCCAAGTGATGTGCAGATTGATGATGCGATGGGGGGCAATTTGTGCCGCTGCGGGACGTATCCGCGCATTAAGGCGGCTGTTTTGACCGCTGCAACTGCGTTGAGGGGTTGAGCATGGGCAAAGTTAAAACGATTGCGCGGCGGACGTTTTTGGTGGGGTCGGTGGCGATTTTGGGTGGCGTGGCGTTTGGCACCTATGCCTATAAAAAACCCATTGCGAACCCGATTGCGGGCAAAGCTGCGGCGATCACGCCTTATGTGCTGATTGATGCCAGTGGGGTGACGTTAATCACCCCGCGTGCGGAGATGGGGCAAGGGGTGCAAACGACTTTGGCCGCGCTGCTGGCCGAGGAGATGGATTTGGATTGGGACCAAGTGCGGGTGATGCACGGCCCGGCGTCCCGCGCCTATTTCAACGCGGCGATATTGGAGGAGGGGGTGCCGTTTGCCCCCACCAATGACAGTTGGCTGGCCGAAACCGCGCGCGGTGCGATGCACATTCCGGCGAAGTTTTTGGGGATGCAGATTACCGGGGGGTCATCGTCGACGCCGGATGCCTATGAGAAAATGCGTGCGGCGGGAGCGGTGGCGCGGGTGGCGTTGGTGTCGGCTGCGGCGCGCAGGACGGGTTTGGCGGAGGACGATTTGCGCACCGAACGGGGGGCGGTGGTGCTGCCCGATGGGGTGCGGATTGACTATGTGGATTTGGCGGTGGACGCGGCGGCGAGTGATTTGCCGGACGTGCCGCCGTTGCGGGCGCGGGCCGCTTGGCGGCTGTTGGGACGCAGCCTGCCACGGGTGGATATGGTCGCCAAGGTGACGGGCACGGCGCAGTTTACCGCCGATATTCGGCATCCGGGCATGCTGTTTGCCACGGCGCGCAGCAATCCGGGGTTGTGGGCGGGGGTGGCCAGTTATGACGCAACAGCGGCGTTGACGATGCCGGGGGTTGTGGCGGTGGTGCCGGTGCCGAACGGCGTGGCGGTGGTGGCCGCGTCCACTTGGGCCGCGTTCAAGGCGATGGAGGCGGTGGAGATTGAGTGGGAAGCGGCGCCTTATGCCGCGACGGACGGCGAGATGAGGGCAGAGGTTGCGGCGTCTTTTGTGGCGGAGCGGCAGGACAGCCGAAAACGTGATGATGGCGATGTGGACAGCGTTTTGACTGCGGATGCGTTTGCGGCGGAATATGCGGTGCCGTATTTGGCCCATGCGACGATGGAGCCGATGACGGCGGGCGCGTGGCTGGAGGCTGGCCGTTTGCGCGTTTGGGCGGGCAACCAATTGCCAACCCAAGTGCTGAAAGAGGCGGCCGCGATTACTGGGCTGGACGAGGCCGCGATTGACGTGGAAACGCCTGTGATGGGTGGCGGTTTTGGGCGGCGCGCAGAGATGGATTTCATCAAGCAGGCGATCACCGTGGCGAAAGCGATGGAGGGCCGCCCCGTGCTGCTGACCTGGACGCGCGAGGAGGATATGACGCATGACGCGTACCGCCCCATGGCGATGGCGCGGGTGCGCGGCGCTGTGGCGGATGGGAAGGTGGCGTTTGATTTGCACCTTGCCGCGCCTGCGGTGATGGAAAGCCAGATGGGGCGGTTGGGGATGAATATTCCCGGCCCGGATGCCACGATTGTGCAAGGCGCGTGGGAACAGCCTTACGGCTTTGCCGATTACCGCGTGACGGGATACCGGGTGCCTGCGGGCGTGCCCGTGGGGTCTTGGCGGTCGGTCGGCGCATCGCAAAACGCATTTTTCCACGAGTCGGCGGTGGATGAATTGGCGCATTTGGCGGGCGTGGACCCGTTGGAATTTCGGCTGTCGCAGATTGCGCATGATCCGTCCCGCAAGGTGCTGGAGGCGGTGGCGGCGGCCTGCGATTGGGGCAACACCCCTGCCGGGCGCGCGCGGGGGCTGGCGTTTTGTTTGTCGTTTGGCGTGCCGACCGCGCAGGTGATTGAGGTTGCGCAGACGCCAGCGGGCCTGCGCATGACGAACGCGTGGGCGGCGGTGGATGTGGGCGTGGCGTTGGACCCCGCGAATATTGAGGCGCAGGTGCAAGGCGGCATGATTTACGGACTTTCCGCCGCGATCAGTGGGGAAATTACCTTTGCGAATGGGTATGTACAGCAAACCAATTTCCCCGATTATGACGGGCTGCGCATGTGGCAATGCCCGTCGATTGCGGTGCAGATTTTGGAAAACGGCACCAAAATTCGCGGGATTGGCGAGCCGGGCACACCGCCCGCCGCCCCCGCCCTTGCCAATGCGATTTTTGCGCTGACAGGGCAACGTATTCGCGCGCTGCCACTGAATAAGGCGATTGATTTCGCCTGATAACCCCCCTTTCCCCCGGTCCGATTTCGGTTAGATTGGACGCATGTTGCGCATCAATGATCAAATCACCCTTGCGGATTGGGAAATCTCGGAAAGTTTCTCACGCTCCTCCGGTCCCGGGGGGCAGAATGTGAACAAGGTGGAAACCGCTGTGGAGTTGCGGTTTGAGGCGGAACGGTCGCCCCATCTGGCGGCATCTGTAAAGGCGCGGTTGAAGCGGCTGGCGGGGCGGCGCTGGACCAATGAAGGCGCGATTGTGATCCGCGCCGAGGAAACCCGCAGCCAAATCCGCAACCGCGAATTGGCCCAAGCGCGGTTGGTGGAGATGATCCGCGCGGCGTTGGTGGCCCCGAAACGGCGGATTGCGACCAAGCCGACCTTTGGCAGCGAAAAGCGGCGGTTGGCGGCGAAATCGGTGCGCGGTGTGGTGAAATCCCTGCGGGGCAAGGTGGAGCCTGAGGAATGAGTGAAACGCTGACCGAACGCCGCGCGCGATTGATGGGGCCGAATGTGCCCACGTTTTACCGCAAGCCCGTGCATATCACGCGGGCCAGCGGGGTGTGGCTGTGGGATGCGGACGGCAAGCGGTATTTGGATTGTTACAACAACGTCCCACACGTGGGGCATTGCCACCCCGCGGTGGTCGCGGCGATTGCGGACCAAGCGGCGGTTTTGAACACGCACACGCGGTATCACCATGACCTTGTGCTGGATTATATTGAGGCGTTGACGGCGCGGCTGGGCCATGGCGTATCGCAGTGCATTATGACCTGCACGGGGTCCGAGGCGAATGACATTGCGCTGCGTATGGCGCAGGCGGTGACGGGCAAAATTGGGATTATTGCGACCGATAATACCTATCACGGCAACACCACGGCGACATCGGCGCTGTCATCGCGCAGGCCACCGATTGGGGGCTATCCCGCGCATGTGCGCCGCGTGCCAGCACCCGACAGTTTGCGCGCGCCCGACCCGGATGGCAGCGTTTTTGCAGCGCAGATCAAGGCCGCGATTGAGGATTTGAACGCCTGCGGGATTGGGTTTTCAGGGATGATGCTGTGCCCGGTGTTTGCCAATGAAGGCATTCCCACGGTGGCGCCGGGGTTCTTTGCCAAGGCCGAAGCCGTTATTCGCGCGGCGGGGGGCTTGATTTTATGTGATGAGGTGCAGCCCGGATTTGGCCGCATGGGCAGCCATTTTTGGGGGCATGAGTGGTTGGGGATGACCCCCGATGTGGTGACCTGCGGCAAACCCATGGCCAATGGGCACCCGGTGGCGGCGGTGTTGGCGCGGCCCGATGTGATGGCGGCGTTTCGCAATGCGTTTGGGTATTTCAACACGTTTGGCGGCAATGCGGTGTCGGCGGCGGCGTGCATAGCCACGTTGCAGGTGATTGACGACGAGGGGTTACAGGACAATGCGGCGCGCACCAGCGCCTATATGATGGAACGCTTGGGCGCTTTGCGTCACCCATTGTTGGCGGAAATACGCGGCGTGGGCATGTTTTTCGGGGCGGAATTTGTGCTGGACGCCGAACACACCCCCGCCACCGCGTTTGTAGAGGATTTGGTAGAGGTTATGGTGGCGCGTGGGTTTATCCTGAACCGCATTGGGCGCGCGGGGAACACGCTGAAAATTCGCCCGCCGTTGCCGTTTGGGGTGGAACACGCGGATATGTTGGTCGATGCGCTGGCGGAGGCGTTGGCGGCAACGCCCATTCCGGCATGAGGTTGGCAGAGGAGGCGGCGCTGCATTGGGGCGGCAGGCCCGTTGCCTTGATTGTGGAACGGGAAAACGCTGTTTACCGCATGGCGGTGCCCGGTGGCGGAGGGGGGGGCGTGGCGGCGTTGCGGTTGCACCGGATGGGGTATCAAACCGCCGCTGCGATACGGTCGGAACTGTGGTTTTGCGGGGCGCTGGCGGATGCGGGCCTGCCCGTGCCAAGGCCGCTGTTGGCGGGCGATCAGGCGCTTGTCACGCTGTCGAACGGGCGCTTTGCATCGGCGGTAGAATGGCTGGGCGGCGCGCCGTTGGGGGCTGCGGGCGTGCCGCTGGCGGGCAGCGTGGCGCGCCAAGCGGAGCAGCATTTTGCACTGGGGCAGATGTTGGCGCGGGTGCATACCGCGACCGAAAGTTTGACCCTGCCCGACCATTTCGCGCGGCCTGCGTGGGATGTGGACGGGTTGACCGGGGATGCGCCCTTTTGGGGCCGCTTTTGGGAGCATCCAGCCTTGACGGATGCCGAGGCTGGGGTGATGCGGGACGCGCGGGGGTTTTTGCGCACCGCCTTGCAAGATCATGCGCGCACCGCCCCCTTGATGCCCGTGCATGCGGATGTGTTGCGCGAAAATATCTTGGTCGATGGCAGCGACCTGTCGCTGATTGATTTTGACGATTGTGGGATGGGGTTTGCGCTGTACGATCTTGGCACCGTGCTGTCGCAGAATTTGTATGAACCCGGCGTGGCCGATCTGCGCGCGGGGCTGATTGCGGGCTATGGCAGCTTGCGCGGCGTGGAGGCGCGGATGGTCGATGTGTTCACGCTGGCGCGCACGCTGGCATCGGTGGGGTGGACCATGCCGCGGCTGGCGGCGGATGACCCGATTATGCGCAGCCACATCGCGCGGGCGGTGATGTGCGCGCGGGCGGTGATGGAGTGATGGGGTTTATCAGCCAATTGTTTTACCGACCGCCAATTTTGCAGGTGGCGGCGTTGTGTTGGCGCGGTACGGGCGACGGCGTTGAAATTTTGCTGGTGCGCAGTCTGGATAGCAACCGCTGGATTTTGCCCAAAGGCTGGCCCATGCGCGGCAAAACCTTGGCCCAGGCCGCCGCGATTGAAGCGTGGGAGGAGGCCGGAGTGGAAGGCCAGATTTCGCCTCACAGCATCGGCATCTATGCCACCCAAAAACGCCGTGCCACGGGGATCAAACAGGCCTGCCAGATGCATGTCTATGCGCTGCATGTCTCCGATGTTGTGCTGGATTTCCCCGAGGCGGACATGCGTAAAACCGCGTGGTTTCCGCTGTTTGAAGCGTTGGAAAAGCTGCGAGAGCCGGACCTTGCCGCCATGATCGCGGTGCATTTGGCGCCAGACCCGTGATGCACGTTGTCGCGGGGCAAAAAACCAGATAGCAGGCGCGACAAAGTAACAAATATATGACAGGCCCGCGCCATGACCGACCGCCCGGTGAACCAGTGGAAAACGCTGGATAAGGACCTGAACCGCATTTCGCATTTGGAACGCGGCACGCAATATGTGGCGCGGCCCTTGATTGCGCCCGGCATTGCGTTGGCGTTTATTGTAATTGTGGCGGTGATCGCGGCGGTGCTGACGGGCGGCACATCTGACCGGATGATCGTGATCGCGGCGGCGGTGTTTGGGGCCTATATGGCGCTGAACATTGGGGCGAATGATGTTGCCAACAACATGGGGCCTGCGGTGGGGGCCAATGCGCTGACGATGGGCGGGGCGATTGCGATTGCCGCCGTGTTTGAAACGGCGGGCGCGTTGATTGCGGGCGGTGATGTGGTGAACACAATTTCGGGGGGGATTGTATCGCCCGAAAGTTTGGCCGACCGCGCGACGTTTATTTGGGCAATGATGGCGGCGCTAATCTCGGCGGCGTTGTGGATTAACCTTGCCACTTGGGTTGGCGCGCCTGTGTCGACCACCCATTCGGTGGTGGGCGGGGTGATGGGGGCGGGCATTGCAGCGGCGGGGCTGGCGGCGGTGAACTGGCCCACGATGGCGCAGATCGCGGCAAGCTGGGTGATTTCCCCGGTGTTGGGCGGCGCGGTGGCGGCAATGTTTTTGGCGTTCATCAAGGCCCGCGTGGAATATGCCGAGGACAAGATCGCAGCCGCGCGTCTGTGGGTGCCGATTTTGACCGCGATTATGGCGGGCGCGTTTGCCACCTACCTGTCGCTGAAGGGTCTGCGCAAGATTGTGGATATCGATATGCCGATGGCGCTTGCCATTGGGTTGGGGTTTGCGATTTTCACCCAGATCATCACCAAACCCTTGATCCGCCGCCAATCCGAAGGGTTGGAGAACCGCAAAAAGTCGCTGAAAAAGCTGTTTGGCGTGCCGTTGGTCTGTTCGGCGGCGCTGCTGTCATTCGCGCATGGGGCCAATGATGTGGCCAATGCGGTGGGGCCACTGGCCGCGATTGTGCATGCGGTGCAGGATTTTGACGATGCGACGCGCGTGATTATCCCGCTGTGGGTGATGATCGTGGGGGCGGCGGGGCTGTCGTTTGGCCTGATGCTGTTTGGCCCGAAACTGATCCGCATGGTGGGCAGCCAGATCACCAAGCTGAACCCGATGCGGGCTTATTGTGTGGCGCTGTCGGCGGCGATTACGGTGATTATCGCATCCGGTTTGGGGTTGCCTGTCAGTTCCACCCATATTGCGGTGGGGGCGATTTTTGGCGTGGGGTTTTACCGCGAATGGGACGCCGAAAAGCGCGCCCGCGCCAATGGGATTTTGAAAGGCAAACCCGTCGCACCCGAAGAACGCAGCCGTCGCAAACTGGTGCGCCGGTCGCATTTTTTGACCATCATCGCCGCGTGGGTGATCACGGTGCCTGCCACATCGCTGCTGTCGGCGGGGGTGTTTTTGTGCCTGTCCATGCTGTCGCTGTAGGCACGTTAACTATCTGATGTTGCGCGGTTAAAACAGGCCCGCGTCAATTCGCCCATATCTGTTTTCCAGGCGTCAAGCGTGGTATGATTGCGCCATAATCGTTCGGAACAGCTGCCGCCCGACGGATGATTCTATGGGTGTTGGCTTGGCTGACCTTTTGCGCGGTAGCATTGCAATCAATGAGATACTGGTGGACCCGAACGGGGCCACTGCGTTCGATACGGATGGCAACGGCACATCGGCTGCCACGGACGAGTTTTTTGAACTGGTCAACATTTCAAACACCACCATCAGCATTGCGGGTTTGCAACTGTGGGACAGGGGCGTGGGCCAATGGTTCACCTTTCCCCCGGGGGCCAATTTGGCACCCGGGGGGCGTGCGGTTGTGGTCACGGGCGTGCAGGCGGGCGGCAGTTTGCCAGCGGTGGCGGCGGGCAGTTTGGCGTTTGATGCGGGGCGCGGGTCGGCGGTTATCACCAACACGGGCGACAATGTGATGGTGTACGACCCCACGGCAAACCAGTTCATTATCGCGCGATTCAATGGGGTGGCGCAGGACAATCCCACCACAGGTGTTGCCGGATATTCCGGGTTTTCCAGCACCGCCACGCAAAGCGGCGCGGGCAAGAATTTTGGCAATGATGTGGATGGTCTGTCCATTCAACGGTCGCCCGATGGGTCCACGATTTTTGTCAATGCCACGCCAACGCCGGGGACGGCCAATCTGGGCACGCGGGTGATGACGCCCAAAGGCGCAGTGCAAGTGCAGGATTTGCGCGCGGGGGATTTGGTGATGACCCGCGACCGGGGCGCGCAGCCGTTGATCTGGGTGTGGTCCAAGACGCAAAGCGTGGCGGCAATGGCGAATAATGCGCAGCTGCGCCCGATGTGCATTGCGCGCCATGCGTTGGGGGCGGGGCTGCCGCTGCGCGATTTACACCTGTCGCAGCAGCATCGCGTGTTGGTGGCATCGCCCATCGCCGCGCGGATTTTTGACGCGGGCGAGGTGTTGATCGCCGCGAAATGGCTGTGCGATTTGCCCGGCGTGGCGGTGGTGCTGCCAGCCCGTGACATCACTTATGTGCATGTGATGCTGGCCAGGCATGAGGTGCCGATTGCCGAGGGCACCCCATCGGAAAGCCTATTTTTGGGTCGCCAAGCCTTGCAATCCATGGACGGCGCGGCGCTGACGGAATTGTGCATGATCTTGGGCGCCGACACTACCGCCCTGCCCCACACCCAACACGCGCCCGCGCGCTTGTTTGCCACGGGGCGCGATGCGCGGGCGCTGGTGGCGCGCCATGCCAAGCACCAAAAGCCGTTGGTTGCCGCCCGCGTGTCCGCCTAAACCAACACGTCCTGTGCGGTCTGCACGCCCACATCAAACACGCGCTTATAGCGCGCAATTTCATCCGCTGGCCCCATCGCCTTGTTCGGATTGTCCGACAGTTTGACGGTGGGCCGCCCGTTGGCCGAAACCGCCTTGCACACCAAACTGAACGGGGCCAGCGCGTCATCTGCGACCAAACCCCGGAAATCATTGGTCAGCATCGTACCCCAACCGAACGACACTTTGACCCGCCCCGCAAACTGGCGGTGCAGCGCCTCGATCACGCCCACGTCCAGCCCGTCGGAAAAGATCACGAGCTTTTGGCGCGGATCCTCGCCCTGCGATTGCCACCATTTGATCGCGGTTTCCGCACCCGTGGCGGGGTCGCCGCTGTCAATGCGGATGCCGGTCCATTGCGCCAGCCAATCGGGCGCGTGGGCCAAAAACCCCTTGGTGCCGTAAGTGTCGGGCAGCATAATGCGCAGATTGCCATCATGTTCTTCGTGCCAATCGGCCAACACTTGATAGGGCGCTTGGGCCAGTTCCGTATCGCTGTGGGCCAGCGCGCTGTAGACCATGGGCAACTCATGCGCGTTGGTGCCAATCGCCTCCAACTCTCGGCGCATCGCGATCAGGCAGTTGGAGGTGCCGGTAAAGGACGCGCCCAACCCTTCTTGCATCGCTTGGACGCACCAATCTTGCCACAAAAACGAATGGCGGCGGCGGGTGCCGAAATCGGCAATGCGCAACCCGTCCACCTTGCGCAGACGTTCAATTTTTTCCCACAGTTTGGTCATGGCGCGGGCATAAAGCACCTGCAATTCAAACCGCCCCATGTCGCCCAGCACGGCGCGGCCGCGCAGTTCCATGATCACGGCAAGGGCGGGAATTTCCCACATCATCACCTCGGGCCACGTGCCTTCAAACGTCAGTTCATATTGGCCGTCACGTTTGGTCAGGTGATAGGGCGGCAGTTGCAGCCCTTCAAACCACTCCATAAAATCGGGACGAAACATCTGGCGTTTTCCGTAAAATGTGTTGCCACGCAGCCAAGTGCTTTCGCCGCGCGACAGGCGCAGGGTGCGAATATGGTCCAGCTGCGCGCGCAATTCGCCTTCGTCCACGATATCGGCCAAGCGGATGGATTTGGTGCGGTTGATCAGGCTGAAGATCACTTGGGTGTCAGGTCGATTGCGAAACACCGATTGGCACATCAGCAATTTGTAAAAATCGGTATCAATCAAGGACCGGACAATCGGGTCAATTTTCCATTTGTGGTTATGCACCCGTGCCGCAATATCAACCATGATCCGCCCCTTTTGCCTTTTGCCTGTTAAATCAAGCCCCCCGCCCCTTGTCCAGCTTGGCGAACCTGCCCGCACCCTGTAAGAAGAGGGCCAGAGTGGGAAAAGGAGCCGTCACATGGGCGCGAAAGTTTTTATTGACGGTGAGGTTGGCACAACCGGGCTGCAAATTCGTGACCGCCTGCTGGGCCGCAAGGATATTGAACTGATTTCGTTGCCCAACGACCTGCGCAAAGATGCGGGCGCGCGGGCGGATGCCTTTGCGCGCGCCGATGTGGCGATTTTGTGCCTGCCCGATGATGCGGCGATTGCGGCAGCGGCGATGTGCGCGGACCTGCCCACCAAAATTATTGATGCCAGCACCGCGCACCGCGTGAACCCCGATTGGGTGTTTGGCTTTGCCGAACTGGCAGCGGGGCAGCGCGCGGCGATTGCGGGGGCAAAACGCGTGTCAAACCCCGGCTGTTATTCCACCTGCGCGATTGCGCTGTTGCGCCCATTGACCGATGCGGGGCTGGTTGCGCGTGATGCCTACCTGTCGATTTTCGGGATTTCGGGGTATACCGGCGGCGGCAAGGCGATGATTGCGGAATTTGAATCCGGCGCGGCGAATGGCGTGTTTTTGTATGCCACAGGACAGCAGCACAAGCATATGCCCGAAGTGATGCAGTATGGCCATGTATCGCGCGCGCCGATTTTTGTGCCCGCCGTGGGGCATTATGCCCAAGGGATGATTGTGCAAATCCCGCTGCATGGTGTGGATGCGCGGGCGGTGCATGCCGCCCTGACCGCGCATTATACGGGCAGCGCTTTCATTTCGGTGCGCGCGCTGGATGCCGTGCAAGCCCGCGAAAACCCGCAGGCGTTCAACAACACCAACCAGTTGGAATTGGCGGTTTTGGGCAATGGCGACCGCGTTGTGGTGTCGGCCATTCTGGACAACCTTGGCAAAGGCGCATCGGGGGCCGCGGTGCAAAACCTGAACCTGATGCTGGGCTTGGATGAAGGTGCGTGGCTGTAACCCCTAGCGGTAAATCAGCCGCACGCCTGCCGCATCCATCCGGCCCACCATCGCCGCCAGTGACCCGTCAAGGTCAATGGCGCGCGACAGGTCCATCCGCACGGACACGTCAAACCCCAGCCGTGCGGCATCCAGCGCCGAATAAGCGACGCAAAAATCGGTGGCCAACCCCGCCAACACGACTCCATCAAAGCCCCGGCTGCGCAAATACCCCTCCAGCCCGGTGGGGGTGGTGCGGTCGTTTTCGAAAAACGCGGAATAGCTGTCGATGCTGGCGCAAAACCCTTTGCGGATGATCATATCGGCGCGGTTGATGTTCAGATCATCGTGAAACGCGGCGCCATCGGTGCCTTGGACACAGTGGCGGGGCCACAACACTTGGCGGCCATAGGGCATATCGATCATGCTGTAAGGGGCGGCATCTGGGTGATTGTCGGCAAAGCTGGAATGGTTTACGGGGTGCCAATCTTGGGTCAAAACCACCGCGCCGAAATCTTGCATCAGCGCGTTGATGCCCGCGACAATGCCATTGCCACCTGCCACGCCCAGCGCGCCGCCCGGGCAAAAATCATTTTGCACATCCACCACAATCAGCGCGTCGGTCATCGGATATCCCCTATCTTTGATGTGCCACCTTGCCTTTTTGCGCGCGGCACGGCAAGACGCTGCCCATGTTTACCATCGCAGCGCTGTATCATTTCACCCGCTTTGCCGACCCTGCCGCGCTGCAACAGCCGTTGCTGGCGCTGGGGCGCGCGCATAATATTCGCGGGTCGCTGCTGTTGGCGGTTGAAGGCATCAACGGCACCATCGCGGGCAGCCGTGCGGGCATTGACGCGGTGCTGACCCATATTCGCGCCCTGCCCGGCTGTGCGGGAGTGGAGCATAAGGAAAGCTGGTCCGAAACGCCGCCATTTGGCCGTTTCAAGGTGCGCCTGAAACGTGAAATTGTGACGATGGGCCAGCCCGATATTGACCCGCGCACAAGCGTTGGCAATTACTTGTCGCCCGCCGAATGGAATGACCTGATTTCTGCGCCCGACGTGGCCGTGATCGACACCCGCAATGATTATGAAGTGGGGATTGGCACGTTTGAGGGGGCAATTGACCCGCAAACCAAATCCTTTCGCGATTTTCCCGCATGGTGGCAGGCTAACAAAGAGCGTTTTCACAACAAACGCATCGCGATGTTTTGCACGGGCGGGATTCGCTGTGAAAAATCAACGAATTACCTGTTGGGTGAAGGGGTGCAGGATGTGTACCACCTGAAAGGTGGTATCCTGAAATATCTGGAGGAGATGCCAGAGGCGCAAAGCCTGTGGAACGGCGAATGTTATGTGTTTGATAACCGCGTGTCGGTGGGTCACGGGTTGGTGCCCGGCCCCTATTCCACCTGCCACGCCTGCCGCCGCCCGCTGGCCCCCGAAGACCTTGCGCGCCCCGAATTTGATGAAGGGGTGTCGTGCCACCAATGCCTGCATGAACATACCGAGGATGATCGCGCCCGGTTTCGCGAACGCCAAAAGCAAATCACACTGGCCCGCGCGCGGGGCCATGGGCATTTCGCGACAGGCTGACGCCATGACAATCGCGTGAGGCGGCAAGGCGCTGCCAAATACATGCTATGCGGACAAACTGTCGCAGGGTACGCTTTTCTCACCCAATAGGAGCAGTACCAAAATGCGATTCGCAGCAAAAGCCTTGATCATCACCCTTTCCCTGACCGCCGGGATCGCATTTGCCAAAGAAGGCGTGCAGGACCCAACCGTAAAGGCACGGATGGAGTTGATGAGCACTGTCGGTGCCAGCACCAAAATTCTGGGCGATATGGCGGGTGGCAAATCCACCTTTGACGCCAGCGCCGCCGCCGCTGCAAAGGCCGCATTGATCGCCGCTGCCGTGGCGACCCCCGCCGCGTTTGAAATGGAAGCCGATGATCCGGTATCCGAGGCGCGCCCCGATATCTGGATGAACATGGAAGGCTTTGTTGAAAAGGCCAAGGGTTTGGAAACCGCAGCGGGCGCGATTGATGTGTCGTCTGTTGAAGGGATTCAAGCGGGTATGGGGGCCATTGGTGGGTCGTGCAAAGCCTGCCACAGCGATTTCCGCGCCAAGAAATAAGTCCGTTACAGCGTTCGCAAAACGGCCAATGCCTCAGCAAGGCGTTGGCCGTTTTCGTTTAACCGCAGCTGAACCGCTGGATAACCCCATCGGCGTCGACATGCACATCCAGCCGGAAGCTGTCGTATTCTTGGGTGACAATCGCGTTTGGCGTGATCACGCGGTAACGGCCCTTGGTGCGCACGGTGCGCATCATCCCTTCGGGTTGGCCCACCAAATGCCCCATATTGTCGGCCCCGCAACTGTCGGATTCGCGCTGCACCAAGCCAGTGTCGATGGGGGGCAAAGGTTTCTGTTCGGGCACGGGGTCGGGTTTGGCGCTGCGCATCCCATCGAAAATCGTGCCAAACTTGGGCGCGCCACCCGGCGGAATTCGTACGGTGCAGCCCGCAACAACAGCCACCATCAAAATCATTAAAATCGGTTTCATATCAACACACACCATGTCGCTGCGCTATTTTGCACAAAGTTGGCCAAAAGGATACAGCCGCTTTGCGCGTTTGGCACTGTTGCAAAGGGGCCATGATCGGCTATCACAGGGGCAAGACCCGAAAAGGAGCGCCCATGTCAGACCCCCGCAGCCCCAACACCCGCACGCCCCGTTTGGCCGTTTTGATCGACGCCGACAATGTTCCCGCATCATACGCCGAGGCGATATTTGAAGAGATTGCGGGATTGGGCGAAGCATCGGTGCGCCGCATCTATGGCGATTGGTCGGCGCAGCGCCTTGGCGGTTGGGCGCGCAAAGTGGCGGCATTGGGGTTGGTCGCGGACCAGCAGTTTTCCAACACGCGCGGCAAGAATGCGTCCGATATTGGCCTTGTGATTGCGGCGATGGATTTTTTGCATTCCGGGCTGTTTGATGGGTTTGTGCTGGTCAGTTCCGACAGCGATTTCACCCGCCTTGCTGCGCGCATCCGCGAACAGGGCTTGGATGTGTACGGTATAGGCGAGAAAAAGACGCCCGAGGCGTTTCGCATGGCCTGCAAGCGCTTCATCTATGTCGAAAACCTGTCAGCGGATGAGCCGGAGGACCGCGCGCCCACCCCCAAACTCGAACGCATGATGATGCCCGACTTGCCAACCGACAACGGCGACCCCAAACCCGCGCGCGGCCCGAAAGAGGCGCCCGCCAAAGCAATTCCCCTGATTATTGCGGCGATGCGCGCGATTGACCCCGAAGGCGAATGGTATTCGCTGGGCCAAATCGGCCAATACATCACCCAAGGCGCGCCCGATTTTGACACCCGCACCTATGGCACCGCGAAACTGTCGGACCTTGTGCGCAAAATTAGCCGGTTTGAGGTGAAACCCGGCCCCGGTGGGCAGTTGTTGGCGCGGGATGTGGCGTAAGGCCAGACCAGCTTACAGCCCGTCCAACGCTGCTGCGATTGCCACAATCGCCGCCCCCGCATCGGCCACAGCCACCACGGTGCCGCAGGTCCAGCCTTTTTTGGTCTTGGCCGTTTCCAGCGGCGTATTGCCAATTTTCACCCCATCCAGCCGCGCAAACATTGCATCCGCCAACGGGCTGTCCCCCTGAATAACCAAGGCCACGCCAACCCGGCGCACCGTGGCTTGGCGTGTCAGGCGCAGATGCGTGGCATCGGGCAAGCCTTTGATGAAAAACCGCAGGTCTGGCCCATCGGCGGCCATATCCACTTGCACCGAGGGGGGCAGTTGGGTGCGCAGGCCGCGATAAACCCCCAGCCAGAACGCCCGATTGCGCGCCGCTTTCAGTGCCTTGTCGGGCGTGGTGGCACCGTCCAGCGTTTGATGCCCCTCATACCGCCAATCGCCTGCAAGATCTGCCCATTCGGGATAGCACAGCTGCAAGGGGGCGGCGTTCCAGAATTTATCCGCACCAATCGCATGGACAATGGCCGCATCCCGCCCGCCCGGGGCCACAACCGGGTGGTTGAACCGCTGGTCCAGCGGCGTCACGGCCAACCCTTGCGCGCAGGCCACAAAATATAGCGCGAGTTCATCCACCGAATGGGGCCCTACCGCAGCGATAATCCGCGCTGCCATGGCATATAAATCCGCGCTGCACAGCCGCCCGCGCAAACCCGGCCCCATGCCGACAACGCCGCCATTCAACAGCGGCACACCATCCCGCCGCAGGTCGGCAAACGCCGCCATCACCGCAGCGCGGCGCGCAAACGCGCCATCGGGTAAGGGCCGCCATGCCAGCGCGTCAAACGCCCAAACATCCGCAAAATTGCCCTGCACCAAGATATCCACATCCAGCCACAGGCAGCGGTCATAATCGGCCAGCATATCGGCCATTTCAAACTTGGCAAAAATCATCGGACTGTAAGCGCCGAAATCGGCCCCCAACCGCGCGGTGACCTGATCCGCGCCATAATCGCGAAACATCACGCGGGGCCACAGCGCACGCAACCGTGCCTGCGTGGCGCCGTCCAGCCCATCGTGGAACACCACGAAATCGCCCTGAAAATCGGGGCAATGGCGCGCAACACCTGCCATAACCGCAGCCAGCGCAAAGGCATAATCGACGCTGATGGCGCAGACAATGGCGCGGCGGTCTGTCCTGTCTTGCCCCATCATCCTGCCCTTCCTTGTGCCAAACCCACCTTGCCGCTGACCTGCCAAAACTGCAACCTCGCATCCCGTTTGCAATTCCGCCGCGCTGGCCTTAATTAAAGCGCACGCAGGCTGACCAAAGGGCATAGGCACCGATGAACTGGATTACGAATTACGTTCGCCCCACCATCAACTCTCTGTTTTCGCGCCGCGAGGTGCCGGAGAACCTTTGGACCAAATGCACCGAATGCGGAACCATGCTGTTCCACCGAGAGCTGAAGGATAACCTGAACGTTTGCACCACCTGCGACCATCATATGGCAATCACCCCGCGTGATCGGTTTGCGGCGCTGTTTGATGGCGGGATTTTTACCGAAGTGAAGGTGCCCGAACCCGTCACCGACCCGCTGCAATTTCGCGACCAAAAGAAATACCCCGACCGCATGCGCGCCGCGCAAAAATCAACCGGTGAGCGTGACAGCATGCTGGTGGCCGAGGGCGAAATGGCCCGCACGCCGATTGTCGCCGTGGGCCAAGATTTTTCGTTCATGGCGGGGTCGATGGGCATGTATGTGGGCAACGCCATGCTGGCGGCGGCCGAACGCGCGGTAAAGTTGAAGCGCCCGCTGGTGCTGTTTTCCGCATCGGGCGGCGCACGGATGCAAGAAGGGATTTTGTCCCTGATGCAAATGCCGCGCACGACCGTGGCCGTGCAGATGTTGAAAGAGGCGAACCTGCCTTATATCGTTGTATTGACCCATCCGACCACGGGCGGCGTCACCGCATCCTATGCCATGCTGGGCGATGTGCAGATTGCCGAACCTAATGCGCTGATCTGTTTTGCCGGGCCGCGCGTGATCGAACAAACCATCCGCGAGAAATTGCCGGAGGGGTTTCAGCGCGCCGAATACTTGCTGGACCACGGCATGTTGGACCGCGTGACGCATCGCAAGGATTTGCGCGATGAATTGGTGACGGTGCTGCGGATGTTGACCAAGCAACCGCCCGCCGTGCGTGGCGATTTGCCTGCGCCCGAGGTTGTTGTTGCGGATGCGCCAAAGGCTGACGCAAAGTGACCAAATACGGCTCTGACGCGCTGCTGGAGCGGATGATGACCTTTCATCCAAAGATTATTGATTTGACGTTGGACCGGATGGAACGGCTGCTGGCAGCGCTCGGCAACCCCGAACGCCGCTTGCCGCCCGTTATTCATATCGCGGGCACCAATGGTAAGGGCAGCACCCAAGCGATGATCCGCGCGGGGCTGGAAGGGGCGGGCAAGTCTGTTCACGCCTATACCAGCCCGCATTTGGCACGGTTTCACGAACGCATCCGGCTGGCGGGCCAGTTGATTGGCGAAGATGCGCTGGCGGCGTTGCTGGATGAATGTATCACCGCCAATGGCCCCGATGCGATCACGTTTTTTGAAGCGACCACCTGCGCCGGGATGTTGGCGTTTGCGCGGATGCCTGCGGATTATCTGCTGTTGGAGGTGGGGCTTGGCGGGCGTTTGGACGCGACCAATGTGGTGGACCGCCCCGCGCTGACCATCATCACGCCGGTGTCGTTGGACCATCAGCAATATCTGGGCGACACGGTGGCGTTGATTGCGGCGGAAAAGGCCGGGATTATCAAACGCGGTGTGCCTGTGATTGTGGGCCCGCAGCACCCCGATGGGTTGGTGGTGATTGAAGCGCGGGCGGCCCGGATGGGCGCGCAAGTGTACGCCCACGGCCAGCAGTGGCACTGTTTTGCCGACCGGGGCCGCATGGTGTTTCAAGATGAAAACGGGCTGTTGGACCTGCCCTTGCCCAACCTGCCGGGGCCGCACCAAATTGAAAACGCCGGGGCCGCGATTATGGCGCTGCGGGTGTTGGGTGTAGGGGATGCCGAGGCGGCGGTGACGCGCGCAGAATGGCCCGCACGGATGCAACGCCTGCGCCACGGCCCGCTGATCGATGCCGCGCCGCAGGTGGAGTTGTGGCTGGACGGCGGGCACAACCCGGCGGGGGGGATGGCCGTGGCGGCCACATTGGCGCAAATGCCCACGCGCCCCACGCATTTGATTTGCGGGATGTTGAACACCAAGGATATTGGCGGCTATCTGCGCCCGCTGGCACCCCATGTGACGACCCTTTCGGCGGTGTCCATTCCAGGCGAGGCGGCAACATTACCCGCCAGTGCCACCCATGCGGCCGCCTTGGCCGCGGGGATGAAGGCGGTGGAGGCGGCATCGGTGCTGGACGCGTTGCGCGCGATTGCGGGTGTGGACCCAACCGCGCGGGTGTTGATTTGTGGGTCGCTGTATCTGGCAGGCCAAGTGCTGCGCGAGAATGGCTGACGGTGGCGGGGGGCTGTTTGCCCCCCCTTGGCCTTGCGGCCAATTCCCCCCCAAAGGTATTTTTACCAACGCGAATGTGCAGGGTGCGGTGCTGTAGTCGCCGAATTTCGCACTGTTTTTGTCCGGTTTACCTTGACAGGGGGTCGCCCGTCCCACAGGTAAAGAGGGACGGCGGCCACAGGCTTTTGCGGCCGCTTTTTCATATCTGACGACCTCGTGCAATGAACGGAACCCTAAGATGTCCCTTGCCCTGATCGCCGCCCTGCCATTTCTTGGTGCGCTGCTTCCCGGTTTGTTGATCCGCGCCGGGCGCAATGCCTGCGCCACAGTCACCGGGCTTGTTACCGCCACGGCGCTGTTGGGGATATTGTTGCATGCGCCCGCGGTGATGCGTGGCGAGGTGATCACCACCCGCATCGAATGGTTGCCCGCGTTGGGGTTGAACGCCACGTTTTTTCTGGATGGGTTGGGGTTGTTGTTTGCGGGGCTGATCTTGGGGATTGGCCTGCTGATTATCCTGTATGCGCGGTTTTATCTGTCGGCCAAGGACCCGATGGGGCAGTTTTATGCCTATTTGCTGATGTTCCAAGGCGCGATGGTTGGGATTGTGCTGTCCGATAACATCCTGTTGTTGTTGGTGTTTTGGGAGCTGACCAGCCTAAGTTCGTTCCTGTTGATCGGCTATTGGAAGCATTTACCAGAAGGCCGCCAAGGCGCGCGGATGGCGTTGACCGTGACGGGGGCCGGTGGCCTTGCCATGATCGCGGGGATGTTGATTTTGGGCGATATCGTGGGGTCCTATGACCTGACGGTGATTTTGCAGAACAAAGATTTGATTCAAGCATCCGATTGGTATTTGCCTGCGCTGATTTTGATCTTGATCGGGGCGTTCACCAAATCGGCGCAGTTTCCGTTCCATTTCTGGTTGCCGCACGCGATGGCGGCCCCCACGCCTGTGTCTGCCTACCTTCATTCTGCCACGATGGTAAAGGCGGGGTTGTTTTTGATGGCCCGCATGTGGCCTGTTTTGGCGGGCACGCCGGAGTGGTTTTATATTGTGGCGACCACCGGCCTTGTTACCATGGTGTTGGCCGCGAAAATTGCGCTGTTCAAGGATGATTTGAAGGCGCTGTTGGCGTTTTCCACCGTGTCGCATCTGGGCCTTATCACCATGCTGTTGGGGTTTGGCACCAAGGAAGCGGCGGTGATTGCGGTGTTTCACATCATCAACCACGCCACATTCAAAGCGGCGCTGTTTATGAGCGCGGGGATTGTGGATCATGAAACCCACACCCGCGACATCAAGCGGTTGGGGGGCCTGCGGCATTTGATGCCGATCACCTTTACCATCGTGTGTATATCCGCGCTGTCTATGGCGGGGATACCGCCGTTGAACGGCTTTTTGTCCAAAGAATTGATGCTGGATGCGGCGGTGGACATGCCGTGGCTGGGCAATGGTTGGATTATACCCGTGCTGGCGACGATTGGCGCGATGTTTTCGGTCGCCTATTCGTTCCGCCTGATTTCGCACACCTTCCTTGGGCCAGTGCGCGACGATTACCCGGCAAAACCGCATGATCCGGGCTTTGGCCTGTGGGCGGCCCCGGCGTTTTTGGCGGCACTGGTCATTGCGATTGGCATTATGCCGATGACCACCGTGGGCGGCTTGGTGCAAGTGACCGCAAGTGCCGTGATTGGCGCGCAGGCAGAGGTGTATATCACCCATTGGCACGGGTTTGTGCCCGCGCTGTGGATGTCGATCATTGCGGTGGGCGCAGGCTTGGTGCTGTTGGGCGCGCATGGCCGTCTGGATGCGATTTGGTTGGCCACGCCGCGCCCGGATGCAAAGCGGATGTTTGATGCGGTTATGGCCCCCTTGGTGCGCGTATCGCGCAGCATTACCGACCGTTTGCATGACGGATCATTTGCCCGCTATGCCGCGATTGCGGTGCTGGCGATCGTGACGGCGGGGTATTACGCCTATGTCAGTGGCACGCACACGCCCGGCACGCGCACCATGACCCCCATCCATCCCGTGCCGTTCATCGGTTGGGTGTTGTTGATGGGGGCCACGGCGTCGCTGTTCACCTTCCACCGCAACCGCCTGTTGGCGCTGGTGTTGGTGGGTGTGATCGGGTTGATGGTGTCGGTTGGCTTCGTGTACCTGTCCGCGCCGGACCTTGCGCTGACCCAAATCAGCGTAGAGGTGGCGACCGTGATGCTGCTGTTGCTGGCGCTGAATTTCCTGCCCAAAGACAGCCCGGTGGAAAGCACGATTGCCCGCCGGGGCCGCGATGGAATTATCGCGGGGGGCGCGGGCCTTGCCGTGGGCGCGTTGATTTATGCGCTGATGATGCGCGATTTCGCCTTCCCCAGCATTTCGGAATTCCACCTGGCGAATTCCAAACCGGGCGGTGGCGGCACCAATGTGGTGAACGTGATTTTGGTCGATTTCCGGGGCTATGATACCTTTGGCGAGATTGTGGTGCTGGGCATCGCGGGCATCGTGATTTACGCGCTGGTTGAGGCGCTGTTGCGCGGTGGCCCGGCCAATGATCGCCTGCTGGCATGGCTGCCCGACCAGAAACGCGCGGGCGACCGTCACCCCTTGATGCTGGTCGTGGCCACGCGGATGATTTTGCCGATTGCGATTATGGTCGGCGTCTACATCTTTTTGCGCGGGCACAATGAACCCGGCGGCGGGTTTATCGCGGGGCTTGTCGTGGCGATTGCAACGATCATGCAATACATGGCGTCTGGTTTCGGCTGGGCGGCGGCGCGCCAACGCATTGATTATCACGCGATGATCGGTTGGGGCGTGGTGATTGCGGGCCTGTGTGGTGTTGGGTCGTGGTTCGCGATGCGGCCATTTATGACCACCAATTTCGGGTACTTTAAACTGCCGTTTATTGAAAAATTCGAACTCGCCACCGCCGTGATTTTTGACGTTGGCGTGTTTTTGACCGTGGTGGGGGCGGTGATGCTGGCGCTGGCATCCATCAGCCGGATTGCGATCCGTGCAGGTGAAACGGTGAACGTGGACCCGTTTGACATCCAACCCGATGAACAGCCCAATGCAAAGGAGGCGCGCTGACATGGAACTTCTTGTCGCTTCCGCCATTGGTCTGATGACCGCATGTGGCACCTATTTGGTGCTGCGCAAACGCACGTTTCCGGTGATCGTGGGGCTGGCCATGCTGACCTATGCGGTCAACGTGTTCATCTTTGCCAGCGGTCGTTTGGCCATTGGGTTGCCCGCGATTATCACGGATGGGGCCACCTACAGCGACCCGTTGACCCAAGCGCTGGTGCTAACCGCCATCGTGATCAGCTTTGGCATGACCGCGCTGATTGTGATGATGGCGCTGGGGTCATTCCTGACCACGGGCGAAGATTACATCGGCATGGATGATGACGCAAAGCCCGCCGCCAAACCCGCCGCAAAACAGGAGGGCGACGCATGAACCACTGGATCATCGCCCCCGTCATTCTGCCCGCGCTGCTGGCCCCGTTCATCATTTTGGTGATGCGCCACGACCTGTCGCTGCAGCGCATATTCTCTACCATCGGCACCGCTGCGATCGTGGCAATTTCGCTGGTCCTCCTCTATACTGCGTCCACCAACCCGCCCGAGGTGTATTTCCTTGGCAATTGGGATGCGCCGTTTGGCATCGTTTTGGTGCTGGACCGTTTGTCCGCAATGATGGTCGCGCTGACCGCGATTTTGGCGCTGATCGTGCAGCTTTATGCGATTGGGTCGGGCTGGGATGCGCGCGGCAAGCATTTCCATGCGCTGTACCAGTTCCAATTGATGGGCATTTGCGGCGCGTTTCTAACGGGGGATGCGTTCAACCTGTTCGTGTTCTTTGAGGTGCTGTTGATCGCCAGCTATGGCCTAATGATCCATGGCGGCGGCGCGCAACGCCTAAAAGCAGGCGTGCAATACATCGCCTATAACCTTATCGGTTCCACGCTGTTTTTGTTCGCGCTCGCCTCGATTTATGCTGTCACGGGCACGCTGAACTTTGCCGATATGGCGGTGAAAGTGGCTGAATTGCCGCCGGGCGATGCCGCCTTGATGCGCGTGGGTGCGGTGCTGTTGCTGTTGGTGTTTGCCGTCAAAGGCGCGCTGGTGCCGCTGCAATTTTGGCTGCCCGCCACCTACAGCTTTGCGCCGGGTGCGGTGGCGGCGCTGTTTGCGGTGATGACCAAAGTGGGCGCTTATGCGGTTATCCGCGTTTACACGCTGGTGTTTCCCACTGATACGCCCGCTACAGGCATGCTGTTTGCCGACCTGTTGCTGCCCGCCGCCTTGGTCACGCTGGCCGTGGGCGCGGTTGGCGTACTGGGGGCCAGCGGCCTTGCCCGCATGGTCGCCTTTGCGGCGATCGGGTCAATGGGCACGCTGTTTATCGCCGTGGCGCAGTTCACGCCTGTCGCCATGACAGCCGCGTTTTACTACATGATCCATTCGACACTGGCGACCGCCGCGCTGTTTTTGGTCGTGGACATGGTCCAAGACCGCCGCGGCAATGACACCTTGCGCGGGTCACTGCCGCCCATGGCGCAACACGGGTTGTTGGCCGCGTTGTTTTTCGGGGCCACCATCGCCATGGCGGGCATGCCGCCGCTGTCTGGGTTTCTGGGCAAGCTGTTGGTGCTGGACGCCACGCGGGGGCCGGATATGGCGCTGATCTGGTCCTCCATTCTGGTGGCATCCTTGGTCACCATCGTCGGCTTTGCGCGCGCGGGCTCGCAAGTGTTTTGGAAAGCGCATGCCACCACAACCACGCTGGAACAACCGCCCAGCAAATCCGAACCGCTGGCGTTTGCGGCAATCTTTGCCCTGCTGGCGGCGCTTGCGGTGCTGACCGTGCTGGCAGGCCCCGTGACCGATTGGCTGGCGGATACCACGGCGGAATTGTTTGACAGAACCGCCTATATCAACGCCGTTCTGCCCGTGGGAGGGAGGTAAGACCATGCTGCGCAAGCTGTTTCCACACCCCTATCTGACCCTGCTGTTGATCATCACTTGGATGCTGCTGGTCAACCAAATCAAGCTTGGCTCGCTTGTTTTGGCGATCATTTTGGGCACCATCATTCCCATCATCACAGGTCCCTATTGGCCCGACCGCCCCGTGCTACGCAATCCAATGGCGATGATCGGCTATATTTTGGTCGTGCTGTATGACATCGTGAAATCCAACTTCATCGTCGCAGGCATCGTTTTGTTCCGCCGCAACAGCACGTTGCAAAGCAAATGGATCACTGTCCCCCTTGATTTGCGATCACCCGAGGCGATCACCGTGCTGGCAGGCACCATCACTATGACGCCGGGCACCGTCACCGCCGATATGTCAGGCGATGGGCGCGCCCTGCTTATCCACTGCCTGCACGCCCCCGACCCGGACGCCGTGCGCGATGAGATTAAATCGCGGTATGAGGCTCGTTTGAAAAGGATTTTCGAATGATCGAATACGCCCTGACATTTGCCTTTGGCTGCTTTGGCATCGGCCTTTTGTGCAACCTGTACCGCATTTTCATAGCACCCGGCGTGGTGGACCGCGTTTTGGCGCTGGACACCATGGTGATCAACATCATCGCGCTGCTGGTGCTGTACGGCATTTCCACCAAAACCGGCATGTATTTTGAAGCGGCTTTGCTGTTCGCCATGACGGGTTTTGTCTCGACCGTGGCCTATTGCAAGTTCATCTTGCGCGGCGACATCATCGAATAGGGGGCGGATATGGACCTTGCTTTTGAAATCATCATCTCGGGCTTGCTGATCGCGGCGGGCGTGTTTGGCATCGTTGGCAGCTTTGGCTTGCTGAAATTGCCCGACACGATGACCCGCCTGCATGCGCCCACCAAGGCCACGACATTGGGCGTGGGCGGTGTGTTGATCGCGTCAATGCTGCATTTTTGGGTGCTGGAAAACACCCTTAGCTGGCATGAGTTGTTGATCACCATGTTCCTTTTGCTAACCGCGCCGATCACCGCGAACTTGATCGCCAAGGCGCATTTGCACAGCTTTCGCGCCGATGAAAAAACATCGCCCACAGGCAGCGACCGCGATTGGGCCACGTTTGAGGATGCGGCGGTCGAACAGCAACCCATGATCACCGGGTCCGGCAAGAACCAAAATACCTGACCATTTGGTTAAATAACGCCCCCCGCCCCACGCCGCACTCTTGCCGTTTGGCGGGGCGCGTGGCAACGTCACAGTATCCAATTCCCGGAGGCTGCCCGTGCAAAACCATCCCCCCCACGCCCGCAATCCCGGCATACCGCTGGATCTGGATTGGGTCGCCAGCGTGCAGGCCAACACATCCGCCATTGAACGCCGCGCGGCCACCTTGCCGGGGCGGCGGTCGATTAAAAAGGACTTTCAAGCGGCGTGGCTGTGCAAGGCGGTTTCCTGCATCGACCTGACCACCTTGTCGGGCGATGATACGGCTGGCCGCGTGCAACGCCTGTGCGCCAAGGCCCGCCAACCCGTCCGTGCCGACTTACTGGCAGCGCTGGGGATGACCGGGCTGACCGTGGGCGCGGTCTGTGTGTATCACGACATGGTCGCAACCGCCGTGCGCGCGCTGGATGGGTCCGGCATCCCGGTCGCGGCGGTGTCCACAGGGTTTCCGGCGGGGCTGTCGCCTTTGCACCTGCGCCTTGCCGAAATTGGCGAAAGCGTGGCGGCGGGCGCGCGAGAAATCGACATCGTCATTTCCCGCCGTCACGTTCTAACGCAAAACTGGCAAGCACTTTATGATGAAATGCGCGCGATGCGTGATGCCTGCGGCGATGCGCATGTCAAGGCTATCCTTGCCACCGGCGAACTTGGCACCCTGCGCAACGTCGCCCGCGCCAGCCTGATTTGCATGATGGCGGGGGCAGATTTCATCAAAACATCGACCGGCAAGGAACCCGTGAACGCCACCCTGCCCGTGACGCTGACCATGATCCGCGCGATCCGCGATTATCAGGCCCGCACCGGGGTCAAGGTCGGTTACAAACCCGCTGGCGGCATTTCAAAGGCCAAGGATGCGCTGGTCTATCTGTCGATGATGCGCGACGAATTGGGCCTGCCTTGGGTGCAACCCGACCTGTTCCGTTTCGGCGCATCATCCTTGCTGGGCGATATCGAACGCCAGTTGGAACACCACATCACAGGCGCCTATTCCGCCGCCCACCGCCACGCGATTGGATAATATCATGTCCGTGAAAGAGATTTTTGACACCATGACCTATGGCCCCGCCCCGGAATCGAGCGTTGAAGCCATGGCATGGCTGCACGCCAACGCCCCCTTTGGTCATTGGATTGGCGGCAAATTCACCGCCCCCGGCACCACCTTTGCCAGCCACAACCCTGCGACCAGTGAAACCTTGGCGCAAATCACCCAAGGCACCACCACCGATATTGACACGGCGGTCACTGCCGCCGGCCGCGCCCAACCCAAATGGGCGAAACTGCCGGGTCATAAACGCGCGCAATATCTCTATGCTCTTGCGCGCTTGGTGCAAAAACACAGCCGCCTGTTTGCCACGCTGGAAACCTTGGACAGCGGCAAACCGATACGCGAGGCGCGCGATATCGACATCCCGCTGGTCGCGCGGCATTTTTATTATCACGCAGGTTTGGCGCAATTGCTGGACGCGGAACAGCCCGACATGGCCCCCGTGGGCGTGTGCGGCGCGATTATCCCTTGGAATTTCCCGCTGCTGATGCTGGCATGGAAAGTGGCCCCGGCGCTTGCCGCTGGCAACACCATCGTGTTGAAACCCGCCGAACAAACCCCGCTTACCGCGCTGCTGTTCGCGCAGATCAGCCGAGAGGCGGGCCTGCCCCCCGGCGTTTTGAACATTGTCACGGGCGATGGGGCCACGGGTGCCGCACTGGTTGCGCACCCTGACGCCACCAAAATCGCTTTTACAGGCTCCACCGATGTGGGCCGCAAAATTCGTACAGCCACCGCAGGCACAGGCAAGGCGCTGACGTTGGAACTGGGCGGCAAATCCCCCTATATCGTGTTTGACGATGCCGATATCGATTCCGCCGTCGAAGGGTTGGTGGATGCGATCTGGTTCAACGGCGGCCAAGTGTGCTGTGCGGGGTCGCGGCTGTTGGTGCAAGAGGGCATCGCAGAGCGTTTCCACACCAAACTGCGCGCCCGGATGAACGGGTTGCGCGTGGGCGACCCGATGGACAAATGCATCGACATGGGCGCGATCAACAGCCCCGAACAACTTGCGCGTATTACCGCCATGGTGGACGCAAGCGGGGGCGAAAAATACCAAACCGCCTGCCCCACAGGCTGCTATTACCCGCCAACCCTGATCACGGGTTTGGGCAGCGCCGACGCGTTGATGCAGGATGAAATTTTTGGCCCCGTGTTGGTGTCGATGACATTCCGCACGCCTGCGGAGGCTGTCGATTTGGCCAACAACACCCGTTACGGCCTTGCGGCCAGCATTTGGTCCGAAAATATCAACGTGGCGCTGGATATTGCCCCGCAAATCAAAGCGGGCGTGGTCTGGATCAATGGCGCGAACATGCTGGATGCCGCAGCCCCCTTTGGCGGCGTGCGCGAAAGCGGGTTTGGGCGTGAAGGCGGGTGGGACGGGCTGTTGGCCTATCTGCGCCCCAAAGCCGCGTCTAAACCCTTGCGGTCAACACTGGCGGTGCCCGCGCCGACATCCCCCGAAGTGTCAGGGCTGGACCGCACCGCGAAACTCTATATCGGCGGCAAACAGGCACGTCCTGACAGCGGCTATGCCACCGCCATCTGGTCACCAAACGGCAAACTGCTGGGCCATGTGGGCACAGGCAGCCGCAAGGACATCCGCAACGCGGTTGAGGCGGCGCATGCGGCGAAATCTTGGGGCAAATCCAGCGCCCATCTGCGCGCGCAAATCCTGTATTACATCGCGGAAAACCTATCGGCGCGGGCCGATGAATTCGCCGCCCGCATCAAGGATATGACCGGAAAATCGGGCGTGGCCGAGGTGGAAGCGTCGATCGCCCGCCTGTTCACCTATGCCGCTTGGGCCGATAAATTTGATGGCGCGGTAAAATCCGTGCCCCTGCGCAGCGTCGCACTGGCGATGAACGAGCCTTGCGGCGTGATTGGTGCCATTTGCGCGGATGAAGCCCCGCTGCTGGGCCTGATCAGCCTGATGGCCCCGACGATTGCGATGGGCAACACCTGCGTTTTGGTGCCGTCAGGGGCCTATCCGCTGGCCGCAACCGACCTGTACCAAGTGCTGGACACGTCCGATCTGCCGGGCGGTGTGGTGAACATCGTGACCGGGGCGCATGCCGATTTGGCCAAACCGCTGGCGGCGCATATGGATGTGGATGCAGTCTGGTGCTTTGGCGCGGCGGAATTGTCTGGGGTGGTGGAAACCGCAGCGGCGGGGAATTTGAAGCGGACATGGGTGAATGATGGTCGCGCAACCGATTGGGCGCTGGCCGAGGGGCGCGAATTTTTGCGCGCGGCAACGCAAGTGAAGACGATCTGGGTGCCTTACGGCGCGTGAGGATGACACGCGCTGGGGGTGCACACTCCCCCAGCTTGACCACAGGGCAGGCGTTTTTCGCATTCAGCCCGCCCGTGAGGTATTTCCACCAAGATGAATTAGGGTTTTGGTTTATCATCGTAGTCGGTTTTCAGGATGCGCGCAGCGTCGCCGTCGGGGTCGTCGTATTGCTTGGATTTCAATGACCAGAAAAACGCGACCAAACCAACGCCGCCAAGCAGCAAGGATACGGGGATAAGAATGGCGAGGATTTCCATGCGCTTACTTTAACCGCAACGCGTTCAAAGACACCGTGATCGACGACAGCGACATCGCAGCGGCCGCCAGCAACGGCGTGGCAAGCCCCACAAGCGCCAGTGGCACCGCGACCACGTTATACGCCGCCGACAGGCCAAAGTTTTCGCGGATCCGCCGGGTCGCCTGTTTCGCAATCCGCAGCGCATCGGCCACCGGGGCCATATCTTGGCCCAGCAGCACAATATCGGACGCCGTGCGCGCAGCATCCAGCGCCGACGCGGGCGAGATGGAGACATGCGCCTGCACCAGCGCCGCCGTATCATTCAGCCCGTCCCCGATCATCAGCACATGGGCCCCCTTGTCCTGCAACCCTTTGACAAAATTTGATTTCTCAACGGGCAATTTACCCGCGTGCCAATCATCAATCCCCAACCGCGCGGCCAGTTCGGCCACAGGCGCATCACTGTCACCCGACAGCAGGGTCAGGCGCAATCCCGCTGCGCGCATCGCGGCCACCGCCGCCTCGGCCCCCGGACGCAGTTTGTCGGCGAACAAAATCGCATGGGTTTGGCCGTTCACCGACAGGTAGGTCGCGGTTTGCGCGGCAGGCACAGCGCCCACCCATTCCGCCCGGCCCAGACGCACCAACCGACCGGCCATGCGCCCTTCAATACCGTATCCCGGCACCTCATGGATTGCGTCAATCACCACGGGTTCGGCATCCACCCCGGCCAGCGCCACCGCCAACGGATGCGACGACCCTTGCGCCAGCGCCACGGCAACCGCCAACACTTCCGCTGGCACATCGTCCAAATTCATCGGCTTTGGCGTGCCCAGCGTCAGCGTACCCGTCTTGTCAAACACCACATGGTCCACCTCCGCCAGCCGTTCCAGTGCGGTGCCATCCTTGATCAACAACCCCTTACGAAACAGCCGCCCGCTGGCCGCCGTGACCACCGCAGGCACCGCCAACCCCAGCGCGCAAGGGCACGTGATGATCAAAACCGCCGCCGAAATATTCACCGCAAAGCGCAAATCACCCCCAGTGGCCCACATCCAATAGCCGAACGCACCAAAGGACAGAATATGCACCAAGGGCGAATAGGCCCGCGCCGCACGTTCCGCCAAGCTGGTGTATTTCGTCTTGGCGCTTTCGGCCACGGCGACCAGATCGGCCATGCGGTGCAGGCTGCTGTCGCGCCCGGCGGCGGTCACGCGCACCATCAAGGGGCCGGTCAGGTTAATCTCACCCGCTGCGACCAGCGTGCCGGGACCGGCCTGCGCAGGCAGGCTTTCGCCGGTTAACAGCGAGCGGTCCACCTCAGACGCGCCATGGATTACCACGCCGTCCACGGGCATCCGCCCGCCGGGGCGCACGCGCACGATGTCGCCAACGGCCAGCGCGGAAATGCTTACTACCGCCTCCACCCCGTCCACAACGCGGGTGGCGCGCGGCACTTCTAATGCGGCCAACTCCTCGGCTGCCGACCGGGCCACGGCGCGGGTGCGATGGTCCAGATACCGACCCGCCAGCAGGAAAAACGTCAGCATCACCGCCGCGTCGAAATAGGCGTGATGCCCGGAATACATGGTTTCAAACAGGCTGATGCCCGATGCCAACACCAGCGCCAGCGAAATTGGCACATCCATGCCCAACCGCCCCACGCGCAAACTGGCCCAGGCCGATTTGAAAAACGGCTGGCCCGCGAAAACCACCGTGGGCAGGGCAATCGCCGCCGAAATCCAATGGAACAAATCGCGCGTCGCGTCCCCCGCGCCTGACCATACGGCGACCGACAGCAGCATGACGTTCATCATGGCAAACCCCGCCACACCCAGCCGCATCAGCAAATCACGCCCTTGCTTGTCGGTTTCGGTGGCCGACAACAGGCCGGGGTCCAGCTCATGTGCCTCATACCCCAGACCCGCCAAAACGGGGATCAGGCTTTCGGCGGTCACGTCCGCATCGGCGTCCACACTGACGCGCCGCAGGGTCAAATTCACGCGGGCCGATTGCACCCCCGGCAGCGCCTGCAACCCGTTTTCAACGGTGGACATGCAGGCGGCACAATGCGCACCGGGCAGCGACAACATAAGGCGTGCATGCGTGGGCCGCGCCAGTTCCGCAAGCCGTTCGGCAGACGGGGCCGCAGCACAAGCCGGGCAGGCAGAGGGGCTGACATGCCCCGCGTTATATCCCCCGCCATGCCCCTCTGCCAAACTCATGCCCTATCTCCTGACCATCAGATCAATGCGTTGCCGAAACGGCGTGCCATCCTTGGAAAACGCTTCGATCTGCATCATCCACTTGCCGGGTTGCAAATCCAGCGGGGCGACAAACACCCCCGCCTCGCGCACAAATTCGGGGCGGCTGTCATCGCGCGCCTCGGTCGCGCGGCCCACCATCACAGACAAACCCGTCACCTCGGCGGGAAATCCCAGCGGGTCGGTAAAGGCCAGTCGCAACTCCTTGGCCGCGCCATCATATTCCGGCACCAAATTCCACCCCAGCGCCTTTTGCGCCGCGCGGTCCACATCAAACGACTGGCTGGCAATGTAGGAATTTGTCACCTCCAACCCCGGAAAGGTAGAAACGGCGCGGTTGGCCAGCACCAGATTGACCGCAATAATCACGCCAAAAAACAGTGACACCACGCCAAACACCTTGCCGCCCGTCAACGTGCCCCGCGCCAAAACCAAGCCCAGAACAATCACTAAACCCGCAAGGCCAAGGACAAACCACACCTCGGGCCGCATGATAAAAGTCATAAAACTCATCTCGCGTCCCATCGGTCAGTCCCCTTTGCCGTTAAAGATGGTGTCGTGGTGAATACGACTGGTGCCGCCCACCTCCTCCACCCACAGGCGCAGGTCGGTGCGGTCGGCCAATGCAGCATCGGCGCCGGGTGCTGCAACCACATACACCCGCTGGGTTTGCTGCGCGTTGGCGGCCACGTTCACCGTCAATTCCTGCGTACCCTCCAGCGATATCCGCAAATCCGCCTCCGATGTCAGCGAAATACGGAACACCGCATCATTACCCAATTTGTTCAAAATCCGCAAATCATACGTGTTGCGGATGGACCCGTCCGACAGCGTCACAAAGGTCGGGTTGCGCACGGGTGTTACGTTCAAATCCACATCGCTGCGCAGGAACAAGGCGACCACAAGGCCAATCCCAACCCCCGCCCACAGGGTTGTGTACATAATGGTACGCGCGCGGAACACATGTTTCCAAACCGATTTCGGCTCGGTTCCGGTCTGTTCCGCCACCTCATCTGTCAGCGCCATATAGCCGATCAAATCGCGCGGTTTGCCGATACGGTCCATAACATCATTGCAGGCATCAATGCACAAACCGCAAGTGATGCAGGCCATTTGCTGCCCATCGCGAATATCAATCCCCATCGGGCAGACGTTCACGCAGGCCATGCAGTCAATGCAATCACCAAGGCCATCGGCCACCACACCCTTTTGCAAATGGCCCCGCGGTTCGCCGCGCCAATGGCGATAGTTGATGGTCAGCGTGTCTTCATCAATCATCGCGGCCTGAATACGCGGCCACGGGCAGGCATAAATGCAAATCTGTTCGCGGAAAAATCCACCAAAGAAAAACGTCGTCGCGGTCAGCACCAGAATGGTCATATAGGCCACGAAATGTGCCTGCCCTGTGACCAAATTCACGGCCAGCGTTGGTGCATCGGTGAAATAAAACACCCACGCGCCGCCCGTGGCCATCGCGATCAACAACCACGCGGTCCATTTCACCGCCGTTTTGCGCACCTTTTCACCGGTCCACGCGCTGCGATGCAGGCGCAGGCGCGCGTTTCGGTCGCCCTCCACCCAGCGTTCCACCAAGATAAACAAATCCGTCCACACCGTTTGCGGACAAGCATAGCCGCACCACACCCGCCCGGCGGCCGATGTGAACAAAAACAAACCCAACCCCGCCATAATCAGCAGGCCCGCGACAAAGTAAAATTCATGCGGCCAAATTTCGATCATCAGGAAAAAGAATCGGCGGTTGGCAATGTCGATCAGCACCGCTTGGTCCGGCAGGCTTGGCCCCCGGTCCCAGCGCAGCCATGGCGTGACATAGTAAATCCCCAGCGTGACTGCCATGATCCACCATTTCATGTTGCGAAACGCACCTTTCACGCGGCGCGGAAAAATCGGTTCGCGTTTGGCAAACAGGCTGTTGGGGTTGGTATCTGGGCTGCTCACGGCATCACTCCGGCAATATCATCAGGCATGGGTATCACGCATCGCGGCCCGCGCCACATTGACCTGTATCAACAACACATTGCAGATGCAGGTTTTAAGGGCGCGTTTGCCTGCGACATCTGCGCACGCAAAACGAAAAAGGCCCCCCAGCTTGCACCGGGGGGCCTTTCTGGTTGGTTAAGACCGCTTATTCGCCGCCGCCCAACCCGTGAACATAGGTTGCCACAGCGCGAATATCCGCCTCGGACAAACGGGTGTTCCAGTTTGGCATCGCGCCCGCGCGGGAATAGATGACCGTGTGCTGCAAAGACGCAACATCGCCGCCATAAAGCCAAATCGCATCGGTCAGGTTCGGCGCACCCAAATCGCGATTGCCAGAACCGTCCTCCATATGACAGCCCGTGCAGTTTTCGGCAAACACCCCGGCCCCGGCAGCCGCCAATGTTGCGTCATGATCTTGGCCGGAAATGGCGCGCACATGCTGCACAACTTCGTCAATCTGCGCTTTTTCCAGCAATTCATCCACACCAAACCGTGGCATTTCGGACAGGCGCGCATCTTCATCCGTGGTGTTCCGGATACCGTGGGAAATGGTGTAATGGATGGATTCCATATCCCCGCCCCACAGCCAATCATCATCCAACAGGTTGGGATAACCGGACGCTTGCACACCCGCAGCTCCCGAACCGTGACACTGCGCGCACCATGTGCGGTACACGGCGGCACCCGCATTGTTGGCGAAACTGACCAATTCGGGGTCGGTTGGGATAGCGGCTAAATCCGCAGCCTCCAACGCGGCCCGCATCGGCGCGTTACGGTCCACAAAGGTTTGGATATCCACGGCCACATCGGCGCGGGTCGATGCGCCCAACAGGCCGGGCGTCGCCCGTGTCAGCATCGGCCAGGCCGGATAGGCAATGGAATACAGCAGCGCCCAAACGATACAGGCATAAAAGCTCCATAACCACCAACGCGGCATCGGGTTGTCAAACTCTTCAATCCCGTCCCACACATGGCCCGTGGTGTTAGGATCCCCGTCTTGGTGGTTTTTCGCGCGCAACTTTGGGTCGGTCACATTTTTAGGGCTCTTGCTCATGTCCGCGCCTCCTTGGCTCGGTCCGCGCTGTCGGCAGCGGGTTTATCATCATTGCGAAAGATCGAGGATGCGATTTCATCATGCGTGGGGCGGCTGCCGGGGCGAAACGCCCAAGCAATCACCGCCACAAACACAAGGGTCAGCGCCAACAGCATCCAACTGTCAGCGAATTCGCGCAGCAGGCTATAGGTTTCCATATCGCCCCCTTACCGGCTTGCGTCAGGCTGGAAGGTTGAAAAATCAACCATCGTGCCCAACACTTGCAGATACGAAATCAACGCATCCATTTCTGTCAACTGCGGTTGGCCGTCGTAATTGCGCACGGCGGCCTTGCCATAGCGTTCCAGCAACCCGTCATAATCGCCATCAGGGTTTGCCTGCACCTGGAAATCGGCTTGCGCGTTTTCCATCATCTCGTCGGTGTAAGGTACGCCAACGAAACGGTGCACTTTCATGCTATCCTCGATGTACTTGCCATCAATATCCTTGCGCGACAGGAAGGCATATTTTGGCATCACCGATTCCGGCACCACCGATTGCGGGTCTGTCAAATGGTCCACATGCCACGCATCGGAATACCGTTCGCCCACGCGGGCCAAATCCGGCCCGGTGCGCTTGGATCCCCACTGGAACGGGTGGTCGTACATCGACTCCGCTGCCAGTGAATAATGGCCGTAACGCTCCACCTCGTCGCGCATCGGGCGGATCATCTGGCTGTGACAGACATAGCAGCCTTCACGGACGTAAATATCACGCCCCGCCAGTTCCAAGGGGGTGTAGGGGCGAACCCCTTCCACCTTTTCAATCGTGTTCTCCAGATAGAACAGCGGCACGATTTGCACCAACCCCCCGATACTGACCACCAAAAAGGACAGGATCAAAAGCAGGGTCGCGTTCGTCTCAATAACCTTGTGTTTGTCAAGAAAAGCCATTGTTTTCCCCTTATTCAGCAGGGACAAACGCGTTTTCGCTGGCCCGTTCAGGCTGCGCACGCACGGTCATCCACAAGTTATAGCACATGATCAACGACCCGGTCAGGAACATAACCCCGCCCAAACCGCGCACCACATACATCGGGAATTTCGCGGACACAGTATCGGCAAATGCGTTCACCAAGAACCCGTTTGCATCCACTTCGCGCCACATCAGCCCTTCCATAATGCCCGACACCCACATGGAGGAGGCGTAAAGCACGATCCCAATGGTCGCCAACCAAAAATGCCAGCTGACCAGCTTCAGGCTGTAAAGCCCCGAACGGTTCCACAGTTTTGGCGTCAGGTAATACAGCGCACCAAAGGTGATCATCCCGTTCCAGCCAAGTGCGCCGGAATGCACGTGACCAATGGTCCAGTCGGTATAATGCGACAGGCTGTTCACGGCTTTGATCGACATCATCGGCCCTTCAAAGGTCGACATGCCATAGAAACCGATCGACACCACCATCATCCGAATGATCGGGTCGGTGCGCAACTTGTCCCACGCGCCCGAAAGCGTCATCAACCCGTTGATCATCCCACCCCAGCTTGGCATCCACAGCATGATCGAAAACACCATGCCCAAGGTCTGCGCCCAATCCGGCAGCGCGGTGTAATGCAAGTGGTGCGGACCGGCCCAGATATAAAGGAAAATCAGCGCCCAAAAGTGGATGATCGACAGCTTGTACGAAAACACCGGACGTTCCGCCTGCTTTGGCACAAAGTAATACATCATCCCCAGAAAGCCTGCGGTCAGGAAAAACCCAACGGCGTTGTGGCCATACCACCACTGCACCATCGCGTCCTGCACCCCCGAAAACACCTGCACCGATTTGGACCCGAACACGGATACCGGGATGGACAGGTTGTTCACCACATGCAGCAAGGCCACCGTGATGATAAAGGCAAGGTAAAACCAGTTGGCGACATAAATATGGGGTTCTTTACGCTTGAACAGCGTGCCCATGAACACCGCCAAATAGGCTAACCACACAACGGTCAACCACAGGTCGGTCATCCACTCCGGCTCGGCATATTCTTTGGACTGCGTGGCGCCCAGCAAATACCCGGATGCGGCCAGCACGATGAACAACTGGTATCCCCAGAACACAAACCACCCGGCGTTGCCGCCCCACAGCCGCGCGGCACAAGTACGCTGCACCACATAAAACGATGTCGCGATCAACGCGTTGCCCCCAAAGGCGAAAATCACCGCCGATGTGTGCAAAGGCCGCAAGCGCCCAAAGTTGGCATAGCCTTGCGCCCATTCAAAATTCAGGCTGGGATAGGCCAACTGAAACGCGATCATCACGCCCACCAAAAAGCCAACAACCCCCCAAACGGCCGTGGCAATCACGCCCGCGCGCACCACCCCGTCGAAATACTCACCTTCCGAAGCGACCAGCTTTGGCTCGCCCGTCTGGCGCACGAACCACAAAAATAGGCCCCCCGCCGTCAGCATAATCGTCAATGCATTGGCCAAATAGGCCGGGTCACGCGCGTAATTGGCACCAATTGCGGCCAAAACCGTAATCACCCCCAGCGCGATCAGTTTAATGTAGTCCCACATTTTGCGTCCCTTCGTCCTCTCCCGGCCCGCAACAACAGCGCACACGGGGATTCGCTCATCCTGCGCTTTTGCACGGAAATTTGATACTGCACCTTGATCCATATCAAGCGGTTAACCGCAGCAGCTTGACCCGGATCAATGCGCCACATCTGCGCACAAGGTAAGATGGTGCAATGTCACAGCAGGGAGCATACTATCATGGCGTATAAATCCATCCAGACCATCTGCACAGATCCGGCCCGCACCGCGCAAACCTTTGGGGCGGCGGCCAGCCTTGCAATCGCCCAAGACGCCCATCTTGATGCACTCGCTATCGGGATTGACCGTTCGCAAATCAGCTATTCCTACGTGGGGGCCAGCGTTGCGGTGATGCAATTGTCCCAAGAAAACGCAACCACCGATGTCAAAGCGGTGGAGGCGGCAATCCGAACCGCCGCCGGGGCCGCTGGCCCAGCCCTGCGCTGGTCGTCCGAAACCGCGATTGCGATGATCGGCGGCATGACCGAACTCGTCGCCCTGCGCGCCCGCTTTGCCGATCTGGTCATCCTTGGCAAACCCTACGGCACCAAACACGGCGAGGAAGAGGAGGCGATCGTCGAATCCGCCATGTTCGAAGGGCAAGCCCCGGTTCTTATCCTGCCCGACACCACCGTGGACGCCAGCAGCATCGGCAAACGCATCGTCGTCGCCTGGAATCAAAGCCGCGAGGGGCTAACCGCCATTCGCCACGCCCTGCCGTTTTTGCAAAAGGCCGAAAAGGTGTTCATCACCATCATCGACCCGCCGCAACACGGCCCCGAACGGTCCGACCCCGGCGGCGCGCTTTGCACAATGCTGGTCCGCCACGGCGTCAAAGCCGAGGTGTCGGTGCTGGCCCGCACCATGCCGCGAATATCGGACGTGCTGGCCCGCCACGCCCGCGACCAAAACGCCGATATGATCGTGATGGGCGCTTACGGCCATTCGCGCTTCCGCGAAGCGATCCTTGGCGGCGCCACCCGCCACATGCTGGAAACCGCCGAAGTGCCGATTTTCATGGCCCACTAGGGTCAAATGGGGGGCAAACCGCTTGCCCCCCACCCCCCTTGCGCCCTAGCGTGGCTAAAACCCGCGCAAAGGCCCCATATGCCCATCTACCTTATCCGCCACGGCCAATCCGAATTTAACGCTGCCCACACCGATGGCGCGCCCGACCCGTTGATATTCGACGCCCCCCTCACCGATCTTGGCCGCCAGCAGGCCCGCGCCGCCCGTGATCACGCAGCCACCCTTGGCATCCAATCGGTGATCTGTTCGCCCCTCACCCGCGCCATTCAAACCGCCAAGATCATCTTTGACGGCATCGCCCCTATTGAAATCTCGGCAGGTCCGGTGGAACATCTGTGGCACAGCTGCGATGTGGGCCGCAGCCCCGCGCACCTTGCTAGTGATTTCCCCGAACTGCGCTTTGACCATCTGCCCGATGTCTGGTGGCACAACGGCCCCAAAAACCAAAACGGCGTGGCCGAGGAGCCGGAACACCTGTTCCACACCCGCATCGCCCAATTCCGCGACACGCTGCACCACGCCCAAACACGCCCTTTGGCAATCGTGGGGCATTGCAACACGTTCCGGTCCCTCGCGGGGTTTGATATGAAAAACTGCGAAATCCGGCGGTATCTCTAACTACGCCAGTTTTAACGCGACAATCCCCGCCACAATCAGGCAAATCCCGGCCACACGCATCACATTGACCGGCTCATTGAACAAAAACACCGCCAGCGTCGCGGTGCCCACTGTGCCAATCCCCACCCAAACCGCATAGGCGGTGCCAACGGGCAGCGTTTTCATCGCATGGCTTAACAGCCAAAAACTGGCCAACGCGCCCAGAACGGTCAACACCGATGGCACCAGCTTGGTAAATCCGTCCGAATATTTCAGGCCCAGCGCCCAGCCAATTTCTAACAGCCCCGCCAACACCAATGCCGGCCACGCGCCCATTTAAGCGGCCAATCCCTTGGACCCCATCGCGATAAACTTTGCCCGGCGGTCCTTGATCAACGCATCCGGCTTCATCGCCACCAACCCGCCCAGCATCGCCTCAATCGCTTTGCCCACGGCGGCAATCGTGTCTTTCTTGCCGCGCTGCGCCCCGCCAACAGGCTCAGTGATAATCCGGTCAATCACGCCCAATTTCTGCAAATCCTGCGCTGTCAGGCGCAGCGCCTCCGCCGCCTCCCGCATTTTATCGCTGTCTTTCCACAAAATACTAGCACAGCCTTCGGGCGAAATCACCGAATACACCGAATGTTCCAGCATCGCGATGCGGTTGGCGGTGGCAAAGGCGACGGCCCCACCGGACCCGCCTTCGCCAATAATCACCGACACCAACGGCACGCCAATTTCCAAACATTTCTGGGTGGACCGCGCAATCGCCTCCGACTGCCCGCGCTCCTCCGCACCTTTGCCGGGGTATGCGCCGGGCGTGTCCACCAACGTCACCACAGGCAGGCCAAACCGATGCGCCAAATCCAGCAACCGCACGGCCTTGCGATACCCTTCGGGCCGCGCCATGCCAAAATTCCGTTCAATCCGGGTTTTGGTATCATGGCCTTTTTCATGGCCAATCACCACCACGGGCGCATCATTAAACCGCGCCAAACCACCCATCACCGCATGGTCATCGGCAAAATTCCGGTCGCCCGCCAGCGGCGTAAATTCGGTAAACAGCGCGTCGATATAGGCCATGCAATGCGGGCGGTCGGGGTGGCGCGCCACCAAACACTTTTGCCAAGGCGTCAAATTCTTGTACATATCGCGCAGCATCGTCGCCGCTTTGGCGTCCAACTGCGCCGCTTCTTTTTCAACATCCATCTGCTTGTTTGACCGCGCCATGGCGCGCAGCTCCTCGGCCTTGCCTTCAATTTCCGACAATGGCTTTTCAAACTCGAGATAGTTCATCTGTCTCTCCGCTTTCGTATTCAGCCCGCTATATGGCCCCAGAACCGCCCCAATGCAACTGAACACGATTTCGCGCCGCCAAAAACCCTGCTAAGGCGGGTGTAACCTCGGGCTCAAATCCAGAAAGTGCCGCCATGTTCACCGTCGATGTCAAAAAACTCCGTTCCCGCACCCTTGTCGGGCTGGCCCATAGCGGTGATTACACCCTGCTGTCAGACACCTATACGCGGCTGTTTGAAACACTGGATGCGCGCGATCTGACCGATAAAACCCGCCAAATGGTCGCCATTTTCTATGACAATCCGGCCCAAGTGCCGATGGCCAACCTGCGGTCTTTTGCGGGCGTCACCGCCCCCAAAACCGTGCCCGCAGATGCGCCGCTTTTGGGCATCACCTTGCCCACAGGCCGCCACGCCGTGCTGCGGTTTACAGGCGATTACGCGGGCCTGCCCGCCGCCTATGCCTATCTTTACACCGAATGGCTGGCCAAATCCGGCGAAACCCTGTCCAGCCACCCAAGTTATGAGGTGTACCTCAACTCCCCCCGCGACACCCCAGCGGCGGAATTGGTGACCGAGATTTGCCAGCCGCTTATCTGATCTGAAAAGCGGCCATAAGCGGTTACAAAAAATCATCGCGCCGGGGGGTAAAGCTGTCAATCAGCACCCCCGGTTCCAAACACACACAGCCGTGCCGCACGCCCGATGGCACCACAAAGCTGTCACCCGGCCCCACCTCGCGCACCGCATCCCCCAGCGTGAACCGAAACCGCCCGGCCTGCACAAATGTCGATTGTACATGCACATGGTCGTGCAGCGCGCCTTCGGCCCCCACTGCATCAAACCGAAACGCCACCACCATCAAATCGGGGTGGTCCGCCAACACTTGCCGCGACACGTCCGCGCCCGTTTTCACCACAGGATATACCGTCATATCTGCCCCCGATTGATCTATGTCCCCGCCTGTCTATCGGCCCTGCGCAGGGCGCAAAAGGTAAAACCGCGCCTGCCGCCTTCCCTCGCCCGACCATCCGTGCGACCTTACGCCGAACGCGCCCAACATCAGGTTCCCCAATGCCCCTGCCCTCATGGCTTCGCGCCCGGTTCGCCAAACCCGGCCCAACAAACGCTGCGGAACTGGCAGCGGATCTGGCAGCGGACCCCATCGCGGCGGCCCCCCCGCCCGCAAGCGCACCCGAACGCGAACCCCACCAGCCCGATAACATGGTCCGCATGCACATCGCCGCCAGTGACCCCAATTTCCCGGCCAAACGCGACGCGGCGATCACCCAAATCATCGCCGCCATCGACACCACCGCCGCCGCCCACGGCTTTACCAAAAAACCGCGATCATGGGCCAAATCCGGCCCGCTTGGCACGGTGTCCATCCAACTGCAGCGCAGCCGCTTTGGGTTTGATTGTGACATAAATCTGGGCTGGTCGCCCCTGTCCGAAACGCCGCTTGGCCCGTGGCTGCACGATGATGTGGTCCCTTTGGCGCAGTTTTTGCCCGTGCCCGATACCGCCATCCTGATTTATTTAGACGTTGCCGACAGCCCCGCGCATCTTGATGCACCCATGCACGCCTTAAATACCCGCGCCCTACCTTGGCTTATCGCCCACCTGACCGACCCAAATGCAGCCTTGATCGCGACAGATTAATCCGCCCGCGCCACCGCAACATCCGACCGCGCGTGCTGCGATTTGCGCACCGACAGCATCATCATCATCAAAACCACCAATGCCATAATCAAGCACAACCGCCCCACGGGCAGTCTTTTGCGGTCTTTGGGAATCTCCAGCCAATGCTCCATCGCATGGCTTCTACAGCAAAAAACTGAACGAAATGCACCTAATCCCGCTGCCTTTCAGCAACAGGCCGTTTCCATGCACGAAACACCGCAAGACCCGCGCGGCCAAAACCACGCAAATTCCGCCAATCCGGTCTTTTCAATTGGCTGGCATAATCGTATCCCTCAGGCCAACATCGCATCAGTAAAGCGGTAAATTATATCTAAAATGCGGGTGATCGGGCGCAAACCCCTGACCACCGCGAAAAAAGGGGCGCGGCCATGAAATTCACCCTATCCTGGCTCAAGGATCATCTGGAAACCACCGCCCCTTTGGACGACATCCTGTTCGCCCTCACCGATCTGGGGCATGAGGTGGAAGGGCTGGAAAACCCCGCCGACACCCTTGGCGCCTTCCGCATTTGCCGGGTGATAGAGGCGGTTCAGCACCCCAACGCCGACCGTCTGCGCCTGTGCCGCGTGGAAACCTATCCGAACGGGCCGGGCACCGAACCGCAGGAAATCCAAGTCGTCTGCGGTGCCCCCAACGCCCGCACCGGGTTGGTCGGCGTGTTCGCCCCCGTTGGCACCCATGTGCCGGGCACGGGCGTGGACCTGAAACCGGGCAACATTCGCGGCGTGGACAGCAACGGGATGCTGTGTTCCGAACGCGAATTGATGCTGTCGGACGATCACGATGGCATCATCGACCTGCCCACTGACGCACCGCTTGGTGCACGCTTCATCGACTATCGCGGCCTGAACGACCCGATGATCTACGTCAAAATCACCCCCAATCGCCCCGATGGCCTTGGCGTGCGCGGCCTTGCCCGCGACCTTGCCGCACGCGGCCTTGGCACCCTAAAACCCATGGAAACGCCGGAAATCAAAGGCACATTCCCCTGCCCGATCACCGTCGAAATCCACCCCGACCTCGCCACCAAGGCCCCGCATTTCACGGGTCGCCTCATCTGCGGCGTCAAAAACGGCCCCTCGCCCAAATGGATGCAAGCCCGCCTGCGCGCCATCGGCCTGCGCCCCATTTCCGCACTGGTGGACATTACCAATTACTTCACCATCGGCCTCAACCGACCCTTGCATGTGTTCGATGCCGCCCATGTCACTGGCACGCTGCACATCCGCCCCGCAGCGGCAGGCGAAACCCTGCTGGCGCTGGATGGCAAAACCTACAGCCTTGCCCCCACCCACATGGTTATCGCCGATGACAACGGTCCCGAATCCCTTGCGGGCATCATGGGCGGGCAGGCATCCGGCGTCACGGACACCACCACCGATGTCTATCTCGAATCCGCGTGGTGGGACCCGATCACCATCGCCGCCACCGGGCGCGCACTTAAAATCAACTCTGATGCCCGCTACCGCTTTGAACGCGGGGTCGACCCTGCGTTCACCCTGCCGGGCCTGCACGCCGCCACGCAAATGATCCTTGATCTGTGCGGCGGCGAAGCGTCTGAAATCACCAGCAACGGGGCGGCCATCGACACCACGCGCCAATACAAGTTCGATGCCACCCGCACCGCATCCTTGGTGGGTATGGACATCCCCGAATCAACCCAACGCCAAACCCTCACGGCTTTGGGCTTCACCCTTACCGGCACCCTCGCCACGCCGCCCACATGGCGCCCCGATGTGCAGGGTGAGGCGGATTTGGTCGAAGAAATCGCCCGCATCGCATCCCTGTCCAAACTCGTCGGCAAACCACTGGCCCGCACGGCACCGGGTATCCCCGCCCCCATCCTAACCACGGCGCAAACCCGCGACCGCAGCGCGCGCCGCACGCTGGCGGCACTGGGGTATAATGAATGTGTCACCTACAGCTTCATCGACCACCAATCCGCCACGCTGTTTGGCGGTGGCACCGATGCGGTGCGGGTCGATAACCCCATCTCCTCGGAAATGTCGCACCTGCGCCCCGACCTGCTGCCGGGCCTGCTGCGCGCCGCCGTCCGCAACCAAGCGCGCGGGTTCATGGACATGCAACTGGCCGAGGTGGGCCCCGCCTTCAGCGGTGGCGAACCCGGCGAACAACACACCCAAGCGGCGGGCATACTCATCGGCCAAACCGCCCCGCGCGACCCGTTCGGCAGCCGCCGACCCGCTGATATTTACGATGCCAAAGCCGATGCAGAGGCGGTGCTGGCCGCCCTCGGTGCCCCCGCCCGCGCCCAAATCACCCGCAAAGTGCCCGCTTGGTTCCATCCGGGCCGCGCAGGCACCATTGCACTTGGCCCCAACACGCTGGCCACTTACGGCGAAATCCACCCCAAAATCGTCGCGGAAATGGACCTGAAAGGGCCAGTGATGGCCTTTACCGTCTATCCCACCAGCGTGCCGCTGCCAAAGGTCAAAACCACCACCCGCCCCGCGCTGGCGATCAGCGGGCTGCAAGCAGTGGACCGCGATTTCGCCTTTGTGGTCGACAAGACTGTAGAGGCACTGACAGCCCTGAACGCAGCCCAAGGCGCAGACAAAGCCCTGATCACTTCGGTCCAACTGTTCGACCAATTCATGGGCGAAAAGGCCGAGGCGCAAATGGGGATAGGCAAAAAATCCATCGCCCTAACCGTGCGCCTGCAACCCACCACCGCCACCCTGACGGACAAGGAGATTGAGGCGGTCTGCGCCAAAATTATCGAGAAAGTCAGCAAAGCGACAGGCGGCACGCTTCGGGGGTAAAGGCGCGGCAAAAAGGGGCGGTGGGTTGCACCCACCCTACCCACAACCCAAAGGACCGGGAACATGACCACCCACCTTGCGGCTTGCCATTGCGGCGCGGTAAAATTTCGCGTGCGCCTGACCGATGGGTTCAACACCCGCCGCCGATGCACCTGTTCGTATTGCACCATGCGTGGCGCTGTCGCCGTGTCCGCCCCGCTGGATGGGTTGGAATTTATTCAAGGGCAACACCTGCTGACCCTGTACCAATTCAACACAAAATCCGCCAAACATTGGTTTTGCAGCCTTTGCGGCATCTACACCCACCACCAACGCCGCTCAAACCCGCATCAACTCGGCATTAATCTGGCGTGCTTGGCGGGCATCAGCCCGTTTGATTTCCCCCAAACTCCGGTCTTGGACGGCATCAACCACCCAACAGATGCCAACAGCACCCCGCGCATCGCAGGCACCTTGCACTATACCAAAACGCCGCCCCGCGCGTAGGGTGGGTGCAACCCACCGGCCCTCCCACGCTGTAAAAATTACCCGCCCCCGCCATTTTCCCCCCGCTCCTGCTATTTTCCCAACGACTCCCCCCGCATTTTCGCCTAACGTGGCTGCAACCAAATCACGGGGGCACATCCATGACCGACCTCATCCAAATCACCTATTCCTCACAGCCTTTCGGGTTTGACAGCGCCATTCTCAGCGGTGTCTTGCTGGATGCGCGCCGCTGCAACACGCGCGATGGCATCACAGGCGCACTGGTCTGCCGCCGCGACATTTACCTGCAATATCTTGAAGGGCCCGCCGCCGCCGTCCACGCCGCCTACGACCGCATCCGCCGTGATGATCGGCACCTCGCGGTGAAGCTGCGCCTGTCCGCCCCCATCCAAACCCGCCTGTTTGGCGATTGGGCCATGCTGCACGACCCCGCGCAAACCTGGTCCTGGACCGAGGATGAGGTGGATGCAGGCGCGCTGGACACCGCATCCGACGCCGATCTGCGCGCCATATTCGAAACATTGGCCACCACAGCGTAGGTCGGGGTTCACCCCGGCTTACGCAAACCGCAATCCAAACCTTAAAATAAAGTAAACACTTTTATAAAAACCCAACAAATTCAACATCTTACCGACCGCATCGCGCGCGAACCACCTCATCCAATTCGCACCCCAACCGCGCAACCGCTTGGCAACCCACCCCCACCCCGCCTATAAGCCCCGCATCAACGGCCCCAACAGAAAAGCATTCCCATGACCATTCATCTGTATCAAAATGACCTGCCCAATGGGCTGAACCTCGGCGCGCTGGTCGCGATTGATACCGAAACCATGGGCCTTGATCCGCGCCGCGACCGCCTCTGCGTGGTTCAGCTTTCGTCGGGCGATGGCCACGCCCATCTGGTCCAAATCGCCAAGGGCCAAACTGCGGCCCCAAATCTGGAACGGCTGCTGACCGACCCAAATGTGACCAAACTTTTCCACTTTGGCCGCTTTGATGTCGCCGCCCTTCAAAACGCTTTCGGGGTAGTGACGGCCCCGGTGTGGTGTACCAAAATCGCCTCCCGCCTCATCCGCACTTTCACCGACCGTCACGGACTAAAATATCTGCTGGCCGAATTGGTCGGCGTGGACGTATCCAAACAACAGCAAACATCGGATTGGGGTGCCGCCCAACTTACCGACGCGCAAAAAGAATATGCCGCCTCCGACGTCCTTTACCTGCACAAACTGAAAGAGGCGCTGGAGGCGCGGCTGATCCGCGAGGATCGCCTTGATCTGGCCCTACGCCTGTTCCATTTCCTGCCCACGCGCGCGGAATTGGACCTGATGGGCTACGACACCCCGCTGGATATCTACCACCACTAAGCGGACCCCCGCCCAAAGCGCGCCCCAGCCCCGCTTGGCGAACCGGGCAAGGCCGTTTAAGCTGACCTGAAATCCAAAGGCAACCGCGCGATGACCCAGCACGACACCTTCCATTCAACAGCGGTGGCATGGCTGAAAGTGGCCCTGCCCTTGCTGGCGCTGGCGATTTTGTCGACGCTGTTTTTGATGTCGCGCACCGTGGACCCAAACGACGCCATCCCCTTTGCCGAGGTGGATGTTGAGGACCGGATTCGCGAACCCCGCCTTACCCAACCCAATTGGGCGGGCGTCACTGATGATGGCGCGGCCCTAACGATCACCGCCGATCAGGCCCGCCCGCAGCAAGGCGACGCCACCGGGGCCAGCGCCACTGCCTTGATCGTGACCCTAGAGGCGCCAGACGGCAGCAGCACCAAAATGGTCGCAACAAACGGCATGTTCGACATTCCCCAAAACACCTTCAACGCGACAGGGGGCGTCACGATCACCACCTCATCGGGCTATGAAATCACGACCGAGGCGATGACAGCCGCGCTGGATCGCACCTCTGTGATCTCCAACACCCCGATCGCAGGCACCTCCCCCTCTGGCCCGTTTTCCGCTGGGCAAATGACGATCACCCAAAATCCAGATGGGTCCGGCCAATATCTTCTTGTTTTCAAAGAGGGGGTCAGGCTGCTATACACCCCCCCAAGCCCCAAGTGATTTAGGACAGGCCATGTTGAACGCATTTCGGATGACGGCCCTGTTGGCAGCCCTTGCCTTGCCCGTAATGGCATCTGCCCAAGCGGCAAACATCGCCTTTGGCGGGTTGAAACAAGACACCACCCTGCCGGTTGAAGTGTCATCAGACCAGTTGACCGTCAACCAAGCCAATGGAACGGCTGTGTTTTCCGGCAATGTTTTGGTGGGCCAAGGCGACATGCGCCTGTCGGCGGCACAGGTCAAAGTGGAATACACCGCCGATGGGTCGGGCATTTCCAAACTGTTCGCCAGCGGTGGCGTAACCTTGATCAACGCGACCGACGCGGCGGAATCGCAAGATGCGGTGTACACCATCGACAGCGGCAATGTGGTGATGACCGGCGATGTTTTGTTGACCCAAGGGGCCAGCGCCTTGTCCGGTCAAACGCTGGTGATTGACCTAAAAGCCGGAACCGGGGTGATGGAAGGGCGCGTGCAAACCGTGTTCCAACCGGGCGCGGCCAAAAACTGATGCTGGGCAAACCCGACCTTACGGTGACACGCGGCGGCGCGGGCCTGCGGATCCAAAACCTGCGCAAAAGCTATAAAAAACGCCCTGTTATTCGCGATGTATCCATGCACCTGAACCGCGGAGAGGTGGTTGCCCTGTTGGGCCCAAACGGGTCCGGCAAAACCACTTGTTTTTATTCCATCGCAGGCCTCGTCTCTCCCGAAGGGGGGCAGGTTATGATTGATGATGTCGATGTCACCAACCTGCCAATGTACCGCCGCGCCCGCCTTGGCATTGGATATTTGCCACAAGAAGTCAGCATTTTTCGCGGCCTGTCGGTGGAGGATAACATCCTCGCCGTGCTAGAAATCACCCTGAACGACCGCCACAAACGCCGCGAGCGGTTGGAGGAATTGCTGTCGGAATTTTCGATCACCCACCTGCGCCGCGCGCCCGCGCTGGCCCTGTCGGGGGGGGAACGCCGCCGCGTGGAAATCGCGCGCTGTTTGGCGGCGGACCCGAAATACCTGCTGCTGGACGAACCCTTTGCGGGCGTGGACCCGATTGCGGTGGGCGAAATTCGCCACCTTGTCAGCGATTTGAAACGCCGGGGCATTGGCGTTTTGATCACCGATCACAACGTCCGCGAAACGCTGGAAATCGTGGACCGCGCCTATATCCTGCACGACGGCACCGTGTTGATGAGCGGGACCACAGATGAGGTGGTGCGCGATGAAAACGTGCGGCGCGTGTATTTGGGTCAAAACTTTCGCATTTCCTGAACGATGCCCCCTTGAAAATGCTGGCCGCCATGCAGGCCAACACGGCGGCACAAACCCGCGATAATTCATCCGGTTTGGTCACGTCCCCATTGACAACTGCCCCCCGTCTGTCGCCAACTGCAAGGGTTGATGGTGCGCATCGCGCCATTTGGGTATCTGCGTTCCCGGCTGCTAACTGCGCCGGATATAACAGAAATATCCCTTTGGGCCTGCGCGCGTCTGCCATTGACAGGGCGTTTTGCACTGTGTTCAATCTGTGCGGGCCGCCCCTTTGGAAACACGAAGGAGGGATTATGCGGTATCAGATCAGCGGAAAAAACATGGACATCGGTGAGGCGCTTCAAACCCATGTGAAGGCCGAGCTGGGCGAGACGGTGGAAAAATACGCCCAACGCCCGACCGAGGCCGTTGTTATGTTTTCCCGTGTTGCCCATGAAATGGTCTGCGAAGCGACGATCCACCTGTCCACCGGCCTTACGGCCCAAGCGCGCGGCACAGCGCACGAAATATACCCAGCGTTCGAGGCGTGCCGCGAAAAAATGGACAAACAGCTGCGCCGCTACAAGCGTCGTTTGCGCGATCATCACCGCGACCGCGTTACCCCGGTTGAGTTTGACGGCGGTTCGTCCTATATCCTCGCCGGAAATGAGGAACACGAGGACGTTGAGCCCGAGTCGCTCCAGCCCATGATCATCGCCGAGATGGAGACGAAAGTCCCCACAGTCTCGGTCGGGGAGGCGGTCATGCAGCTGGAACTGGGCGCGCAACGCATGCTGGTGTTCCGCAACTCGAAACACGGTGGGGTGAACGTCGTTTACCGTCGCGATGACGGAAATATTGGCTGGATCGACCCGCGACACATCAAGTAAAGCGCCGCTGTGTGGCGCAGGATACAAAACGGACCATGGACATTTCTTCCCTACTGGCACCCGGTGCGGTGCGCGTGCTTGGCCATCTGACCAGCAAAAAACGCCTCTTCCAAGAGATTGGAGAGATAATGTCGATCGTTCATGGTCTGAACCCGTCCATCGCGGTGGACGGGCTTCAGGAACGCGAAAGCCTTGGCCCCACAGGTGTGGGCCACGGCATCGCCTTGCCGCATGCAAGGTTGCAGGAATTGGACAAGATTATCGGCGTGTTTTTCCGTATCGAAAAACCGTTGGATTACGATTCGGTGGACCGTCAGCCCGTCGATTTGGTGTTCGCGCTGTTTGCGCCCAAGGATTCCGGTGTGGACCATTTGAAAGCGCTGGCCTTGGTATCGCGCACCATGCGCGACGCGGGCGTGGTGACAAAACTGCGCGCCAACAACGACCCCGCCAAACTGCACGCCATTCTGACCGAGGCGCGCGCGCCACAAGCCGCCTGACCGCAGTGCAGGCGTTTCGCGACACCCTGCACGCCCGCGCGCTGACGGAAGGGTTCGCCGCGATGGGCATTTGCGCGCCAGATGCCACCCCGCACACCCCCGACCGCCTTGCGCAATTCGTCGATTTGGGCCGCCACGGCCAAATGGGCTGGATGGCGGAACGGATGGCATGGCGCGGGTCCGCCGCCGCCCTGTGGCCCGACGCGCGGTCGGTGATTATGCTGGCCGAACCCTATACCCCCCCCGAAAACCCTTTGCCCGTGTTGGCCTTGCGCGACCGCGCCGCCGTGTCCGTCTATGCCCAAGGGCGCGATTACCATGATTTGGTGAAAAAACGGTTGAAACGCTTGGGGCGCTGGGTGGTGGACCAAACCGGGGCGGAAATTAAAGTGTTCGTCGACACCGCCCCCGTGATGGAAAAACCGCTGGCACAGGCGGCGGGGTTGGGCTGGCAGGGCAAGCACACCAACCTGCTGTCCCGCGACTTGGGCAATTGGTTTTTCCTTGGCGCGATTTTCACCACGCTGGATTTGCCGCGCGATGGGCCGGAAACCAGCCATTGCGGCAATTGCACCGCGTGTTTGGATATTTGCCCCACCAATGCGTTCCCCGCGCCCTATCAGTTGGATGCGCGCCGCTGCATTTCCTATCTGACCATCGAACACGCAGGCCCCGTGGACCTTGAATTGCGCGCCCTGATGGGCAACCGGATTTACGGCTGCGACGATTGTTTGGCGATTTGCCCGTGGAATAAATTTGCCGTTGCCGCATCCGAGATTGGCTATGCCCGCCGCGTTGGCGCGCCGCCGCTTGCAGACCTTGCCAGTTTGGATGATGCCGCTTTTCGCACCCGGTTTTCCGGCAGCCCCATCAAACGCATTGGCCGCAACCGCTTTATCCGCAACGTGCTGTATGCAATTGGCAATTCCGGCAACCCCAGTTTGCGCACCGCCGCCGCCCCGCACTTAATCGACCCGGATGATACCGTTGCCGATGCCGCCCGCTGGGCCATTGCCCGCCTAAGTTGAACGCCAAAGGCGACTTTGGCCCTCAACCATGCTATTATGAACCTTCAGTTATCTGGGAGGATCCTATGACCAAACATCTTGCCGATCACCGCACAGCCCCCGATGCCCCGCGCCAACAACATTTTTGGGCGCTTGCAAAGCATGAAGGGGCCACGCATCCCGCCGTTCGCGCCCTAACGCAGCGCCCGACCGAGCGTGACGATGCCCAGCGCCTGCAACACTTTCTGCGCATCGAACGCGGGCATACCGCGTAAATAAAAAGCCCGGCTTAATCACCGGGCTTTTCGCAAATCAGGCGCGCACCAGCGCCTCATATTCACCGGACAAATCGCGCACCATTTGCCCCACCTCGAAATTATAATCCCCGATCTGGCCCACGGGCGTAATCTCGGCGGCGGTCCCGGTCAGCCAGCATTGCTGCATGCCTTCCAACTCATGCGCTTCAATCCGGCGCTCCACCACCTCCACCCCTTTGGCCCGCAGCATCCCGATCACGGTTTGCCGGGTGATGCCGTTCAAAATACCATCGGCCAGTGGCGTATGCACCACGCCGTCCTTCACGAAAAAGATGTTCGCGCCCGTCGCCTCGGCTACATAGCCGCGATAATCAAACATCATCGCGTCTGAACAGCCCTTCGCCTCGGCGGCATGTTTGGACATGGTGCAAATCATATACAGCCCCGATGCTTTGGCATCATGCGGAATGGTTTCTGGGCTGGGCCGCTTCCATTTTGCGATGTCCAGCTTGGCGCCTTTCATCTTGGCATCGCCGTAATAATTGCCCCATTCCCACACGGCCACCGCCATGCGCACCGGGTTGCGGGTGGCGGCGATGCCCATATCCTCGCCCGCGCCGCGCCACGCGATTGCGCGCACATAGGCGTTGGTTAGGCCGTTGGCCTTCAGCGTCGCGTCCTTCGCCGCCTCAATTTCCGCGACCGAATAAGGCAGCGGCATGTCCAACAATTCCCCCGACCGGCGCAGGCGTTCCGAATGTTGCACGGACTTGAAAATCTTGCCGTTGTAACAGCGTTCCCCTTCGAAAACCGACGATGCGTAATGCATCGCGTGGGTCATGATGTGGACATTGGCATCGCGCCAATCCACCAATTCCCCATCCATCCAGATTTTCCCGTCCCGATCATCATATCCGGCCATGTGGCACCCTTTCCCAATCATTTTTCATATATTGCGCAAATTAGGGCCGATGCGGACATAAAGTTGCGCAAAATCTCGATTTCGCTAACAGTCAAGACTTGGAAAGTCAACAAGGCTGACATAAACCAGTCAGGCGCGGGAAATGGAGGCGGCAGGATGGATCAATCGAAAACGGGCGAAACCCTGCTGTTTCTGACCGATGATCAGGTCCGCAAAGGGATTGAGGCGATGTTTTTCGCCTATCGCGGCTTTACCGCCGACCCGGACCGGATTTTGGGCGGCATGGATTATGGCCGCGCGCACCACCGCGCGCTGCATTTCATCCACCGCAGTCCTGCCACCACCGTCAACAACCTGCTGGCCGTTCTGGGCGTCACCAAACAATCGCTGAACCGCGTGCTGCGCAGTTTGATCGCGGATGGTTTGGTCGAAAGCCGGGTGGGTCAGGCCGACAAACGCGAACGCCACTTGCATCTGACCAAAAAGGGCGCGGAATTGGAACGCAGCCTGTCTGACGCCCAACGCGCCCGCATGCGCGCCGCCTACCGCGCCGCAGGGCCGGGTGCGGTGCAAGGGTTTCGCCAAGTGCTAGAGGCGATGATGGACGACGGCGCGCGGCGGCAATACCAAAGCCTGAAGGAGACGAGCATATGATCCCCGACGCACAAGCGCACCTGCTGGTGGTGGACGACGATGAACGCATCCGCGGATTGTTGCAAAAATTCCTGATGCGCAACGGGTTTTTGGTCACCATTGCCCGCGATGGGGCGCAAGCGCGCAGGCTGCTGGGCGGCCTTGAATTTGATATGATCGTGTTGGATGTGATGATGCCCGGCGTCGACGGTATCGCGTTAACCCGCGAATTGCGCGAACGGCTGTCAGTGCCCATTTTGCTTTTGACCGCGCGGGGCGAGACATCGAGTAGGATTGAGGGGTTGGAGGCGGGGGCCGATGATTACCTTGTCAAACCTTTTGAACCCAAGGAGCTGTTGCTGCGCATCAACGCCATTCTGCGCCGTGTCCCACAGGCCCAGACCGAGGCGGGACCAAAAGTGCTGCACCTTGGCCCCGTTCGCTATGACATTGACCGGGGTGAATTGTGGCACGGCACCGACCCCGTGCGCCTGACCGCGACCGAGGCGCAATTGATGCGCATTTTCGCCGCCCAACCCGGCAACCCCATCAGCCGCGAAACCCTTGCGGGCGATTTAGGGCGGGATGCCTCGGCCGAGGAAAAAACGGGCCAAGAGCGTGCGGTGGATGTGCAAATCACCCGTCTGCGCCGCAAAATCGAACATGACCCCAAACAGCCGCGCTATTTGCAAACCGTGCGCGGGTCCGGCTACATGCTTGCCCCCGACTGACCCGCGCAACCATGACCACAGCACTGTTCACCCACCCCGATTGCGATCTGCACGCCGAACCGCCCGGCCACCCCGAACAGGCCGCACGTCTGGCGGCGGTGCAAACAGCCCTTACGGGGATGGATTTGCTGCGGATGGACGCGCCAATGGGCACCGATGCCGCCATTCTGCGCTGCCACCCCCCCGCCTACCTTGCCCGCATCCGCGCCGCCATTCCGGCCAAAGGTTGGGCACAAATTGACGGCGACACCTACCTTGCCCCCGGCAGCCAAACCGCCGCCCTGCGTGGGGTGGGGGCAGTTTGCGCCGCCGTGGACATGGTGCTGGCAGGCACCGCCACCAACGCCTTTATCGCGACCCGTCCCCCCGGCCACCACGCCGAAACGGACACCGCGATGGGGTTTTGCCTGTTTGGAAACGTGGCCATCGCCGCCAAACACGCGCTGGACCATCACCACCTGTCGCGCGTGGCGATTGTGGATTTCGACGTGCACCACGGCAACGGCACTCAAGACCTTTTGTGGAATGAACCGCGCATCCTATTCGCCTCCTCCCACCAAATGCCCCTCTACCCCGGCACAGGTGCGGCGCATGAAACAGGCGGGCACCGCCAAATCATCAACCTGCCCCTGCGCCCTCACAGCACCGGCACCGATATGCGCGCGGCCTATACTGCCCATATCCTGCCCCAAATCGACGCGTTCAAACCCGAATTGATTCTGATCTCCGCTGGCTTTGATGCCCACCGCGACGACCCGCTGGCAAATCTGAACTGGTCAACCGATGATTTCGCCTGGCTGACGCACCGGATTTGCGATCTGGCCGATGCCCATTGCGCGGGGCGGGTGGTATCGGCGCTGGAGGGCGGTTATGATCTGGCAGCACTGGCGGCATCCACCGCCGCACATGTGGCAGTATTGAAGGAACGCGGACATGACCGATAAACCCGTGGCAGAGATGAGCTTTGAAGAGGCGATGGGCGCGCTTGAACACGTCGTCACCTCACTGGAGCGTGGCGAGGTGCCGCTGGAGGCGTCGATTGCCCTTTATGAACGCGGCGCGGCCCTGAAATCGCATTGCGCCGCCAAGTTGAAAGAGGCGGAGGATAAGGTCGAAATGATCCGCGCCAAGGATGGCCAAGCCATCGGCACCACCCCGGCGGAGGGGATGTGAGCTTTCCTGCCCTGCTGGCCGCATCATCGGTTCAGGTGCAAGCTCGGCTGGACGCGGCGATGCGCGATCTGGATGATGAACCCGTCATCCACGCCATGCGCTACGCCTGCGCGGGCGGCAAAGGCCTGCGCGGGTTTTTCGTTTTGGAATCCGCCGCCCTGCACGGGATTGCCGTTGGAAACGCCATAGCGGCCGCAGCGGCGATTGAGGCGATGCACGCTTATTCGCTGGTGCATGATGATTTGCCTTGCATGGACAATGATGATTTGCGGCGCGGCCTGCCCACCGTGCACCGCAAATGGGATGATGCCGTGGCGGTGCTGGCGGGGGACGCGCTGCAAACGCTTGCTTTTGATTTGCTGACTGACCCCGCCCTTGGCCCCCACCGCCTGCCCCTGATCGCGGGCATGGCGCGGGCGGCGGGCGCGCGCGGCATGGTGCTGGGCCAAGCGTTGGACATCGCCGCCGAAACCGCCACCGCCCCTCTGACCCTGCCCCAAATCACCCGGCTGCAAGCTGGCAAAACCGGCGCGTTGTTTGAATGGTCAGCCACCGCTGGCGCGGTTTTGGCGGGCGCAGACCCGGCCCCCTTGGGGCGTTATGCCGCCGCGATGGGCCTTGCCTTTCAAATCGCGGATGACATCTTGGATGTGACGGGCAACGCGGACAAGGCTGGAAAACGACTGGGCAAGGATGCGCAGGCGGGCAAGGCCACCTTTGTTTCCCTGATGGGGCTGGACGGCGCGCGCGCGCGGGCCAGCGCCTTGATTGATGAGGCCAAAACCGCCCTTTCGCCTTACGGTGCGCGGGCAAATAACATGATCGCTGCGGCACGTTTCGTGATCGCGCGGGAAAGCTGACAGACCATGACCGACCGCCCCAAAACCCCGCTGCTGGACCGCGTCACCCTGCCGTCCGACCTGAAATCCCTGACCGACCGCCAGCTGCGCCAAGTGGCGGATGAATTGCGCGCGGAAACGATTTCGGCGGTGTCGGTGACGGGCGGCCATTTGGGCGCGGGCCTTGGCGTGGTGGAACTGACCGTGGCGCTTCATGCGATTTTCGATGCGCCGCGCGACAAGATTATCTGGGACGTGGGCCACCAATGCTACCCTCATAAAATCCTGACCGGGCGGCGCGACCGTATCCGCACCTTGCGGACCGAAGGGGGGCTTTCAGGGTTCACCAAGCGCAGCGAATCCCCCTATGACCCGTTCGGTGCGGCCCACAGCTCCACCTCCATCTCTGCCGCTTTGGGCTTTGCGGTGGCGGCCGATCTGGGTGGTGACCCCGGTGATGCGGTGGCGGTGATCGGCGATGGCGCGATGAGTGCGGGCATGGCGTTTGAGGCGATGAACAACGCAGGCCATTTGAAAAAACGCCTGTTTGTGATTTTGAACGACAATGAAATGTCCATCGCGCCGCCCACGGGCGCGCTGTCGTCCTACCTGACGCGTCTTTACACTGGCGCGCCGTTTCAGGATTTGAAAGCAGTCGCCAAAGGTGCTGTCAGTTTCCTGCCGCCGCCCTTCCAAGAAGGGGCGCGACGGGCCAAAGAGATGCTGAAAGGCATGACCATAGGCGGCACGTTGTTTGAGGAGTTGGGGTTTTCCTATGTCGGCCCCATCGACGGGCATGATTTGGACCAGCTGTTGCCCGTTTTGCGCACCGTCCACGACCGCGCGATAGGGCCGATGTTGATCCATGTGATCACCAAAAAGGGCAAGGGATACGCGCCGGCCGAGGCGGCCCGCGACAAAGGCCACGCCACCGCGAAATTTGATGTGCTGACAGGCGAGCAGAAAAAAACGCCCTCCAACGCGCCCAGCTATACCAAAGTTTTCGCGCAGGCCTTGATAGATCAGGCGAGCCGCGATGATAAAATCGTGGCCGTCACAGCCGCGATGCCGGACGGGACCGGGTTGAACCTTTTTGCCGAACGATTCCCCCGGCGGTGTTTTGATGTGGGCATCGCGGAGCAGCACGCGGTGACGTTTTCGGCTGGCATGGCGGCAGGGGGAATGAAGCCGTTTTGCACCCTTTATTCCACGTTTTTGCAGCGCGGATATGATCAGGTGGTGCATGACGTGGCCATTCAACGCCTGCCCGTGCGGTTTGCGATTGATCGGGCGGGGCTGGTGGGGGCGGATGGCGCGACCCATGCGGGAGCGTTTGATGTGGCGTTTTTGGCGAATTTGCCCGGTTTCGTGGTGATGGCCGCGGCGGATGAGGCGGAGCTGGTTCATATGGTGGCCACCGCCGCGGCGCATGATACGGGGCCGATTGCGTTCCGGTTTCCGCGTGGCGACGGCGTGGGGGTGGAACTGCCGGAACGGGGCATCCCGATTGAAATTGGCAAGGGCCGCATTGTGCAAGCGGGCGCGCGGGTGGCGATTTTATCCTTCGGGACGCGGTTGGCGGAGGTGATGAAAGCGGCCGAATGTTTGGCCGCGCGGGGCATCACCCCCACGGTCGCGGACGCGCGATTTGCCAAGCCTTTGGACCGGGATATGATCCTCGGTCTGGCCGCCCGGCATGAGGTTTTGCTGACGGTGGAGGAGGGGGCCGTTGGGGGCTTCGGATCTCACGTGGCGCAATTGTTGGCAGATGAAGGGGTGTTTGACGCAGGCCTGAAATATCGGTCGATGGTGCTGCCGGATATCTTTATTGACCAAGCCAGCCCGGAACGGATGTATGAGGTGGCGGGCATGGATGCGGCCCAGATTGAAGCGCGGGTTTTGGCGGTTTTGGGGGTTGCGAGCGTGGCGAAGCGGGCGTGATTTGCGGTGCGATGCGGGTGCGAAATCGCGCGCGATGCGGCGGGTAAGGTGTTGATTTATTAGGGTTTGGTGATTTTTGTTAACCGAATTTTAAGGTTTGAATTGCAGGTTGGGGGTGCGGGGTGAACCCCGACCTACGGGGGTTTTGTGGCGGCTCCTGATTATCAGACGATGATGTTGCCGCTGTTGCGGATGTTCAATGAAGGGCAAACGCGGGTATCGGATTGCATCCCCGGTTTGATTTCCCATTTCAAACTATCCGAGGAAGACGCAGCGGAATTACTGCCGAGTGGGCAATTGTTGATCAGCAATCGCGCAAATTGGGCGCGGACTTATATGGGCAAGGCGGGGCTGTTAACCTCGCCCAAGCCTGGTTTGCACGAGATCACGGATTTGGGGCGCAAATTTCTGGCGACACAGCCGACCGAATTGAATAACAAAACCTTGCAGCAGTTTGATGCCTTTGCAGACTGGCGGCTCGCTTATAAAAAAGAGGCTGAGGAAAAAGAATACGTCCCTGATGGGCCGGCGCTGTCGGTTGATCAGACGCCGGAAGATGCGATGCAGGCGGCGGATAAAATCCTTCAATCCGCCCTGCGCGATGACCTTCTGGCGATTCTTTACGACATGAACCCCATCCGGTTTGAGCGCCTTATCCTCGATCTGTTGAGTGCGATGGGATATGGCAAGGGCGATTTGGCCAACAGCCATATGACCAAGGCCAGCGGCGATGGCGGGATTGACGGGATTATTTTTGAAGACGCGCTGGGGCTGGATGCGGTGTATATTCAGGCCAAACGCTATGCCCCCGAAAACAAAATCTCGCGTCCGGCGATCCAGCAATTTGTGGGGTCGCTGAACGGCGAGGGGGCGACGAAGGGGGTGTTTGTCACCACGTCCGATTTTTCAGCCGAGGCGCGGGGTTTTCTGGGCAAGGTGCAGCACCGGGTGGTGTTGATCAACGGGCAGGAATTGGCGCGGTTGATGATTAAATATGGCATCGGGGTGCGGGCGCGCACGACATATGTGATAAAGTCGGTTGATGAGGATTATTTCGGCGAGGCTTAGGGCTTCCGCCCCCGCGCCCATTCCAACACTTGCGCGTGGGTCACATCGGTGCGGCGCAGGATGCCGTCGCGGTAGGCGCGCAGCAGCAGGGCGAGGTAGCGGCCACGCTCTCCGCCAATGGATGTTGTTTTCATTAAGTAAAATCATGAATCGCGAAGCCAACCCCACAACATACCCCACAAAGAAAAAACGCTTGGAAGTTCGGGTTCACGGCGTTTGATTGCATTGAATCGCATGTCGATTTGTACCTTTCAACTGCCCGCGCTGAAATTTCGTTGTCCCGTCCTATCCTGATGGGCGCATTAAAATCGCATAGCACAGTCGCCTCCTGTAACTGGGGCGCCGCTCTCCACCAACTGGCCTGCTGTGCGATCGTGGAGATGCGCTCTGATGCTTCTATAATATTTCGCAGGCCGTATCAGCAACACCGCGTTATGTTCATAAGGAATTTGTACATTTTGCCGGCAGAAAGTAAAAAGGCGAGGATCATCCCCACCAATTCTTGGGCATAGGTACCAGTCCGCTTGCTCGGTTAGTTTGCGACTAGTTTAGAACTCATACGCGTTTTTCGACGCCGAATTCTGCGATCAGGAAGTCCACCGTTGCCTCGTCGCGCAGCTTGCAAACGATGTTCTGATTTGCAAACGCACCCTTGAAGCGCTTGGCATGGGCGGACTCAACTGTCTTGCGCCACTCAATTCCTACCACATGCTCGGCGTGGTCTTCCGGCTGCCCGACACGTTTGAAACGGGGTTCGGCAAGCGGTTGGTCAAACAACAATCCGTCAGGCGTCATAAAGACGGACGCGGGCTGCGCTTCGCTGCTAACGCAACCATATCCGATGTAGCCATTGCCTTTGTCATAGACGAACACCTCATCACCCACGCTGAGCTGTTGAAGCCGTTTGGTGTAAAACTCCCCACCACCTGCGGAAATGAACCCATATCGACGCATATCGGCCCAAGAACGATGGTCGCCCAATCCGGCATTTGCAAAATAATAACCAGACCATGGCGCACGCACTTTGCGTTCTGAACGTGCTTCCACAGCGTCTTGATCCAGCAGGAAATCTGTAGTCAACCATTCGCGACCTTCTGCCTCAAAAACATTAAAAAATACCGTGTTGATCGCCACACCATGCTCTTCTGACAGGTATTCCACAATGCGTTTAGAAGCAGGGTCAAGCTCGCTGGCGACGATTAGCATGGAATGTGTCGCGTTCAACCGCTCTGGAATGCCTTCGCCGAACCGTTCCCGAAATGCCGTGACCAGACGTGCACCAAGATGCTTTTCGGCACGCTCATAAATCTCGGGCGTGGTGAGAGTGCGGACCCATGAGGCATAGTCCAAGACTTGGGCCACAATCTCGGGTTCTGTCGCAAACTTTTTTGACTTTCGCCGGGTCACGTGATGCGGCAGTAATTTTGTGGCAGAGGTGGCGGACGAGAGGGGCGGAGCGATGGTTGACTTCAAGGGCGTACATTTCCCAAAGGAAGTGATCTTGTATTCCGTTTTCTTCTATCTGCGCTACCCTGGTTCCTACCGCGATCTCGAGGAGATCATGGAGGAGCGTGGCGTTGATGTTGATCATGGGACGCTGAACCGTTGGGTGGTTAAGTTTGCGCCGCTGATGGCGGCACAAGCGCAGTCCCGCAAGAAACCAACCGCCGAATCTTGGCGCATGGACGAAACCTACATCAAGG
>NZ_FOCO01000029.1 GCF_900110135.1 Pseudorhodobacter antarcticus | reverse complement strand
GAGGCTATCCGCTATGCGCTCGGTCGCATGCCCAAGGCCCGGGCCTATCTTGAAAACGGCCAGCTCGAGCTGGACAACAACATCTGTGAGCGATCAATTCGGCCGGTGACTCTCGGCCGCAAAAACTATCTCTTCATGGGATCAAAGGGCGGCGGTGAAGCTGCGGCCATAGCCTACACGCTCATCGAAACCGCCCGCATGAACAAGGTAGATCCCGAAGCCTGGCTTCGCTGGGTTCTCGAGCGCGTTGCAGACCACAAGATGACCCGCCTCGAAGAACTCATGCCATGGAACTGGGCTGCCGAATAAGTCAACACCAGTCAGACCGGACGGATACGAAACAGCAGCGCTTCCATACCCTTAACCGGGTCGAAGAACAGCCCAGTCAAATTATGTCACGCGCAAGCGCCAAGACCGCCTTCAAGGTGATTAAGACAAACAGGCCCGGCAGGACCAAAATAAAAAAGAAATAATCAAGGAATGTGCGAGAGCCCTTTGTGGGCCTCCATCTGCCCTTTCAATCCACCATGGCTTGTTTTTTGCGCAGTCCAGTTCGGCATCCCGCAGTGCTGTTCAGCTAGGGTTTATCAGCGCATCGCACCCGCGAGCGGATCAAAAGTACGCAGGCAAAGCGGCGATTGCAAAACCATCAGCACATCACAAAAAACAGCGCGCGCCACCTGTAAATATCATCATTTGCCCTAGATACGGGAAATGAACACAGAAAGCCGATCAATGCCCACGCCGCCGCGCGTAAATGCTTATCAACCCAATGTGTCCCCCGTTCCTAGCAGCAGCTTTGCGCGGCTGGTCGGTTTGGGCGGGCTGGTCGCTGGGATTGGGGGGCGTTTGGCCGTGGGCGCAGTCCACCAAGTGGCATCGGGAAACCGTCCAAACCTGTCCGATTTGTTGCTGACCCCCACCAACGCCCGCAAGGTGACACAGCAGTTATCACAACTGCGGGGTGCAGCGTTAAAGATGGGTCAGCTCATCTCTATGGACACGGGTGATTTTTTACCGCGTGAGGTGGCGCAGGTCTTTGCACAGTTGCGCGCCGACGCTGACCATATGCCCCCCCAGCAATTGCGCGGCGTGCTGGACACCGCATGGGGCAAAGGTTGGATAAGCCATTTTGCGCGGTTCGATGTGCGCCCCATCGCCTCCGCTTCTATCGGGCAGGTCCACCGCGCACAGACCAAGGATGGCCGCGATCTGGCGATCAAGGTGCAATACCCCGGTGTGCGCGGCAGCATTGATGCCGATGTATCAAACGTGGCCGCCCTTTTGCGCCTGTCGGGCATGGTGCCGGGCGCATTAGACCTTGCGCCAATGCTGGCCCAAGCACGCGCGCAACTGCATGAAGAGGCGGATTATCTGCGCGAAGGGGCGCAACTGGCGCAATTTGGCAGCCTTTTGGCACAAAACCCTGCGTTTTTGGTGCCAAAACTGCACAGTGACCTAAGCAGTCCGAACGTCTTGGCGATGGATTTCATTGACAGCCACCCGATTGAAGATATGGCCACCGCCCCCCAAGCTGACCGCGACCGTGTCATCACCCTGCTTATCCGCCTGATCATGGATGAATTTTTCCGTTTTAACCTGATGCAAACCGACCCCAACTTTGCCAATTTCCGCTTTGCCCCCGTGACCAAGCAAATCGTTTTGCTGGATTTTGGCGCGACCCGGTCGTTCAGCCCCGATCTGGCCCCACAGTTTCGTGCCATGCTGGCCGCCACAGACCGCGTTGCAATCGACCAATCCGCGCGCGCCATTGGCTATTTTGACACGACAACCGCCCCCAACATGCAAACCGCTCTCGTTGATATGATGCAAATGGCATTGGCCCCCCTGCAATCGGACCAGCCGTTTGACTTTGCAACCACCGATCTTTTGCACCGGCTGCGTGACCGCGGGCTTGCGTTGGGCACGGGCGGCGATTTCGCGCATGTCCCCCCGATGGAGGTGCTGTATCTGCACCGCAAAGCCGCCGGGCTTTTCCTTTTGGCCCACCGCCTTGGCGCACGCATCCCCTTGGCCCCCCTATTGGCAGAATATCAATGACACCCACCCGCACCGCCGCCTTGCAACACCTGACACGTTTTACCCCACAGATGGCAGGGGATTACACCGCCCGGCGCAATTATGACTTGGGCGCACAGTCCACCGTCTCGCGACTGTCGCCCTACCTGCGCTGCCGTCTGCTGACCGAGGCCGAGGTGATCGCCGCCGCAATCGACCAACACGGTGCTAAACCCTGCGCCAAGTTTATCGACGAGGTGATCTGGCGCAGCTATTTCAAAGGCTGGCTGGAACTTCGCCCCAGCATTTGGCGCGATTATGCCGATGGCATTGCCAGCGATCTTGCAAATCTGACCCATGATCAGCGCAAAATTTACACCCAGACAACACAAGGTGACAGCGGCACCCCTTGCATGGACATTTGGGCGCAGGAATTGGTGCAGAATGGCTATTTGCACAATCATGCGCGCATGTGGTTCGCCTCAATCTGGGTGTTAAGCTTGGGCCTTCCGTGGCGGCTGGGCGCGGATTTTTTCATGCAGCATTTGCTTGACGGTGACGCGGCTTCAAACACATTGGGCTGGCGCTGGGTGGCGGGTTTGCACACGATTGGCAAAACCTACCATGCGCAGGCCGATAATATTGCCACCTTCACCAATGGGCGCATCACACCCGATGCCGCCCAAGTGGCCCATCGCCACTCCGGGCCAACGGCCATGCCGCTGCCCCAACCCGTCCCTTTGCATGCGCACTTAAATCCAGACCCACATCGCCCCAGCCTCCTCCTCCTCTCCGACCAAGATTGCAGCATACAGGATTTTGACCTTGGCCGGGTGCCCCTCGTGGGCACCTTGGCCTTGACCACCAGTCACCTGAAATCCACCCACCCCGTCGCCCCATCTGTACACGCGCTTGAGGCGGGCGCACTGATGGATGCCGCCCAACGCATAGGCGCCCCCGATACCGCCCTTTTGCCTGCCCTCGATCCCATCACGCTGATCGCACACGCCAAACAATGCGGCGCACAGCAAATCATCACCCCTTTTGCGACCACAGGCCCCATGCGCGATTGGCTGCACGCCGCAATGCCACAGATCATCGCCGCTGGCCTGACCTTGGCAGAATTGCAGCGCCCGTGGGATGCGATGATATGGCCCGATTGCACCGCAGGGTTTTTCAAAGTGAAGCAAAAAATCCCCCATTATCTGGCAGCGCCAAACATGCTGCCCCCTGCCACAAAGGACCAGCCATGACCCAAACCCCAACTTGCGCCGTTTTCTACGATGGATCCTGCCCTTTGTGTTCCGCCGAAATCGCGGTCTACCGCGACCAAGACAGCGCAGGCGCATTGACGTGGGTTGACGTCTCACAGCCGGCCAGTTTGCCAGAAGGCATGACCCAAGCCGCCGCAATGGCACGGTTTCATGTGATGACACCCGATGGTCAGATTTTGTTGGGGGCCGCGGCCTTTGTGCGGGTCTGGCGCGCCTTGCCGGGCTGGCGTTGGTTGGCGCGCCTGTCCGATCTGCCGGGAATGCTTTGGGTGATGGACTTGACCTATGATGGGTTTTTGAAAATACGCCCCTTCACGCAAAGGCTGTTCGCCCGCCTGCGCCGCACCGCCAAAACAGGCAAAAAGTCGTGAAGCTGCACCTGAATTGGGGCTTTGTCGCCGATGGTGTGATGGGTGGTTTGTCCACTGGCACCCTGCACCATGCGGTGGTCAATGGCCGCCCTGCAGCCGTTTTGCAAGGGCAGGTGTCGTTGGAAAATAACGGAGGGTTTGTGCAGATGGCCACTTATCTGCACACAGACGGAACCGCGCTAGATGCCAGCGCTTGGGATGGAATTGCGCTGGATGTCTGCGGCAATGGCCAAACCTATGATCTGCGTTTGCGTACAGATCAATTGACCCGGCCTTGGCAATCCTTTCGCACGGCCTTTTCGACCTCCCGCGAATGGCAGACGGTCCATATCCCGTTTGCTACACTTACGGCGCATAAAACCGACAGCCTGTTCAACCCCACACAACTGCGCCGCATCGGGGTGCTGGCCATAGGCCGCGCCTTTGATGCTGACGTGGCGGTTGCAGCCGTGCACCTGTACAAATCCACAAAAGGCCCCGAAAATGAATGACACCCCAAAGCTGCCACCTGAACATATCAGCGACCCGGCGCACATTAGTGACATTGTGCAAATGGCGCTGTCCGATCATATCGGCTTTGCCGATATAAAACGCGAATACGGGCTGAATGATGCGCAAGTCAAAGCGCTGATGCGCACCACCCTGAAACCGGGCAGCTACAAAGCGTGGCGCAAACGGGTGCGCGACTTTGGCGACAGACGCGCCGTCTATAAATGACCCCGCAGCGCACGCGCCGCTGGACATTGCACAGCACCTAAGGTTCACTGGCCAAAGCCTTTTCGCCCAACCCGCGGGCACAGCCATTGGCGCGGAACCTATACCTGATGATCACCTTCATCCACAGCTCTGACCTGCATCTGGGCAAACCCTTTGGCCGCTTTCCCGAAGATGTGCGCGCACGCTTGCGCCAAGCCCGCGCTGATGTGCTGCCGCGTCTGGCCACCCTCGCCCGCACGCACAATGCCAGCCACATCCTGCTGGCAGGCGATACGTTTGACCAAACCACCCCCAGCCCGCAGGTGATCCGCCAAGCGCTGAACATGATGCGCGCGGCTGAACATGTGACTTGGGTGGTGATGCCCGGCAACCACGACCACGCCAACGCGACGGAACTGTGGCGCCAAATTGCGCAAGATGCCCCCCCCAATGTCGCCGTGCAACTGGCCCCCACCCCCTTTGCTTTGACGCCCCATGCCACCTTGCTGCCCGCCCCGCCTGCGGAACGCCACCCCGGCCGCGACCTGACAGATTGGTTTGATGATGCAGCCACGGGCGATGCGCTGCGCGTAGGGCTTGCGCATGGCTCCGTCACCGATTTTGACAGCAGCGAAGAAGGCGGGTCCTCCGTCATCGCCCCCGACCGCGCCCGCCGCGCAGGGCTGGCCTATCTCGCGCTTGGCGATTGGCATGGGCAGCTGCAAATCGGGCCGCAAACGTGGTATTCCGGCGCGCCCGAGGCCGATGGTTTCAAACACGACAAGACGCCCGCTGCGCTGTTGGTGCATCTGCAAGGGCCCACCGCCCCGCCGCACATCACGCCCTTGCCAACAGGAACCATCCACTGGCAGCGCTCCCGTTTGGACCTGACGGGCATGACCGATATAACCGTGGCACATCGCACCACCCTGCCCCCTTTGCCCGCCCGCGCCTTGACGCTGTTTGATTTGAACGTGGCAGGCTATATCGGCCCCTTGGACCGCTTTGCATTGGACGCCAGCATCACCAAAACCGCCGCCGATTTTCTGTGGCACCGCGCCGACCTGTCGGGCTGCCGGATGACCCATGACACCAGCGATCTGGACGCCCTCGACAGCCAAGGCGCCTTGCGCGCCGCCGCCACCGCATTGGCAGTCGAGGCGGCAGACCCAAACCTGTCCACCGAAACCCGCGCCACAGCCCAAGATGCGCTGTCCCATCTATTTGCCGTCGCATTGGAGGAATAGGTGAAAATCCTTGCCCTCCACTTGAGCAATGTGCGCAAATTCACGGGCCAACGCGCCTCCATCACCGGGATTGGCACAGGCATCACGGTGCTATCCGAGGCGAATGAGTTTGGGAAATCCACCTTCTTTGACGCCATCCACGCGCTGTTCTTTGAAAAATACAGCACCGCGTCAAAGCCCGTAAAATCGCTGCAACCCTATGCGGGCGGCGGCGTTGAAATCTCTGCAGACATCGCCACCGATCAAGGCGAATTTCGCGTCGAAAAACGGTTCTTGGCGCGTAAATCTGCAAAAGTGACCCGCCTGTCCGATAACACGACCATCGCCCAAGATGATGAGGCCGAACGCTGGATCGCCGCCCTTTTGGGCAGTGCCAGCGATGGGCCCGCAGGATTGTTGTGGGTGCGCCAAGGTCTTGTGGGGTTGGAACCCGACACCGCCCGCGAAAAGACGCAAGCGATGGACGCGCGGCGCGACTTGTTATCCTCGGTCGCGGGCGAAATTGACGCTATGACAGGCGGCCGGCGTATGGACCGCGTAATGCGGGCCGTGGCCGACGCGTTGGGCGACCTTGCCACACAACGCGGAACCAAAAGAGGGGTTTGGAAACAAGCCGCCGATGATGTTGCAGCGCTAGAGGCAGAATTTGCGACAGTAAATGCCCAAGTTACCGCCTTGAACGCGGCATTGGTCGCGCGCAAACAGGCGGAATCCACCCTAAACCGGCTGGACAGCCCAGAGGGTAAAACCCGCCGCGACACGGCCCTTGCCTTGGCAAAAACCGCCCTTGATGCGGCCCGCGCCCATGCAGGTTTGGTGACGGTGGCCCGCCAAGACCACGATCTGGCCGCGTTGCACACAAAGGCCACCCGCAACGACCTTGACAGTTTTCTTGCCGCATTAGATGGGCTGCAAACGGCACAAACCTTTGTCAACAAAACAAAAACAGCGTCTGATCAAGCCAAAATTGACACTGCGACGCGCAAGCTGTCCTTGGACCACGCAGCGGCCCAGCACCAAACAGCCTTGACCGCCGTGGCCATCGCGCGGGCAGCGCTGGAAGATACGCGGGTGCAAATCACCGCGCGCAAGGCTCGCAACGATGCCGCCCTTTTGACCACGCAAATCACCAAGGCCCAGTCCATCTCAACCGAACGTGACACGGCCAACGCGGTGGTCAAGGCGTCCGGTGCGACACCAGCGTGGCTGCAAAAGGTCGAAACCGCTGCGGCAGATGTGGCCCTGCACACAAACGCTATCTCGGCCACTGCAACCACATTGCGCGTCACCTATGACGCCGCCGCGCGCATCACACAGAATGGCGCAGACCTGCCGGCCAACCAACCTATCGTGCTGGAGGGGGAGACGGTGCTGCGTCTGCCCGGGATCGGCCAAGTATCAATTTTTGCCCAATCGGCAGGGCCACAAGTAAAGGCCACGCTTGCAGCGGCGCAGGTTAAACTTGATGGATTGTTGGCCCAAACGGGTGCAACCGACGTGCCAGATGCCCGTCGCATCGCCGCAATCCGCGCCCAAGCGCAGATACAATTTGACCGCGCCCAAGGCATCCTTGACGCGCTTGCCCCCGCTGGCATCGCAGCACTGCACAGCGCCAAAGCCGAAGCAGATCTGACTGCATCAGCGGCGCATGATGCCCCCCTTCCCGCAATTGCAGATGTGGATGCGGCGGTGTCTCAGGCCGAAACCGTTGCAACCGCCGCCCAAATCCTATGGGCCCAAGCAGACTGCGACCATACAGCCGCCCGCGAAAACGCCATAAAGGCCGAGGCGGCCGCAGACACCGCGCACGCCCGACTTGACCACGCCAGCACCAACGCAGGCCCAGCGGAAAGCCATGACAGCCAGCGTGCAGATCTGCTGCGCCGCCACGCCCAAACCGACGCCGCCTTGATCGACACACACACAAAGCTGCAAAGCCTTATCGCCGCCGCACCCGACATTGATACTGCGCAGGCCGAATTGGACCGTGCCGAAGCGGCGATCAAGGCGGCCCAAACCGAACGCGCCCAAGTCAGCGAACGCCGCGCGGCCCTTTCCTCGCAAATCCAAACGCTTGCCGGAAACGGGATTGAGGAACGCCGCGACGATCTGGCTGGCCAACTTGATACCGCCCGTCTGGCGGAGGCGCGGCTGGCCCAAAAGGCCGCCGCCCTGACCCGCCTGCAATCCGCTTTGGAAGCGGAGCGCGTGGCCGCACGCGACCTCTATTTCGGGCCAATCCAAGAGGCACTGAAACCCCTTTTGTCCATCCTGCACAGCGATGCCGCCTTGCGCTTTGACAATGACAGCTTGCTTCCCAATGGTCTTTCGCGCGCCGATACCGACGAACCGCTGGAGGATTTATCGGGCGGCACGCGCGAACAAATCGCCATTCTGACGCGCCTCGCCTTTGCCCGCCTTTATGCGCACCAAGGCCGCCACATGCCGATCATTTTGGATGACGCGCTGGTGTATTCAGATGATGATCGCATCATCAAGATGTTTACCGCCCTGACCCGCGTGGCCAAAGACCAACAAATCATCGTGTTTTCATGCCGCCAATTGGCATTTCAAGATTTGGGCGGCACCCGCCCCAAATTTGAGGTGACACCCCTGTAATCGCGTCCCCATCAACGCTCAACCCGCCGCCGCCTCAATCAAAATGGCGCGAAAATCATTCACATTGGTCAAGGTGGGGCCTGTTACAACCTGCCCGCCAATGGCTGCGAAAAAACTGTGGGCATCATTGTGGTCCAACATCTGTTGCGGGTCCAACCCAATGGCACGCGCGCGGTCCAGCATGCCCGGCCCGATCACGGCCCCCGCAACCTCTGCCGCGCCGTCCACCCCATCGGTGTCACAGGCCAGCGCATGTACCCCATCAACACCGCCCAAAGCCAGTGCTAACGCCAAGCAATACTCGGCGTTCGGTCCGCCAATACCATCCCCGCGGCGCGTCACCGTCACCTCTCCGCCCGACAACAAAAGCAACGGCCGTGCCCCCGGCGCACGGCTTGCCCGCGCCTCTAAGGCCAGCTTGGCATGGGCGCGCGCAACGTCCCGCGCCTCCCCCTCAATGGCATCGCCAAGGATAACCACCTCAATGTCCTGCGCCCGCGCGACATCGGCGGCGGCCTGTAACGATTGGGCGGGGGCGGCATAGATATGATTGGTGACACGCGACAGCCGCAGATCATAGGGCGCAATCACACCGGATGGCCGCGACAGCGCCGCGATCACGCTGGCTGGGACCGTGATCTGCCATGCCGCCAGCACGTCTTGGGCGTCTTGCGGTGTCGTTGCCACGCCAACAGTCGGGCCCGACCCAATAAAGGCAGGATCATCCCCCGGCACATCGGAAATCATCAAACACAGCATCTGTGCAGGATGGGCCACTGCCGCCAATTGCCCGCCCTTAACCCGGCTTAGGTGTTGGCGCACTATGTTCATCTTGTCGATCGGCGCACCCGATGCCAGCAGCGCCGCGTTGACCGCTTGCTTCTCAGCCAAACTCACGCCGACCGAAGGGGCGCACAACAGCGCCGATGCCCCGCCCGAAATTAGGGCCAAAACGAAATCATCCGCCTCGCACCCCGCCAGAAAATCCAGCATCCGCGCCGTGGCCACCTGCCCCGCCACATCCGGCACCGGATGCGCCGCCTCCACAACCTCAATCCCCTGACAAGGCCGTGCATAGCCGTAGCGGGTGATCACCAACCCCTCACAAGGCCCCCACGCCGCCTCCACCGCTTCGGCCATGCGCGCGCTGGCCTTGCCGGCCCCAATCACCACCACGCGCCCTGCAGGTTTGGGCGGCAGATGCTGGCTTAGGCTGCGCATGGGGTCCGCGCGCGCGACCGCAGTGGCAAACAAATGTTCCAACAGCGTGCGGGGATCGGTCACAGCCATGTGCGATAATCGCTGACAAGCAAATGCGTGGGCGCCACATCTTCCTCAATCGACGCAAATCGCCCGATAGGCTCACGAAAGATATTGTCGGTTTCGTCGTCGTTTACCGTCGACACTTCACCAATCAAAACATCGCCGCCTTCACCCCAAAACGCATGCCAATCACCGGGCATCAGGGTCACACTTTCGCCCGGTGCCAGCCGCAGCTTTTCCCCCGGTGCAAACCGCCGCTGGATACCATCACAAAACACCACACCGCCCCGATCTGGCGCAAAGCCACCTTGATCATCGGACCCGAACAATTCCACCACCAGTGTGGCCCCGCCCCTGTTGATAATATCTTCGGCCTTCAGCAAATGGGTGTGCATCGGCGAAAGTTGATCTTGTTTTGATATCAACAGCTTTTCTGCGTAACACATGCCGCCACCCCGCTGCAGATCCGCCAACCGCCCATTGCGCAGGGTGAACAAAAATAACCCCATTTGGTCATATCGCCCCGCGCCATAATCGGTAATGTCCCAGCCACACCGCGCAGCAATCACATTTTGCGCCACAGGCGCATGCGCCTTGAACTGGTCCGGGGACCACGCCGCAAACGGCGGCAACACACAGCCATGATGGCGGATCATATCCCCGGATTCGGCCATAATTTCATTGATGCGGGATCGTTTCATGGCGCTGCTTTTTCCAAATACTGCGTCATCGCCGGGCGATAGGCGACCAACTCTTGCGCGACGGCGTCAAAGGTTTGCAAACGGTCAAAATACGCCTGAACACGTGCGGGCCACACCATGGGCAAATCCAATGCCGCTTCGAACGCCTTGATCCACGCAAACGTCACCGCAAATCCGCAATCGCAAATCCACAGTCGCGTCGGGTCCAAAGGGCTGGTGGACAAAAGCAAATCCAACGATGCCAGATGTTTGGAGATCAGCCCGCCACCCGCCACGACTGCCCCCCCATCGCGGGTTGCATGTGCCACTTGCGGATACATCGCGCGGACCGCAGGTTCCAGCCGTGTGTCGTGAAAGCGGCTCAACTCGCGCGCTTTGGCCCGGTCTTGGACGCTTTCGGGCAGCATGGGCACGGCCCCAAACGCCTCATTCAGATATTCGGCAATCGCCTCGGAATCCGCCAGCATAAACCCGTCATGGACCATCGCAGGCAAATTGCCCGATGGCACAATCGCGCGATATTCGGCGGAACCATAGCCACCCGGCGGTGGCAATTGAGTAAAAGGGATCGCCTTATAGGCCATCAAGATGCGCAGCTTGGCGCAATAGACCGCCACGGGAACCGAATAGATTGTCAGCATAAAGCACTCCGCCCAAAAAGGCAGGGACCAAGGCGGCCCCTGCCCCGCCCTGTCACTTGGCGACTTGCCACTTCACAGCCAGCTCATCAAAAAAGCCTTGCTCGGCCTTCAGCGCGATCCATGTGTTGACATAGTTGATCCACACTTGGTCTGCCTGTGGCATAAGCATGGCCACGGGGGTGGGCGACCGGCCTGCATCCACGGGCACGATCATCAACTGGTCATATTGGGCGACCAGCATGTTCGCCTCCACGTTTGAGGTGATGCTGGCATCGGCGCGGCCTGCAAGCACTTCCTGGAAATCACGCGCAGGCGCTTCGACAATGCGGTGGGTCGCATTGGGGAAATACTGCTTTACTTGGCTTTCTTGCGTGGTGCCCAGCGTGGCCGCCACAGAAACATCCGCTGCATTCAGCGACTCCCAGCCTGTAAACCGCGCCGCATTTTCTTTCAGCGTCAAAGGCACCGTGACCAGCGAGAAATAGCTGTCCGAAAACCCCGCCGCCTTGGCGCGTGCCGCCGAAATCGACGCAGACCCCGTGATGTGGTACTGCCCCGAGGTGACCCCCGCGACCAGCGTTTTCCAGTCCGTCGGCACAAATTCCACCGTGACGCCCAAATCGGTCGCCATGGCCGTCATCACATCAATATCAAAGCCTTTATAGGCGTTGGTCGCGATGTCGCGCACCGTCATCGGGTTCCAATCGCCCGTGGTGCCAACCTTCAACACGCCGCTTGACAGAATGTCGTTTAACGCTGATTGAGCATGGGCTTGGACCGTGCCTGCCGCCAAAACAGCCACAGCGGCCGCGATTTTCAAAAATTTCATGGGTTTCCCTTCCAGTTCATTCGCTACACATAGGTGCATTGCGGCGATTGGAAATGCAATCCGCTTGCGAAAACGCGACAGCGCGGTGTTTTCAGCCGTGCGTTGATCAACTGCAAAGGTGCCCACTATGGCCGATCCAATTATCCAAATGCAAAACGTCTCCAAATTCTTTGGCGACTTTCAGGCGCTGCGCGATGTGTCGCTGGATGTGGCAAATGGCGAACGTGTGGTGATCTGCGGCCCTTCTGGTTCGGGAAAATCCACATTAATACGCTGTATCAATAGGTTAGAGGCGCATGAGGCAGGCCAGATCACTGTGGGTGGCACGACGCTAACCGATGCCCCCGTCGATCTGGAAAAAATTCGCGGACAGGTTGGCATGGTGTTCCAACAATTTAACCTGTTCCCGCATCTGACCGTGCTGGAAAATCTGTGCCTTGGTCCGCGCCGCGCCTTGGGCCTGACGGACGCCCAGGCCCGCGACCGCGCGCTGATGTACCTGACCCGCGTGCAGATTCCCGATCAGGCCGATAAATTCCCGCGCCAATTGTCGGGTGGCCAGCAACAGCGCGTTGCCATCGCGCGCTCACTTTGCATGGAACCGCGGATCATGCTGTTTGACGAACCCACCAGCGCGTTGGACCCCGAAATGATCGCCGAGGTGTTGGACGTAATGACCGAACTCGCCGCATCGGGCATGACCATGATTGTCGTCACCCATGAAATGGGGTTTGCGCGCCGTGTCGCCGACCGCATCGTGTTCATGGACAAGGGTGAAATAGTGGAGATTGGCACGCCCGAAGCTGTGTTCACCGCACCCAAATCACCTCGGTTCAAGACCTTTTTGAACCAGATTTTGAACCATTAAGGGGCCACCATGTTTCGCATCCTCACGCTCCTGTCTTTCACCCTCCTCCTCTCCGGCTGTTCCGGCAACTGGGGATGGTATGTGGTGGACCCAACCACGCCCACGGGCATGACCAACCTCAAATTCATGGCCAGCGGGGCCTATAACACCATTTTGATGTCGGTCACCGCGATCTCAATTTCCGTGGTGGTGGGCCTGCTCGTTGCCCTACCCGGCCTTTCCACCAAGCGCGGCTGGCGCATGTTCAACCGCACTTACGTGGAAATCGTGCGCGCCGTCCCCATTCTGGTGCTTATCTTGTGGGTCTATTACGGCCTGCCCACACTGTCGGGCATCACGCTGAACGTGTTTTGGGCAGGCGTGCTGGCGCTTGCCCTCAGCGACAGCGCCTTTCAGGCTGAAATTTTTCGCGCAGGCATCCAATCCATCGCGCGTGGGCAGTATGAGGCGGCACAGACCATATCCCTGAACTACCGCGACACCATGCGCTACGTCATCTTGCCCCAAGCAATCCGGCGCATCTTGCCTGCCTTAGGCAACCAATTGGTTTACATGTTGAAAATGTCATCACTGGTGTCGGTGATCGGGATGCAGGAATTGACCCGCAAGGCCAACGAATTGGTCGTCGTCGAATACCGCCCGCTGGAGATTTATACGATTTTGGTGCTGGAATATCTGGTGCTGATCCTGATCGTCTCGACCGGGGTGCGCTGGCTGGAACGGCGCCTAAAAGCGTCCGACACCGCGTAAAATCAACCGGGGGCGGCCATCGGCAACCATCGCCCCCGGCCCGGTTTGGCGACCACGCAACGGTCCGCCACAATCACGTCCCCGCGCGACAAGACGGTCACGGGCAACCCGGTCACGCTTATCCCCTGATAGGGGTTATAGCCCGCATTATCATGCAAATCATTCGCCCCATAAGTGTGGCGCAGCATTGGATCCCACATCGCCAAATCCGCATCATACCCCAGCGCAATCGCACCTTTTCCCACCAGCCCAAATGCCTGCGCAGGTGCCGTCGCCGTCACTTGCGCAAACGCCATCAACCCCATCCGCCCCCGGCTTACCATCGCGTCAAACATCAAAGGCAACCGGGTTTCCAACCCCGGCATGCCGTTGGCGATCTTGGTGAAAGGTGCATCCACCCCATGCGCAAACTTGCCCGATGCATCCATCCGGTACGGTGCATGATCGGACGTGACCATCCCAATCGTGCCCTCCGCCAGCGCGTCCCACAGTGCCGCTTGGTCCGCCACCGCGCGCGGCGGCGGCGAACAGACAAACCGCGCGGGGTCATCGCGCGCATACACATCCTCGGTCATAAACAGATAATGCGGGCAGGTTTCGGCCAATACCTGCACGCCGCGCGCCTGCGCCGCCTGCACAATATCCGCGCCTTGGGTGGTGGAGACGTGGAAAATCACAATCCGCGCGCCCGTATATTCGGCAAAGTGGCACATCCGCTCAATCGCCTCCACTTCGGCGGCGCGGGGGTGCGACTGCGCGTGATAACGCGCGCCCGTCTGGCCCGCCGCCACCAGCGCCGCCGTGGCATGACGGATCAACCCATCGTTTTCCGCGTGAAAACAGACCACTCCGCCCGCATCCCGCGCCAAAATCAACAGATCAAGGATGGATTTATCATCTTGGCGCACTTTGTCATAGGTGGTGAACACCTTGATCGACCGATGCCCCTGCGCGATCAGCGCCGGAATGTCCCGTTCCAAATTGCCATTCCCGGTGTCGGACACAATCATATGAAACGCATGGTCAATCAACGCGCCACGCGCCGCCAACGCCGTGTAATCCCGAACCACCCCATCCATCATCCGCCCCGGATGCTGCGCCGCGAACGATACGGTGGTCGTCGTGCCCCCCATCGCTGCCGACCGCGTGGCGGTTTCAAACGTGTCCGCGTTCATCAACCCCGCACCCGAGATTTGTTCGATATGGCAATGGCTGTCCACGCCGCCCGGCACTACCACATGCCCGCACGCATCAACCTCTGCGCAACCACCACGCGGCAGCCTATCCGCGATGGCCGCGATCTTGCCGTCTTTTACGCCAATATCAACTTGCGCAATCCGGTCCGGCAGCACCACGGTCCCGCCCCACAAAATCAGATCAAAACGCATATCGGTCATGGCGGGCCTCATCGGTGACATGCCCCAACCCTAGCCGCCACAAGCCCATATGCAAGCGCACAATCATGCGCGGTTGGTATGCGCCATGACCCAAACCGCCGCCAACCCCACCAGCATCACCAGCAACGCCGCCGGCGCTGCATCGCCCAAGCGTTCAAGGCTTGCCTGCTCATACACCCGGGTGGCGAGTGTGTTGTAATTAAAAGGGCGCAACAGCAAGGTTGCAGGCAACTCTTTCACGCAATCCACAAACACCACCAAAAGCGCCGTGGCAACCGACCCGCGCATCAAGGGCAAATACACCTCGCGCAGCGTGCCACTCGGGCCCCGCCCCAGCGACCGCGCGGCCATTGGCAGGGACGGTGATACCCGCCCAAACGCGGCATCCACCGCCCCCTGCGCAATGCCAAAAAAACGCACCATATAGGCCAGCACCAGTGCAAACGCTGTGCCTGTCATCACCAATCCAGGGTCATACCCTGTCAGCCCCAAAATCCCGTCTGCCAAATGATGGTCCATAGCGGCCAGCGGAATCAACACGCCCACCGCAAGCACTGTGCCTGGGGCAGCATAACCCACAGACGTCAACGGCAACACCAATCGCGGCACACCGCGCCGCGCCATCCGCACGCCATACACCAAAAACAGCGCGCCCCCCACGGTCAACACCGCGGCCACACCGCCCACCACAATCGTATTGCCCAACGCGCCCAACAGCCCCGGCGACACCCAAGCATCAGGCTTTTTGACCGCGTGCCCCAGCATCACAGACACTGGCAACACAAACCCAACCCCAAACGGGATCAAACACGCAAAAGTCGCAGCCCAACCCTTTGGCCCCGTCAATTGCTGCGGGGCAAGGGGACGCGAGGCCCGCGACATGCCGTGAAACCGGGCGTTGCGGCGGCTCACCCGCTCCACCCCCAACAGCATCACGACCAGCGCAAGAATGACCAGCGATATCTGCGCCGCCCCCCCGGCGTTGCCACCGCTTAACCAGACCGAAAAAATCCCTGTGGTCAGGGTCTGTACCCCAAAATGGTCCACCGTGCCAAAATCGGCCACCGTTTCCATCAGGGCCAGCGCCACGCCCATCGCAATGGCAGGCCGCGCCAGTGGCAACCCCACCCGCCAAAACATCGCCCAAGGTCCGGTGCCCAGCGCGCGCGCCACCTCATAGGTGCAATTGGATTGCTCGCGGAACGCAGCCCGCGCCAGCAGGTAAACATAAGGGTACAAGGCCGCTGAAAGCACCAGCACCGCCATTTCCCGCGTGCGCACGCCCGGAAACCAGTAATCGCGCGCATCCGTCCAGCCAAAACCAGCCCGCAACGCCGTTTGCACCACGCCCGAATAATCAAAGAAATCAACCAACGCATAGGCCCCGACATAGCCCGGAATTGCCAATGGAAACAGCAGCGCGTAATCCAGCCAACGGCTGCCCGCAAATCGGTACATCGACACCAACCACGCGGCCCCCGTCCCCACCAAGGCCGTCAAAACCCCAACCCCCAGCATCAAATACAACGTATTGCCCAAATAACGCGGCAACACCGTCGATATCAAATGCGGCCAAATGTTTTCCACCGGGTGAAACGCCAGCCAAATCACACTAGCCACCGGGGCCAACACCAACAGCGCAATCAACCCAGCCCCCAGCGACCAAACATCGGGCACCAGTCTGCGCATATGATAGGCCAACGGGCGGCCCATCTGAGGATGTTGAGTGTTTTGCTTGGTCATGAACCACTCGGTACAGGAAAGCGGTTTAACTGTCCAGAAAAGCAAGTATAGTCTCGCCAAATGGCCGCAGCGCGCCTGCGGCCCCACTATCCACAGCGGAAGGCCTTAATGCGCATTGTTTACCACCTCGGCGCCCATTGCACGGATGAAGAGCGGCTGCTGCGCTGCCTTTTGAAAAATCGCGGTTTGCTGGCAGAGGAAGGCATCATCGTGCCCGGCCCTGCCAAATACCGCACGTTGCTGCGCGATACGGCCATGACCCTGAAAGGCCAGCCAGCACCCCCTGAAACCCAAGCAATGGTGCTGGAACAAATCATCTCTGAAACCGATGTGGACCGGCTGATCCTGTCGTGGGACAACTTTCTGGGCTATGCTCAAGGCGCTGTGCGGCGCGGCATCTACAGTTCCGGCGCGGAACGCATGGCCGCCTTTTGCAAAATATTCCCCAATGCGGAAACAGAATTTTTCATCGCCATCCGCAACCCCGCCACCTTTGTCCCCGCCGTATTCCAAAAACAGCACGGCCGCGCGTATGAAGAGTTTATGGACGGGGTGGAGGTGGAAACCCTGCGCTGGTCCACATTGATTGAAGCGCTGCGCACCATCAACCCAGATGTGGCTATCACCGTTTGGTGTGATGAAGATACGCCGCTTTTATGGCCGGAAGTGTTGCAAGCCGTATCTGGCCACAGTGATGACATCACCCTTGTCGATACCGATGATCTGCTCGCTTCGATCATGACAGCCGATGGGATGCAGCGCATGGCATCGTACATGGCAACACATCCACCCCAAAATGCAGGGCAACGCCGCCGTGTGGTATCCGCGTTTCTGGATAAGTTTGCACAAGCAGACCAAATCGACGTCACCATCGAAATGGATGGCTGGTCCGAAGAATTGGTCGCCCGCATGACCGATGCTTATGACCAAGACGTGGCACGCATTATCGCGATGGACGGGGTGAGTTTTCTAAGTCCCTAAAAGGGGCCTCACCCCGCACGCAGGCTTACTGCATACCCAGTGCGGTTTTGTACAATTCCAAAACCGCTTCTTCTTCGGCAATGTCGTCGGGCTTGCGCTTGCGCAGCGCCACAACTTTGCGCAACACCTTGGTGTCATAGCCCCGGCCTTTGGCCTCTGCCATAAGCTCTTTTTGCTGTTCGGCAAGGTCACGCTTTTCGGCGTCCAACTGCTCCAGCCGTTCAATGAACGCGCGCAGCTCGTCGGCGGTGACGGAATATTGGTCGATGGGATCGCTCATCTTTGCCTCATGCATAGGGGAACCTTTTCCTAGCCCGGCAGAGGGGCGCTGTTCAAGCGTCCCTTTTCAAAAACAGTCCCTGACGCAGATAAATCCAGCGTCCAAGCAGCTATTTGCAGACCAACACAGGGCCGCGCCCTTGCCAGATGCAACACGCTCCGCTACGCGCTAGGCAAAAGCGTGGTTTGCAAAGGGGTAATCGAATGGACATCTTGATCTGGATCGGCGCTGCCATATCGCTGCTGGGCGTGGCGGGATTGGGTTACTGCGTTCTGCTGGCCTTGCGTGCCCGCAATTCCGGCTTGTCGGAGGATGAAAACCGCGCCAGCCTGCAAAAAGTGGTCGCCTATAACATGGCTGCGCTGGGTGTGTCTGCCTTGGGGTTGATGCTGGTCGTCGTGGGCATCGTGCTGGGTTAAGCGTCGTTCAGATCGGCCAGCGAAATCCCTTGCCGGATCAGATCATCCAACAATGGTGCAGGCGTCCACAGCGTCGGATCATCACCCGCCCAGCGGTGTAAATCATCGCGCAGCACCAACAGCCCGCGCTCTTGCGCCCACAACATCGGCCCACCACCCCAGCGCGGAAATCCCAATCCCGTGATCATCGCCAAATCAATGTCAGACGGACGCAGCGCTTTGTCCGCGCCAATCAGCCGCAATCCAGCATTGGCCAGCGCCCCCAACACCGGCGCCGCATCACCCTGAAACAAGTCTAGCGCTTGTGACTTGCTCAGATCACTGTCTTGCGCCATGCCCCAACGCGCCATCAGGTCGATCACGGCCTGCCCGCCGGGCCCCGCCTCTAACCAATCCATCGCACCGCTTAACGCTTGGGCCAAACCCGCCGTCAGGCCTGCGCCCTGCCCTTGCACCACCAGCCGCCCCATCCGCTGCAAAACACCCAGCACCGTTGCAATCGCCTCATCCTGCGTGCCTTGGGTGACCAAAATTTCGGCCAACGCGCCGTTGCGGGTGGGGGGCGGCAACACCAGCCCCAGCGCCCGGCTGCCCCCATCCCCAACCCGCCCTATCGTGACAATCGGCGCACCAGCCTTGACCGAAACACTGGGCACCTGCGCGCCTGCCAACCGATAAGCGCCGGTCACAAACAAAATATCAGCGGCATCGCCATCCCCGCCCGGCAAGGCAGGCACCAACAAATCCCACTGCGTATCATGGGCGGCTTGGCTTAACTGCCCCGCTGCCAGATCTGCGCCCAAACCAAGGGCAATCGCCTCCAACCCGTCGGTAAGCGCGGTTGCGTTGCGGTCCACCAAAGCCACGTTATACCCAGCGCGCAGCAAGCCCCGCGTCAACATGACCGCATCAGGCCCCGACCCAAGCACGGACACTTGCGCCACAAGGTTGGCCTTGGCTTTTGCGCCCGGCATCCGGCCCGCGCGGCGTTCCGCAAAGAACACATGGCGCAGCGCCACGGCCTGCGGCGACATGACCAACCCGTCAAACGCGGCGCGCTCAAACGCAAGGCCTTGGTCAAAGGGCAGCAGATACGCCGCCTCTACGCAATCAATAATGCGTTTGGGTCCCGGCAACGGCCCATCCGCCTGCGCCCGCCGCGCAGTCGCCACGGCCGCGAAATATGCCTTGGGGTCGCGCATCCCATCGCGGCGATCCCGCGTGGGTACAGGGCGACCCGCAGCGGTCATGTGCAGCGCCATCGCAATGGCCGCAGCCTCTAAATTCTGCTCAACAACATTGTCCAGCAGGCCCAAGGCCAACCCCTCCACCGCCGGAATGACCTTTCCCGAAATCATCAGCCGCAAGGCCTGTTCCGCGCCAATCAAGCGCGGCAAGCGTTGTGTGCCCCCCGCACCCGGCAAAATCCCCAAACCAACCTCCGGCAGCCCGACCCGCGCATCGGCCAGTGCCACACGCCCATGCGCCGCCAGCGCCAATTCCAACCCGCCACCCAGTGCTGTGCCATGCAAGCCCGCAATCACCGGCTTGGCGCTCGCCTCAATCACATCACACAAATCCGACAATGCGGGCACCTGTAACGGTTTGCCAAATTCCGCAATATCAGCCCCTGCGCAAAAGGTCCGCCCGCGCGCCAGCAAAACCACTGCCCGCACAGGCGCGGTCGCATTGGCATAAGCAATCCCTGCCGCCAACCCCGCACGCAGACCATGGCCCAGCGCGTTGACGGGCGGATTGTCGATCCACAAAACCAAGGCCGCACCGCGCGGCTCAAGCGTTACAAATGGTCCGGTTTCGCTGGGCGAATGCGCAATTTGCATGGAAACATCCAAAATCGGCAGGCCCCGCGCCCGCGCTTGGCCCAATTATTCGTGCTGGGGCCAAGGTTTGCAATCTTAAACGGGATAATGCGCGCCCGAATGGGTCAAAACACGCCAAAGGCCGGTATTCAAACCGGCATGTTGTCAAACATCGCTTCGATTTCATCATCCGTCAGCAGCGGCTTTTGCGCTGACAGCGCCGCCCCCGGCATCAAGGCCATCAGCCCTTGCATCTCATCAAACAGACCTGTCAACGGGGCGGCAGGCGAATTGGCCGCCGTGGCGGTTGCCGCGTTTGTGGTATGTGTCTTGATAGGGTCATCCATCGGTGTCGTCCTTTCAAAGCCAATAACAGGTGTTCGATACAGCCGCGGAATCACGGTAAAACGAGGTACAGGCAACTGCGGCGAGGCGAGCCGCTTAATACCCTATCACCCCCTTTTGCGCATGGCCTTGACCCATATCAATCTGATTGGCCCTCTACTATATATTCAAAACTTGCAATATGAAAAACACCTGCTATATGATAAGCCAGACATCGCCAAACAAGAGGTTGCCATGCCCCCCCTTATCCACGCCTTTTTTGATGAGGCTACAAATACGCTGACCTATCTAGCCCGCGAACCCAATGGGATCGCCTGCGCGATCATCGATTCGGTGCTGGATTTTGATTATGCCTCTGGGCGCACCGACACCCGCTCCGCTGATGCGGTGGTGGCATATGTGCAAGGCCACGACCTTGATCTGCAATGGATCCTCGAAACCCATGTCCACGCCGATCACCTGTCAGCTGCCCCCTATATTCAGGAACGTCTGGGCGGCAAAATCGGCATCGGGCAGAATATCAAAGTGGTCCAAGACACCTTTGGCAAAGTGTTCAACGAAGGCACGCAGTTCGCGCGCGACGGATCACAGTTTGACCAACTCTTTGCCGATGGCGACAGCCTGATGATCGGGCAAATGCGTGTGGATGTCATGCACACGCCCGGCCATACCCCCGCCTGCCTGACCTATGTCGTGGGCGATGCGGCCTTTGTCGGCGACACGCTGTTCATGCCTGATTTTGGCACAGCGCGCTGTGATTTTCCAGGCGGCTCCTCCGCCAACCTGTACGATTCCGTGCAAAGAATTCTGGCCTTGCCCGATGCCACCCGTATTTTTGTTGGCCATGATTATAAGGCGCCAGGGCGTGACGATTTCGCGTGGGAAACCACCGTGGGCGCGCAAAAAGCGCTGAACATCCACATCGGCGCGGGCAAATCCAAGGGCGCGTTTATCGCCATGCGCGATGCCCGCGATGCCACACTGGCCATGCCGCGCCTGATCATTCCGTCCTTGCAAATCAACATGCGCGCGGGCCACATGCCCGAAGCCGAGGATAACGGCACCCGCTATCTCAAAGTGCCTCTCAACGGCCTGTAACCCAAGGAAAATGATGATGGAAATGGATTGGATCTGGGGCTTGATCGGCGGCCTGATGATTGGCGGTGCGGCGGCGCTGTTTTTGCTGGTGAATGGGCGCATTATGGGGGCATCGGGCCTCCTGGGCGGGCTGGTCGACGGGTCGGGGCGCGAAACATCAGCCGAACGCATCGCCTTTATCGCGGGGCTGGTGGCCGTGCCTGCCGTTTTGGCGCTGTTGATGGGCGACGCACAAACCAACATCACCACAAACCCAGTCGTGATCATCGCCGCAGGATTGTTGGTTGGCATCGGCACGCGGCTGGCCAATGGTTGCACCTCGGGCCACGGGGTCTGCGGCATCTCGCGCCTGTCGCTGCGCGGCATTGTCGCCACGGTGTTTTATTTGTTGGCAGGCGGGTTGATCATGGTCACCTTCCGCCATGTCTTGAGGGTGATCTGATGCTGCGTAACCTTTTTGCCCTGCTGGCAGGCGGTATCTTCGGTGCGGGCCTGCTGGTGTCCGGCATGACCGACACCACCAAGGTCCAAGGCTGGCTGGATGTGTTCGGCGCATGGGACCCCACCCTTGCCTTCGTACTAAGCGGCGCGATTATGCCCATGGCGATTGCATGGCGCGTGGCGGCACGCCGCAAAACATCTCTCCTCGGCACGGCCATGCCGGGCAAACCAGACCCCAGACTGGGCGCAAACCTTGTCACCGGATCCGTGCTTTTTGGCATGGGCTGGGGCCTTGCGGGCCTGTGCCCCGGCCCCGCCATGGCGTCCCTGACCTTTGGCGGTTGGGGGGGCGCGCTCTTTCTAATTGCGATGGCGGCAGGTATGCTAGCTGCACCACCCATTCGCGCCCGCATCACACAGTTTGAAGCAGCTTAAGGACCAAATATGGACATTCGCGCCCTCACCCCCACCTATGCCGTTTCTCCGCAAATTGATCTGACCGATCTGGCGGCGATCAAGGCCGCAGGGTTTACCACTGTGATCGACAACCGCCCCGATGGGGAAATCCCGCCCTCGCACCACGCAACCGCCATGCAAACGGCGGCGCAGGCAGCGGGCCTGGCCTTTGTCATCAACCCCATCATCGGCGGCATGATGACGATGGACAACGTGACCGCCCAAGCCGCCGCGATCACCGCATCCAGCGGCCCCGTACTGGCCTACTGCGCGTCCGGCAACCGATCATCGGTGGTGTGGGCGTTGGCCCATGCGGGCCAAATGCCCACCGATGACCTGATCGGCATCCCCGCCCGTTTCGGCTATGAACTCGGAGGATTGCGCGATCAGTTGGACGCGATGGCCGCCAGCCGCTAACCATCTTACCACACAATAAAAAATGCCGGGCACAGCGCCCGGCATTTTTCACTTCAAACGCCCCCCCTTGCCAAAGGGGGGGGCGCAAAGATCACACGAAGTTCGCGTTCATCATCTTGGTCCAGGCCGCCCCGAAATCGCGCACAAACTTGCCCGCGTTATCGTCTTGGGCATACACCTCGGCATAGGCGCGCAGGATGGAATTTGACCCAAACACCAAATCGACCCGTGTCGCGGTCCATTTCACCGCCCCGGTTTTACGGTCCTGCATGTCATACAAGTTCATGCCCTTTGGCACCCACTTATAGGCCATATCGGTCAGGTTGACGAAAAAGTCGGTCGTCAGCGCCCCCACGCGGTCGGTCAAAACCCCGTGCTTTGTGCCGCCGTGGTTGGTGCCCATAACGCGCATCCCACCGACCAGAACCGTCATCTCATGCGCCGTCAGGCCCATCAGCTGCGTGCGGTCCAACAGCAACTCCTCGGCTGACACGGCATAGTCCTTTTTCAACCAGTTGCGGAACCCGTCATGCAACGGCTCCATCACGTCGAAACTGGCGGCGTCGGTCATCGCGTCGGTCGCATCGCCACGCCCGGGTGTAAAGGCCAGCGTCAGGTCATGACCCGCCGCTTTTGCCGCTGCCTCTACCCCCATGTTGCCTGCCAGCACGATCACATCGGCAAGGCTTGCACCCGTGGCCGCCGCAATCGGTTCCAGCTTGGCCAACACCGCCGCCAGGCGCGCAGGCTCATTGCCCGCCCAATCCTTTTGCGGGGCAAGGCGAATACGCGCGCCATTAACCCCACCACGCAGGTCCGACCCGCGATAGGTGCGCGCTGCGTCCCACGCGGTGCTGATCATATCCGCCTGCGACAACCCTGCCGCCGCGATATGCGCCTTGACCGCCGCCACGTCATAGCCTGTGTTGCCCGCTGGCACCGGATCTTGCCAGATCAAATCCTCGGCAGGCACTTCTGGCCCGATATAGCGGGCTTTTGGCCCCATATCGCGGTGCGTCAGCTTAAACCACGCCCGCGCAAACGTCTCGCTGAAATAATCCTGATCGGCGGCAAAGCGTTCGGAAATCACGCGGTATGCCGGGTCCATCTTCATCGCCATATCGGCATCGGTCATAATCGGCATGCAGCGGATCGACGGATCCTCTACATCCACGGGCATATCCGCCGGGTCAATATCAATCGGCTCCCATTGCTGCGCGCCGGCCGGACTTTTCTTCAGCGCCCAATCGTATTTGAACAACAGCTTGAAATACCCGTTGTCCCACTTTGTCGGATGCGTGGTCCACGCCCCTTCAATCCCGCTGGACATGGTGTGGCGACCAAGGCCGTTGTTGGCGGTGGTGCCATTGCGCCACCCCATGCCTTGCTCTTCCAAACCCGCACCTTCGGGGGCTGCGCCAATATCCTCACCCCGGCCCGCGCCGTGCGCCTTGCCAACAGTGTGACCACCCGCAGTCAACGCCACGGTTTCTTCGTCATTCATCGCCATTCGGGCAAAAGTTTCGCGCACATGATGCGCCGAATTCAGCGGGTCCGGCACGCCGTTCACGCCTTCAGGGTTCACATAGATCAAGCCCATCTGCACCGCAGCCAAGGGGTTTTCCATGGTCGACGCAATCGTCACATCATCGTAACGGCTGTCACTTGGCCCCAACCATTCGGTTTCCGCCCCCCAATAAATATCCTTTTCGGGTGCCCAAATATCGGCGCGGCCAAAGCCAAAGCCAAAGGTCTTCAACCCCATCGACTCATAAGCCACATTGCCCGCCAAAATCATCAAATCGGCCCAGCTGAGCGCGTTGCCGTATTTCTTTTTGATCGGCCACAGCAAACGGCGGGCTTTATCAAGGCTCACGTTATCCGGCCAAGAGTTCAAGGGCGCAAAACGCTGGTTGCCCGTGTTGCCGCCCCCGCGCCCATCGGCCAAACGGTAAGTGCCCGCCGCGTGCCACGCCATGCGGATCATAAAGCCACCATAATGGCCCCAATCGGCAGGCCACCAATCCTGGCTGTCGGTCATCAACGCGGTCAAATCCGCCTTCAACGCAGGCACATCCAGCGATTTCACCGCTTCACGGTAATCAAAATCCGCATCCATCGGGTTTTGCTTGGTGTCATTCTGGTGCAGAATGTCCAAATTCAACGCATTTGGCCACCAGGCCGATGTGGGGTTTGCCGCAACCGTTTTGGACCCGTGCATGACTGGGCATTTGCCCGCAGGAATATCGTTTCCGTCCATCATTAACTCCTATTCTCGGTAAATCTAACTTGGCCGGGCCTGCCCAGAATCTAGAATGATTCCTAAACAAGGTCCGGGATGGCAGCAACATAGCACGCACAAACCATAATTAAAATTTGCATTTTCTAATGCCTACGATATGCTGCGCTTATGAATGGTATCACCCTAAAACACCTTAGGTATTTTGAGGCGCTGTCCCAACACGGCCATTTCGGCCGCGCCGCCGCGCAATGCGCCATTTCCCAACCCGCGCTGTCGCTGCAAATCAAAGAGCTGGAAACCCTGCTTGGCGCACCCCTCGTCGAACGCGGCGCGCGCCAAATTCGGCTGACCAGCCTAGGCGAGACGTTTGCGCTGCGTGTGCGCGAAATTTTGCGCGCGGTGGATGAACTCGGCGACCTTGCCCGCGCCGCCTACAGCCCCCTGCTTGGGCGTTTGCGCATTGGCATCATCCCCACAATCGCGCCCTATCTGTTGCCCAGCATCATCCATGCACTGGCCAAACACGCCCCCGCACTTGATTTGCGCCCGCGTGAGGCGGTGACACAAACTCTGCTGGCCGATCTGCAAGACGGCAAGCTGGACACCGCCATCATGGCCCTGCCCGTGTCCGACCCCACCTTGCACGAAGAACCCCTGTTTGACGAAGAATTCGTGCTGGTCCGCCCACAATCAGACGCCGATAAACCCGTCCCCAACCCCGAAACCCTGCGCGAAATGCGGCTTTTGTTGCTAGAGGAAGGGCATTGTTTTCGCGACCAAGCGCTGTCGTTTTGCAAACTCACCACCACCCTGCCCCGCGACGTGATGGAAGGGTCTGCACTTTCCACCCTCGTGCAAATGGTCGGTGCTGGCATCGGCGTCACCCTGATCCCCGAAATGGCGGTGGCAATCGAAACGCGCTCTGCTGCGGTGTCCGTGGCCCGCCTTGCCCACCCGCGCCCGCGCCGCAGCATCGGCATGGTTTGGCGCAAAACCAACCCTTTGGCCGACCAACTCACCCATATTGCAGGCATCTTGCGCCCAGCGACCCCATGAACGGCTTCACATCGCGCAAAAGGAATGGCAAAAGGCGTCATGGCCAAAAAGACCCTGAACCAAACCAACCTCGCGGCACTCGGCGCCGATGCCCTCGCCACCCTGCTGATGGAAATCAGCACGGGCAGCGCCGATATAAAGCGCCGTCTGCGGCTTGAACTCAGCCACAGCCTTGGCCCGCAGGAACTGGCCCAAGACGTGCGCAAACGCTTGGTATCATTGCAAAGGTCGACCAGCTTTGTCGGCTGGCGCAAACGCAAATTGCTGGTCAAAGATCTGGAAACCCAGTCAGCGATGATCCTTGATAAAATCGCCCCCCAAGATGCCGCCACCGCCTTTGATCTGTTGTGGCAGTTCGTCGAAATGGCCCCTGCCCTTTGTGCCCGCATCGATGACAGCCGGGGTGAGGTGGGCGACGTGTTTCGCGCAGCCCTCGCCGCCCTGCCCAATGTAGCATCCCGCGCCAATCTTAACCCAACGCCCCTCGCAGCCCAAGTGTGGACCGCGCTGACAAACAACACTTACGGCGAATGGAACGGGTTGATCGCGCTTTTGGCCCCCACGCTTGGCCCCGCAGGTCTTGCCCATCTCAAAACGCTGGTGCAGGCCCACGGCGACACGGCCCCACCGCCCAACAGCACCAACGCGGTCGCCGCCGCGTTCATCCGCGAATTGCGCGGGGCCACAGGTGCCGCTGGTGGGAATGACCGCAAATCCCGCCTTATCAAACGCAGCCTGCAAGAGATTGCTGCAGCATCAGGCGATACCACCGCCTATATCAACCAATATTCCCCCGCAGACCTTGCCCGCAAAGATATCGCCGCCGAAGTGGCCACCCTTTTGCTGGCCGATGCCAAACCTGCCAAGGCGCTGGAAATGCTGCAAAACGCCACCGACAGCCGCGCAGGCCAAGCCGCGTGGGACGTGGCCTATATCGCTTGCCTCACGGCCCTCGGGCGGCTGGACGATGCCCAAACCCACCGCTGGGTTTGCTTCACCACCTACCTCAACCCCGGCCACCTGCGCGACCACCTCAAACTCCTCCCCGATTTTGAAGATGTCGAGGCCGAAGATCGCGCCCGCGCCCATCTTCGCGCGTCGCCAAACCTGCATGCCGCCCTCAATTTTTGCCTCAACTGGCCGGACTTGCTGACAGCCGCTGAAGTGATCGAAACCCGCAGCACAGAAATCAACGGAGAGCTTTCGGCCCTCCTCGCCCCCGCCGCCGAAGCTTTGCGCAATCGCCACCCCCGCGCCGCCGTCATTTTGTGGCGTGCAATGATAGACGACACGTTGGACCACGCTCGCGCCCCCCGCTACGCGCAGGCTGCCGAATATGTGGCGGAATGTGCCGCCGTGGACGCGGATATCACCGACTACAGGCAACACCCGGATCATGCGCAATATGTGCAATCCTTGCGCCGCGATCACGTCCGCAAATTCGCATTTTGGGAAAAGCTGACTGCACAATAGCCCCCCCTAAAGCCCCAGCCCTAAAACCGCGATGCCACCCCCAACGTCAGCGATAGCCCCACAGTTTTGTACTGCCGCAATTCCCCCTGCAGCCGCACATCGGTGCCCCCCATCACATCAATCCGCACAACAGCATAAGGCAGCTTTTGCGATCCAACATGTTCCACCTTCAAAATGGGAGAGTTGATTTTGGTTCGCGTCCGGGCAAACGCCACGCCGCCCCCCGCACCAATCTCTGCCCGAACCGGCCCTTTGCCCCCAAACGCGCCTGTCAAAGTTTGTTCCAATTCCACATTGCGCGCTTCAAATTGCAACTGAATTGCTTGCGGAATTTTGGTGCGACCATTGCGAATTACGATTCCATTTGGCAACGAATACTTTGAAAACCCGTGACTTACGCTGACGGACGACCGCAGGGCCAGCGCCAGCGGGCCTCGCGTCGTGTAGACTGCCCGCACCCCCAAACGGTGGCTTTCGCCACGTTGCACTTTTGTTTTTGGGGCTTTGATCGCCACGCCAGCCGCCAATTCAGTGCCCACACCAGCCCCTTGCGCAACGGGAACAAACGCCTCTTTTACGCCATTCGCCACGGCCCCGGTGATGGTGGCCTTTTGCGGCCCCACAAACTGATCCAGCGCGCCACCAACCGCGCCCGGAATGTGACCCATTTCATCGGTGGACACAAAAGCCTCCACCTGCATTTGGGCAGGCGTGATTCCACTACAATTTACCATAAAAAATCCTATAAAACATAATGATACAAAGGATTTACACGTAACGGCGCATTGCCTAACCTTTTGTGAAATAGGATTCCCCCACTGTTATCTGACGTCAAATGCATAGGACCTTAAAATGGTAAATTTTGCGTATACCAGTCAGTTTGTGACTGAGTTCGAATTGGCACAGACCGCCGCAGGCAGCTATTCAAGCCTCGGAACCCTGACGTTGGACTTGGACGCGGCTTGGGACAACTTCTTGCAAAATTCAAATGCAAATGAGAGTGCGGGCGAACCACCCGAACTGGTGTCCATCGAAAGCAACCGGATTGAAGCGTTTGTAAACGGCTACACGTTCTTGTTAACCGGCAGCGGCATTGCGCCTGCTGGCAATCTGGATGCTTTGGGCGATGCGATCGACAGCGGCCTGTCAACCGGCGCGTTTTCATCCGTGACAGTGACCGGCCCCCTCTTCACCGATGGGCCCATTGGTGAAGTGTTGCGCTTTACCGCAGCCGCCAATGGCGCGGGCTATACCGTGACATCGGGCCGGCAGTCCTTTGTAATGACAGGCGCTTTGCCAAATTCGCTGCTTGGCCTTGCCGATCTTCTGGCCAGCCTTGGTCAGTTCGGCAGCTTTGATGATCTCAGCACCACCGACCGCAACACCCTCATCACGGAAATGTCGGCCTATGCGATTACTGGGCTGCAAATCATCGACAATGGCAGCGTCTTGCTGTCGTTTTCGGCCAGTCCCAGCAGGCTTACCCTACAGTTTGGCCCCATGACCTTGGTCGTCAATGGCACAATGCCGGCAGATCTTGGCAGCCTGCTGCGCATCGCGATGGACGCGGACGCCATCACAAACCCCTATCAGCTTTTATCCGCATTGGCCGAATTGAACGGCGTTACCATCGCCAACGCTCGCATCACCGGCCCCAACAACGCAACATTGCTACTGGTAACAGGCCAAACCATCAACACCGCCACATTAGAGGCGGCAACAACCACGTTTAATGGCGCAACCATCGGCCAACTGTGGACGGGCACCGCCGAAGATGAGGTTTTTCAAGCCCGACCGAACCAAAGCAGCCGGATCTACGGTTTTGCGGGCGATGATGCCCTCACCGGATCATCGCTGGCCGACACCATCTTTGGCGGCGCAGGCAATAACACCCTTAATGGGGGGGACGGAAATGACCTGCTTTATGCCGACGAAGGCGCAAATATGTTGGCGGGCGGCGCAGGCAATGACGCACTCTATGGGGGCGCGGGCGCAGACCAGTTTTTTGGCGGCGAGGGCAATGACACCACCTTTGCCGGATCGGGCGATGATATTATTTATGGTGGCGACGGTGGCGACAGGCTGTTTGGCGGCAATGGCAACGACACGTTTTACGGCGGCGCAGGCAACGATCTCATCAGCGGGGACAGCGGCGATGACCTTATCTATGGCGGCGATGGGCGCGAAACGCTTTGGGGCGGGGGCGACGACGATGTCATGTTTGGCGGCGGCGGCAATGACCTAATATTGGGCTCTGATGGCAATGATCTGATGAATGGGGACACTGGAAACGATTCCCTTTGGGGCGGCAACGGCGCTGACAGCTTGTCTGGCGATGACGGCCACGACCGTATGGGCGGCGGGGCCGGAAATGATCAATTATGGGGCGGCGCAGGGGCGGAGTTGCTGTGGGGCGGTTCTGGCAATGATGTGATCTATGGCGGCGATGACAATGACAGCTTGGGCGGCGGGACCGGAAATGATCAAATGTGGGGGGGCGCAGGGATTGATTTCTTGTGGGGGGGCGACGGCAGTGATGTGATGTATGGCGGCCATGGTAACGATATTTTCAAAGGCAGCGGCGGTAATGACCAAATGTGGGGCGGCAGCGGCGCGGATGTGTTTTGGGGTGGCAACAATAACGATCTCATCTATGGCGACGATGGGAATGACACGCTGAACGGCGATTTTGGCAATGATCAATTGTTTGGCGGCACTGGCAATGATGTGCTTTGGGCCGGTGATGGAAATGACGCCCTTTATGGCGGCGACGGTGACGATGTCATGGGCGGCGGGACTGGCGCCGATCAGGCTTTTGGCGCGGATGGCAATGACACGATCTGGGGCGGCGCGGGCGATGATGCCTTGGGCGGCGGTGACGGCAATGACGACCTGCGCGCTGGTGCGGATAACGACATCCTTTGGGGCGGCACGGGCAATGACACGCTGTCTGGCGACACCGGCAATGACTCGCTCTGGGGTGGCGATGGCAACGACAGCCTTTATGGCGGCGCGGGCAATGATTATCTTGTCGGCGGCAATGGCAACGACCTGATAATTGGCGGCACTGGGGCCGATACTTTCGTGTTCACCCCCAATTCTGGCAACGACACCATCCGCGGGTTTAACATCGCAGAAGGTGACACCCTCACCCTTTCCAGCGGTCTTTGGGGCGGTGCCACGCTGACCGCAGAAAATGTGCTGGCATCCTATGCCACCATCACCTCGGCCGGGGTTGTGCTGACGTTCAGCGGCGGGAATGTGATCATGATTGAGAGGCTGTCGTCCACCGCGAACCTGCACACAGTGATCGACATCACGCTATAACCGCACCGCGTTCACGCCCTGCCGCACGGGTCAAAAATCATGTGTTTGCCAATCCGGCATAAGAATGCACGCCGAATCATAGCAAACTGAAAAGATGTAGATTTTTATCTATTATTCATAGGCTTACAGATATCAATTTTCTGCCGACCCCATAAGCATGCACATTTACGGCATAAGCATGCAAACCCAGCAAATAGTCTTGCCAGAAGTCCAGACCAAAAACAAAAAGGCCCGCGAAACGCGGGCCTCATTGCTCTTCCGACTGTTCAAGTATCAGCGGTCGCGATCAAGTAGATCCATGAGTCTGTCCGGGTCAAAGCTTTCCCGGTAGTCCGGCATGAGAAACGGTGAATACCCTGGCGCCAGACCGTAGATCCGCAAAAACGCCTCGACGAAATGGCTAATTGAAACATTCGTGGCCCCTGCCAGGACGCAGATCGTGAAAGCCTCGATCATCATTTCGATCACCAGGCCCCAGCGATAGGCGCAGCCGTGAATAAGCCGCTGGAAGAAATCCATGTTTGACAGCTCGTCAAAGCAGATGTCGGCCTTTTCAGCATAGCTGTAGGCCCGCGCATTCAACTCCGTGATGTCCTCCGAAGGGTTGATCATCTCTAAATGGTCTTGCCCTGTTTTAGTTCCGGTCTCTTTCGAGCAATATTTGCTATGAAGGAGATATGGAATGGCAAAGGAATACACAGACGAGTTTCGGCGTGATGCTGTGCGGATGGCGACGACCAGCGGCTTAACGCGTCCGCGGCTTCCATCGGATTTGGGTGTTGGCGTCTCTACGCTAAACAAGTGGGTCCAGCAGCATCCGTTGCCCGACAGGGCATTGCATGGCAATGTCCCGAAAGGGAACACGATGATCTGATGTCGGGGCCGCACGAGGACGTCGAGAAGGAAGATACCCGTCTTCGCAAAGAAGTCCGGCTGCTGCTTGAGGAGAGGGAGGTGCTAAAAAAGGCGGCGATCCGTTGGCCGGTAGGTGAGTGGAACATTCAGCGTTAGGCTTCTTTGCAGGCCAAAGCCCCCTCTCATGGTTTGTTGCACAAACCACTGCCGGGCAGCGGGATGAGGTTTGCCTTCATTGATGTCTGGAAAGAAGATTGGCCGGTCGAGTTTCTCTGCCGTATCATGCAGGTTACATCTCGTGGGTTTCGTGCGTGGCGAGGCCGCCCAATGAGCCAACCACTGCCCTCTCGTGCATGTTTACATGCACGAGAGGGCAGTGGTTGGCATGGTTCTTATCGCCCATATTCGCGAACAGCATCGGCTTAGCCTGCAAAGCTAGGGGCGGCCAAGGATGACTGAAGAACTGCAAGAACTGGGGTTGAGCGTGGGTCACAGGCGTGTGGGCCGTTTGATGCGCGAGAATAACATCAAGGTCGTCAGGACCCAGAAATACAAGACCACAACCATTGCCCGGCAGGCGATTGCAACGCAATCTGCCGAGAGGGGGATAGCGATCACACGTTCAACATCGCGCCCAACCTGCTGGATCAGGACTTCAGTGCGGATGGCCCGAACCAGAAATGGGCTGGTGACATAAGCTACATCTGGACCAGCGAAGGCTGGCTATATCTGGCCGTCATCCTCGACCTCTACTCTCGCCGCGTCATCGTCCTGCGTGATTTGCACGCAAATCCCTTCCGGGTAACAGCATGGGCTGTCAGCAATCGCATGAAGCGGGACCTGGCGATCCGGGCGTTGGACATGGCTGTGGCCCTACGGCAACCACCGAAGGGCTGCATTCATCATACGGATCGCGGGTCGCAATACTGTTCACATGACTATCAGAAGCTTCTTTCGAAGCACGGCTTCAAGGTCTCCCCTCTCGCGCATGTAAACATACGCTGCCGGGCAGCGGATGAGCGGCAAGGGCAATTGTTACGACAATTCGATGGTCTTGCGTCGGGGAAACGCCCCACCGGGGCCTTTCCTGATCCTCCTCGCTTTCTTCAAATCCATCAAGGCCGAGCTGATCTGGCGCAATCGTTGGGACACACGCCGTCAGGCAGAAGGCACGATCTTCCAGTATATCAACGGGTTCTATAATCCACGGCGCAGGCAGTCATCGTTGGGCGGTAAAAGCCCCTTGGCATTCAAACGAAAGGCCGCATAAATGAGTTGAAAGACCGGAACGTAAGCGTGACAAGACCAAAACGCCAAAACGTGCATGCTTATGCCCCGTTGGCAGTGTGTGGTTCGACACTGAAACGCCAACTTATCGATAATTTTTATCGTTGCAAATCAATTACTTGATATCTTCTCCGACACTCAGAAAACATACCTGCCGACACCCGTATACCAACTTCCGACATCTCCATACCAACTGACCTTCAACCGATAGTAAGCAAGAATAGAAAAAGGCCGCCCGAGGGCAGCCTTTTGTCTGAGCGCAAAGTGGTTGATCGCAGGGTTACTTCCGCCTTGAGCGCTTCCTAGCCTCTTTTTTCTCAACTTTGTGCCGATCCAAAACAATCGTCGTATCGATCCCGCGCCAATAATCGGAAATGAACGGATTCATCTCTTCGTCGCAGTCCGCGCGAAGAAAATACGCTTCAGCGAAGTGGTCGAGATTGACCTCATCTTGGCCTTGCGCCAGTGCTTCGCCAATTGCCTCGATGACCATTTCCACTGCCACGCCGAACCGGTAGGCCGCCGCATGCATGAAAAGGGGCATGAATGCAGGTTCATCAAACAGACCGCCATGCGAAAGCCCGGCGGAGGTAACCAGTTTCCCTGCCGACTCCCTGAGACTGAGGCCATCACTATCTACCGTCATGGGGCGAATTTCGATCGGCCGGAGACGTCGAGACAACGTCTTGTCGAAATTGATCAATTCGCGACCTTCACATGTCGATGTCAGGATCAAGCATACGGGCCACGGCGACTCCTGCATCAGGTTCCGAAAACGCTTTACGAATCCTTGCATGGTGTCGTCGTTGGCATAGCGGCCAGCATCCTGCACTTCGTCGAGGTGAACCGCCGCGATGCGACGTTCTTCGAGTTGCGTTTTCAGGCACCCGATCAGATACTCTTCAGTCCTTTCTCCCCGGGTGGGGTAGTCCAGCTTGTTCAGAACGGCGCGGCAGGTTTCTTTCACGCCAGCTTTTCCAGGCACAATTGCGCTGACAATCTCGTGCCCATACTCGCGCCCACCAGTCGCAACTGCAGCAGTTTCATACCTCCGGATGGCCTCTTTCACCATCCGCGACTTTCCGCTTCCAGGGGGACCGATCAGACATGCGCCTTTCTGTTCAAACTGCCCGCGACGCAGGTTTGCGTCTCTTGCCTCGAGAACACGAAAAATGCGATTGCGCATTGTCTGGAACGTTTCGGTCTCGAAGAATGTGGTTGAAAGATCCGCCATCGCGTTTTCGTTCCTGCGAACTGCCTCCAACTCAGCGATGCTATTGTCTATAGGCATTACCGGCCTCCTTTTCTTGTTGTAGAATGAGGGGTGCGATTGCCCCGTGAACGAAACTTATCGAGCGGATTTGCCCTGCTGGTGCCTGTCGCGGCGTCAGGTTCAGAGGACGAATGCACGTCTTCTTCTTCAACCGGAACGCCGATCTTGTTGCCGCTGGTGATGGGATCAACATGTTCTTCCCGGCCAACGAACGGTTTTTCATGGCGGCCTTTTCCGAAACTCATCTGACGTGCAGACTGATCGATTTCTGCAAGGGTTCGGCCGCCCACGTTCACACCTGCCGACTGAGCGATCGCGGCGGTTTCGCCCTGCCAGGCTTTCCGCGCCTCGTCACGTGCCGGAGCTCTCAGATCTGCGTCTTGCTTTGCCACTGCCCGCCGGCGCGCCTGTTCACCGGTCCACCAAGCAAGTGTTTTACCGCGCATCGTGTCGTCAAGGCACCGCACGGAAATGAGGTCGCCATCGGCAAGAACCGAAATCGCACCCAGATCCATCGGGTCCATTTTGATCTCAAGTTTTTCGCCGGGCTGGGCAATCCTGTCCACGCCCTTCACCAGCCGCTGATCGCGAATGAATTCATTCGAATAGCTCAAACCCTTGAAGCGGATGCCCGCCTCCGAAACGCCGGCGGCCTCATATGTGCCGCAAGCCTCCCGCAGCGCGGCTGGTCCGGGAAGCAATGAAAGATCAAAGATGGGATCCTTGGACTTTTTTTCCCACTCACCTGCGGGGGTGCCGAAGTTGAGCCCGCGATGCGGCGCGTTATTGTAGTCGGCAATGAATTGCACGAAGTTTCTCTCCAATTCGTCGTCCGACATACAGGCTTCGAAAAAGGGCTTTCGGTCATTGAGCTGGGCGACGCTTCCTGCAGTCCAGCCAGGCTGGTAGCGGGCCCATCTCAGTTCAAAGGTCAGGAAAAGCCGCTCGATGGTTCCACGCAGCTCCGGGACTCCGGTGACCGCGTTCAGAAATGACCCCGTCAATCGCCGCACCGCTTCGCCGAACAGAGCGCCACCAAAAGGATGTTTGCCGAACTCCGACCCCGAGTCGGTTGACACCAAATGGATGGGGGTGCGGTGACTCCAAGTGGCGTTGCGCAGGCCCGCCTCTTCCAACAGAAAGGTCTTGTCCGCAAAACAAAGCCGGAGAGCTTTCAGAGACGCGTCCTGGTTCGGGGCGTCACAAAAGGCATACCCCAAAATGACCCTCGTGGCAGCGTCGATTGCAACAATGACCCAGCGCCGGATTCGCCGGACTTTCGCGCGCTGTTCCGCGGTCATTCTAATAAGCTGTTCACGAGTCGCATCGAGGGTGACCACGTGGACCCTCCACGCGTCAAAGATTACTTGCCCACCGATCTCGCTGGCCTGCATTCCGCCTTCGACCGAGTCGAATTTGGCTTTTGCGGCTGCGAGCCCTTCACGCTGAAGGACAACCGTGTAAGGATCAAGAAGTTCGTCTATCCAGCGCTCATAGGTCCTGGCCGATCTGACCTTGATGAGGACCGGAAATCCATGCGAACGGCGCCTATCGTTTTCTTCCTCTACTCCTTTGACGGCCTTCTGCGCGACATCACATTTCGCGATCTTAGTTGCGCTGGCGTATTCATAGAGGATTATGAGTATGTAATGTAAATCGATCGCCTCTTGATGATCGATGTCGATCGGCTCGGCGCGGGGCGGCAAAAACACTTTCGGGTTATGCTGCCCTTTCCGGATTTTGCGGTAGTATTAGAGAAGCGTTGTATTTGCCGGCAACGGTTTCAGACTCTGCGTCGAATTGGATTTTTCGGTCCCGTAGTCCATACGCGCCTGATGATCGCGATATTCGCGCTCCAGTTGCGGCCGCCGAAGTTCAATCCCCTCGGGGGTCAAGGGCATGCCCATCTTGCAATAGTGGGCCATGCGAAGGCAAAGGAACGTGATCCTATCGATGCGTGCGCGCTGCTTCCGTTTCGCACCGAATATCTCATCGGTGCCTTGCAGGGCACGATCAGTCTGACGGGCCAGACTGTGATAACCTTTTTCAACAATAAGGAGCTCGCACTCCAACAGATGTGCAATTTCCTCGACCGAGAACTTCCTGAAATCGATGCCTCGTTCCGGAAGCCTGACCGACAGCTGATAGTGTGTGACAACGCCCCCGCGATCATTCTTGAGCGGTATGATTTTGGTGACTTCGTTCCCTTCGAACAAAATGCGATCGGCAGCGGTGATTGCGGAAAAGTAACTCATGCCGCCCTCCGGCAGATCAGGTCATTTTCAAACAAGTCGAGCGGGTGCTTGTGAATGTCACCATCGCCGATCAACCGGATCGCGGCGCGCCAGCCACGGTTTTCCAATCCCGCAGCCCTGACCAATTCTCCAAAAGTAAACGACTCCGGAAGCTCGCGGACCACGTCCAAGACGGCGCTATCGGCTTCCGGATCCCAGCCGCGACGGACAAGGTGGATCTTCCGGGCGCATTCACGCCAAGCCGGGTGAAAGTGATAACGTGACATGACCGCAAAAGAGTCTGCGATTTCGGGTGAGCACTGCGCCGCGATGTCCGCCACTTCCGCCAGATAGGAAGGCCGACGCGCCTTTTCGTCATACTTGACGGAAACAAGCAGCTCGTCGCCGTTGCGCAGCAGAACATGTGCGTCCACCTTGGTGTGTGTCGCCGAACCATCTCCCGCGATGTAGTCAACGCGCGTCAGCTGTTCCTTGAAATTCAGCACGTTTGAATGGGCAGCCAAGTTTTCATAGACCTGCGCCTCTTCAAAGGACGCACACCAGAATTCTTGTAGGGCGGCGGTGCGGTGCAACCGGGTGACCAAAGATACCTTACAACTGGCGCTGGACTTGCCAATTTCCATTTTCTCGAGATGAGACCGATTTACACGCATCGGGTCCTCAGGATCTGCCAAGAGAGGCGGTCCGACTTTACTGTGGGCGAGGTTGCGCCGCGGCGCATTGTGTGTTGTCGGATGAGCTCCACTTGTTGTGAAGACGCCACTTTCTTTCTGTCTTGTTTCCATGATTTTAGTCCATATTTCTCAGGCCGGTGGCGAAGCCCCGGTGAATGCCGTTTGACTGAACTGAGAACTTCGGGTATCTAAAACCCATGCAATGAAGTCGACTCAGCAGTCGATGAATATCAAAGCTCGGACCCTGCAACGGTCCGGGCTTTTTGCGATTATGGCCCTTGCGTCATCGTTCCACCCCCCATTCCTTGCGTGCGCCTCAGTCCTCTGTGATCACAAACGAGGCATCCGACAGCTTTTTTTTGCTTGCCTTCGATGACTGTGCAGACCGCTCGATTCGAGTCAACACACTGATTTTTCAGTGTATTTTGGAATCCTGCGGCTGATTTATTTTTCCAGAGGCCGACCGCTTCAAGATGAGTCACGACCGATCTCGCGCGCAGACCGTTTCCTTCATGAAAACATGCAGAAAAGCCGGCCTGTCCAACGACAAGCCGGTGCGCCAAAGCGCTTCCGCGGGCACAGGTATCCACCAGCAGAAAAGCCGCGGAGGAACAAAATTTGAGAGCCGAATTTGACATGTGCGGAAGCCCGTCGAAAAATGATCGAAGGACCTCAGCTCAGTCGCGTGTCACTGAACTCGAGGGGTTGAAGCCCGCATCGTCTGGGCTCCGCCTTGAGTCTCTATGATAATGACCATCCATGTAGTTGGTATACCTAAGCGGAACACCTGGATCGAAGCCACGCAGTCTTCATGTCTAAGCCAACGTTTTTTAGCTGACCTTCCTTCATTATAGAAAAAGAATGATTTTCTGTCGAATCGATTCCGAAATTTTTCCAAAAGATTTTCGCTACGACTTCTCTTTATCCATTAAGCCATTGGGATATAACGATTATACGCATGTTCATCACCCGTCATGGACCCGGTCGGCGTCTGCATCCAGCCCCGCCTTAACTCAGAGTGTAACCGGAAAAAACGTGCATCGATTGGTCTTCCCGAGGATGACCTGCACCAATGGGCGCATTGGACTTGCGCCCCTGGACACGGCGTTGCCCGTGCTGGGCAAGGGTGGCTGCAGCGTGCCATTGAACTTAAATACGCCCACTTCTGCAAAAGCAATCGTGCGAACCGCAAGTCAGACCAAACACTCAGATCGACTTGTGCCGAGCACCTAGAGTGCTGCTGAATTCGAAGGTCGTTTCAGTTTTTTCCGGGCGTCTTGAAAAATCCGGAATAACTGTTTTTATTCATGGCCTTACGGAACTGGCGTGGCAATTTCTTGTTGACACCGTATCGCCGGGACGCTTAGAAGTGACGTGTTAATTTCCACGCAAATGTGAGCCGGGTTTTCCATCGAGAAGTGAGCCACCTTTAGGTTATGTTCCGCGAGTTATGCTGGCGTCAAGACAATGCTGGGCTCCTTCCTTTTTCGGGCCGCAGCGGCTGAGCTTGCCTTGAAGCGGAAGCTGTCGTTTCCGGTCTCCAAGATGTGGCAGCGGTGGGTCAGTCGGTCGAGCAGAGCGGTGGTCATTTTGGCATCGCCGAAGACGGTGGCCCATTCGCTGAAGCTGAGGTTTGTGGTGATCACGACGCTGGTGCGCTCGTAAAGCTTGCTCAACAGATGGAAGAGCAGCGCCCCGCCTGATGCGCTGAACGG
>NZ_FOCO01000074.1 GCF_900110135.1 Pseudorhodobacter antarcticus | reverse complement strand
AGCCGCGATCATTCCGCCGCGCAAGAACGCCAAGCCATGGAAACCCGACACTCCTGGCGCGATCGCGCGGAACGAGGCCCTCCGCGCGTCGAAACGCTTCGGCCGGACGATATGGCGACGATGGAGCGGCTATCACCGCCGAAGCCGCGTCGAAACAAAGATGCACTGTGTCAAACTGCTGGGTCAGCGCCTTATGGCGCGGGACTTCGACCGTCAGGTCGCGGAGTTCCAAGTTCGTGTTGCCGTCCTGAACGGCTTCACCACTCTCGGCACGCCCATTACAGAAGTCGTGGGATAAGTCTGTCCGGGGATAGGGGAACCCTCACCGTCAGACCATTTGTGCAACAGAGCCGATAGACAGCCAAATCTTTGTCGGGGCCTCGGCGGTGGGGGCGGCTGGCGTGGCGGCACCCGTATCCATCAACGGGGTCATGTCCTTGGTGTTTGGCACCACCTCTGGTCAAGGCCTGCTCAGCTACCGCCTTGATGGCGCGGGGCAAATGACCACACTCGCCACCATCGGCGGCAGCCCGTCCGGTCTTGCCCACAGCCTGTCGATGACCAGTTTGGCCAGCGCGGGCGGCACCTTTGTTTACACCGTGAATGAAACCTCGGGCCGCTTGGAAACCTACCGCATCGCGGCCAATGGTCAGTTCGAATCCCTCACCCCCACCAACAGCGCGCAATTGTTCACCGTGTCGGGCGACACCCAGATGCAAACCGTCACCATCGGGTCGGCGCATTACGTCCTTGTCACCGATCAAGCCACCCAAGGTGTCCTTAGCTTTTCTGCCAACCCCACCACGGGGGCCTTGCAGCTTGCGGGCCAAATGGGCTCGGCTTGGGGCATCGGCATCGCGACCCCCACCGCGATGGAGGTGGTCACCGCCTTTGGCCACACTTGGGTCATCGTGGCGGGCGCTGTCAGCAACAGCCTAAGCGTGATGCGCATGGCGGCGGACGGGTCGCTGGAACCGACCGACCATATCCTTGACACGCTGCACACCCGCTTTGGTGGCGCGCAATCTATGGCCATCGCGCAATCGGGCGACCGGGTTTTTGTGGTGATCGGCGGGGCCGATGATGGCCTCAGCCTGTTCGCCCTGCTGCCCAACGGCGATCTGTTGCACTTGCAAACCATCGCGCATACCAGCGGCGCAGGGTTGATGAATGTCGAACAAATCACCGCCGCCGTGGTGGGCAACAGCGTGCAAATTTTCGTCTCCAGCGGGGTGGATACGGGCATCACACAATACAGCCTGTCCATTGGCACGGCAGGCATCGTGATAGTTGACACCGACCGCCGCGAAAGCACGCTGACAGGCACCGCAGGCAACGATATTTTGGTTGGCGGCGACCGCCGGGTGGATACGCTTTTTGGCGGTGCGGGCGATGATATTCTGGTCGGTGGCCCCACAGCGGTGGATCTTTATGGCGGCGCAGGCCGCGACACCTTCATGGTCACCGAAAGTGCGGCCACCACCCGCATCATGGATTTTCAACTGGGTATCGACACGATTGATATGTCCAACTACCCCATGCTGCGCTCTGCCGGGCAACTGTCCATCGTGTCCACCGCGTTCGGCGCCATCATCACCATGCGCCGCGCCACGATCGAAGTGCATGGCATGACCCCCGGCCCTTTGACCGAGGCGGATTTGTTTGGCACCGGCTTTTCATGGCCCGACCGCGTTCTGGTCTTGGGCGATGAACCGGAGGAGCCGGAAGAACCGCCGCCGCCCCCTCCACCACCACCGCCACCGCCCCCCCCTCCGCCGCCCCCACCCCCGGACCCGAACGCAGGCGTCACCCTGCGCGGTGGGGCGGGCAATGACACCCTGAACGGTGGCAATCGCAACGATGATTTGCGCGGCGCGAATGGGGATGATGTGCTGACAGGCTTTGCCGGGGCCGACACCTTGATGGGCGAAGGCGGGGCAGACACCCTCTTTGGCGGCTATGGCAATGACACCATCGACGGGGGCACGGGCCGCGACCAACTGTTCGGCGGCACCGGCGATGATGCCGTCGCGGGCGGCAGCGATGCCGATTACATCGTCGGCGGCGAGGGGAACGACACCTTGTCGGGCGACACTGGCAATGATGTGCTGTCGGGCGGTACGGGCAATGATGCCCTGAACGGCGGCGATGGGTCCGACTTTTTGCTGGGCGGCGTGGGCAATGACACGCTGCACGGCAATGGCGGCAATGACCTGCTGCTGGGCGGGGCAGGGGGCGGCGCCGATTGGATGTATGGCGGCGATGGCAACGACTTTTTATGGGGCGATGATGGCAACGATCAAATCTGGGGCGGCGCGGGCAATGACATCGTCAGCGGCGGCACGGGCGACGACAGTCTTTATGGCGACGACGGCGATGATGTGATCTGGGCCTCTTTCGGGGATGATTATGCCGAAGGGGGGGCGGGCAACGATCAAATCAGCGGTCAAGCGGGCGATGACACCCTGTCGGGCGGCGATGGCGACGATCACCTTTGGGGTGGGGCGGGCAACGACCAAATCTTGGGCGACAGCGGCAATGACACGCTGTACGGCAATGATGGCAACGACTTCATGATGGGCGGCGCTGGCAATGACGGGCTGCGCGGCGGTGATGGCAATGACACGCTGCTGGGGGGGGCGGGCAACGACTGGCTGTCTGGCGGGGCAGGGGCCGATGTGTTCTGGTTTTCGCGCAACGAAGGGTTCGACATCGTCGCCGACTTCACCCCAAACCTTGACCGCATCGAAATCAGCGGCAGCGGCCAAAACTTTGCCACCCTTGCCATCACCCAAAACCTTGGCAACACCTTGATCACCTTTGGCTCCGGTCAAATCCAACTGAACGGCATCAGAATGGCCTTGCTGGACCCCGACGATTTCATCTTTTCCTGATAAATCCGCGCCAACTGTGTCTTTTCATACAACCCTGCCAGCGGGTTTGCGCCCTATGCGCCTTTCGGCCTTGGATAATCCGCAAAAAATTGCGAAATATGCGGCGTAAATTACAAGGACCCAACCCATGCCCGTATCATCGGCCGACCCCGTAGCGATCTCTGCCAGCACCCTGACCCATTTGCAGCGGTTGGAGGCGGAAAGCATCCACATCATGCGCGAAGTGGTCGCGAATGCCGAAAATCCGGTCATGCTCTATTCCGTGGGCAAGGACAGCGCATGCATGTTGCACCTTGCGAAAAAGGCGTTTTACCCCGCGCCGCCGCCCTTTCCCTTGCTGCATGTCGATACGACATGGAAGTTTAAGGAAATGTACAAGCTGCGCCAAAAGGCGGCCGATGATGCGGGCATGAAACTGATCGTGCATCAAAACCCCGACGCGTTGGCGCAAGGCATCAACCCGTTCGATCACGGCTCTATGCACACCGATATGTGGAAAACCGAAGGGTTAAAGCAAGCCCTGACCAAATATAATTTCGACGTAGCTTTCGGTGGCGCGCGCCGCGACGAGGAAAAATCCCGCGCCAAGGAACGCATTTTTTCCTTCCGCTCCGCCAACCACCGCTGGGACCCCAAACAACAGCGCCCGGAGCTGTGGAAACTTTACAACACCCGCAAGGCCAAAGGCGAATCCATCCGCGCTTTCCCTCTGTCCAACTGGACTGAACTCGACATCTGGCAATACATCCACCTTGAAAACATCGAAATCGTGCCGCTGTATTTCGCCGCCCCCCGCCCGGTGGTGGAATGGAACGGCATGTTGATCATGGTCGATGATGAACGCTTCCCCCTCGCCCCCGGCCAAGTCCCCGAAATGAAATCCGTGCGCTTTCGCACTCTTGGCTGCTACCCCCTGTCGGGTGCCGTGGAAAGCAAAGCGACCACCTTGCCCGAGGTGATCCAAGAAATGCTGCTAACCACCACATCCGAACGCCAAGGCCGCGCAATCGACCACGACCAAGCCGCATCCATGGAAAAGAAAAAGCAAGAGGGGTATTTCTAAATGACCGTTGCAACCAACCCCGCCTACATCACAGAAACCCTGATCGCCGAAGACATCGACGCGTATCTGGTAAAGCATCAGCACAAAACCATGCTGCGCTTCATCACCTGCGGTTCGGTCGATGATGGCAAATCCACGCTGATCGGTCGCCTGCTGTATGACAGCAAGATGATATTCGAGGACCAGCTGGCAACGCTGGAAAACGACAGCAAAATGCACGGCACCCAAGGGCAGGGGATTGATTTTGCCCTGCTGGTCGATGGGTTGGCCGCCGAACGCGAACAGGGCATCACCATTGATGTCGCCTACCGCTTTTTCGCCACCGACAAACGCAAATTCATCGTCGCTGATACCCCCGGCCATGAACAGTACACCCGCAATATGGTCACGGGTGCCTCCACCGCCGACCTCGCGGTGATCTTGATCGACGCGCGCCAAGGCGTGCTGACCCAAACCCGCCGCCACTCTTATTTGGTCAACCTCTTGGGCATCAAAAACATCGTTTTGGCGGTGAACAAGATGGATTTGGTCGGCTACAGCGCCGAACGCTTTTACGAAATCGTGTCGGAATATTCGCATTTCGCCAAACAAATCGGCATGAAATCCTTTTTGCCCATCCCGATCTCGGGCCTCGCGGGCGATAACATCGTCACTCGTTCCGAAAACACCGCGTGGTATCAAGGACCCACGTTACTGGGCCACCTCGAGGATGCACCCATCACCGTGGCCCGGATGCAAGACGCACCCTTCCGCATGGCCGTGCAATGGGTCAACCGCCCCAACCTCGACTTTCGCGGCTTCGCGGGCCTCATCGGGTCCGGCTCCATCGCCCCCGGTGATGCCATCCGCATCCTGCCCTCGGGCAAAACCACCACCGTCAAATCCATTGTCACCTATGGCGGCAACCTTGATCGCGCCGTCGCTGGCCAATCCGTCACGCTGACCTTTAATGACGAGGTGGATTGTTCACGCGGCGACGTTATCACCACCGCCGATGCTCCGTGCGAAGTGGCCGACCAGTTTGAAGCAACGCTGGTCTGGATGGGTGAGGCTGAAATGCTGCCCGGCCGCCCCTACCTGCTGAAAATGGGCACCCAAACCCTGACCGCCACCGTGACCGAACCGAAGTATGAGGTGAACGTCAACACCCTCGAACACCTCACCTCCGACACCCTCAAACTCAACGCGATTGGTGTGGTCAACATCTCCACCGACCGCGCCATTCCGTTTGACAGCTACGCCAATAACCCCGATCTGGGCGGTTTCATCCTGATTGACCGCGCGACCAACGCGACCATCGCCGCGGGCATGGTCCATTTCGCCTTGCGCCGCAGCCAAAACATCCATTGGCAAGCGTTGGACGTGGACCGCACCGCCCACGCCGCGATCAAAAACCAGCAACCAAAGGTGGTTTGGTTCACGGGTCTGTCCGGTTCCGGCAAATCCACGATTGCCAATATTGTGGAAAAAAAGCTCCACGCCATGGGCAAACACACTTTCCTTTTGGACGGTGACAACGTGCGCCACGGGTTGAACCGCGATCTGGGCTTTACCGATGCCGACCGCGTGGAAAACATCCGCCGCGTGGGCGAAGTGGCCCGCCTTATGACCGATGCCGGCCTGATCGTTCTGACCGCTTTCATCTCTCCTTTCCAGGCCGAACGCCGCCTTGTGCGCGATATGATGGACGCGGGTGAATTTATGGAGGTGTACGTCGATACCCCCTTGGAGGTCGCCGAAAGCCGCGATGTAAAGGGCCTCTATAAAAAGGCCCGCGCGGGCAACCTTAAAAACTTCACCGGCATCGACAGCCCGTATGAAGCGCCCGAGGCCCCGGAACTGACCGTCAACACCACCGCATTGACCGCCGAGGAGGCCGCAGAATTGGTCATCGCGGCAATTCTTGCCAGCTAACCCCCTTGGCCCTTGGTGCAAAAATTTATGCACCAAGGGCCAAACCGCCAAACTCTTGCCGCTTTTCGGGGTGACAGCCACGACACCATAACGCGCAAAGGATCTTGCCATGAAAATCGCCATGATCGGCACCGGCTATGTCGGCCTCGTCTCGGGTGTCTGCTTTTCCGATTTCGGCCATGAGGTGGTTTGCGTCGACAAAGACCCGAAAAAAATCGCTTTGCTGAACGCAGGCAAGGTCCCAATCTATGAACCAGGGCTGGAAGAGGTTATGGCCCGCAACGTGGCCGCTGGCCGCCTTACCTTCTCCCTCGACCTGCCCGCCGCAATTGCAGGGGCAGAGGCGGTTTTTATCGCTGTTGGCACCCCCACCCGGCGCGGTGATGGTCACGCAGACCTGACCTATGTCATGGCCGCCGCCGAAGAAATAGCACTGGCCGCCAAGGATTATATGGTCATCGTCACCAAATCCACCGTCCCCGTCGGCACCAACCGTAAAATCAAACAGGTGGTGTCCAAGGCCAACCCCACCCTTGATTTCGCCGTCGCCTCCAACCCCGAATTCTTGCGCGAAGGGGCGGCGATTGATGACTTCATGAAACCCGACCGCGTTGTTGTCGGCGTCCAAACCGACCGCGCGGCGGAGGTGATGAGCGATATTTACCGCCCCCTGTACCTGCGCGATTTCCCGATTGTGATCACAGATCTGGAATCGGCGGAAATGATCAAATACGCCGCCAACGCGTTTTTGGCGACCAAGATCACCTTCATTAACGAAATCGCGGCGCTGTGCGAAAAGGTGGGGGCTGACATCAAACAAGTGTCCAAAGGCATGGGCATGGACAACCGCATCGGCAACAAGTTCCTGCACGCTGGTCCCGGTTATGGCGGATCATGTTTTCCCAAAGATACCAAGGCCTTGGCGCGCATGGGCCAAGATCACGCCATCCCCATGCAGATCACCGAAATCGTGATCAAAGTGAATGAGGAAATCAAACGCCGCATGATCGACAAGCTGCTGGATCTGTGCGGCGGCACCTTCAACGGCAAAACAATCACCATTTTGGGTGTCACCTTCAAACCCAATACCGATGATATGCGCGACGCCCCTAGCCTGACCATCATCCCCGCGCTCGTCGGCGCAGGCGCCAAGGTCCGCGTGGTCGACCCCCAAGGTCAGCACGAAGGCGAGGCGCTGTTGCCCGGCGTGGTCTGGATGGATGACCCCTATAAGGCCGCCAACAAATCCGACTTGCTGGTGATCTTGACCGAATGGAACGAATTTCGCGCGCTCGACCTCAAACGGCTGGCGAAAAAAATGGCAAGCCCCCGCATGGCCGATCTGCGCAACATCTATTCCGCCCGCGATGCGCGCCGTGCTGGGTTTGATGCGTATGAAAGCATCGGGCGCACCGCCCAAACCGCAACACCCGAATAAGCATAAAAAAACCGCCCCCAAACTAACGGGGGCGGTTTTTTCCTGTCCCGCTGCGCTTACAGCGGCATGTTGATGAACCCGTCCAGCCCGGCCAAACTGTTCAGCCCGGTCAACGTCACCACACTGTCCGCGCCAAAGGTGAACACAACATCCGACCCAGCGACCGACCCAAACGCCCCGATAAAATCGGTGGTCGTGGTCGCCGCGCCCCTACATGCTGGCCCCAAACGTCAAACCGTCGCCTTGCGTCATGCTGAAATCGGAAATCACATCCAACCCCTCATTGGCGGCAAAGATGAACACATCCGCGCCCGTGCCACCAAACAGCACATCATTGCCCGCATTGCCAGAAAGGGTGTCATTGCCACCATCGCCATAAATCGCATCATTGCCGGCACCGCCGCCAATTTCATCATTGCCCCAACCGGCAAAAATCGTATCCGCACCCGCGCCGCCAAACAGCCTGTCATTGCCAAAATCACCGCTGATGCTGTCGTTGCCATCCTGGCCATAGATCACATCATTGCCCAAGCCACCGTCCAGATAATCGTTGCCTTCACCGCCCAGCATGGTGTCATTGCCGTCTTGCCCAAAAATACGGTCGTCATCCATCCCGCCAAAGCCACATCTGGTCTTGTCACGCTTACGTTCCGGTCTTTCAACTCATTTATGCGGCCTTTCGTTTGAATGCCAAGGGGCTTTTACCGCCCAACGATGACTGCCTGCGCCGTGGATTATAGAACCCGTTGATATACTGGAAGATCGTGCCTTCTGCCTGACGGCGTGTGTCCCAACGATTGCGCCAGATCAGCTCGGCCTTGATGGATTTGAAGAAAGTGAGGAGGATCAGGAAAGGCCCCGGTGGGGCGTTTCCCCGACGCAAGACCATCGAATTGTCGTAACAATTGTCCTTGCCGCTCATCCACTGCCCGGCAGCGTATGTTTACATGCGCGAGTATCCGTATTGGTCAAGCTGGGTTTTGCGTCCATTTTCTCTGATCCCGAAGCAGTGCGTTGGCCATGACAATCAGTTTTCGCATGACGGCTGTGATGGCCAGTTTTTTGCATTTCCCGGTCGAGATCAGCTGCTCGTATTTTGCCTGCATGTCTGGATTGAAGCGTGTTGCAATAACCGCTGGCAAATAGACCGCGTGCCTGACACTGGCGCGCCCGCCTTGGACGCGTTCCTTGCCTTGCCACTTTCCCGATTGCCTCGATATGGG
>NZ_FOCO01000019.1 GCF_900110135.1 Pseudorhodobacter antarcticus | reverse complement strand
CCGTCGTCTGTGCGCAGAACTTGGAAAGCGCCTTAAATCCTGCAGGGCAATTGCTAAACGACATCATCTTCCCGTCGCTCAGCCGGTGAATGTCTAAAGTGGCTTTGGAAATATCTATACCAATGGTATCATCGGGCATCTTCGTCATATCCTATGCTTGTCCTAGAGGGCTTCGTGCCGCTCTGTATCCGTTCAGGCCTGTGGCGAAGGTGGTGGTTGATCTTACTCTGATACGGTCCTCAAAGACCAAGCTCTAAACGATCCAACCACCACCACAGACAAGCATTTCAAAATGCTTGTCTGTGGCTCTTGTTTCGCACAAAAGCTGGGACCTTCATAAGACAAGCAATAAACTCTGTCACCACTGGTAAAATCATGCCCAAACGCCCGCAAAAATCAAGCCCTCTGTGACCGCGCCCCCCAAACGTGCGCCAAGCCCCGGTCCAACGCCAGCGCCCCGCCGCCTTTCACCACCAAAACCAGCAGCAAAAACACCCACAACAACCGCTGGTCCCAGATCAGCGCGCCTGATGCGCTGTCAAACGCCGCCCCCAACGTGTCGCCGCCCACGCCATGCCCCATCACATCGACCACCGATTGCACAATCACAAACCCAATCATCCCGCAGGCCGCCAACCGCGTGAACAGCCCCACCACGATCAACAATGGCAAAATAAACTCTGCCCAAGTGCCCGCCGCGACCACCGCCCAATGAAACACGCCAAACTGGCTGAAATCATATCCGAACGCCTCCGTCGTCTTGGGAAAGATTTGAATATACGCCCCATCCGATGGCAAAAACACGCCCGCCACCCCGGGCCCCAATTTCGTCAGTGCCGATGTCCAGAAATAAAACAGCAACACCGCCGCAAACACCCCCCGCGCCGCCAACGGCAACAGGCCCGCCGCCGATGCCTCGATCCCCCGCACCGCGCCGCTATAAAGTCCCATCACGCGGTCCATCACAAATCCTCCTTCAATCCCACAATCGCACCGCCGCCCACCAACAGGCCCAGCACCACATTCACATCAAACCCGTCGCCCGCCGCCTCAAACGCCGCCCCCACGCTGTCGCCCGCCAGCAACGCTGCCACAAACGCGGCCCCCCCGGTGGGCAACACATGCGCCACGGGGTCAAATTCCGGCCTTACAATCAAAACATCCTCCGCCTGCATCCGTGGCGCAGGCCCGCCCTCCATATTCGCGCGCCAAATCGACAAAACGGGATGGCGCGCGCGCAGCAACCGCACACCGGGGGCCAATACCAGCCGCGCCGCCATAAACGGCTCCGGCCCCAGCGCGCTTAGGTCATGCGCCGCCGCATCCGCCGCGTGATAACTTTCGCGCAATGCTTGTTCCAACCGCGCCACATCGGCCATGTAGGGCAGGTGGGCCAGCGGCGCAAACCCCGCCAAAAACACAGGCATATCCGCGCCATACAGCATCATCATTCGCGTTTGTGGCGGATGGGCGCGCAAAAATACCCCCGCTAAAGCGCGAAAGTACGCCGCCCCCAACAGCTTTTCCAACACCGGAAATCCCGCCGCCAAAACATCTGTTAAACTGCCCGCCACGTTGTTGCGATACACCGAAAACCGCCGCCCCGCAGGCTGGCCCCGCGCATCCACCAGCCCCGCAGGCACCGCCATTTCGGGGTCCAACAGGGCGGCCATAAACCCAGCCTCGCGCATCATGCAGGCACCAAAATCGCTGCCGCGCGGGCCGCCTCGGCTACCAATTCTGGCCAGTCGGGCACGTCGTTATCCCATTCAATCAAGGTCGGGCGCGCGCCTGCTTTGGCAATCACATCCGCATACAGCGCCCAAACCGGGTCCACTACCGCCGCGCCGTGATGGTCAATCAACAGTGCCGCGCCATGATCATCTGCATCGACAAAATGCCCGCCCAAATGGATTTCGCCCACCAAATCCAGCGGGAAATCAGCCAAATACGCCGCCGCATCAAAGTCCAAATTCGCCGCCGACACGAACACATTGTTCACATCCAGCAGCAACCCACAGCCCGTGCGCGCCGCCACCTCGCGCAAAAATTCCACCTCCGCCATCTCGGCCCCCGCAAAGGCCAGATAGGATGACGGGTTTTCCAGCAGCATCCGCCGCCCCAAAACCGATTGCACATGGTCCACATGATCGGCCACGCGCGCCACGGTGGCAGGGGTATAGGGCAGGGGCAACAGATCGTTCAAATAGGCCCCATCATGCGTCGACCACGCCAGATGTTCGGAAAAACTGGCTGGGCGCAGCCAGTCGCACAAATGTTTCAATCGCGCCAAATGCGCGGCGTCCAGCGGCCCCTCGCCGCCAATCGACAGGCCCACGCCATGCACCGAAATCGCGAACCGTTCGGCCAAATGCCGCAGCTGCGCCAAAGGGCGGCCACCGTCGCCCATGTAATTCTCGGCATGAATTTCCAGCCAAGTCACAGCCCCCGGCGCCGCCAAAATATCGTTGAAATGCTGGGCCTTATAGCCAACACCCGGACCATTCGGCAGGGCAGGGGTCACAGCATCAACCATAACGCGTCCTTTCAAAATGCGCCCCCCGCCAGTCGTGGCAGGGGTCAATCACATGCGATCTGGGGCAGATCAGCCCGCCATGTCGCGGTCCAGCGCCTCAAGGCTGCCCATGCGGCCTTCTGGCAATTCCATCGTGGTGCAAGTGCCCGCTGGCACCAGCGACCATGCGTTGCCCTGATAATCCACCTTGGACGACCCGGCGCAGGTGGTGCCTTCGCCTGCCGCGCAACCGTTCTGCCCGGCCAAAGCCACCCCAAAACATTTTTCCTGCGATTGTGCAGAAACGGGGGCCACAGACGCGGCAAGGGCAGCAGCCAAAGCGCCAGCAACGGCAAGTGTTTTTGTGTTCATCATGGTAAAATTTCCCTTTTCAGCTGTTAAACCCGATCGCTCTGTTGCGATGTCTTAGTGCTAGCGCGCCTTATCGGTAACCTGCCAATCACAGGGCCGTGTGCAACGCCCGCGTGACCAAGTGTTACAAATCGCCGCACAATCATAGCATGAAAAAAGCGCCGGCAATGCGGCGCTTTTTATATTTATATCATTGGTTTAATCACTTCATATCTGGCGGTGTCGCCTCATCCACCAGCATCGGCACAATCGCTTCAAATGTTTCAGAATGGGTGTTTGCCTCGCCCAAACGGCGCACAGAAACCGTCCGTTCCTCCACTTCACGCATCCCCACCGCAAGGATTGTGGGAACTTTTCCCACCGAATGTTCGCGAATCTTATAGTTGATCTTTTCATTGCGCAGGTCAACTTCGGCCCTGATTCCCGCCGCGTTCAGCGCCGCTGCCACCTCCATCGCGTACTCATCCGCGTCTGACACAATCGCCGCCACCACCACTTGGCGCGGGGCCAGCCAGAACGGCAATTTCCCTGCGTGGCTTTCAATCAAAATCCCGATGAACCGTTCAAACGACCCCAAAACCGCGCGGTGCAGCATGATGGGCCGATGTTTCGCACCGTCCTGCCCGATATAGCTGGCATCCAACCGCTCCGGCAGGTTCGGGTCCACTTGTAACGTGCCGCATTGCCAATCGCGGCCAATCGCATCGGTCAGCACAAATTCCAGCTTTGGCCCATAAAACGCGCCTTCGCCTGCAAAAATCTCGTATTCATGCCCCGCCGCCGTCACCGCTGCGGCCAGTGCGGCCTCGGCATAATCCCAACTGGCCTCGGTCCCAATCCGCTTTTCGGGCCGGGTGGACAGTTTGATGCGCCATTTATCAAACCCCAAATCGGCATAAATTCCGGACAGGAATTGGATGAACTTCACCCCTTCCGCCTCAATCTGGTCCTCCATGCAGAAAATATGCGCGTCATCTTGGGTAAAGCCGCGCACCCGCATGATGCCGTGCAAGGCACCGCTGGGCTCATAGCGGTTACACGAGCCAAATTCCGCCATCCGCAGCGGCAAATCGCGGTAGGATTTCAGGCCCACGTTGAAAATCTGCACATGGCAGGGGCAATTCATCGGCTTCAGCGCGTTCACGGTTTTCTCGCGCGCGTGTTCCTCGTCCACTTCCACGATGAACATGTTTTCTTGGTAATTTTCCCAATGCCCCGATGCTTCCCACAGCTTGCGGTTCACCACTTGCGGCGTGTTCACCTCCACATACCCATCGGCGCGTTGCTTGCGGCGCATGTAGTCTTGCAAGGTCGTGTAAATCGTCCAGCCGTTCGGGTGCCAGAAAATCTGCCCCGGCGCTTCCTCTTGCATGTGAAACAGGTTCATTTCGCGGCCCAACTTGCGGTGGTCGCGCTTCGCCGCCTCCTCCAGCATGGTCAAATGCGCTTTCAAATCGTCGCGGTTCTTGAACGCCACGCCGTAAATGCGTTGCAACATCGGGCGCGAACTGTCGCCGCGCCAATAGGCCCCTGCAACCGACATCAGCTTGAACCCATCCGCAGGCAACTGCCCCGTATGCTGCAAATGCGGGCCACGGCACAGGTCTTGCCAGTGCCCGTGCCAATACATCCGCAACGCCTCATCGCCGGGGATGGAGTGGATCAGCTCCACCTTATACGGCTCCCCCTTTTGTTCGTAATGTGCAATTGCGCGCGCCCGGTCCCAGGTTTCGGTGCGAACAGGGTCGCGCAAGTTGATGATTTGCTTCATCTTCGCTTCAATCGCGCCCAGATCCTCGGGCGTGAAAGGTTCGGTTCGGTCAAAATCGTAATACCACCCGTCTTTGATCACCGGGCCAATCGTCACCTTCACATCCGGCCAAATCTCTTGCACCGCGCGCGCCATCACATGCGCCATATCATGCCGGATCAATTCTAGCGCAGGCGCGTCATCGGTCATGGTGTTCAGCGAGATCGCGGCGTCCGCCATAATCGGCCATTGCATATCAAAATGCGCGCCATCCAAGGTCGCCGAAATCGCCTTTTTCGCAAGGCTTACGGCAATGGATGCCGCCACTTCGGCAGGCGTCACACCCGCTTCAAAATTACGGATATTGCCATCAGGAAAGGTCAGGGAAATCTGGGCCATTTGGGCCACCTCCTCGGTTTGGCGCCCACGATGCGCCCGGTTGCGGGTTATGAGCCGCCTCTATCCGGGGTGCTGCCAAAAATGTCAACCAAGCCCGAAATTTTCCCGAAAAACCAACCCCGTCTTGGCCCGCCCCCAACGCTGGTCTATAGCAACCAAAAGACCGGAGCCTGCATGACACCCGCCTTCCTAACCACCGCGCAAAACCGCCGCATTGCCTATCACCAAACGCCGGGCCAGGATGCTGGGGCGCAGGGTCCGGGCGTGGTATTTCTTGGCGGTTTTCGCTCCGACATGAACGGTTCCAAGGCGCTGCATTTGCAAGATTGGGCGCAGTCCACAGGCCGCGCCTTCCTGCGGTTCGATTATTCCGGCCACGGCCAATCCTCGGGCGATTTTCTGGACGGCTCTATCGGCAATTGGGTGCAAGACGCGCAAACCGTGATTGAAACCCTGACCACAGGCCCGCAAATCCTCATCGGGTCCTCAATGGGCGGGTGGATCGCGCTGCTGCTGGCCCGCGCCATTCCCCACCGCGTCCACGCCCTGATCGGCATCGCCGCCGCCCCCGATTTTACCGAAGACAGCATGTGGGCCAATTTCACCCCCGTCCAACGCGACGACCTTGCCAGCGGCCAAATCGACCTGCCATCGGATTACGGCCCCTACACGATCACCCAAAACCTTATCACCGATGGCCGCAAAAACCTCGTCCTGCGCAGCCCCTTAAACCTGCCATTCCCCACGCGCCTGCTGCAAGGGACGGCGGATACCGATGTTCCCCCCGCCGTCGCCCTGCGCCTGATGGATCACGCCACCTGCGTTGACTTGCGCCTGACGCTGGTCAAAGGCGCCGATCACCGCTTTTCCACCCCCGAATGTCTCGATCTGATCACCGCCGCGCTGACCGACCTGCACCCCAATGACTGACCCCCTCATCCTTATTCCCGGCCTGATGTCGGACGCCCGCCTGTTCGCTGCCCAAATCACCGACCTGTCGCGCGGCCGCCCCGTCACCATCGCCCTGCCGCTGCATGGCAACACGATTGAAGATATTTCCGCCGCCATCCTCGCCACAGCCCCCCCCCGTTTTGCCGTGGCGGGGCTTGGCCTTGGCGCGCATATCGCCCTTGATTTGATGCGCCGTGATCTTACCCGCATTACCAAGGTCGCTTTCCTTTCCGCCGATCCGCTGGGCGAAACCCCCGATGCCGCCGCCGCCCGTGAAAAGCGGATGATTCTTGCGCGCACAGGCCGCTTGTTTCAGGCGATGCAGGATGAACTGCCCGCCCGCGCGCTGGCCGATACCGACACCCGCGAAACCCTCATGGATTTGGTCGCCGATATGGCCCAAACCCTTGGCGCAGATGTGTTCATCGCCCAGTCGCGCGCGCTGCAACGCCGCCGCGACCAGCAAAAAACCCTGCGCCGCGCTACTATGCCCGCGCTTATTCTTGCAGGCGCAAAGGACACGCTGGTCACCCCGCGCAGGCAGGCCTTTATGGCCGACCTTATGCCAACCGCCCGCGTGCAAATCATTGAAAACGCAGGGCATCTGCTGCCCTTGGAACAGCCCGCAGCGGTGACCAAGGCGCTGATGAACTTCTTTCAGGGCCCGCTTATCCTGCGTTAACCCCACCCATGGCGCATAAAAAAAGCCCCCGCGATTGCAGGGGCTTTCAAAGTCTGTTGCGAAAATTAGGACGCCGCTTTGGCCTTGCCCAAGGTTTCGGGGGAATTTGCTGCAGTTTCAGCCATTGCTGTCACGGGCGCATTTTCACCCGAATGGGCGTCAATGAACTTCAACACCAGCGGACGAATGTTCAAACGCCAGCTTTTGCCCGCGAAAATCCCAAAGTGGCCCGCGCCCGGTTCAAGATGCTGCGTTTTTTTCGAATCGGGCAGCCCGGTGCACAGATCCAGCGCCGCAACACATTGGCCCGGCGCGGAGATATCGTCATTTGCGCCTTCCACGGTCATCACGGCCACTTTCGTGATCGCGCCCATATCGACTTTCTTGCCTGCCACCACAAACTGGTTCTGCGCAATCTCGCGATTTTTGAAAATGCGTTCCACCGTCGACAGATAAAACTCGGCAGTCATATCCATGACGGCCAGATATTCGTCATAGAAGCGGTTGTGCGCGTCGTGATCTGACGCCTCGCCGCGCGCCACGCGCAGGATTTGCTCTTGAAACGCTTTGCCGTGCCGTTCGGAATTCATCGAGATGAAGCTTTGCAGCTGCAACAGCCCCGGATACACCATCCGCCCGGCACCTTTATGCTTGAAACCAACGCGCTGGATTGCGGTCTGTTCCAGTTGGCCCATTGTCACGCGGCGGCCAAAATCTGTCACTTCGGTCGCGGCGGCATCTGGGTCCACCGGGCCGCCGATCAGGGTCAGGCTGCGCGGTTGCGCGTCTGGGTCCTCGGCCGCCAGATAGGCGGTTGCGGCCAACGCCAAAGGCACGGGCTGGCATACGGCGATCACATGGGTGTCTGGCCCCAATTCGCGCATAAAATCAACCAGATACAGGGTGTAATCTTCGACATCAAACTTGCCGGCCGATACGGGAATATCGCGCGCGTTGTGCCAATCTGTTACATAAACTTCGCAATCAATCAGCAGGCTTTTCACGGTGGACCGCAGCAGCGTTGCATAATGGCCCGACATTGGGGCCACCAGCATTACCTTGCGCTTCATCGGCGCGCGGCGGCGCACCGAAAAATGCAGCAAATCGCCAAAGGGGCGTTCGACCACTTTCACAATATCCACCAAATGATCGGTGCCATCAGTGCCCACGATCGACCGCAGACCCCAGTCCGGCTTTTCCACCATCCGGGCAAAACTGCGCTCCATCACTTCGCCCCAGGCGGCGGTCAATTGGATCGCTGGGTTCATCGTCAAAGCAAAGGCTGGATAGGACGCCATCGCCTTGGCCGATGCCCCAATCCACGCATTTGTGTTGCGCGCACTTTCCATAAGGTCGTAGGTCATCATATACTTCATGCTATCTCCAAGGCCTTTCGGGGCTGCGGCGATGTGGTCTTGGTCCAAAATTGGCCCAAGATCTGTATGCTGCGTTGCGGCGAATATAGGGGGGAGTTCTTAATATGGCAACAACTCAGAATGAGGGCGACGAACGGCTGGACAAACTGACCGCCAACCTTGCCAGGGTCGAAGATCTTTCCAAACGCCTCACCGCTGCCTTGGCCCATCGCAAAACCGCCGACACTGCCCTGTCCGGTCCGGGACAAGAGGTGTACATGAAAGCCGCCACCGCTTTTGTCGCCGAAATGATGCAAAACCCCTCCAAAATGCTGGAAAATCAAGTCGGCTATTGGGGCAAAACCCTAAAGCACTATGTTGACGCCCAGCATGTTCTGCTGAAAGGTGAAATCAAGGCCCCGGCGGATCCAACCCCAAAAGACAAGCGGTTTTCCAATCCGCTGTGGGAAGATCATCCGTTTTTCAATTACCTCAAGCAACAATATATGCTGAACGCCGAAATGATTTCCGGCACTGTGGACAGTTTGGAACACTTGGAACCGAACGACAAACGCAGCGTCGAATATTTCACCCGCCAAATCGTCGATATGATGTCGCCCACCAATTTCTTGGGCACCAACCCCGATGCGCTGGAACGCGCGGTCGCCACCGATGGCGAAAGCCTTGTTGCGGGTCTGGAAAACCTTGTCCGCGATATAGAGGCGAACAACGGCGATTTATTGGTGACGTTGGCCGATAAGCAGGCGTTCAAAGTGGGCGAAAACATTGCCACCACCCCCGGCGCGGTCGTCTATCGCAACCATATGATAGAGCTTATTCAATACAGCCCCACCACCAAAACCGTGCATGAAATCCCGTTGATCATCTTTCCGCCGTGGATCAACAAATTCTACATCATGGACCTGAAACCGCAAAACAGCCTGATAAAATGGGTTGTTGATCAAGGATTTACGCTGTTCGTCGTGTCATGGGTCAACCCCGATTACACCTATGCCGACGTGGGTATGGATGACTATATCCGCGACGGTTACCTGCGCGCGATGGCCGAGGTGCGCAGCATTTGTGGCACCAAACAGGTCAACGCTGTCGGCTATTGCATCGCGGGCACCACGCTGTCGCTCACCCTCGCGCATCTGGCAAAATCGGGCGACGATAGCGTGAAATCCGCCACCTATTTCACCACCCTCACCGATTTCTCTGATCCGGGTGAGGTGGGCGTGTTCTTGTCCGATGATTTCGTTGACGGCATCGCGCGCCAAGTCGCCGTGGACGGCATTTTGGACAAATCCTTTATGTCGCGCACGTTTTCATTCCTGCGCTCCAACGACCTGATCTATCAACCCGCGATCAAAAGCTACATGATGGGCGAGGCCCCGCCAGCCTTTGACCTTTTGTATTGGAACGGCGACGGCACCAATTTGCCCGCCAAAATGGCTGTCGAATATATCCAAGGGCTGTGCCAACAAGACGGCCTTGCGCGCGGCGTGTTCCCGGTGTTCGGCGACCCCGTCCAACTGTCCGCCATCACCTTGCCCATCTGCGCCATCGCCTGCGAAACCGATCATATCGCGGCGTGGAAAAGCAGCTACCGTGGGTTTGCGCAGTTCGGCTCAAACAACATCACCTTCCTCATGGCGCAATCGGGCCATATCGCGGGAATCGTTAACCCCCCCACCAAGCTGAAATACGGCCATTACACCAACCCGGCCCCCCTCACGACCCCAGAGGATTTCATCGCAAACGCCACTTTCCATAAAGAAAGCTGGTGGCCCACATGGGGCAAATGGCTGGCCACCCAGTCCGGCGATCAAATCCCCGCACGCCCCCCCGGCGGCCCGCAAAACCCAATTTTGTCTGCTGCCCCCGGCACTTACGTTGGCGCCATTCCTGCCACGCGCCCCGAACCGCACGCCGATCCGGTGACCTAACGGCAAGCCATGCACCCCATGCAACGCTGCGTTGCGCAAAATCTATGCCGCAACGCAGAAAAACACTTGCAATGCCGCAGTGCAGCATCTACATAGGGTCTATCGAGAAAACGCGGATTGCCCGCCGGATAGGAGACTTTCAAATGACAAAGACCCCAGACATGACCAAAATGGTTCAAGACATGATGGCAGCGTTCCCAGTGGACAATGCAGCCTTCACAAACGCATTCAAAACCCAAGCTGCTATGGCTGAAAAGATGTCCAAAGTCGCTTTGGAAGCTGCTGAAAAGTCGACCGAAATTTCGTCCAAATGGGCAAAAGACACACTTGCAAAAGTGTCCGGCGTGACCGCTGCCAAGGCAGACGCTTCCGAATACACCAAAGCCGCAACAGACTTCGCATCTGCTGCATCCGAAATGGCTGCTGAAAACATGGCTTCTTTCGCTGAAGTTGCGAAAAAAGTTCAGATGGAAACTGTTGAGCTGATGCTGGCTGCTGGCAAGGACATGTCCGAAGAAACCACCGCCGCTGTGAAAAAAGCGACTGCTGATGCACAGAACGCTGCGAAAAAAGTGGCTTCCGCTGCAAAGTAAGCGACCTCGGGCTGGCGTCCGGCTTCCTCCCTGTCGTTAGACGCTGTCAAAGGGCGGGCTTTACAAAAAGCCCGCCCTTTCCTTTTTTGCTGCACTGCCGTACCCTTTACGCCAACGCAGCATTACCAACAGGGGGCATCATGGCCGAAACCGACAAGCCGCTTTTGATCAAGCGCTACGCGAGCCGCCGCCTCTACAACACCGAAACCTCGGACTATGTGACGCTGGATGATATTTCCGGGTTCATCCGCTTGGGCCGCGAGGTGCAGATCATTGATCTAAAATCCGGCGATGACCTAACGCGCCAATACTTGCTCCAAATCGTGGCGGAACAGGAAAACAAAGGCCAATCCGTCCTTCCCACCAATGTTCTCAATGACTTGGTGCGCAGCTATACCACGGGTGTCACCTCTATCGTGCCGCAGTTTCTTGCTTCCTCTTTCGATATGCTGCGCGACAGCCAGTCCAAAATGGTCGAAAATATGACCAAGGTTCCCAACTCCATGGCCTCCGTTCCGGGGTTTGACGCGATGCGCAAACAGCAAGAGACGTTTTTGAAATCCATCATGGGCGGTGCCGCTGGTTGGACTGCAAGCGCAGAAAAACCAACGGAATCAGCCGAAACCAGCGCGGCGGCAGAGCTGCGCGAGATTAAAGCCCAATTGGCCGATCTGCAAAAGAAACTGTCTAAACTTTAACCAAATCGGTCGCGCAGCCCGTACCACGTCATCGCTGCCGCCAACAGCGGCCAGCGCAACGCAGCCCCGCCGGGGAATCGCGGCTGGGGCAGGGCGGCCATCACATCAAACCCGCCCGCTTGTCCGCGCACCGTCTGCGCCAACAGCTTGCCCGCCAGCGTTGCCATCGCTACCCCATGCCCCGAATACCCCGACGCAGACACCACATTGTCGCGCGACCGAATGAAACACGGCATCCGGTTCATCGTAATCGCCAACGTCCCGCCCCAGGCATAATCAATCCGCGCGTCGCGCAGCTGTGGATAAATCGCCAGCATCGGTTTGCGCACAGTTTTCACAATATCAGGGAATCGATAGCCATAGGATTCGCCCCCGCCAAACAGCAGCCGTTTGTCGTCCGACAGCCGCCAGTAACTCACCACGAATTTGCTATCGGCCACCGCGATATTTTCCGCCAAAACGGCAGCATAATCGCCCAACGGCTCCGTCGCCACGATGAAATTGTTTATCGGCATCACCCGCGCTGCCACCTTTTGGTCCAAGCCCGCCAAATACCCGTTGCCCGCCAAAATCACATGCTTACAGCTTACCCGCCCGGTCGCGGTTTGCACAACCGTATGCAATCCATGTACAATTTGATGAACTTCCGACCGTTCAAATATCCGCGCCCCCGCCGCCACGGCCATGCGCGCAAGGCCCAAAGCGAAATTCAGCGGGTGCAAATGCCCCGCGCCCCGGTCCACATCGCCGCCTTTGAATGCCCGCGACCCGATCAGCCCTTCGGGTAACGGTTCCACCTGCAAATACCCATAATCGCGCGCTAATTTCTCGGCCATCCCGCGCCCGTGGTCCACCTCCGCTTGGGTATAGCACGCATGCGCCACGCCCGCGTGAAACGGCACACCCATGCTGGCCGCCAATTCCCGCACCAGCGTTTTGGCCTCCTCGCCCATATCCCACAGCGCGCGCGCAGGTCCAATTCCCGCCAGTTTTTCCAGCGCGTCTTGCTCCAACCGCTGCCCGGACCCCACTTGCCCGCCATTGCGCCCCGACGCGCCAAACCCGACCCGGTGCGCCTCTAACAGCACTACAGACAGCCCCGCTTGCACACAATGCAGTGCCGCCGACAGCCCGGTATATCCGCCCCCCACGATGCACACATCCGCCACCGTTTGCCCCTTTAACGGCGCAAATCGGTCCAACGGCGTGGCCGTGGCCGCGTAATAAGACGGCGGGAATTCCCCCGGTTTATCGTTGGCATACAGCAGGTTCATACGTTCAACAGCAAATGCTCCCGCTCCCACGGGCTAATAACCTGTTGAAATTCCTTGTATTCGTTGCGCTTTACGGAATCATAAACCTTGCAGAACTCCTCACCCAAAACCTCTTGCAAGGCAGGGTCCTCCTCCAACAAATCCAGCGCATCGTTCAGCGTATAGGGCAGGTCGGTTTCAATATTATATGCGTCCCCGGTACATTCCGCGCGCGGCTTGGTCGCTTCAATCAGGCCCAAATACCCGCAGGCCAAACTGGCCGCGATGCCCAAATAGGGGTTGCAATCCATCCCGGCCAAGCGGTTTTCCACCCGCCGCCCTTCGGCCCCCGAAATAGGCACGCGCAGCCCCGTGGTGCGGTTGTCGCGCCCCCATTCAAGGTTAATCGGTGCCGCAAAATCGGGCACATAGCGGCGATAGCTGTTCACATAAGGGGCCAGCAGCGCCACCGCACCCGGCAGGTGATTCTGCATCCCCGCGATGAAATGCATAAACGCCTCTGTCTCGGACCCATCGGGTGCCGAAAAGATGTTTTTGCCCGTCGCAATATCCACCACCGAATGGTGAATATGCATCGCCGACCCCGGCTCGCCCTCAATCGGTTTGGCCATAAAGGTGGCAAAACAATCATGCCGCAGCGCCGCCTCACGGATCAGCCGCTTAAAGAAAAAGATCTCATCCGCCAACCGCACCGGGTCACCGTGGGCCAAGTTAATCTCCACTTGCCCCGCGCCGCCTTCTTGCAAAATCCCGTCAATCTCCAGCCCCTGCGCTTCGGCAAAGTCATAGATATCGTCGATCACCTTGCCATATTCATCCACCGCCGACATGGAATAGGCCTGCTTGCCCGCCGCCCTGCGCCCCGACCGCCCCATGGGGGGCAATACGGGCATATTGGGGTCCAAATTCCGCGCGGTCAGGAAAAACTCCATCTCCGGTGCGACCACGGGTGCCCAGCCTTTGGCCGCATACAGCGCCAAAACCCGTTTCAACACATTGCGCGGCGCGATGGGAATGGGGTTGCCCGCTTGGTCTTGCGCATCATGGATCACCTGCACCGTCACATCCGCGGTCCAAGGGGCGGCCGTGGTGGTGGAATAATCCGGCACCAAAACCATATCCGGCTCGGTGAACTGCCCGCCGGGGTTGTCCGCCCATTCCCCGGTGATCGTTTGCAAAAAGATCGAATTTGGCAGGTAATAATTCGCCTGCGTGGCGAATTTCGACGCAGGCATCGCCTTGCCCCGTGCAACCCCCGCAATATCGGCGATGATACACTCCACCTCATCCAAGCGCCGCCCCGCGATATAGGTCGTGGCCGCGTCGGGCAAATGTTCGGTCCAATTGGTCATCGTAACTCTCCGGTTCTCAACATCTCAGGCCCGTTCCAACGACACGCGCGGCCGCTTGAAAAATTCCGCAATCTGCCCAGCCACGGCGCTTTCATCCAACGGCATCCCCAGTCGCTCTTGCGCCACAGCCAGCAACGGGTCTGGCACCACCCCCTTGCCGCGCACCCGCATCAACCCATCGACAAACTCCGCCCGAAACTCCGGGTGCGCCTGCACGGTGAACATGCGGTCATCATACAACAACGCGGCATTGGCGCAAAAATCATTGCCCCCCACCACGGTCGCAGCTGCAGGCCGCGCCACCACTTGGTCTTGGTGCCACGCGTTCAACACCACGCGCCGCCCTTCAAAATCATATTCCGTAGCACCCACAGCCCACCCGCCCGCATATTTCTCCACCCGGCCCCCCATCGCTTGCGCAATGATCTGGTGGCCAAAACAAATCCCCACCATGGGCACATGCGCGCCATAGGCCGCCCGAATAAACGCCTCCAACGGCGGGATCCACGCATGGTCCTCATAGACGCCGTGCTTGGACCCGGTGATCAACCACCCCTCACATTCCGTCACATCGTCCGGAAACACCCCATCCAACACCCGCCACGTCTGAAACGTAAACCCATGCCCGCCCAGCATCCGCACAAACAAATCGGGATAATCCCCCAATTCCCCCAACAGCTGGTCCGGGGCCGCGCCTGTCTGCAAAATGCCGATCCGCATAAATATCCTATGTGTTGCTTGGCCCCAATCCTACGCGCTCCCCCCCCCGCGCGGCAAGGGGGGAAACGGCCCACGCCCCCTTGCCCTTACGCCCTTCAAAGCGCAGCATAGGACAACCGAAACAGGAGGCCGCCATGATCGAAATTAGCCCCAGCAAAGTCGTGCAAATCATCTTCCAAGCCCGCGAAGGCCATGTGGCCGCCCGAGAGCTTTCTGCCTTCATCGAAAACCTCAACGTCGATGAACAGGCCCACCTCACCGCCATCGCCTGGATCGGCCGCGGCAGCTTTGAGGTGGAGGAATACGCCGAGGCGCTGCACACCGCGCGCACAGAAAAAACCACCCCCACCGCCGATTACCTCATGGGCATGCCCCATCTTGCCGAAAACCTAGAGGCGGGCCTCGACGCCATGGGCGTCGACGTGGACGGCGAAGAGGAGGATCTCTTGTGATCCGCGCCACGCTCATCACCCTCATCCTAACCCTCGCGGCCCCGGCATTGGCCCCGCCCGCCATGGCCGAAGTGCGCTTGGGCAAAAACGTCCGCATCGGCGGGCATGACGCCTCCAATCAAACCTTCACCAAAACCAAACGCGGCGAATATAACATCACCACCACAGCGCCGAAAAACCCCGGCTGCAAGTGGCGCAAAAACAAAGACGGCTCCAAAACCAAAGTCTTCAATTTGCAAAAAAGCAGTGACCCCTTTCGGCTTGGCTTAAATACCTAAAAAGGGGCGGTGGGTTGCACCCACCCTACGTTTTGCACCCACCCTACGTTTTGCCCCCACCTTTCGTTTTATACGGCCCGGTTCGCGTGGCGTAGGGTGGGTGCAACCCACCGCCCGCCTCACCCTTGCCAAACCGCGCGCTTTTCCATCACCCGCACAAACCGCACAGACGCCACCCCTTGCGCCAACCACGCCTGCACGCGGGGCAGGGGCAGGGCCGCAAACCACGCCGCATCAATCATCGCAAATTGCCGCACAAAGGGCAGCAGGGCGCAATCTGCAATGCTGGCCCGCGCAAACACCCAATCCCCCAGCGCCGCCTCCAAATCTTGCAAAAACGCAACCGCCACGCCCCGTGCTGCCGCCACATCGCCGGGCGCATGGCGGCTGGCATATTTCACTCGGTCCAGTGCTGCCTTAAACGGCCCATCACAGCGCGCAATCCAATCCCAGCCTGCATCGGGCATCTCCAGCCACCCCTCGGGGTCATGCTGGCGCAGCGCCCAGATCATCACCTCCAGGCTTTCATCCACCACGCCCGCATCTGTCACCAAACAGGGCACCGTCCCTCTGGGCGACGCCGCCAAAAACGCCGTCGGCTTGTCGCGCAGCAAAATCTCGCGCGTCTCCACCACCACGCCCGCCACATCAATCGCCAGCCTTGCGCGTATCGCATAAGGGCAGCGGCGAAACGAATATAAAACCGGGGTCATCAACCACACCTCTCGCCCAACCACAGCATCAGACCGCCAAACTAAGCCCCGTCAAACTAAGCCCCGCCAAACGCCCGCCAAACCACACCCGGCCTAGCGCGCGCGCAAACACTATGCCACACCACAGCTACGCACCAAAAGGCCGCATATGCCCCAAACCCCGCCCATCACAAAACCCCAAATCATCAGGCCCCAAGCTGCAAGGCCCCAACCCACAAAGCCCATGCCGCGCCGCGCCGAACTCATCGGCATCGCCGCCATCCTCATGGCCACCATCTCGCTGTCGGTCGACATCATGCTGCCCGCCCTCGCCACCATCGCGGCCGATCTGGGCGCGGTCGACAACCAGCGCCAATGGGTCGTCACCGCCTTATTCATCGGCCTCACCATCGGCCAACTCATCTTTGGGCCCTTGTCCGATTCCACAGGCCGCCGCCCCGCCATATTCGTGGGCATCGCGCTGTTCACCCTTGGCAGCGTGCTGTGCGCCACGGCCACCAGCTTTTCGGGCCTCATCGCGGGCCGTATTTTGCAAGGCATCGGGGCGGCTGGCCCGCGCATCGTCACCGTGGCCATCATCCGCGACCGCTTCGCAGGCCCGGCAATGGCCCAAGTTATGTCGATCATCATGGGCATTTTCATCCTTGTCCCCATGCTCGCGCCTGCTTTGGGCCAAGGGTTGCTGGTGGTCATCTCATGGCGCGCCCTGTTTGCGCTGCTCCCTGCCTTGTGCATCGCGGGCGGCGTTTGGCTGTTTTTGCGCCAACCCGAAACCCTCGCCGCCCCGCGCCCCTTCTCGGCGCGCGCCCTTATCACGGCGGCGCGTGAGGTGCTGACCAGCCCCAAACCCATGGCCTACACCCTTGCGGGGGCGGGCTGTTACGGGTCGATGATGGGCTATGTGAATTCCAGCCAGCAATTGTTCCAAGATTTGTATGGCGCGGGCCACCTTTTTGCCGCCCTTTTTGGCCTGTGCGCGGCTTTCATCGCGGCTGCCACCCTGATCAACGCCCGCCTCGTGCTGCGCTTCGGGATGGAGGGGATTTGTATCGCAGCCATGACCGCCCTTCTTCTTTGGTGCGCAGGCTTTTGGGCGCTCGCAGCCATCACCGGGGCCGCCGTGCCGCTGTGGGGCTTCATGCTGTTTAACTGCGTGACCCTGTTTCTCATGGGCCTGACCTTTGGCAATTTCAACGCAATCGCGCTTGCCAATCTGGGCCATATCGCGGGCCTTGCCTCTGCCATTCTGGCCTCGCTCACCACCGCGCTGAATTTGATGATCGCGGCGGTGATCGGGCTTTCTTTCAACATGACCGCCTATCCCATCGCAATCGGCTATACGGTCTGCGCGGTGGTGTCGCTCACCCTCATGCTCTGGGCGCGCCGCAAAGATTAATTTTGTCTAAACGAAAAAAACGAAACCTATGTTTTTCAATGGCTTAATCTGCGCATCGCGCGCGATGCGCAGCCCAAATCGCGCGCAATTCACACTGTATCCAGATACAATTCCAGCTGTTCCTCGGGGTTCAACTCCGCCAAATAATGCATTTCCTGCCGCTTGGTCAGGGCATAATTCCTAATCAAATCGCGGCTGAAAATGCGGGGCATGATGGTGGAATTTTCAAAGGCCGCAATCGCCGCCCCCCATTCGGTCGGAATCTGCGCCAACCCCGGCTGGGCATAGGCATTGCCCGAAATCGGGTCCGGCGGCTCCACCCCATCCTCAATCCCGTTCAGGGCCGCGCCCAAAATCACCGCCAGCATCAAATAGGGGTTCACATCCCCCCCCGCGACCCGATGTTCAATCCGCCGCGCCGAGGTGGAGCCTGACGGAATCCGCACCGCCGCCGTCCGGTTTTCATAGCCCCAACAAATCGCAACGGGGGCGTGGGCATCGGGCACCAACCGCGCATAACTGTTGCCATGCGGGGCAAACAGCAACGTCGAATCCGCCATCGCAGCCAAACACCCCGCCACCGCATGCCGCATCAAGGCGGTGCCTTTCGGCCCACCACAGTCGAATATATTGGCCCCGTTTTTGTCGAGGATTGAAAAATGCGTGTGCAGCCCAGACCCCGAATATTCCGGATAAGGCTTGGCCATAAACGACGCGGCAAACCCGTGCCGGCGCGCCAGCCCCTTGACCAGCATTTTGAACAGCCACGCATCATCCGCCGCCCGCAACGCATCATCACAATGCATCAGATTGACCTCAAACTGCCCCAACCCGGTTTCTGAAGTCGACGTGTCCGCTGGAATATCCATCGCCTCACACGCATCATAAAGATCGGTAAAAAAGCTATCAAACGCATCCAACGCCCGGATCGACAACGTCTCCGCCGCTTTCCTGCGCTTGCCCGACCGGGGCGAGGCGGGCACTTGCATCTTTTTCCCGCTGTCATCAATCAAGAAAAATTCCAGCTCCATCGCGCAAACAGGCGTCAACCCCCGCGCCTTGTACCGCGCGACCACGGCCGCCAAGGCCTGCCTTGGGTCGCCCTCATACGGCTGGCCGTTTTCATGGAACATCCAAATCGGCAGCAAGGCTGTCGGCGCCTCCAGCCACGGCATCGGCATAAAACCGCGTTCAGTGGGGCGCAAAACCCCGTCTTGGTCGCCTTGTTCAAACACCAACGGGCTGTCGTCAATATCCTCGCCCCAGATGTCCAAATTCAGCACCGAAAACGGAAACCGCGTGCCATCCGACACCGCTTTATCCGCAAACCGCGCCGGAATCCGCTTGCCCCGCGCTTGCCCATTCAAATCAGCCGCGGCCACACGGATCGTGCGCACCTCAGGATGTTTGCGCAGCCAGTCTTTCATATCTCACCTGATGATTTGGGGGCGCAATTTCACGCGCGACCGCTCGTTGGACGGCAAATGCCTGTTCAGCCGCCGATTGATAAGCCCAAACAACCCAATCAACCCCATCGTCAAAACGATGAAGTAAAACGCGACAATGGGGTAAGGAATGAAGGGGTTGAACGTTTTGTCGACAAAATAGCTGGCATAATACAGCGCGTCACCTTTCTGCGCGAAGGCCGGAAAGCCCGAGAAAAACACCAGCGTGGTCGCATGAAACAAAAATATTGCCTCATTGGTATAGGCGGGCCACGCCAGCCGCAGCATGGTCGGCCATTGCACGCGCGCAAACCGCGCCCAGCCGGTCATGCCATACGCATCCGCCGCCTCCAGATCGCCCTTGGGGATGGACCGCAGCGCGCCATAGAAAATCTCGGCAGAATAGGCGGCGGTGTTCAAAAACAGCACAATCAACGCCCCCGCCCAGGCCCGCGACAGCCAGCTGACCTCGGCGGTCATCCCGAAAATCTCAATCCCACCGCGGGGCAGCAGCACCAGCGCCTCGTACGCCAGAAAAAACTGGATGAACAAAGGCGATCCACGAAAGATGAAAATGAACCATTCAGCGGGTTTGCGAAACGCAGGCTGGCGCGATGCTTTGGCCAACGCCAGCGCATTCGCAAAGAAAAAACCAAACGCCAAGGCCAGCACGCCAAAATAGATATTCCACAGCATCCCCGACCCGATCAGGGTGAATTGCTGGCACAGCGTGAAATCGCCGCGCGGCAACAAACGCTCGCCCACGCCCATCGACCGCAGGCCGTAATCGGCGATGGTCTGAAGGCAGCTCATGCAATCCCCTTTCGCTGCGCTTCACCCGCAGCGGTCGCTTGGCCCCGGCTAAGGTGGTTTTGCAAACGGTTCAAATAAACTTCAGACAGCTTGGTCATACACAGGTAAAACACCAGCAAAAACAGGAAATAATACAGCCGCCAATCGGGGTGCGGATAATCAAACGCACCGGTTTTCATGCCGCCAAGTTCGCGCGCCCAATACACAATATCTTGGACACCCAGCAAAAACAAAAGCGGCGTCGCCTTGATCAAAATCAACCACAGGTTCGACAATCCGGGCAGCGCAAACACCCACATTTGCGGCACCAACACGCGGTGGAACACTTGGCGGGGCGACATGCCATACGCCTCGGCGGTTTCCAGTTGTGTGTGGGGCACTGCCTGCATCGCGCCGTAAATCACATTGGCCGCAAACGCCCCAAACACCAGCGCAAACGTCACCACCGCCAGCGCAAACCCGTAAAGGGAATGCCACACTTGCGCCGCCGAATTGTTCGGCACTTTCGCCTGCGGGCAGACCCGGAATTCCAGACCATTGCGAATGGGGTCGGTCCAATCGGGGCAGCGCACTTGATGCACGGCCCATTCGATGCCTTGGTCCAAAGCAATGACAAAGAACAGAAAAAACACAATATCGGGCACGCCGCGCACCATCGCGGTGTACCCTTTGCCAATAATGCGCAGTGGCAAATGCTGTGACCGGGCCAGCATCGCGCCTCCGAAGCCAAAGGCAAGAGCTGTGGGGGCGGTCACGGCCAGCAACACCAGCACGGTGACAAAGGACCAATAGAAATCGAAATGCTTGCCTGTGGTCAGGTAGCAGGCCAGCCAGTTCAGGCCGTCAAGGAGGGATGGGTCGGCGCAGCTTAAAAACATAAAAATTCCGATGTGGCAGCGCACGCCTTTTCCACGGAAAAGGTCCTAAAAGGGTGCGCTGCCGCAGGTTTAGATCAGATCAAAACGTCACTGCTTTTTCGCCAAACCACTTGGTGATCAGGGTGTTCAACGATCCGTCCGCCTTCATCGCGGTGATGCCTGCGTTGAACTTTTCCACCAATTCGGTGTCGGATTTGCGCAGGCCCATGCCCACACCATCCCCGATCTGCACTTCGGTCCCGGCCCAAGCGAATTTGCCAGCGGATTCGTCCAAAATTGGGACCAGATAATCCTTGTCGGCAAACACTGCGTCCGCTTCACCGTTGCGCATTGCAGCCACGGTTTCATCCGGGGTCGCAAATTCCAACAAGGTCGCGCCGCTGGCGGCCACATGTGCGGCCTGCACTGTGCCGGTTTGGGCTGCAATCACGCCCTTCATCACATCGGTGCCCGCATCCAACGCCATATAGGCAGAGCTTGCGGGCGGGATGTAGTTTTGGGTGAAGGCCAAAACCTCGGCCCGTTCGGCGGTGATGTTCATGCCCGCGATGATGGTGTCATAGTTGCCAGATTGCAGGTTGGGGATAATCCCGTCCCAATCGGTGGTCACCCATTCGCAGGTCAGCGCCGCCATTTCGCACAGCTTGTCGCCCAGCTCGCGTTCAAACCCGTCAACTTCGCCTTTGTCGTTGATGAAGTTGTAGGGAGGGTAGGCGCCTTCGGTGCCCATGCGCACAGTTTGCGCCATTGCAGAACCGGCAGTCAGCGCCAAAAGCGCGGTGGTCAAGATCAGGTTTTTCATTGTCGTCTCCCGTTGGTTTTTTTGATAGGTCTTTGTGCCTTAGCCGCCCGCAGAAATAAAGCCGCGCAAGCGGTCCGATTGCGGATTTCCAAACAATTGGTCAGGCGGGCCTTCTTCCTCGGTCCGGCCTTGGTGCAAGAACACGACATGGTCCGACACATCGGCGGCCAATCGCATGTCATGGGTGACCAGCAACATCGTGCGGCCCTCCTCGGCCAGCGCTTTGATCACGCGCACCACCTCTTGCTCCAACTCGGGGTCCAAAGCGGATGTGGGTTCGTCAAACAGCAGGGCGCGGGGTTCCATGCACAGCGCGCGCGCAATGGCTGCGCGCTGTTGTTGGCCGCCCGACAGCATCGCAGGCCACGCATCGGCCTTGTCGCCAATCCCCACCTTATCCAAATAATAGCGCGCCTTTTCAGCCACCTCGGCCGGGTCACGTTTCAGCACGGTCACGGGCGCTTCCATCACGTTTTGCAGGATGGTCATATGCGCCCACAGGTTGAACTGCTGGAACACCATCGACAAATTGGTGCGGATACGGGTGACTTGGGCACGGTCGGCGGGGTGGCGTTTCAACCCCTCGCCGCGCCATGCAACCGCCTCGCCTTCAAAGGTGATGGTGCCGGCCTGACTGTCCTCCAGCAAATTACAGCAGCGCAGCAAGGTGGATTTTCCCGATCCCGATGATCCGATCAGCGAAACCACATGCCCGCGCGGGGCCACCATATCAATGCCTTTCAGCACCTCCAAATTGCCATAGCTTTTGTGCAAGCCCCGGATTTCAATGACAGGCATGGCGCTGTCGGCATCAAGGCCAGAATCAATCGCAGGGCGGGTTTGGGCAGTCACAACAAGCATTTCCTTTTGGGGTGCGGCGGTGTTGCCAAATTAGGGCGCAAAAAAACGGGCTTTGCAACCCACTACGCTTAGGGGGCGCTGCGTCACCGGCGGTTTCGATCTGGTTTCAGGCGGGCGGGGCCGGGTTTGGCACCGCCATATACTCCGCCGCTGGAATAGCAACCATACCGCGCAGGCCCAGAATCGCCCGCATCTCGGGCGGCAGCCCGGCGATGGTTTGTGCCAACACGTCAAAAATCACGCACGCTGGGTTCTGGCGCGCCGTGATAAAGGGCAGGCCCGGCGTGGGCATGGTGCGCGCCACCACGCGCAGCCCCGCCACCGCCGGTTCCACCCGCTGCAAATGCCGCCAGGTCACCGCGTCCACCGCCCCCAGATCGGCGCGGCCATCGGCAATCGCCAAAGCGGTTTCGCGGTGTGCGCCCGTCAATGGCCCCGCAGGAAAGTGCAGCCCATGTTGTGCTGCATGGTTTTGCGGGGCCGCCCAACCCGATTGCGACATCGCTTCATTATAGGCCAAGGGCGTGCCGTCAAACGCGGCCAAATCGCTGCGCGGGTCCGTCGCGCGGGCGATAAACAGGCTGCAATAATACCCCGGCGCACAGCCCTCCACCGCGTAATCGGGCGTCCCGACCAAACCCACATGGGGCGCAAGGCGGGCACGAAACGGATAGCCACAGGTTTGCGCCAACACCAAATCTGGCGATTGCCAGATGTCCCAAAGGTCCCGGCCGCGCGTCAAATGGGCGGGTGCTGCCACGCCCGCAGCGCGCAACCCATTTGCAACCTGTGCCCAAAAGGCATCATTTGCGGCAGTCATATCTTCAAAATCATACATCGGCAGCGCCGCAATCACGCTTGCGCAGCCTTTTGCCGGGCCAATGCCGACTGCTGATCTGTCAGCCCCAAAAGGTTGGATACCAGCCGCATCAACTGATCTTCGGCGGCGTCCCGCGTGGTGTCGGCCAGCGCCACGGACCACATGGCCTGCACCAGTTCTGCGCGATCCTCCAACGCGGTCGCATCCTTTAGCGCGCGGGTAAAGCGGACGGTGTCAGGGGCTTGCGCCTCCAACACCTCGGCTTGGGCGCGCAATTGGGCAGCGGCGCTGGGCGACAGCGCATGGCGCGCGGCCAAAACCCGGTCAATCCGCGCCACCTCACTTGGGGCATAGTCGCCATCAGCGCGGGCAAGCCGCACCAACAAGGCCGCCAGTGCCAAAGCGGCGTCGGGTGCGGCCAAACGATCTGGGGTCGGGGCCGTCAAACGGCGAAGGAGTGCTTCAAACATTGTGGTGACATAGTCGGTTGTTGCCCGTTTGCCAATCAACAGTGCAAAAAATTTGCGGGGCGGGGTGATTTTCACCGGGATTCACCTTCTGTTAATCCATTTTAGGAAAGGTGAACGGCAGGTAACCAAAAGGCATCCTATGGATTCGGACCTGTTTGATCATGTTGCAGCGCGGCCCGAACCCGGCCAACCCGATCTCTCGGCGGTGGAACGTCTGGCGTGGCTGCGCTTGATCCGGTCGCGGCGGGTGGGGCCTGTCACCTTTCACCGCCTGATCGCGGAACATGGTACGGCGTCTGCTGCGCTGCTGGCCTTGCCTGACATTGCGGCGGCCGCTGGGGTGGAACAGTACAGCATTTGCCTGGTGGAGGTGGCGCAGCATGAAATGATGCTGGGCCGCGTTGCGGGTGCGCAGATGATCTGCTGGGGGGAGGCGACTTATCCCACAGCACTTTATGACCTGAACGATGCGCCGCCCCTGATTTGGGCGCTGGGCGATGTTCGCTTGCTGAACCGGCCCGGCGTCGCGATGGTGGGGGCGCGCAACGCCTCCAGCCTTGGAGTGCGGATGGCGACACGGCTGGCCGAAACGCTGGGCGAACGCGGGTTTGTCACCATTTCTGGCTTGGCGCGCGGCATTGATGCGGCGGCGCACAAGGCGGCATTGGCGCTGGGCACCGTGGCGGTGCAGGCGGGCGGCGTGGATGTGATCTACCCCGAGGAAAATACGCAATTGGCGCTGGATATTGCCGCCAAAGGCTGCCGTATATCGGAACAACCGATGGGCCTTGCGCCACAAGCCCGCCATTTCCCCCTGCGCAATCGGTTGGTGTCTGGGCTGTCACTTGCGGTGGTGGTGGTGGAGGCGGCGGCGCGGTCTGGCAGCCTGATCACCGCGCGCAACGCGCTTGACCAAGGGCGAGAGGTGCTGGCAGTGCCCGGCCATCCGTTTGATGCCCGCGCGGCGGGGTGCAACATGCTGATCCGCGATGGGGCCACCTTGGTGCGGTCATCGTCAGATGTGATTGAGGCGATTGGCACCTGTTTGCCGCAAGCCGCCGCTCCACCGCGCCAACCTGTGCCGCATCCCGCCCCGCTTCCGGGTCCAGTCCCCGCGCGCCGTCCGCTGGCGGATATGTCCAACCTGCACAGCCAAATCCTTGCCCGCCTTGGCCCCAGCCCCTTGGCAGAGGATCAATTGATCCGTGATTTGGCGATGCCGCCGGCCCAGATCACGCCTCAGTTGCTGATGCTGGAGCTGGAGGGCAAAGTGCTGCGCCAACCCGGCGGGCTGTTGTCGCGCGCGGTGTAAGGTCGCTAAAACCAAGGCGACCACTAGGGCAATCGGCGCGCGATTTCCGATTGGGCGCCCGCTCCATTGACATTGCCCCCCATTCAGCCACATCTAACTCCGCTAAAGCACAAACGGTTTTTGAAAGAGGTATTTATGGCTGTTGTCGTCGTCGAATCGCCCGCTAAGGCCAAGACAATCAACAAATATCTCGGCTCCAATTACACCGTTCTGGCATCGTTTGGCCATGTGCGCGACCTGCCGCCCAAGGATGGATCGGTCGATACCGAAGCCGATTTCGCGATGAAATGGGAAGTGGCGGCGGACAGCAAAAAGCATCTGAAGGCGATTGCGGATGCGATGAAAACTGACAACGAATTGATCCTCGCGACCGACCCTGACCGTGAGGGGGAGGCGATTTCGTGGCACCTGCAAGAGGCGCTGGTGAAAAGCATCAAGCCCGACACCAAGGTCAGCCGCGTCACGTTCAACGCTATCACCAAAGCCGCCGTGACCGAGGCGATGAAAAACCCGCGCCAGATCGATGTGCCGCTGGTTGATGCCTATCTTGCGCGCCGCGCGCTGGACTATTTGGTGGGGTTCACGCTGTCGCCCGTGCTGTGGCGCAAATTGCCGGGGGCCAAATCGGCGGGGCGCGTACAATCGGTTTGCCTGCGCTTGATCGTGGAACGCGAGATGGAGATTGAGGCCTTTCGCGCCCGCGAATTTTGGGGGGTAAACGCCCGGCTGCAAACCCCGCGCGGCCAAGATTATGATGTGCGGCTGACTGTTCTGGGCGGCAAAAAGTTGGAAAAATTTGACATTGGGAATGTTGAAGCTGCCGATTTGGCCGTGCAGGCTGTCACAAATCGAACATTGACTGTGCTGTCGGTGGAAGCAAAGCCCGCGTCGCGTAACCCATCCCCACCCTTCATGACATCGACCCTGCAGCAAGAGGCGAGCCGCAAGTTTGGCATGGGCGCCAAGCAATGCATGGGGGCTGCACAACGGCTGTATGAGGCCGGGCACATCACCTATATGCGGACCGACGGCATTGACATGGCGCCTGAGGCGATCGGGGATGCGCGCGGCGCGATCAAGTCGCGCTATGGCGATAAATATGTGCCAGACAGCCCGCGGATTTACAAAAATAAGGCGAAGAACGCGCAAGAGGCGCATGAATGTATTCGCCCCACCGATATGGACAAAGCGGCTGATGATCTGCGCCTCGATGGGGAGCAGAAAAAGCTGTACGACCTGATTTGGAAGCGGACGATTGCCAGCCAAATGGCCGCCGCGCGGTTGGAACGAACCACGGTTGATGTGGGCAGCAAGGATGCGCAGGTGGTTTTGCGCGCGACCGGCCAAGTGGTGCTGTTTGACGGGTTCCTCAAGCTGTATGAGGAAGGCCGCGACGACGAGGATGGCGATGAGGGCCGCCTGCCGCAGATCATGCAAGGCGAGGCTGCGAATTTTGTGGGCGGCGCGTTTGCGGAGGCATTTGCGAAGGCCGCGGACGGCGATGCGGTGATTGAAGGGACTGCGCTGCGCGTGGCATCGGCGGTGACCAACGCGGGCAAATCAGTCTTGGGTGCGCAGCATTTCACCCAGCCGCCGCCCCGCTATACTGAGGCGACGCTGGTCAAGCGGATGGAGGAGTTGGGGATTGGTCGCCCGTCGACCTATGCCTCGATCATGACCACGATTGTGGACCGTGAATATGTCCGCAAAGATAAAAACCGGCTGTTCCCCGAGGATAAGGGGCGGTTGGTGACGGCGTTTTTGTCGAATTATTTCCGCAAATATGTGGAGTATGATTTCACGGCTGACCTTGAAGGGCAGCTGGATGATGTGTCGGCGGGCGAGCGGGATTACAAGGAAGTGCTGGCCCGGTTTTGGCGCGATTTTTCGGCGGCGATTGCCGAAACTGCGGACCTGCGGATTGGTGAGGTGCTGACCAAGATTGACGAGTTTTTGGGACCGCATCTGTATCCGGCGCGGGCGGATGGGTCGGACCCACGGGTGTGTCCAGTCTGTGGTGAGGGGCGTTTGCACCTGAAAACCGCGCGGTCGGGGGGGGCGTTTATTGGGTGCGGCAGCTATCCTGAATGTCGGTATACCCGGCCGATTTCGGTGGTGGGTGGCGATGAAGGGGTTGCGATTTCCCCTGACGGGCAGATTTTGGGCGTCGATGATAATGGCGAACAAATCAGTCTGCGAAATGGGCGATTCGGCCCCTATGTGCAGCGGGGCGAGGCGACCGAGGAGGTTCCAAAACCGCCGCGTGCCAGCTTGCCCAAAGGTTGGGGGCCGGAGGCGATGACGCTGGAAAAGGCGCTGACCTTGCTGTCACTGCCGCGCCAGATTGGGCCGCACCCCGAAGATGGTGAGATGGTGGAGGCTGCGATTGGCCGCTATGGCCCCTATGTGAAGCATAATAAAGTCTATGCGAACCTGCCGGATGTGGAGGAGGTTTTCACGATTGGGATGAACCGCGCGGTAGAGGTTTTGGCCAATAAATACAGCAAAGCCCGCGTGGCGGTGGAGCCGATCAAGGATTTGGGCGAGCATCCGGAAGGGGGTGTGATGCAGGTTTTGCCGGGGCGGTACGGCCCTTATATTAAATGGGGCAAAGTGAACGCGACGGTGCCCAAAGAAATTGAGCCTGCGGATATTTCGGTGGAACAAGCGCTGGAATTGCTGGCCGAACGGGCGGGGAAAGCGGGGGCGAAAAAGGCCCCGGCCAAGAAGGCGGCCCCGAAAAAGGCGGCTGTGAAAAAGGCGGCTGTGAAAAAGGCGGCCCCGAAAAAGGCGGCTGTGAAAAAAGCCCCGGCCAAGAAAGTTGCGGTGGCGAAGGATGGGGCGGATGAGAAAGCCCCGGCTAAAAAGGCCGCGGTGAAAAAGGCCCCTGCGAAGAAAATCGCGGAATAAGGGGGGTGCATCGCGCGCGATGCACAAGCTAAGACATTGAAAGGGTTAGGGTTTGCAAAAAACCTTAACCCTTTTTTAATGCGATTTACCCGCGCGGGTTGACTAAGCGCCCCATGACATGTGCGGGGGTCAGGGTGCCGATGCGCGCGCCACCGTCGGTGACAGCGAGGGTGGTGGCCCCGTCGCGGATCATTTCCATGATTTGCAAAACGGGGGTTTCTGCGTCCACTGATTGGGGCGCGGCATCATCGCCGGGTTGCATCACATCACGGGCGGTCAGCACGGCCATGGGGTTCATGTGGGCAACAAAATCGGCCACATAATCGGACACCGGGTTGGCGATAATTTCGCGGGCGGTGCCGCATTGCACGATGCGGCCACCGTCCATGAGGGCGATGCGGTTGCCGAGTTTGAACGCCTCATCCAAATCATGCGACACGAAAATGATGGTGCGGTGCAGGGATTTTTGCAGCTCCAGCAATTCGTCTTGGAGGTGGGCGCGGATGAGGGGGTCCAGCGCGGAGAAGGGCTCATCCATCAGCAAAATCGGCGCGTTGGTGACGAAAGCGCGGGCAAGGCCCACGCGTTGCTGCATGCCGCCAGAGAGTTCGCCCACTTTGCGATCGGCCCATTGCGAGAGGTTGACGAGGGCGAGTTGCGCATCGACGGCCACCGTGCGTTGGGCGGGGGATTGGCCTGCGAGTTCAAGGCCAAGGCCGACATTCTCGCGCACGCTGCGCCACGGCAGCAGGCCGAATTGTTGGAACACCATCGCGATATTGGACAGGCGCAAGCGGCGCAGGGTGGCGGGGTCGGCGTTGGTGATGCTGGTCATGTGGTCGCCATCGCGCACGCGGACCTCGCCGCGCACCACGGGGTTTAAGCCGTTCACGCCGCGCAGCAGGGTGGATTTGCCGGAGCCGGAGAGGCCCATGAGGACAAGAATCTCACCTTCCGCAACCGACAGCGTGCAATCGTGGACGCCGAGGATTTGGGCAGTGGCCGATTGGATGTCGCTGCGGGTTCGCCCTTGGTCCATCAGGGGCAGGGCCAGATCGGGGCGGTCGCCGAACACGATGGAGACGCGGTCAAATTCGACTGCGGTGCGGGGGGGGGGGCGGGTGTTCATGCTTTGCGCACCTCCAGCATCACGCGCAGGATGGTGGCGAGTGCGACGATGACAAATCCGGATTCAAAGCCGAGATCTGGCTGCATTCGGTTGAGGCCGTTCAGGACCGGTTGGCCAAGGCCGCCTGCGCCCACAAGGGTGGCGATGACGACCATCGACAGCGACAGCATGATGGTTTGGTTCAGGCCCACCATGATTTGCGGAAAGGCGGAGGGGAGTTCGACCTTGACCAGCCGCTGCATGGGCGTGGCGCCAAAGGCGGTTGCAGCCTCGGTCAATGCCATGGGCGTGGAGGAGATGCCGAGATGGGTGAGGCGGATGGAGGCGGGCAGGGCGAAAATGACGGTGGCGATGAGGCCGGGAACCTGACCAAGCCCGAAAAAGATAACGGCGGGAATGAGATAGACGAAGGGCGGCAGGGTTTGCATCAGGTCCAGCACGGGTTCCACCACGGTGTAAAGCCATTTGCGCCGCGCGGTTGCGATGCCCAAAGGCACGCCCGCGCCCATGCACACGATGCAGGACACAAGGATGAGCGAGAGGGTTTCAATCGTGCGGTCCCAGTAGCCTTGGTTGATGATAAAAAGCATCCCGAGTGCCACGATAAGGCAGCGTTTGACGCTGCGTTGCAGGGCGTAGGTGAGGGCGGTGAAGAGAATTGTCATGCCGATGGGGCCGATGGATTCGATGCTGAAGGTCACGCCGTCGATCAGGGCGTTCAGCGCGTCCGATATGGTGTCAAACAGCCAGCCCGCGTTGATTTGCAGCCAGGTCACGGCGGTTTCGGCGGCGTCACCGACGGGGATTTTGGCGGCGGTGATTTGGTCGGTGATCGCGGACATAAAGGGCCTTTTGGGCTGTTTGGCCCCGGTGTTTGCCGGGGCCAGAGTTGGTTTAGTTGGCGAGGGCTGCGGTGACAGCGGCCATTGCGTCGCCGCCATCACGGGTGGTCACACCATCAAGCCACGCGGTTAGCGTGCCCGGATTTGCGGCCAGCCACGCCTTTGCGGCGGCTTCGGGTTCGACGCCATCATCAAGGATTGCGCCCATAATCTCATTTTCCAACTTTAGGGAAAATTCGAGGTTTTGCAGCAGCTTGCCCGTGTTGGCACATTCCGCGACGTACCCTGCGCGGGTGTTGGTAGCGACCGTGGCACCGCCCAGATCGGGGCCAAAGATATCATCGCCGCCGGGCAGGTAGGTCATGGCGATATTGGCGTTCATGGGATGCGGTTCCCAGCCGAGGAACACAATCGCCTCACCGCGCTGTTCGGCGCGTTTGGCCTGCGCCAGCATGCCTTGTTCTGAGGATTCGACGACGTCGAAAGCCTTGAGGCCGAAAGTATCGGCGGCGACCATGTCGAGGATGAGGCGGTTGCCATCATTGCCCGGTTCAATGCCATAGATTTTGCCATCCAGCGCCTCGGTCGCCTGCGCGATGGAGGCGAAATCGGTGATGCCCGCAGCCACGCCTGCGGCATTGGTGGCCAGCGTGTATTTCGCGCCGGTCAGGTTGGTGCGCACGGTGTCGACGGTGCCCGCGTCACGGTAGGCGGCGATGTCCGCCTCCATCGTGGGCATCCAGTTGCCAAGGAAAACGTCGATATCGCCGTTGGCGAGAGAGGCGTAGGTGACCGGGACGGAGAGGACTTTGATATCGGTTTCATACCCAAGGGCCTTGAGGATGAGGGTCGTGGTGGCCGTGGTGGCGGTGATATCGGTCCAGCCCACGTCGGAAAATGTGACTTTGTCGCAATTGGCTTGTGCGGTGCCTGCGAGGGCGAGGGTGGCGGCGCTGACAAGGAGCGCGCGTTTGAAATGGGTCATGGTGATCCTTTCGATTTTTTGTTGATTGACGGGTCAATAAACTTCAGGGTAGCCCGGAACGCAAGTTATTTGGGGTTTGCGATGCCGAAACTTGGGATGGAGCCTATCCGAAAGACCGCTTTGGTCAAAGCGACGATTGTGGAAATCGGGCGCGCGGGCTCGCTGGACGTGACGGTGGGGCAGATTGCGAAGCGGGCGGGGATGTCGACCGCGCTGGCGCACCACTATTTCGGTGGCAAGGAGGCGATATTTTTGGCGGCGATGCGGCATATCTTGTCGCTGTATGGCGCAGAGGTGCGGGGCGCGTTGTGCGTTGTGGGCGGGCCACGGGCGCGGTTGGATGCGATTTTGTTGGCGTCGTTCAGCCCCGCGAATTTTCGGCGTGAGGTGGTGAGTGCGTGGCTGAATTTTTACGTTTTGGCGCAGACGGTGCCGGGCGCGCGGCGGTTGTTGGCGGTGTATCAAGCGCGGTTGCAATCGAATTTGACCCATGCGTTGCGGCCGTTGATTGGGGCGCGGGCACCGGGTGTGGCGGCCGCGCTGGGCGCGTTGATTGATGGGGTCTATTTGCGCGAGGCGCTGGGGCCGGGGGCAGCGGATGGCCGGGCGGCGATATATTTGGTGCAGGCCTATTTGGCGGCAGAATTGAACAAGGGGAGTGGGGCATGAACGTGCAACCTAAAGCGAGCCATTTTGTGAATGGCAATTGGATGGAAGACACCAGTGGTACGGCGTTGGACGTTGTGAACCCGGCCACGGGGGCGGTGATTGCCCGCCTGCACGAGGCGACGCCTGCGGTGATTGAGGCGGCGCTGGCAGGGGCGCGGGCGGCGCAGGGCGCCTGGGCGGCGTTGAAACCGATTGAGCGGGGGCGCATTTTGCGGCGTGCGGCGGATTTGATTCGCGCGGATGGCGACCGTTTGGCGCGGTTGGAAACGATGGACACGGGCAAGCCGTTGCAAGAAACCTTGGTGGCCGATTGGCCATCAGGGGCGGATGCGCTGGAGTATTTTGGCGGTTTGGTGCCAAGTGTGACGGGTGAAACCATCCCCTTGGGTGGCGATTTTGCCTATACCCTGCGCGAGGCGTTGGGGGTGTGCGTGGGGATTGGCGCGTGGAATTACCCAAGCCAGATTGCGTGCTGGAAATCGGCGCCCGCGCTGGCGATGGGCAATGCGATGGTTTTCAAACCCTCTGAGGTGACGCCGCTTGGCGCGCTGGAATTGGCGCAAATTTTCATGCAAGCGGGGCTGCCTGCGGGGTTGTTCAACGTGGTGCAAGGGCGCGGTGCGGTGGGGGCGGCACTGATTGCGGATGCGCGCGTTGCCAAAGTGTCGCTGACCGGATCGGTGCCGACGGGGCGCAAGGTGTATGCGGCGGCGGCGGCGGGCGTGCGGCATGTGACGATGGAATTGGGCGGCAAATCGCCGCTGATTATTTTTGATGATGCCGATTTGGACAGTGCGGTGGGGGCGGCGATGATGGCCAATTTCTATTCCGCGGGGCAGGTGTGTTCGAATGGGACGCGGGTGTTTGTGCAATCGGGGATTTTGCCTGCGTTTCTGGACCGCTTGACCGCGCGGGCCGAACGGATTGTGCTGGGCGACCCGATGGATATGGCCACGCAGATGGGGCCTTTGGTATCAATCGCGCAGGCCGAAAAGGTGATGGGGTTTGTGGACCGCGCTGTGGCGCAAGGTGCGCGGTTGGTTACGGGCGGCAAAGGGCATGGGTTGTTTGTGGAGCCGACGGTGTTTGCGGGCGTGACCGATGATATGGAGATTGCCCGCGAGGAGGTGTTTGGCCCGGTGATGGCTGTTCTTGAGTTTTCAGATGAAGATGAGGTTGTAAGCCGTTCTAATCATACGGACTTTGGCCTTGCGGCGGGCGTGTTTACCGCCGATTTGACGCGCGCGCACCGGGTGATTGGGGCGTTGCAGGCGGGGACGTGCTGGATCAACACCTATAATTTGACGCCGGTTGAAATGCCCTTTGGTGGGGTGAAACTGTCGGGCGTGGGGCGTGAAAACGGCAAGGCCGCGCTGGACTATTACAGCCAGATTAAAAGCGTTTATGTCGGTATGGGGCCTGTCGATGCGCCGTATTGAAACTGAAGTGTGGGCGCGATGATGCAGGCAGATTATGTAATTGTGGGCGCGGGCAGCGCTGGGTGCGCGATGGCGTACCGCCTTGGGGCTGCTGGCAAATCGGTGATTGTGATTGAATTTGGTGGCACCGATGTGGGGCCATTTATTCAGATGCCGGCCGCGCTGTCGTACCCGATGAACATGCCGATGTATGATTGGGGCATGTCGTCCGAACCTGAGCCGCATTTGGGCGGGCGGTCACTGGTGACGCCGCGCGGCAAGGTGATTGGCGGGTCATCCAGCATCAATGGCATGGTTTATGTGCGCGGTCATGCCCATGATTTTGACCATTGGGCGGAGGCGGGGGCGGATGGTTGGGCCTATGCCGATGTGCTGCCGTATTTCAAGCGGATGGAGCATTGGCACGGTGGCGAGTCCGATTATCGCGGTACGGATGGCCCGCTACACATCACACGAGGACCGCGCGATAACCCCTTGTTCGACGCCTTTATTTCGGCGGGGCAGCAGGCGGGATACCCGGTCACGCCCGACTACAACGGGGCCGCGCAAGAAGGTTTTGGCGCGATGGAGGCGACGATTTACAAAGGCCAGCGCTGGTCTGCAGCAAACGCCTATTTGAAGCCTGCGATCAAGTCGGGCAACGTGCGCGTGGTGCGCGGGCTGGCGCAAAAAGTGGTGATTGAAGGCGGGCGTGCGGTGGGCGTGGAGGTTGCGCGCGGCGGCAAGGTGGAGGTGATTCGCGCGGATGCTGAGGTGATTTTGGCCGCCAGCAGCCTTAATTCTCCGAAATTGTTGATGCTGTCGGGGATTGGACCGGCGGCGCATTTGGCCGAACATGGGATTGCGGTGGTGGCGGACAGACCCGGCGTGGGCAGCAATTTGCAGGACCACCTAGAGGTCTATATGCAGTTTGCCAGCAAGCAGCCGATCACGCTGTACAAGCATTGGAACCTGCTGGGCAAAGCGCTGATTGGGGCGCAGTGGTTGTTCACGCGCAAGGGTTTGGGCGCGTCGAACCAGTTTGAAGCGTGTGGGTTTATTCGCAGTAAGAACAGCGTGGAATACCCTGATATTCAATATCATTTCCTGCCGATCGCAGTGCGTTATGACGGGAAAGTGAGTGCGGAGGGGCATGGGTTTCAAGTGCATACGGGGCCGATGCGCAGCCCGTCTCGGGGCACGGTGCGGCTGCGGTCCAACGACCCGGCGGCGCAGCCTGTTATTCGGTTCAACTATATGTCGGACCCCAAGGATTGGGAGGATTTTCGCGCCTGTATTCGCCTGACGCGCGAGGTGTTTGCGCAAGAGGCGATGGCGCCGTTTGTGAAGCATGAAATCCAACCCGGGGCGGACGTGCAAACGGATGCGCAGATTGATGATTTTATTCGCGAACATGCGGAAAGTGCATACCACCCATGTGGAACGGCGCGGATGGGGCGGCGCGACGACCCGATGGCGGTGGTGGATGCGGAGTGCCGGGTGATTGGGGTGGCGGGGCTGCGGCTGGCCGATAGCTCAATTTTCCCGCGCATTACCAATGGCAACTTGAACGGCCCGTCGATTATGGTGGGCGAGAAGGCGGCCGACCATATCTTGGGGCGCGCACCGCTTGCACCGCTAAATTTGGGGCCAGAGATGGCGCAGGATTGGCAGGAGCGGCAGCGATAATGTGGGTGTTCGTTAATAATGGTTAACCAATAGTTAACAAAACGCTTGCCTGAAGGGCCGATTCGACGGCAAAACGGGCGTATGTTAATCATTCGTTCCACCCTTGTTCTGTTATTGTTGGCAGGTCCGGCTGCGGCGTTGACCCTTTCGGGGCAGGCGCGGGTGACGGATGGCGACAGTTTGGTGATCGCGGGCGAACGGGTTCGGCTGTTTGGAATTGACGCCCCGGAGCTGGCGCAGCGGTGCGATGCGTCGGGGCGCGATTGGGCGTGCGGCGCATGGGCGGCGGAGGTTTTGGCGGGCATTGTCGGGCGCGGTGTGCTGGCCTGCGAGGCGGTGGATACGGACCGCTATGGCCGGACCGTGGCGCGCTGTGCGGTGTCGGGGCGCGATGTGGGGGCTGCGATGGTGCAGGCGGGGGCCGCGACAGCCTATGCCAAATATTCGCGCGATTACATTGGGTTGGAGCGTGATGCGAAGGCGCAGGCGCGGGGGATTTGGTCGGGGGCGGTGACAGCGCCGGGCGAATACCGCAAGGTGGCCAAGCGCGGTCCTGCGCCGCAGGGCTGCCAGATCAAGGGCAATATCAACGCCAAGGGTGTGCGGATTTACCATATGCCGGGGCAGCGCGATTATGCGGCCACGCGGGTGTCTGTGGCCAAGGGCGAGGCGTATTTTTGCAGCGCGGCAGAGGCGCGGGCTGCGGGATTTAGGGCGGCGCGGCGTTAGGGCGGTGCGCCACTTGATCCGGGTCAAGGCGGCGGTTGTGGTTTCGCGCTATGCTGTTGTTATACGCAGCAAAAAGGAGCGCATTGGATGTCGAACACACCGCATGAACTGGCCGAGGAATTTCCGGCCGACGTGGAGAAAATGCACCAGATGAAACTGGATAACGCGCATTTTGCCAAGATTTTTGACGAATATCACTCGGTCAATCGGGCGGTGCATCGGGCGGAAACTGATGTGGAGCCGACGGGTGATGCGCATCAAAACGCGCTGCGCCAGACGCGCGCGCGTCTGAAGGATGAGGTTGCGGCGATGCTGCGCGCCTAGGCCGGGTTGATGTCGTAGGGGATAACGCCGCGCCTGTCTGGATCCACGGACAGGCGCTTTTCCAACGGTGGGACGGAGCGTTGGTGACAATCGGGGCGTTCGCAGATGCGGCAGGAAATGCCGATGGGTTCAAACCTGCCGCGCAGATCAAGACCATCGGCGTAGACCAAACGATCAGCATGGGCGATCTCGACGCCAAGGCCGATGGCGTAGCGGCGCACGGGGGCCCCGAACGCGCCACCGGATTTTGACACGTCGCGCGCAAGACAGACGTAGCGCACACCGTCGGGGGTTTCGGCGAGTTGGCGCAAGAAACGTCCGGGCAATTCAAAGGCTTGGTGGACGTTCCACAAGGGGCAGGCCCCACCGAATCGCGCGAATTGAAACTTGGTGGCGGAGTGGCGTTTGGTGACAGTGCCCGCTTGGTCCACGCGGACGAAGAAAAATGGCACGCCCTTTGCGCCGGGACGTTGCAGGGTAGAAAGGCGGTGGGCGACCTGTTCGATGGAGGTGTCGAAAATGTCCGCGAGCCGTTCCAGATCGTGGCGCTGCGCATCAGCGGCGGCCAGAAAGGCGGTGTAGGGCATCAGGGCCGCACCCGCAAAATAGTTGGCGAGGCCGATTTTGGCGATGCTGCGCGCGGCGGGGCTGTGGAATTGAGCGAGATCCAGCGTCGCCTCTAGCAAGTCATTTTGGGTGAGCAGGGCCACCTGATGCAACAGTTGAAAGCGGCGGGTGGTGGCGGTGACGCGGCCCGACAGCGCGAGGTGATTGGTTTGCGGATCAAAGTGGCGCAGATCGGTGGTGTTCGATAAGGACACATTTATGTTAAGGCGCGCGAGGGTGGCGAGGGCAGTGGTTTCAATTGCAATATCGGGCCCTTGGGCGGTGGCGTAATGTTCAGCGGCGTGGTCGATCGCGTCGATGTAATTGTCGCAATAGTGAAAGAAATCGCGAACCTCCTCCCACGGGCTGGGGGCGAGGGGGGTGCCGTCGCGGCCCAACGCCTCATCCAGACTGGCGAGGCGTTCATGGCTTTGGCGGTAGGCGCGGTGCAGATCAAGGAAAGCGCGGGCCAAGGCGGGGGCGTTGGAGGCGGCGAGGCGCAGATCGGCCACTGGGGGCTGTGCGGTGAACACAGGGTCTGCCAACGCCTCGCGCATGTCGGTGACGATGCGTTCGGCGTCACCCGTGGTGAGTTCGGTGACATCGAGGCCAAATTCGGAAGCGAGGGCGAGGACCACGCCCGCCGAAATGGGCCGATTGTTGTTTTCCATTTGGTTGAGATAGGGCAGGGACACGCCAAGTTTCAGCGCAAACGCCTTTTGCGTGAGCCGCACGCGGCCGCGCAATTCGCGTAGTTTTGCCCCGGCATAGAGTTTTTGGGTGGCCATGTGATGCCCTTTAATTTGCAAAGTTTACCGTGGCTTTGCAAAGTTGGGCCGTCAAGAGGGGGGCGTTAGGCAGCGCCCACTTGCCTTTCCCGGCGTTTGACCCAAAACACGCAAGCGATGGCGGCGAGAGAGGACAAAAGCATAAGCAAAATCAAGGGCATCGGGCCAGTGGTGGGGCCGAGGAGCAAGCCTGCGAGCGCAGAGAGGCAAGCACCGACCGCGATCATGAATGAGCCGCCAAGCCCTGCGGCGGAACCTGCAAGTTCGGGGCGGACCGACAGCATGCCTGCGTTGGCCGACGGGGTGAGCAGGCCGTTGCCGATGCCGACAAAGATCATCAGCCCGAAAAACGCGGTGGGGCCTGCCAGATCGACCATGGCGAGCAGGGTAAGAAGGCCCATGCCAAGGCTGGAGGTCAGCGCGCCCGCCATGATCATGCGGTTGATGCCGTAGCGCACGGAATAGCGGCCAGAGATGAAATTGCCCGCCATATACCCCAATGCGGGCGCGCCGAAGTAAAAGCCAAGCGTGGCGGCGTTCATCGCGTAAAACGTGGTGGCAACATAGGGCGCGCCGCCGAGATAGGCGAAAAAAGCGCCTGAGGCGAAGCCCGCCGAGAGGCAATAGCCCCAAAACCGTTGCGAGGCGAAAAGCTGCGGGTATTGGCGAAATTGTGCGGTGAAGCTGGTGGCGCGGGTTTTTGCGGTTTCGCCCATATCGGCCCAGATCAGCCAAAAAAGTGCGGCGCCGGACACGGCGAGCATGAAGAAGGAGGCGCGCCAGCCAAACGCCTCATCCAAGGCGCCGCCGACCATGGGGGCGATCATGGGCACCAGCGCCATGCCCATGGAGACGTAGCCGATCATCGAGGCGGCCTGATCTTGGGGGACCATATCGCGGACGGCGGCGCGCGACAGCACGAAGCCTGCGGCGATGACGGCTTGGATAAGGCGGCAGGCAAGGAAAACGCCGTAATTGGGCGCAATCAGCGTGCCGAGGCTGGCAAACGTAAAGATTGCGGCGGCGGCGAGCATGACGGGGCGGCGGCCGAACCTATCGGATATGGGGCCGACAAAGAGTTGCAAAAGGGCGGTGGCCCCGAGGTAAAGCGACAAGGAAAGCTGCATCACCGCGTAATCGACGCCGAAATAAGCGGCCATCGAGGGGAGCGAGGGCAAAAACACATTGAGCGACATCGCGGCGATGCCGGCGATCAAGACGAGTGTGGTGATGTGCGGGGCGGTGGTCCGGTCTAGGTAGCGGACAATCGGTTTTGTGGTCATGGGAAAGGGATAAGCGGTTCGGTGTGGGCTGTCCATTGGCGAAATGCGACGGCGGGCTGTTTGCGATGGTTGCAATTTGCAGGAATATGGCCTGCAAGACTTTGCAAATTTTCCGAAATTCGCTTTTCGGGTGGGGTGTAAGTGGATAGGGTTGGGCAAATTTGAGGAGGGGCTTGCCATGAAAGATATCCTGCAAGAGCTGGAGGACCGCCGTGCTGTGGCCCGTCTGGGTGGCGGTGCGCGCCGGATTGAGGCGCAACATTCCAAAGGCAAGCTGACCGCGCGCGAACGGATTGAACTGCTGTTGGACGAGGGATCGTTCGAGGAGTTTGACATGTTTGTGGCGCATCGCTGCACCGATTTCGGGATGGAAAAAGAGCGGCCTGCGGGGGACGGCGTGGTGACGGGCTGGGGCACGGTGAACGGGCGCATGGTCTATGTATTTTCGCAGGATTTTACGGTGATGGGGGGGTCTGTTTCGGAAACCCACGGGCAAAAGATTTGCAAAATTATGGACATGGCGATGCAAAACGGCGCGCCGATCATTGGGATGGACGATTCCGGCGGCGCGCGCATCCAAGAGGGGGTGGCGAGTTTGGCGGCGTATGGCGAGGTGTTTCAGCGCAACATCATGGCCAGCGGTGTGGTGCCGCAGATTAGTTTGATCATGGGGCCGTGCGCGGGGGGGGCGGTGTATTCGCCCGCCATGACCGACTTTATTTTCATGGTCAAAGACAGTTCATACATGTTTGTCACGGGCCCAGATGTGGTGAAAACGGTGACCAATGAGGTGGTGACCGCCGAGGAATTGGGCGGGGCATTGACCCATACCAACAAATCCAGCGTTGCCGATGGAGCCTATGAGAATGATGTGGAGGCGCTGGCGGAAACGCGGCGTTTGATCGACTTTTTGCCGATGTCAAACCGCGACCGCGCGCCTGTGCGACCGTTTTTCGATGACCCCGCGCGGGTGGAGATGAGCCTTGATACGCTGATCCCCGACAACCCGAACCAGCCGTATGATATGAAGGAATTGATCCTGAAGCTGGCGGATGAGGCCGATTTTTTCGAGATTCAAGCGGCGTTTGCGGGCAACATTCTGACCGGGTTTATTCGGTTGGAAGGGCAGACAGTGGGGGTTGTGGCCAACCAGCCCACGGTTTTGGCGGGGTGTTTGGACATTGACAGCAGCCGCAAGGCCGCGCGGTTTGTGCGGTTTTGTGATGCGTTTGAAATTCCGATTTTGACCCTGGTTGATGTGCCCGGATTTTTGCCGGGTGTGGGGCAAGAACATGCAGGCGTGATCAAGCATGGGGCAAAACTGTTGTTTGCTTATGGCGAAGCGACGGTGCCGAAAGTGACGGTGATCACGCGCAAAGCCTATGGTGGGGCCTATGTTGTGATGGCGTCCAAACATTTGCGCGCAGATTTCAACTATGCCTGGCCCACGGCGGAAATTGCGGTGATGGGGGCCAAAGGGGCCACCGAGATTATCCACCGCGGCAAATCGGCAGAGGAGATTGCGGCGCTGGCGGCGAAATATGAGGACCGTTTTGCCAACCCGTTTGTGGCCGCTGAAAAGGGATTTATCGACGAAGTGATTATGCCCCATTCGACGCGGCGGCGTGTGGCACGGGCTTTTGCAAGTTTGCGCGGTAAGAAGCTTACAACTCCGTGGAAAAAGCACGATAACATACCGCTATAACCCATAAGGCGGAGTGCGCATGACTGTTTCCCTTGATATTGCAAAAGAGGCGGCTGATCCGGCCGTTGTGGCGCTTGATTTGTCCTGTTTGGACCGTGAAGATTTGATCAACATCATCTTGCAGCGGTCTGAAGTGATGTTTGATCGGCCACGGTCGGGGCAAGTGATCCGGGCGTGGGCGGCGGGGGATATGGCCCCGATGGAGGCCGAGTTTGACCGCCTTGGCGTTGAAATTGCGCGGCGGGCGGCGGGGGTTATCCATGCCGAATACCGCGAGATTGCACCATTGCTGCGCGAACTTGCACCAACGCGGGTGGCCGATATTGGCTGCGGCTATGGGTTTTTCGATCTGTTTGTGGCGCGGGATTTGAAGGCGGATGTGGTGCTGATTGATCTGGAAAGCAATGAGCGCAAGCATTTCGGCTTTCAAGAGGAAGGAGCCGCCTATTCCAACCTGTCGCGGGCCAAGGAATTGCTGCGCGCCAACGGGGTTTTGGCCAAGCAAATCACCACGGTGAACCCGCAAACCAAAGCGCCTGAAACGGTCAAGCCTGTTGATTTGGCAGTGTCTTTTCTGTCTTGCGGCTTTCATTATCCTGTGGATTTGTACTTGCCGTTTTTGGACCGCGCCTTGGTGCCCGGCGGGGCTGCGATTTTCGATTTGCGCGAAAGCACGGCAGAGGCGCAGGTGGTGGCGTTGGCGCAATTTGGCGATGTGAGTGACCTTGAGGGGCCACCCAAAACGCGGCGCGTGCTGTTGCGAAAGGCCAGCGCATGAGCGGGTTTGAGGTGCCATCGGGGCAGGTCGTTACCTTGCAGGATATGTTCTGGGAGGAAGGCGATGAATTGATTTTGCGCGTGCGGTTTATTGCGCCGCAAATCGCGCGGGGGGAGGGGGCGGTTTCGCATGATGTGGCGGCGGTTGATATGCGCCATTTGTGCGAAACCATCATATTGCCACAGATTGAATCTGGCGCGGACAAGCCCGCCCAGGTTGTCGTGACTTTTTCGGATATCGAGGTGCCGTTTGGCGAAGCCAGCCCTGACGCCACACAGTTTTTTGAAGCGTACCAGATCCAAGACGGTGCCTGCATATCGGAGCTATTTTGATGAAAACACAATATGTAGGGGGCGTTGGCAGGAATACGCCGGTTGCTGATGTAACCAAGCCACATACGGATAACTTGCACAATATCTTGTGTCCTTCAGCTGCGGAGCAGGGTATTATTTCCCTAGGCCGAACCCAAGCGGCCGATATCTCGCATTTGGGACGCGTGACGGGACAATCCGGCGGGCCAATCCCACAAGAAACTAGGAGACGAGGATGTCCACGAGCAAGAAAGCAATTCTGGCGCTTTGCACATTTGCCTTTTTGGCAGCATGCGGCGGCGCAAAAGAAACTGAAACTGTGTATATCGAAGATACAGCAGTTTCGGCTGAGCCAACTTACACCGGCAAATACAAGTAAGACTGCGGGGCGGGTGCAAGGCGCATTGCGCGCCGTGCCCGCCCTTTTTCTGTGCCGCATGCCCCATATTGGGGGTGCGTTATGATCAAGCATCGTGGCTTTCCGGGGCGGTTGCCGTCCACTGATTTCCAGTTCGTGATCCGCCGGGGCAACAAGGCCGGGGCGACCAAAATCATCAAACGTGAACGATACCGCGACCGCGCGGCGGTGGACCGTAAGGCCGATGAAGGCTTTATGAAAGCGCTGTGGATTCATTTTGGCGAAGAGCCGTTTGAACGTGGCAACCTGGATGCGGGCCGCCTGTCGTGGCTGTTTGGCCGTGAGGTGGTGCCCGCTGAGGAGCCGTTTGACGCTGAGGATTACGAGGCGATGCTGAAGATCAATGTGAAGATCGCCGAGGCGTCATTTCCCAAAGTGTTCGCGCCCGATGCCCCCCCGTTGGAGGACGATTGGGACGATTGGGGCGACGAGGAGGAATAGGCATGATCTTGCGCAGCGCCACATCTGATGGGCCAAAAGCCGCTATTCGGCGGGGCGTTGTGCCGATGGCTGGCCGGGTGTTGGGGGCGGGATTTTTGCGTGGGATCAAGGGTATGGTTGTGGCGGGGGGCGGGGTGGCGCACCGCGCATCACAACTGCGCGGGTCGGCGGGGTTGCGCCGGGCCGCCGGAATTTCCCCCTTTCTTTTACCGTCAGAGACGTTAGAATTGGTCGCAATAAAAACCCATAAAAGAGGCTTCGTAGCATGCGTAAATCATCCTTCCTTATCGTGGCGGCCGCCGCATTGGCCCTGTCGGGCTGCGTTCAAAACAGCAACTCGCCTGTCAACAACGCCGCTGTGCGCACCATTGGTGGCGCGGCAACTGGCGCTGTTATTGCCAGTGCCACGGGCGGCAGCAAAACCCAAGGCGCGCTTATTGGTGCGTTGGCGGGCGGCGTGTCGTGTGGCCTGCCGGGCCTTACGCCTTGTAACTAATACCAGCATTTCTGCGCTGCGATTTGTCGCGGTGATCGATCTGACGAGGCCATTCGGGGTAATTCCCCGAGTGGCTTTTTTGCATTTTTCGCCAAGGGCGTGCCAAGGGCGTGTTTAAAAAGGGACCCAAATGTTCAAGAAAATCCTGATCGCAAACCGGGGCGAGATTGCCTGCCGTGTTATCAAATCCGCCCGCGCGATGGGCATTAAAACGGTGGCGGTCTATTCGGACGCGGACCGGGGTGCGCTGCATGTGCGGATGGCGGATGAGGCGGTGCATATTGGCCCGGCCCCTGCCAACCAATCCTATATCGTGATTGAAAAGATCATGGCGGCGGTGCGCCAAACGGGTGCCGAAGCCGTGCATCCGGGTTATGGGTTTTTGTCTGAGAATATGAATTTCGCGGCGGCGTTGGAACGCGAAGGCGTTGTTTTCATTGGCCCCCCAAGTTCCGCGATTGAGCAGATGGGCGACAAGATTACATCCAAAAAGCTGGCGATGGAGGCGGGGGTTTCGACCGTGCCCGGCTATATGGGCATTATTGCGGACGCGGAGGAAGCGGTGCGGATTTCGGGTGAAATCGGTTATCCGGTGATGATCAAAGCCTCGGCGGGCGGGGGCGGCAAGGGGATGCGGATTGCATGGTCCGAGGGGGAGGTGGCCGAGGGGTTTGCATCATCCAAGAACGAGGCGGCGGCGAGTTTTGGCGACGACCGGATTTTCATTGAGAAATTCGTGACGCAGCCGCGCCATATTGAAATTCAGGTGCTCGCCGATCAGCACGGCAATTGCGTGTATTTGCACGAACGGGAATGTTCGATCCAGCGCCGCAACCAAAAGGTGATTGAGGAAGCGCCCTCGCCGTTTTTGGACGCGGCAACGCGCAAAGCGATGGGCGAGCAGGCCTGTGCGCTGGCGCAGGCTGTGGGGTACACATCGGCCGGGACGGTGGAATTTATCGTGGACGGGGCCAAGAATTTTTACTTTTTGGAAATGAACACGCGGTTGCAGGTGGAACATCCTGTCACCGAATTGATCACGGGCGTGGATTTGGTTGAACAGATGATCCGCGTGGCAGCGGGGCAGGCGTTGCCGTTCAAGCAGGCGGATTTGAAGATTAACGGCTGGGCGATGGAAAGTCGTTTGTATGCCGAGGATCCTTATCGTGGGTTCCTGCCGTCCATTGGGCGTTTGACGCGCTACCGCCCGCCCGTTGAAGGGGAAACCCCGCGCGGCGGCATTGTGCGCAATGATACCGGCGTGTTTGAAGGCGGCGAGATCAGCATGTTTTACGACCCGATGATCGCCAAGCTGTGCACATGGGGACCAACGCGGGCGCAAGCGATTGAAGAAATGCGGCTGGCGCTCGACACGTTTGAGGTGGAGGGGATTGGGCATAACTTGCCGTTTTGTTCGGCCGTGATGGACCATCCGCGCTTTGTTTCCGGCGATATTACAACCGCGTTTATTGCCGAGGAATACCCGGATGGGTTTGCGGGCGTGACGCTGAAGGATGATTTGGCGCGGCGTGTGGTGGCGGCGGCGGCGGCGATGAACCGGGTTGCGGAAATTCGCCGTAGCCGGATTTCGGGCACAATGGACAACCACGAACGTAAAGTGGGCAGCGATTGGACCGTGACCTTGCAAGGGGCGGCGCATCCGGTCGTGATTGCGGCGGACCGTGCCGGGTCGACCATTCGGTTTGCCGATGGCACGCAGATGCGGGTGGAAAGCGATTGGACACCCGGCCAGCCGCTTGCGCGGTTGACGGTGGATGGCACTCCTTTGGTGATGAAGGTGGGCAAGGTGCCGCAGGGGTTCCGCTTGCGGCTGCGCGGCGCGGAATTTCTGTGCCATGTGCGCACTCCACGGCAGGCGGAACTGGCGGGATTGATGCTGGAAAAAGTGCCAGCGGATACGTCGAAATACCTGTTGTGCCCCATGCCGGGGTTGATTGTAAAAATCAACGTGGCCGTGGGCGACGAGGTGCAAGAGGGCCAAGCGCTGGCCACGGTTGAGGCGATGAAGATGGAAAACATCCTGCGCGCTGAGAAAAAGGGCGTGATCAAATCGGTCAACGCCACAGCGGGTGCCAGCCTGAAGGTGGACGAAGTGATTATGGAGTTTGAATAAGGTGGTCCGCCCCCCAATTTTTGCTGTAAAAACAGGGGGTTGGGGTTACCGCCCCGCCGGGAAGCGTTCCAGTGCCTCTTGGCGGGTCAATGGGAATTTATCAATGGCGCGGGTAATCTCGCGCACATCCCAGGGCCTTGGTTTGCGAATTTCCACGCCGCCATCCTTGTCCATCAGCACGAGTGAAAACCCGCGCGGGCGCAAGGTGGTGCGGATGGACCCTTTGGCGGCGGGGTTGGTGTCGACGATCACCACCACGTCGCGTTCGGCCAATTGGCCGGGACGTTGGGCCAAATATTCCAATTGCGTGGCCACGGATGGGTCATTGGGGCTGTCAGCAAACACCACAACCGGGCGTTTGAGCCAGAGAAATTCGGACAGCGTGACGCCTGCGGCATCCAGTACAACCAGCGGCTCCTCTTGGGCGGCGGCGGTGTGGGCCATCAGCGGCAAAAGCGCTGTGAGAACAAGAATTTGAAGTCGTTTCATGCGGTCTCCTTCACCCCAGATATAGGGTGTAATGGCCGCAAACCAAAGAAAGAATGTCATGGGCGCGGCCTTTGACGCGAAGGAAAGGGAATTGCCATGACGGACGCCTTGAAAACCTGGGAAAAGCTGGCGCAAAAAGAGCTGAAAGGCCGTGATCCGGCAACCCTGACATGGGACACGCTGGAGGGGATTAAAATCAAGCCCTTGTATACGGCGGCCGATACGGACGGTTTGGCGCATATGGGTGGTGTGCCCGGTGTGGGGCCGTTCACGCGCGGGGTGCGGGCCACGATGTATGCGGGCCGCCCGTGGACCATCCGCCAATACGCCGGGTTTTCGACGGCCGAGGCGTCGAACGCGTTTTACCGCAAAGCGCTGGCCGCAGGGCAGCAGGGTGTCTCGGTGGCGTTCGATTTGGCGACGCACCGGGGCTATGACAGCGACCATCCGCGCGTTGAAGGTGATGTGGGCAAGGCGGGCGTGGCGATTGATAGTGTGGAGGATATGAAGATCCTGTTCGACGGCATCCCGTTGGAAAAAGTCAGCGTTTCCATGACGATGAACGGTGCCGTGATCCCGATCTTGGCCAATTATATCGTGACCGGAGAGGAGCAGGGCGTGGCCCGTGCGGACCTGTCTGGCACCATTCAGAATGATATTCTGAAAGAATTTATGGTGCGCAACACCTATGTGTACCCGCCCGAACCCTCGATGCGCATCATCGCGGATATTATCGAATATACGGCGGCGGAAATGCCGAAATTCAACTCCATCTCCATTTCTGGCTATCACATGCAAGAGGCGGGCGCGAATTTAGTGCAGGAACTCGCGTTCACGCTGGCCGATGGGCGCGAATATGTGCGCACGGCGATTGCGCGCGGCATGGATGTGGATGCGTTTGCGGGGCGGCTGTCGTTTTTCTTTGCAATCGGCATGAACTTTTTTATGGAGGCAGCAAAGCTGCGCGCCGCCCGCCTGCTGTGGCATCGCATCATGACGGAATTTGGCGCGCAAAAAGAGGGGTCTTTGATGCTGCGCACGCATTGCCAGACCAGTGGCGTAAGCCTGCAAGAACAAGACCCCTATAACAACGTGGTGCGCACGGCGTATGAGGCGATGGCGGCGGCATTGGGCGGCACGCAATCGCTGCACACCAACGCGCTGGATGAGGCGATGGCCCTGCCGACCGAATTTTCGGCCCGCATTGCGCGCAACACCCAGTTGATTTTGCAGGAGGAAACTGGGGTGACCAAGGTCGTCGATCCGTTGGCGGGGTCGTATTATGTCGAAAGCCTGACCGCGCAATTGGCGGAGGAGGCGTGGAAGCTGATCGAGGAAGTGGAGGAAATGGGCGGCATGACGAAAGCGGTGGCGACCGGCATGCCCAAGCTGCGGATTGAGGAATCTGCCGCGCGGCGCCAAGCGATGATTGACCGGGGCGAAGAGGTGATCGTGGGCGTCAACAAATACAAGCTGGCGCAGCAGGATGCGATTGATATCTTGGATATTGATAATGTGGCGGTGCGTGACAGCCAAATCGCGCGGCTGGCCAAAACCCGTGCGGCGCGGGACCAAACCGCTTGTGATGCGGCCCTGTTGGAATTGGGTCGTCGCTGCGCCGAAGGGGGCAATTTGCTGGAGGCGGCGGTGGTTTGTGCCCGCGCCCGCGCCACGGTGGGCGAGATTTCATTGGCGATGGAAGCCACGTTTGGCCGCCACCGCGCAGAGGTGAAAACGCTTGCGGGTGTTTATGGCGCGGCCTACGCGGGCGACGAAGGCTTTGCCGCGATCCAACAGGATGTTGAGGCGTTTGCCGAAGAAGAGGGCCGCCGCCCGCGCATGCTGGTTGTGAAAATGGGCCAAGACGGCCATGATCGCGGTGCCAAGGTCATCGCCACCGCCTTTGCCGATATCGGGTTTGATGTTGATGTTGGGCCTTTGTTCCAAACGCCCGAGGAGGCGGCGCAAGATGCGGTGGACAATGACGTGCATATCATCGGCATTTCCAGCCAAGCGGCAGGGCATAAAACGCTGGCCCCGAAACTGGTGCAAGCGCTAAAGGCCGCAGGGGCGGGCGATATTTTGGTGGTCTGCGGCGGCGTTATTCCGCAGCAAGATTACCAATTCCTTTATGATGCGGGGGTCAAAGCGATTTTCGGCCCCGGCACCAATATCCCGGAGGCGGCAAAGGATATTTTGCGCCTGATCCGCGAAACACGCGCCTAACGCCCCCATTCATCTTGGCTAAAATACCTTTGGGGGTGAGGGGCGCAGCCCCGAGGGGGCAAACAGCCCCCTTTTTCACCCTTAATAACCCATCACAGCTCGATCTGGCCGTCGGGCGATTGATCAATGGCTGGGTTTGCGTCGGGTTTGGGAAGGGCGGGCAGCAGCGCGGGCGGGGGCGGCGCATCCGCTTTGCGCCGAATGATGATATCGCCGTTTTCCAACCGTTGCGGCGCATCGTAATATTGCACATCGCCGATCAGGTCTGCCAATTGCCGCGCCATGGGTTGCAGCGACTTCATCGCTTCGGCCATATCCTCAAGGGCGGGTTCGACGTCTTGCATCAACCCTTCAAACAGCAACCGCATGCCACGATCAATCAGGCCCAAGCCGTCGTTTGGTCCCGGAGGCAGGGTGGGCGAAGTGTCTTGGGGCATGGCAGGGGTTGCCAGCAAAATCGCCAGGGCAAGGGGGGCGAGGATGTGTTTCATATTGCAGATATGGGGAGGGGGGGGCCGCATGTCCAGCCCTTTCAACGCGCGGGGGGGACGAGGTCCAGCGTGACGGGGAAATGGTCGGATGCCGCCAGCAGGGCTGTGCGCAAGGCGGGATCGCCCCAACAGGCCGGATCATCCAGCGGGTGCCAGATGCGCCATTCGGGCGTCGACGTTGCCGCCAAACCGGGGGACAGCAGGATAAAATCAAGCATCGCGCCAAAATAGCGTTTGTGCGCGGGGTCGTAAAACCGTGCGGATGTGGGGCTTAACCCCAAGCGGCGGGACAAGATCATTTGGGCAAAAGGCTCTGCCATTTGGCGATCAACGGGGCCGTCGGTGCCGATCACAATTTCGATGCCGGATTTGCCAAACAGTTTTTCATAGTCGTCCAATCCCGGCCCGTCGTTGAAATCGCCCATCACAATCAGCGCATCGCCCGCGTCCAGATGCACATCCACCCGCGCGCGCAGCCACAAGCATTGCGCCAGTTGTTTGCGGCGGTTTTCAATCGCGATACGGTTCATTTGGGCGGGGTTGCGCCCGCCGTGGGGCGATTTTGATTTGGCGTGAACGCCGATTAGGTGCAGGGCTTGGCCTGTTGCGCGGTCGGTCACCGCCACCTCCAACGGGGGTTTGGAAAAGCGGATGCGTTCGGGGCGGGCGTCGGTGTTCAGGTCGTGCCAAAACACCCCGTCAAAGCGCTGCACGCCCCCCGCATCGCCGTGGGAGGAGGGGGGTGCCCCTTGGGGGGCGTGGGTGGCCGTGAGACGGGTCGGGTCATAGAGAAACGCGATTTCTTGTTCGGTGTCTGAGGTGAAGCCGTGCAGCGCGCGGGTGGTGCGCAACCCACAGCGCGCCGCGAAATTTTCCAGCGCCTGGGTGGTTTTGCGGCGCGATCCGGTATCGGGTGCTTCAATAATCATCACCCCATCGGCGTCCATCGCGGTGAACACGGCCGCAAGGGCGGCCAGTTGTTCGCCCCGCGTGATGTCATGCCGGGCGGAGCGTTGGATGTCGTCCAACAGATTGCCATCATCATCAAACAGGGCGTTGAACCATTCGACGTTATAGGTGGCAAGGCGCAGGGGTTTCATGCCGCGCGTTTTCCATTAATCTCTTCCCATGCCGCGTTGATGTCGATCATGCGGCGGCTGGCGAGTTCGACGGCCTCGGGCGGGACGCCGCGCGCGATCATGCGGTCGGGGTGGCTGTCGCGCACGGCCTGTTTCCATGCGGCGCGCACATCTGCAATCGGGGCGCCGGGGGCCACACCCAGCACATCGTAAGGGTCGCGCGGCGCGCCTTCGACGAACCGCGCGCGCAAGCTGCGAAAGCACGGGTCGCCAAGGCCGAAAATGCGGGCGACTTCGGCCAAGAACGCATCTTCATTCGGGTGGTATTCGCCATCGGCCATCGCGATGGTGAACAACCCTTCCAGCAGGTCAATCAGGGTTTGGCGGCCTTCATCGGGGAAAAGGGCTGCGATTTTATGGGCATAGGCATCAAATCCTGCCACGTCCTGGCGCGCGAGGTTGAACACGCGGGCGGCGTTCGCCTCCTCTTCGGGCGGGACGGTGAACAGGCGGCGAAAGGCGGTGACTTCATTGCGGGTAACTTGCCCATCGGCCTTGGCCATTTTTGCGCCCAAAGCGATGACCGCGATGGTGAAATTGACAGAGCGTTCGGGCGTGTCGATTTTCGCGCCGCGCAGGCGGTCAAGGACCACTGACAAACCTTCGCCCGCCGCCAAAGCGGCCAGCGCGTCGTTGATACGGGTCCAGATTGAGGTTTCCATGCGGCCTTATACCTTGGAAGCGGGGGCGATGTTAGGTCAGGAATTTCTGCATCAGCACAAGGTCGTGATAGCGGCCGAATTTATAGCCGACTTGCGGCAAAAGCCCTGCCTGCGCGTAGCCCAAGCGGGCGTGAAAGGCGATGCTGGTCGTGTTGTCGGCGGTGATTGCGGCGATCATGACATGCGCGCCCGCGGCGGCGGCATTGGATTCGACGGCATGCATCAACGCGCGGCCAAACCCGAGGCCGTGGGCGGCGGGCGACAGGGCAAGCGAGTGTTCCATCGTGCGCAGATAACCGGGTGAGGGGCGAAATTGCGCATAGGTGGCATAGCCTTTGATGCCGTCAAGGTCGGCGACAAAAGTGTCAAACCCCAGCGCGCGGCGTTCGGTGATCATGGCCGCCACATCGGCGTGGGATTTAAGGACGCTTGTGACGGTGATGGTTGTTTCGGCGATCACTTGGTTCATGATCGCGGCAATCGCGGGCACATCGGCACTGGTCGCGGGGCGGATCATTCCAGCACGCGCGGTCCGTTTGGGGTGGCAAATTCGGCGCGCAGGGCGTGATGCCCGTGGGCGATGTGCAAGCGCGGATCGGTAAGCCCGGCCAGCGATGTTTGCAGCGCATGTGCATCGGGGGTGGTGATGTGGAGGGTGGTAAGGCGCACGGCTTGGTCGGGCAGGCGGTGCGCGGGATGGGCGCTGCCCATCCATTGCAACAGGGCGGGATGTGCGCCGCCGTAGGGCAGGCGACCGTCTGCGGGAATGGCCATGCGCCAGCGCAAATCGCCGCGTGCAAGGTCGGTGGCCTGGCCGCTGCCGGGCAGTTGGGCCAGCCCTGCGTCCAGATCATCGCAGGCGATGATCCAATTGGTCAGCCGGGGCTGCCCGGTGTAATTGTCCAAATCGAACCAACGCGGATGCGGTGGGGTGGGGGCTGCGGGGTTGATCGCAATCACCTCTAGGTACAAATCCCCAAGGTTTAACAAGCGGTTGTGGGTGGACATGTGGGGATGTTCACCGCCCGGCGCGAGGGGGACGCCAAGGGTGGATTCTAGCCATAACGCACCTTCGGCCAAATTGGTGGCGGAGACCGCCAGATGATCGAGCTTAAACATCGGGGGCGTTTTCGGTGATTGCGGGGCCGTCGATCACCACGGGAATTGCGCGCAAGGCGGTGGCAAAGGAGCGAAACCGCGCCTCTGTCACCTCGCCAAACAGGTCGCGGCCCATGGGGGTTAGGGTCAGTTCCAGCACCTTTTTGCGCGGGAACCATTGCAGGCTGCCTGCGTTTTCGGGGCCTGTGGCGGAAAACATGGCACCGAACCGCATGGCCTTGCCCAGCACTTCGGCCTTTTGGATCTGATCGTCGGTCAGCAGGCGAAACAGGGGTTCAAGGCGCGACCCGGCGCGGCTGTTTTTATAGCGGTGCAGCAAGGACAGGCCCAAAAACACGCGGCCCGGATGGTCAAGCCCGCCCAGATTGGCGCGGGTGGCGTTGTCAAAGCACACTTCGGCGCGGTAATCGGGATGGGCGCGCCATGTGGTGTCGTGGAGCAGGCAAGCTGCTTTGATCAGGCGCATCTCCTCGGCGGTGGCGGTTTTGAAGATGGGCAGCAGGAAATTGAACAGCTTTTTGCCAAAACCGGGCAGGCGCGCGGAGGTGATTTCGGTGGCGCGCGCCGCCTCGATCAACGGGTCGCGGGCGCGCAGTTTTTCGTGCATTTGTTCGTAGAGCAGCCCTTCGCGAATGCCATAGCTGGACACGTCGATTTCGCGGGGTTTGAAAATGCGGATCATTTCGCGCAACACCTCGGACGCAAGCGGGACCAGCGCCATGCGTTCGGCGCCAGTGCCCGTGCGGGCGCGCAGCATGGCGGGGTCGGACACCGCGATCCAATCCAGCGTGTCCAGCACCGACTGCGGGGTCATGCGGTATTCGTGCAAAACGGTGAGGGGATAGTTGCGCCGCTCCATATCCAGACGCGCGATGACCCGCCACGAGCCGCCGACCAGATAAATGCGGTCGCCATCGGGTTCCAGTTTGGATTTCAGTTTTTTCAGCACGCGGTCGATCAGCAAACGGCGTTTTTCCACGCCGCCTTCGACCTGTTGCAGACGGAAGGGGCCAAGCGGGGATGTGGCGCGGGTGCCGACCTTGCCATTGCCGATGCGCGCCATTTCCATGGAGTTGCCGCCAATGTCGCAAACAATGCCCTTCGCCTCGGGCCAGCCCAGCAGCACACCTTGGGCGGACAGGCGCGCCTCCTCCTCGCCATTCACGACCCAGAGTTTTAGGCCGGTTTCGGCCAGCACAAGGGCGGCAAATTCGGGGCCATCACTGGCCTCGCGCACGGCCGCCGTGGCGACGCAGGTGAGCGGCGATATGCCCATGCCGCGGGCCAGAATGGCAAAGCGTTTCAGCGCGATCAGAGCGCGCTTTTTGCCTTCAACGTTCAGTTTTCCGGTTTCGGCAAGGCCCTTGCCCAAGCCCGCCATCAGTTTTTCGTTGTAAAAATAGGCGGGTGAGCGCGCGGCCCCGTCAAACACCACCATCCGCACCGAGTTGGAACCGACATCGACCACGCCAAAGCGGCTGAGGGCGCGGACCTGCGGATCATCGAGCAGGGAGCGACCAAAGGGGCCACCATCATCAAGCGCAGGTGTGGGCTTTTGGGTTTTGGGGGCTTTGGTCTTGGTCGTTTGCGCCATTATCATCTGCTTTTGGTTATTGCGCGCAGACTTTGCCGCGTTGCAGCGTGGAGGTCAACGATTCATGCCGTTCGATTGGCCAAGTGGTTAAGGGGTGTCGTCGCGGCTGTGCGCCAGTTTTGGGACATCCTTGGCACCGACTTTGCCGCGCCCGGACAGGGACGGGTTTTCCATAAAGAAACGGTGGCAGTTGAACAGGCGACCATCCTTTGGCGTTAGGCTGCGGGTGTAGCAGCCATTGGGGCCAAGGACCCAGCTTTGCGCCTCATCCGCCATATTGGCGGCCATGATTTGGCTGACGATTTGGGCTTTTACTGTTGGGTTATGTGCCTCCACCAACGTCTCTACGCGGCGCGACAGGTTGCGGCCCATCCAATCGGCGGAGGAGAAAAACACGCGGGCCTTTTTGGACGGCAGGCCGTGGCCGTTGCCAAAGCAGACGATGCGGGAATGTTCAAGGAAGCGGCCCACGATGGATTTGACGCGGATGTTTTCGGACAGCCCTTTGATGCCGGGGCGCAGCGCACAAATGCCGCGCACGACAAGGCTGATTTTGACGCCAGCGGCGGAGGCGGCGTAAAGCGCGTCGATGATATCGGGTTCGACAAGGGAGTTGACCTTGACCCAGATTTCCGCCGGGCGGCCCGCGCGGGCGTGGTCGCCTTCCGCTGCGATCAGTTCCAGCAGGCGGGGTTTTAGGGTGCTGGGCGCGATGGCGAGGTTTTCCAAACCTTCGGGTTGGACGTAACCAGACAGGTAGTTGAACACTTTGGTCGCATCACGGCCCAAGGCGGGGTCGCAGGTGAAAAACGACAGATCGGTGTAAATGCGGGCGGTGATGGGGTGGTAATTGCCCGTGCCGTAATGGGTGTAGGTGACCAGATTGTCACCTTCACGCCGCACCACGGTGCTGATTTTCGCGTGGGTTTTCAGGGTCATAAAGCCGTAGACCACATGCGCGCCTGCGCGTTCAAGGCGGCGCGATTGGCGAATGTTTGCGGCCTCGTCAAACCGGGCTTTCAGCTCCACCAGCGCAGTCACGGATTTGCCCGCTTCGGCCGCCTCACATAACGCGGCGACGATGGGGCTGTCGTGGCTGGTGCGGTAGAGGGTTTGTTTGATTGCCAAAACATTGGGGTCGCGCGCGGCCTGTTCCAGAAACCGGATGACCATGTCAAAGGTTTCATAAGGATGGTGCAGCAGCATATCCTTTTGGCGGATGGCGGCGAACATATCGCCTTCGTGGTCTTGGACGCGTTCGGGGATGCGGGGTGTGAATTTGGGCCATTGCAGGTCTTTGCGGCTGTCCAGCACCAATTCCTTGAGGTCGGCGACGCCCAAAAGCCCGCGCAATTCGACCACATCATCGTCGGTGACGCCAAGTTCCCCCATGATCAGGGCGCGCAGATCATGCGGCGCACCTGCGCTGATTTTCATGCGGATCACCTCGCCCCGGCGGCGGCGTTTTAGGGCGGTTTCAAATTCGCGGACCAGATCTTCGGCCTCATCCTCCACCTCTAGGTCGCTGTCGCGCAGCACGCGGAAGGTGCAATGGCCGCGATCGGTGTAGCCGGGAAAAAGCATGGAAAGGTGCAGGAGGAGGAGTTCTTCGAGCGGCAAAAAACGCGCCTCGCCATCCTTGGCGGGCAGCGGAACAAAGCGGTTGATTTGCTGGGGGATGGGTAGCAACGCTTGCAGCGCGCGGTGGTCGGTGGCGCGTTCCAGTTCGAGTGCGAGGCAAAACCCGGTGTTGGGGATGAAGGGAAACGGGTGCGCGGGGTCAATGGCAAGCGGCGACAGGACCGGGAACACCTTATTTACAAAGTAATCTTCGAGAAATTTCAAGTCGCGGGCGTTGAGTTTGGAGCGGGTGACGATGGTGATGCCCTGCGCGTCCATTTCCTTTTTCAGCTTGTTGAAAACGGTTTGTTGGGCTTGCAGCAAGCGGCGCGCGTTTTCATTGATCATCACCAATTGCTGGGCGGGGGTGTGGCCATCTTCAGACATCGCGGGTTTGCCGCCGCGCATCAAGGCCCGGTGGCCTGCCACGCGGACGGTGTAAAATTCATCCAGATTGGTGGCGGAGATAGAGAGAAAGCGCAGACGTTCCAGCAGCGGCACGGCGGGGTTCGACGCCTCATCCAGCACGCGCCAGTTGAAGGCGAGCCAGCTGAGTTCGCGGTTGAAAAACCGGGCGGGGCCGCGCAGATCGACGCCGGGCAGCGCCACGGGGGGCGCAAAGGGGGCAGAGAGGAAATCAGCCTGTGTCATGGCGGGGCTTATGTCTTTGGTTTGTAACGCGCATGTGGCAACTGTGGGCTGGGTTTTATGAATTGTCCAGCACAGTTGCGGCCAGCGCGCGGGTGACGCCAGTGCCGCGCGCAAGGGCGTGGGCATCCAACGTGGCGACCAGCGCGCGGGCGGCGTCAAAGCTGCGTTCCATGCGGGGCAAAAGATAGCCAATCAGGGCGGGCGTGACGCTGATTTGGCGGTCGGCGAACAGTTTGACCAGCACGGCGGCGAGCAGCGCATCATCGGGACCGTCCAGCCGGGTCAGGGGGGCAGCTTGGACGCGGCTGGCCAGATCGGGCAGGGTGAGGCCCCAATCGCGGGGCGCTGTGGCGGCGGTCATGAGCAACGGCGCGTTTCGGGCGGCGAGCATGTTGTGCAGATGGAACAGGGCGTTTTGCGCGCCGTTTTGGTGGGGCAGATTTTCGCAATCTTCCACCACCACGGCGGCTGCGGTGGCGAGGGTGGCGATATCGGCAGTGGCCAAACTGGCGGCTTGGTGCAGGGCGGCATTCGTGGTTTCGGCCCAGACATGCGCCAGATGGGTTTTGCCCGATGCGGGCGGGCCTGTCAGCACCATTTTGGCACTTGGCCAATTGGGCCAATCGTCCAATGCTGCCAGCGCTGCGGCATTGGTGGCGGAGACAAAGAAATCCCCCCGCCCCAAGGCCGCGCGAAATGGCAGATCAAAGGCCAGTTGATCGGTCACGGGGGGGATGTGTCATCGGGTGTGTTTGTGCCGCGATACAAAAGGCTGTCTTGGTATTGTTCAATCCCCCAGCGGGCGATCACGCCAATCGCGGCGGCCACAGGCACCGCGACCAGCATGCCGACAAAGCCCAGCACGGACCCAAAGGCAGACAGTGCAAACAAGAGCCACACCGGGTGCAGGCCCACGGAATTGCCAACCAGGCGGGGGGTGATCACGTTGCCTTCTAAAAACTGGCCGAGGGCGAAGATTGCGGCGACAATGCCGATGGAAATGGGGTCACCCCAAAACTGGAACAAGGCCAGACCGATTGCCAAAGCGCCGCCAACCAGTGCGCCGATATAGGGGATAAAGGTGATGGCCCCCGCAATCGCCCCCACAACCAGCCCAAATTCCAAGCCCGCCAGCATCAATGCCACCGAATAATAGACGCCCAGCACGATGCAAACGCTGATTTGGCCGCGCACGAATGCGGCCAGCACGCCATCAATGCGGCCCGCCAGCAAGCGCACGGTGGGGGCGTGGTCGCGCGGCAGCAGCGCGTCGATGCGGGCGACCATATTGTCCCAATCCAGCAGCAAGTAGAAAGCGACCACGGGAACCACGACCAAGAACAAAACTGCGTTCAGCACCCCAAGCGCGCTGGTGAACACGGTTTTCGCGGCCTCGGTGCCCCATTGGCGCAAATTGTCGCCGATGGACAAGATCGCCTTACGGATCACGCTGTTTTCATCCAGCAGCTCGGGGAATTGTTCGGTCAGCACGGCTTGCAGGCGTTGGAAAATGCGGGGGGTGGCGTCGATCAATGCGGTCAACTGTGCGGCGAGGGATGGGATGACGGCCAGCATCAGCAACACCGCAATCAGCAGCGCGGACAGCGATATGACGGTGGTAGCGACAACGCGGCTTGCGCCGAAGCGTTGGAGGCGGTCCGCCACCGGGTCCATGAAATAGGCAATCGCGCCGCCGACCAAGAACGGGGCCAGCACAGGGGCCAAAAACCACAGCACCAGCAAGAACACCACGCTGGCCACGCCCCAATAGGTCAATTGTTGTTTTACCGGCAATGCCATAGCGCCCCCATGAGTTAAGCCACACATTGCCCATTAGCCCGCCGTTTTCAAGGGCCGCGCCCGATGTGTGGTGCCTATTGGCGGTGCTTTGCAGCGATACCCTTGCTTGAACGGTTGGTTTTGCCTAAAGCTGCGGATAAATTCCTTTGCCCGATAGGTGCCTTGATGCGGCTGACACGCTATTTCCTTCCTGTTTTGAAAGACAATCCTGCCGAGGCGCAGATTGTCAGCCACCGCTATATGTTGCGGGCGGGTATGATAAAGCAGCAGGCGGCGGGGATTTATTCCTGGTTGCCGCTGGGGTTCAAAGTGCTGCGGCGGATTGAACAGATTGTGCATGAGGAACAAGCGCGCGCAGGCCATATTCCGTTGTTGATGCCCACACTGCAACCCGCTGATTTGTGGCGCGAATCCGGTCGTTATGATGATTATGGGCAGGAAATGTTGCGCATCAAGGACCGGCAGGGGCGGGACATGCTTTATGGTCCGACGAATGAGGAAATGATCACCGATATTTTTCGCGCCCATGTTGGCAGCTACAAGGATTTGCCGCTGACGCTGTACCACATCCAGTGGAAGTTCCGCGATGAGATGCGGCCACGGTTTGGCGTGATGCGGGGGCGCGAGTTCTTGATGAAGGACGGGTACAACTTTGATTTGACCAAGGAAGATGCGCTGCACGCGTATAACCGCCACTTGGTCAGTTATTTGCGTACTTATGAACGCATGGGGCTGCAAGCCATTCCGATGCGCGCGGATTCGGGGCCCATTGGCGGCGATGACACGCATGAATTTTTGGTGCTGGCCGAAACCGGCGAGTCGGAGGTGTTTTATGACGCCCAAGTGACCGACATCAAACTGGGCGCGCGCGAGATTGATTATGACGACAAAGCGCAGTGCGAGGCGGTGATGCAGGAGTTTACCTCGCTTTATGCTCGTACGGACGAGACGCATGATGTGGCGGTGTTTGATGCCATCCCCGAGGAACGGCGCAAATCGGCGCGGGGGATCGAGGTGGGCCAGATTTTCTATTTCGGCACCAAGTATTCCGATGCGATGGGGGCCAATGTGGTCACGCCCGATGGCGGCAAAGTGCCCGTGCATATGGGCAGCCACGGCATTGGCGTATCACGCTTGCTGGGTGCGATTATTGAGGCGAGCCATGACGATAAGGGTATCATCTGGCCCGAAGGTGTCACGCCCTTCCATTGCGGGATTGTGAACCTAAAGCAAGGCGACGCCGATACCGATGCGGCCTGTGAGGCGATGTATAAGGCGCTGCAAAAGGCTGGCCTTGACCCCTTGTATGACGACCGCGACGAACGCGCAGGGGCCAAGTTTGCGACGATGGATTTGATCGGCTTGCCGTGGCGCATCACCGTGGGGCCGCGTGGGTTGAAAAACGGCGTGGTGGAATTGACCAGCAGGCGCACGGGCGAAAGTGTAGAGATGACGGCAGAGGATGCCGTGGCGCGGATTGTCGAAATCTACGCCGGAATTTAAGGGCAGGGGGCAAGGATGATTGCTAAAATTCTTGCCCTTGCCGGTGGCATTTCGGGGGCTGTGGCGCTGTCGCAATACCCCGAATTTTCGCAGCAATATATTCAACGCCTTGGCGGCCAAGTCGATGCGCTGACGCTGGTGGTGGCCGATTTTGATCGGTCTGCCACCGCCAATGGCCTGACGCGGGACGCCGCACTGGACCAGTTGCAAGGCACCGCGTTTTTGGCCGCGCGCAAAACCGATACGGCGCGGATGTTTGCGCGCCACGAACGGTTGGCGGCGGATTTGGCGTTTTTGCGGCTGGCCAGCCCGATGGAACGCATCGCAATGCCGCATAGGTTGGGCGACGCAGAAACGTTCGCCGCGACATGGGGGGATTACCAACCTGCGCTGCCCTTGACGGTGGCGGGGGCTGTGGCTGGGGTGCTGGGGTTTTTTGGCGGTTTTGCGGGGATAAAATTGGTTTTTTCCATTCTTGGTTGGCCGTTTCGGCGGTTGCGCGCGAAAAGCCCGGTGCGCGACGCCGCACACGGGCGCGTGCATTGACCCGGCGCTTGGTTAACCCTATGGCCTAGGGCCAAGACGCCGCCCGATTACAGGAGATATGCCTTTGTCCACCCCGCCCTTTGCGCCGTTTGAATGGATGATCGCGTGGCGGTATCTGCGCGCCAAACGGGCCGAAGGTGGCGTGTCGGTGATGACCTGGATCAGCTTGATCGGCATCACGTTGGCGGTGTTTGCGCTGATTGCCACCTTGTCGGTGCGCGCAGGGTTTCGCGCGGAATTTGTGGACACGATTTTGGGGGCCAACGCCCATGTGACCATCTATGCCAGCCAGCATGAGGCGGCGGATGGGCGTACCATTCGCAGCTTTGAAGATTATGATGCGGTGGCGCAAAACGTGGCCGCCGTGCCGGGTGTGACGCGCGCGGCCCCCATGCTGCGCGGCCAAGTGATGGCGACATCGGGTGATCGCAGTTCGGGGGTTGAGGTGTACGGCATGCGCGCCGCCGATATGCGGTCCATCCCGCGCGTGGGCGACGGGGCGGAGGCATATGGCGCGATTGAACGCTATGATGAAGGCATCGCGATAGGGTCGGGGGTGGCGCGCGAATTGGGGGTGACGGTGGGCGACCGTATTCGCCTGATTTCGCCCAATGGGGTGAAAACCGCCTTTGGCACCAGCCCGCGCGTATCGGCCTATGAGGTGGTTTATGTCTTTACCGCTGGGCGCTATGACATTGACCGCACACGGATTTATATGCCGCTGGCGCAGGCGCAGACCTATTTCAACCGCGAAGGTTTGGCGGATGAGATTGAGGTGATGGTGACAGACCCCGAAGGCGTGGACCGGATGGTGTATGACCTGATGGGGGCTGCGGGGCCGCTGGCCAATGTCTGGACATGGCGCGACAGTTCGGGCGGATTTTTGCGCGCGCTGGATATTGAGGATAATGTGATGTTCATCATCATGTCCGTTTTGGTGCTGATTGCAGCGATGAACATTGTGTCGGGGCTGATTATGTTGGTGAAAAACAAAGGCCGCGATGTTGGGATTTTGCGCACGATGGGCCTGACCGAAGGGTCGATTTTGCGCGTGTTTTTCATCTGTGGCGCGTTTACCGGGATTATTGGCACCGCGCTGGGCGTGGTGTTGGGCTGCGTGTTTGCGGTCTATATCGACCCGATTTTCAGCTTTGTGAATTATGTTGCGGGGGGCGGCGTGTGGGACCCGGCCATTCGCGGCATTTATGCGCTGCCCGCCAAGCTGCAACTTGCCGATGTGATGTCGGCGGTGGGGTTGTCGCTGGGGCTGTCGTTTGTGGTGACCATATTCCCGGCGCGCCGTGCGGCCCGAATGAACCCCGTGGAGGCGCTGCGCTATGAATGACATCATGCTGTCGCTGCAAGACGTGACCAAAGCCTATAACAAAGGCAAGCCCGCCGAGGTGCAAGTGCTGCGCGGCGCGTCCCTGACCGTGGCGCGGGGCGAGGTGGTGGCGCTGGTGGCCCCATCGGGGGCCGGCAAATCGACGTTGTTGCATATCGCGGGGTTGCTGGACACCGCCGATAGTGGCGAAATGCGGTTGGGGGGCACCGATTTGGCGGGTTTATCCGACCGCGCGCGCACCGATGCGCGCCGCCGCGATGTGGGTTTTATTTACCAGTTTCACCACCTGCTGCCCGAATTTTCGGCGTTGGAAAACATCACCCTGCCGCAGCTCGCCAATGGCGTGGCGCGCAGCGTGGCCGATGCGCGGTCGCGGATGCTGTTGGACCAAGTGGGCGTGGGTCACCGCGCGGTTCACCGCCCCGCCGCCCTGTCGGGGGGCGAACAACAGCGCGTGGCCTTTTGCCGGGCGCTGGCAAACGGCCCGCGTTTGCTGTTGGCGGATGAACCCACGGGCAACCTTGACCCCGCCACATCGGACCAAGTGTTCGGCGCATTGATGGCGCTGGTGCGCGACACCGGGCTGTCAGCTTTGATCGCCACGCATAACATGGAATTGGCCGCAAGGATGGACCGCATCGTGCGGCTGGAGGCGGGGCAGGTCGTGGTGTGACACGCTCACGCGCGCTTCAAGCAGTTGTGTGCCCTGTTACAGCCAAAGGGTGCTAGGGCTAAGGCTACATATATTGGAGGCCCCATGACGCGTTTTATTCTTGCCAGCATTTTGGCCGCATTCCTTGCCCCCAGCCTGACCACCAGCGCGCAAGCGCAAAGCGTGGCCTTTGACAACACATGGAAAACCCAACGGTTTTCGCTGTTTTCGTCGAATAAATACGGGTTTGGCGGTCGGTCGATGTCCATTGCATCGGATGGATCGGTATCGCTGGCGTATGCCCGCGTGACTGAAGCATCTTGGGGGGCAAAGGCGGCGAAATGGTCTTGGGGGGTGACGCAATCAGTGCCCGCCACGGATTTGGCGAAAAAAGGCGGCGATGATCGCAATGCGTCACTGTATTTCGTGTTTTTGCCCGAGGCAGAGGCGCGCGCGCTGGGCGCAAATGCCGATGTGCGCAAGCTGTTGACCAAAGATTCCGCACGGGTGTTGACCTATGTTTGGGGCGACAACCGGGCGCGGGGCACGCAGCTTGCCAGCCCGTACCTTGGCAGTCGCGGCAAAACGATTTTGCTGCGGGCGGCGGGGACGGGGCAACATTCCGAAAGCGTGAATTTGGTGGCGGATTACAAGCGCGCGTTTGGTGGAACGCCGGGGGCCTTGGTTGGGTTGGCCGTGTCTGCGGACAGCGACGACACCAAAACCGCCATTCGTGCCAGCATCAGCGGGCTGTCGTTGAACTGACGCGGGCGGGGGCATCGAAGCCGATCCAAGTCGCAATGCCCATGCGCCGCGCCGCCCAGACCAAAGCGAGGGGGCCAAGGACGCCCGCGATTGTGCCCAAGCTAAGGTGCAGCGCAAGGTTTTCGGTGCCAAGCGCGCGCAAAATCAAACGGGTGCCTGCCGAAAAAATCACATGGGTCAGATAGATCGGCATGGTCACCCGCCCAAGCGCAAGCAAGCCTGCGTGCCAGCGCGCCCCTGACGGCAAGTTCGCAAACAGGCCGATGAACGCGGCGGTGCCAAGCACCATCGCCAGCGCTGCGACCAGTGGATGCAGCACGGTCACGCCGCTTGCGACCATGCCTTGCGCCAGCACAAAGGCGGCAATCCCCGGCCAAATCAGCGCGCGGTGCAGCAGCTTGCCCGACCCCGCCACCACAGCAAAGGCCAGCCCTGCGAAAAACGGTGGGGCATAGATGACGCTGGGCCACAGGCTGTCGAAGGGGCTGACGTTGATCCAGCCCATGATCGCAGCGATAGACAGCCCCGCAAGGGTTATGAGGCGCAGGGTGCGCGGCAAGCGCGTGACGGCCCAACCGATGATATGCAGAATAAACAGCGTGTACAGAAACCAGAAAATGCCGATGGGCGGCAGGACCGACAGCGCCACCTCGGGCCATATCAAAACCTGCCCTTTGATTGGGATGTTTGCGGCGGTTTTTAGGGCAGCATCAATCCAACCCCACAGCAGCATTGGCCAGATCAGCAGAATTGCGCGGTTTTGCATGAAATCTGTCAAAGGGAGGCGGGCGCTGAAGAACAGGCCGGACAGGAAGAAAAACACCGGCATGTGAAAGAGGTAAATGGCGGCGTCGATGCGTTGATAAAGACCCGTATTGGGGATCATTTCGGCGGTGAAAAGCCCGCGCCAAACATGGCCTATGACTACCAGAATGATGGCCGCCCCCTTGACCACGTCAAACCCGGAACGTCGCTGCGGCATCACACCCCCGGCCTGCGCTGATTGCTCGCGGTTCATGCCGGGGGCGGGGGAGTATTGTCAAAGGGAAAATATCGGGTTTTTGCGGCAGGGTGCGGGGGGCGGAGGGGAGTGCGCAGAGAGGGGGAGAGTCGGGGTGAACCCCGACCTACGCCTGACGCGGTGGTTATTTGATCTTTTTGCCCGCGATGGTGGTCGCATCCTTGCCCGCGTTGGAATTGGCGGTGGCGAGGATTTTGACCTTTTCCTTTTTGGGCTTTTTGGTTTCCTTGTTGCCTTTGTTTTTCTCTTTGGACATGGGGTGTTCCCTTTGGCCGAAGTTTCCGCCGTGCGGGGTGCCGGGCGGATGGTTGCGCGATATGCACATCAGGGGCGGTGGGCCGGAGCCTGTGGTTGGAAGATGGGCTTGTGGGAGGGAGGATGCAAGGGGGCGTAGGGTGGGTTTTAACTTGCTGTTGGTGGGGTGGGGGAGTTGTGGGGTGGAACCTCACCCTACGTTTGCTTCTAACAGGGCCAAAGGGTGGCGTAATTGTCTCGAAGAGCCGAAATTAAAGTGAAACTATTTTGAGGCGTGCCGAACACTTCGTATGTCACCTATGTTTTCCAAAGCCGAGAAACGGTTCAAACTTATCGAATAACGGGTTAAGTTGGTCCGTTAACCAAGTGTTGTGATCGTGTTGTAATCTAACATTTTTTGTTCGTTCTTCACCCAGTTCTAAGTCTGCCAAAATTGATTGATACATTTTCATTTTGCCGGCATGATTTCGCACTTCCAGAAGATAGCGCTGGATGTCTTTCCCAAAAAGAAACCGTGATGCGTTGGCATGTGTCTGTGGATTTTCAATAACTTTCATCTGAGAGTTTTGCTTTTCCCAATATCTCAGACAAAAATGACTGTGCCTTTTTAAAAATCTGAAATCGTCTTTCAAACAGCTTTTCTCGTAAGTTTGCCCTGTTAACCGGCTCTGTTGCACAAATCCCATGAGGGATTCATCTTGTGAATCCAGCATGGTAGCTGTGTGGTATGAGTAAACCGACACCCCTCGCCTGCAAGACCAGGAACTGGTCCGCCTATAACGAAGCGCTCAAGCGTCGTGGCTCGCTGACGATTTGGTTCGATCCCACCATGACCTGGGAGGCTGCGCCGACCGGAAAACGTGGCCGACAGCCGACTACAGTGACGCTGCGATCCAGACATGTCTGACGATGAAAGTACTGTTCGGCATGGCGCTGCGGCAGACGACGGGGTTTGTCGAGAGCCTCCTGCACCTGATCGACTTGGATTGGGCGGTGCCAAACTTCAGCACCCTGAGCCGTCGCCAGAAGACCTTGAAGGTCAACATCCCCTACCGTGG
>NZ_FOCO01000035.1 GCF_900110135.1 Pseudorhodobacter antarcticus | reverse complement strand
ATTCATGCCGAGGGCCCTCAAAAATATGAAACTGTAACCATCAGAGAACGTTGCCATATCTCTGCTTCAGCGGGAACCTTAAAGGTTGCGACAGTGCCCCGAGGCCGCCATTATTGCCTCGCACGCCGTTCGCGCCTCTCCGGAAATTCTCCAAGCCATCGAAACGATCGCCCTGCGCTATGCAGGCCACAGCGGCTTGCGCCGCGCGGGTCTGTCGGTGACCGACTGGACGCTGCTCTACCGCGCCAACATCGAGGTCGAGAGCGCCTATAACCCAAGCGCACAAAGCCCCGTCGGGGCCATCGGGCTCGACCAACTCATGCCTGACACCGCGCGCGACCCTGGCGTCGACCCGCATGACATGGCTCAGAACCTCGACGGCTCGGCCCGTTACCTTTTGATGATGCTTGACCAGTTTGGTGACGGATCATTGGCACTTGCTGCTTACAACGTTGGGCCTGAGGCGATCACCCGCCACGGCGGCATTCCCCCTTTCAGATAAACCCAAGGTCATGTGGCCCGTGTGACAGCCGTGTTCCAGCGGCTTAGAGGAGGCCTGTCGTGACGTCTAAAACTATTTTTGCAGCACTTGGCGCAATGGTGATTTTCGTGATTGCAGGGCCTGCCCTTGCGCAGAGCATCGACCTTTCACCTGTGCAAACCCTGCTCCAAGGCATCGTCGATGCGATCACCGGTCCCTTGGGCATCGTGATCAGCACACTGGCGCTGATAGGCGTGTTTCTCTCCTGGCTCTTTGGCATCCTCGATTTCCGCCAAGCGCTCTGGGTCGTGGTCGCAATCGCGGGCATCGCTGCGGCGCCCACCATCGTCGCCGCCATCTGGACGACCTGAGCCGGAGTTCCAGGAGGTCTTGCCATGTCCGACCAGTCCCGCGTGTTCATCGGCCTTCTCAGGCCAGCCAAGCTGATGGGCCTGTCGATCAAGTCTGCCTTGGTCTGGCTTTTCGGCTCAACGCTGCTGTTCCTCTGGGTGCAGAGCTGGGTGGTGGCCGTTGGCGCGGGGCTGACCTGGCCCGCGCTTTGGAAAGCTGAGGACTGAGACCCAAACTTCCTCGATGTGCTGGTGACCACCATGCAGGAAACCCCGCCCACGGCGAACCGTAAGCTTTCGGGAGCGACAGCTATGCCCCGTGATGGAATTGCCGATGACGCGGAGGACAGGCTCGATCCGCTGACGGCACTGCCGGCATGGGTCGAGGGCGAGAAGCGGCTCTCATCCATGTTGCCCTATTAGTGGTCGGGTTGGCAGGCTCACTCTCTGATGTCTACTTCGGACCTATGTCTGTGTTGGCAATCCCACCTATTTACGCGCCACACGTTGTTTGATGATTTCCATTTGTCAGAGCCAAATAATAATCCTTAAGCTTTAAAAAAGGGGGCATTATCGCCTAGCGCCCACGCATTGTTTTGTAAACGCATAAGTTTTATTATGTAATAAGACCAGATTTAACAATTTTTATAAAGAGCTATGTTCAAACGTGGTCACGGCGTGATCAGGCGGCTTGGCTAAGTTGTTTGATCCCGTCCTGGAGTGTAAACCCTTCGATGACCTCGGGCATGCGGTTGTCAGGCTCGATCACTGCTTCGATCCGCGGCAGCGGGGCGGGCAGACTGCCGATGGTGAAGACCCCAACTCACGGGTGGTGGCCCGTCGCATGCGTTACCAAACTTGATGTAATGCGTAACCGCGCGCATCCGTTCTTCGTAGCTATACATGAACTGTCTTCAAGATGGTTCAACTTTTCATCCGCACCCCGCTGCTTGTGATGCCTTATAGCTATTCCCCTTCGATTTGTGCGCACAGTGCAGCCGTTTCGGGCAATTTGGCGTTTGATTTAACCATCGTTCGCCCCACGGCGATCACGGAACCGTCCAGCACACCTGTCGCCAAGGTGACGACCAGTGTGTCGATGGGTTGTTTGGCGATGCGCATCTGCACCGCGTTCGCGACGATCAGTCTTTGGTCAAACGAAAACGCGACGGAGCGACCGTCGGCTGCGGTGACGCGCAGGTCCATCACTTCGGGCACAAGCGCTTAGCCTAGGTGTTGGGTGAAAACGTTTTGGGCATTTTCAGCGCTGCTGCCGGGGGCTACATCGCGGATCATGTAGGGGTAGGGGCGCGGCGGTGCGGTGCGGGTATCGGGGGCCAGCGGGGCAAAGGCAAACCTGTCTTGGGCACAAAGCGGCGTGGTGGCTCATAGGAGAGAGGGCTGTTGCAAAGCCAAATTTTTTCATCTTTTTGTCCTATAGTCGTGCCGCTGGGGCAAGCCGCTGTGCTGCGAGGTGTTTTGGGTGGCCGATCAGTTGCCGAGGATGCCGATATCGCGCGCGGTTCCTTTGGTGACATCAACGACCAATTCCATATCACCCCCTGCCGCTGGTATTATCCCGGTCAGGGTGTCTTTTTCAGCCGCAACGAGTGAGGCGCCGCCAAATTTTATATCAACCACACGAAACAGACCGTCTGCGCCTTGCGTCAAAATGATAGCACCTTTGGTGAGGCTGGAGGGCAAGCGCGTGTTCACGGCGACGATAGGCATCGCGGTTTGACCCCCAGAGAAACTGCGGCCGCGCCCAGCAATTGCGATGGTGGATTGAGGTACGGCTGCGGTCGCATCGGCCAATTTATGGGCCATGATCTGGCGCAATCCGGTGGCATATCTGCCGCGCTGGCTGGCGGTCATTGCCCCCGCGCTGGCCCCAAAGACCCGCGCCATGATGGTATCTATTGCCAGTAGTTTTTAAAGCTGGCGTCCAACATGGCCGCGCGGGTGGGTTGGGGCTGTGTTGCGGTGGCGGACATGGCGCTTACGATGTCTGCCACGGTACCTTCGGCGGTGGCTTGTTGTGCCAGTGCGGGTGCCGCACACAGCGCCAAAACGGCAGTTAGCCCCCCAATGCGGTGCATAATGTGCCAAACCCCATTTCGATACCAACTGTGTTGCCCGCTATTTCGACAAGATCGAGGATGAAGAAGCATCCGATACCCCCTAGAAAATGCAGGAAAGTTGCACAGCCGCGTGAAAACCAACAAACACACTCTAACCACCTGAATATACTTGATTAAGGTCGCCGCTCCAAGGTTGAAAACGAAGCTATCCACACCATTTTGAGAGTTGCCGAAATCCAGACTTGCCGTAGATGTTACCATACGCATTTATGGCCGTCCCTTCATGCAGTCCCACACGGAAATATCGAACACTTCGGAATCAATAAGCAGGTCAATTGCCGAAAAGGATTGGCCGTCGCGAATCTCGATTGCGGTATCTTTTTGGATCACGAAAAGCCGATCATCAGAGATGCCCACACCCGGAAGCAGATATTCTTGGCCCCATTCTTGACCCGCTGTTGTGACGGGGCCGTTATCCACGATTAACGCGGCGGTTTTTGCCACATCAAATGCACCGCGCAAGGTTGCGTTCCGCGCCTCGTAAACATCAATTGGCGCATCTTCATGGTTGTCAGTGCCCCAAATGGGGCAAGTGGTGAAACCGGCGACATCGAACATGTCGAGGACTTGAGGGCGCAGCGCAAGATCTTCGGGCATTTCGGACAGATAAGCGCTGATACCAACCCGCACTTTGCCTGCGACACCAGACAGGGAATCGTGCAGGCCCGTCATCACTGCTGGATCGGAGTAATCAAAGATGACCAGCACGGTGTGCCCTGTCCCCGCCGCCACGGCAGCCGCCGGACCGGAGTGTTGCGCATTGGCGTGCGATGTGGACAGAAGGCAAATGCCAGTACAAAAAAAACTCCGCAGAGTGCCCTTTTTTTCAATGTGTTCATCCCCAAACCCCCACGCGTTCAATCTGTCGCCGGAAGGGCTGATTTAGCCCTTATGGTAGAAAGATTTATGTTTATTTGAATCGCACGTTATTGCTACCCGCTCCGTGAACCTTGTTACTTGTCCCATCCTGGACGTTCGCATTGACGAACAGCGTCTGCCACTCTTCATCGCGCGGGCTACGCTGCGCGAGCTGATCGCGGAGCTGGAAGCTCGCGCAACTGGTGGGGCCGCGCGATGATGTTATCTCTACACAAGAATGCGACGATGACGCCTGCGATCAGGGCTAAAATCGCGGCCAGTGATGAACCGGCTTCGGTGCTTGCCGCGCGCTATAGTGTCACGCTCGACACCATTTATCGTTGGCGGGGACGGACCAGCTTTGAAGACCGCTCGCAGACCGCACATCAGCTGGCGACGACACTTACACGCCCACAGGAAGCCGGACACGGCGACGGTTTGTGCAGACATCACGGCGTAATGTGTGCGGCTGGAGGATGTTCTCTAGCAAAAAATGATGGGGCTAGCTTATCGCGTCTTTGTTGGGGCTGCTTCTTTATCAATATTGATAAGTTCCCTCCTACGTTGGTTTGACCCTTTTGAATTGATTTTATTGCATTATTTTTGGTCAGTTTCTTCATTGCAGCGGAGTATTCTTTGGGTGTGAGCGATTGATCATTCGATTTATGTCGACAAATAGTATACAACGATTTAACATTCCCGAAATCCATTCCCACAGCGGTGTTTCACACCGCGCCACCCGATCACAGGAGCATCTTATGAACAGCGATATTTTTTCCGGCACCATCCCCGCCTTGATGACCCCTTGCAAGCCAGACCGCAGCCCGGATTTCGATGCTTTGGTCGCGAAAGGAAAAGCACTGGTGGCGGCGGGTATGGCGTCGGTGGTGTATTGTGGGTCGATGGGCGATTGGCCGCTGTTGACCGATGCACAGCGGATGGAAGGGGTGGAGCGTTTGGTGAAAGCGGGCCTGCGCGTGATTGTGGGCACAGGGGCTGTGAACACGGCCAGTGCCGTGGCGCATGCGGCCCATGCAGCAAAGGTGGGCGCGCATGGGTTGATGGTGATCCCGCGCGTGTTGTCGCGCAGCACGTCAATTCCGGCACAAAAAGCGCATTTCAAGGCAATCTTGGCTGCCGCGCCAAACCTGTCTGCCGTGATCTATAACAGCCCGCATTACGGCTTTATGACCCGCGCCGACCTGTTTTTTGAATTGCGCGCCGAACATCCAAACCTGATTGGTTTCAAGGAATTTGGCGGGCCTGCGCCAATGTCTTATGCGGCGGAATACATCACCAGCCGGGATGACAATGTCACCTTGATGGTTGGGGTGGATACGGCCGTGTTCCACGGTTTTGTGAACTGTGGGGCCACGGGGGCGATCACCGGCATTGGCAACGTCCTACCCGTCGAGGTGTTGAACATGGTGCGGCTGTGCAAAGCGGCGGCCAAGGGCAATGCGATTGCCCGCCAGCGCGCGCAGGAATTAGAAGGCGCGTTGGCCGTGCTGTCGAAATTCGATGAAGGTGTGGATTTGGTTTTGTTCTATAAATACCTTTTGGTGTTGACGGGCGACTCTGAATACACGCTGCATTTCAACGAGGCCGATGTGTTGTCTGACAGCCAAAAAGGGTTTGTGCAGACACAATTGTCCCTGTTCCAAGCATGGTATGCGGATTGGACCAAACTGCCCGGCGCAGTCGCTTAAGCGGCGCGCAATACTGATAAACCCGGTTGCGCCCCTGCCCTGCTGTTGTATGCAGGGGCGCGCCGACTGCCAAACGCATGAATATCACCAAGAAGGGCCATTTTATGACATTCACCCCGCATGGACAGCATTTGATCGCAGGCGAATGGGTTGGCAGTGACCAGCGTTTCGCATCGGAACCCGCCACCGGGCCAGCGCATAAATATTGCGTGGGCACGGTTGATTTGGTGAACCGCGCGGCGCTGGCGGCCGAGGATGCGTTTTGGACATATAGTGCGACCAGCCGTGCTGATCGCGCTGCGTTTTTGAACGCGATTGCCGATGAGATTGATGCGCGCGGCGCGGCGATTACCGAAGTGGGCTGTGCCGAAACGGGCCTGCCCGCTGGCCGCTTGCAAGGTGAACGGGGCCGCACCGTGGGGCAGTTGCGGCTGTTTGCAGCACACATTTTGAAAGGTGATTATTTGGATCACCGGGTGGACGCCGCACAGCCGGACCGCCAACCCGCGCCGCGCCCCGAAATTGTGATGATGCAACAACCGATTGGTCCGGTTGCGGTGTTTGGCGCGTCAAACTTCCCCTTGGCGTTTTCCACGGCGGGCGGCGATACGGCTGCGGCGTTGGCGGCGGGGTGCCCTGTGGTGGTCAAAGGCCATTCTGCGCATCCGGGCACGGCTGAAATTGTGGCCGAGGCGGTGAAAGCCGCGATTGAAAAAACAGGGATGCCCAAAGGTGTGTTTTCCCTGATCCAAGGTGGCAAGCGCGATGTGGGCACCAGTTTGGTGCAGCACCCATTGATCAAGGCGGTGGGGTTTACGGGCAGTTTGGCAGGCGGGCGTGCGTTGTTTGATTTGTGCGCGCAGCGGCCGGAACCGATTCCGTTTTTTGGCGAACTGGGGTCTGTGAACCCAATGTTCTTGTTGCCACATGCGATGGCCGCGCGGGCGGATGCCTTGGGCACAGGCTGGGCCGGGTCGTTGACGATGGGGGCCGGGCAGTTTTGCACCAATCCCGGCATTGCGGTGGTGATTGATGGGCCAAACGCCGATGTTTTTGCCGCGAGTGCCAAGGCTGCGCTGGAAAAGGTGGCCCCGCAAGTGATGCTGACGCCGGGAATCGCCGCTGCCTATCACGCGGGCGAGGCACGCTTTGGCGCGGCCAGTGGGGTGACAGCTTTGTTGACCGCGCAATCATCGGGGCGCGAAGCCCGGCCCAATTTGTTTGAGGTAAGCGCGGGCGCTTTTGCCGCCAATCATGATCTGGCGGAGGAGGTTTTTGGCCCGCTTGGCCTGATCGTGCGCGTGGCGTCCGAGGCAGAGATGGTGACGCTGGCCAAAGGCTTACTTGGGCAGTTGACCGCAACCTTGCATATGGATGCGGATGATCTGGACACGGCCCGCCGCCTGCGCCCCGTTTTGGAACGCAAAGCTGGGCGCGTGCTGGTCAACGGTTTTCCCACCGGGGTGGAGGTGGTGGACGCGCAAGTGCATGGCGGCCCTTACCCTGCCAGTACCAATTTTGGCGCGACCAGCGTTGGCACCTTGTCCATTCGGCGGTTTTTGCGCCCGGTGGCCTATCAAAACATGCCGGCGGAATTGCTGCCCACACGTTAAAGCTGTGTGACGCGAAGGTAAGTATACAGCAAGTATTTTTCCGGGATTGGTTCTTGCACCATAGGTGTCGCGGCCACATAGTGATTAAAAGGAACGAATCAAAAAACCAACCTTGGGAGAGGTAATATGAAAAAAACTATTCTGCTCGGCAGCATGTTGGCTGCAAGCACGTTCGCATCCGTGGCGCAGGCTGACATGTTGGACGATATCATTGCTTCGGGCACGCTGCGTTGCGCCGTTGTGTTGGACTTCCCACCAATGGGCATGCGCGATGCGTCCAACAACCCTGTTGGGTTCGACGTTGATTATTGCAACGACCTTGCTGCCGCGTTGGGCGTAAAGGCCGAAATCGTGGAAACCGCGTTCCCCGAGCGTATTCCAGCGCTGATGGCGGGCCGGGTTGATGTGGGTGTTGCATCGACATCCGACACGCTGGAGCGTGCGAAAACCGTTGGTTTCTCCATCCCGTATTATGCGTTTGAAAACGCGGTTGTCGGCAATGAAAAAGCGGCGATGACCACATGGGAAGACATGAAGGGCAAAACCGTTGGCGCCACCGCTGGCACCTATGAAGCGATCTGGATTGAAGGTAAAATCAAAGAATGGGGCGTTGGCGAATTCCGTCCGTACCAGACCCAAGCGGATGTTTTCTTGGCGTTGAGCCAGGGCCAGATTGACGCAACCGTGGCGACCGTTGAAGTGTCTGAGGCGAACGTGGCATCGGGCAACTTCCCCGGGATCATGATTGTCGACAAAGCGCCAATGGTGCCAGATTATGTTGGCCTGTTCACCATGCGTCAGGAGTACGGGTTCATCAACTATCTGGACCTGTTCGTGAACCAGCAAGTGCGGACCGGCCGTTATGCCGAACTGTATAAAAAGTGGGTTGGCGAAGGTGTGCCAGCCGATCTGACGGTTAATGGTGTTTCGCGCTAATCTAATCGCCGATCTTGGGGCGCGCGGGGAAACCTAGCGCGCCCTTCCACTCTGTCAGTCAAGAGGTGGCGATGTTTTCTTATACCTTCCAATGGAATCAAGCCCTTAACCGTTTGCCGCAAATGCTGGATGGCGCATGGGTGACCATGCAGATCGCCGTTTTGTCGATGGTACTGGGGGTTTTGTTTGCGATCATGCTGACCGGGTTCCGGCTTTCGGGCAACAAAATCCTAAGCGGGTTTGCAACCACTTGGATTGAGGTGGCGCGCAACACGCCCGCCCTGTTCCAAATTTATATGGCGCATTTTGGGGTCGCCAGTTTTGGGCTATATTTCAGCCCCATCGCATCGCTGTTGATCGGCATCACCTTTAATAATGCAGGCTATCTCGCGGAAAATTTCCGTGGCGCGCTGAAGGCTATTCCCGATACGCAAACGCGTGCGGCGCGGTCGTTGGGCATGACGCCGATCAAGGCGTTTGGTTATGTCATTCTGCCGCAAATGCTGCGCATCTCATTTCTGCCGATTTCAAACCAGATGGTTTGGGCAGTTTTGATGACGTCGCTGGGCGTCACGGTGGGCATGAACACCGACCTTTACGGCGTGACCCAAGATTTGAACGCGCTGACGTTCCGCACGTTTGAATTGTTCGCGCTGGCAGCGGTGATTTTCTATGTCATCGTTAAATTGATCAATTTTGGTGCGCGGCTGCTCGCCGCCCGCCTGTTCCGGTATTAAAGGAGGGCGCACGGTATGTTTGACACCTCCATGACACTGTCGGACGTTTGGTTTTTGGCGCAAGGCGCGTGGATTACCATTCTGGTCACGATTATCTCGGTGTTTTTCGGCACCATCCTTGGCATCGGGTTCGGCGTGTTTCGCTATCAGGTCGGGCCTTGGTGGGGTGCGCCTGTCACCTTCTTCCTCGATATTTTTCGCTCCATCCCACTGTTGATCCAGCTTGTTCTGGTCAACGCGTTTCTGGGCATTGTGCTGCGGCTACAAATCTCAGGGTTTGCCGTGGCTTGCGGCGTGTTGACGTTTTACACCGCCGCCTATTGCGCCGAAATTGTGCGTGGCGGGATTGAGGCGGTGCCACAAACCACACGCCGCGCCGCACGCTCGCTTGGCATGACATGGTTCCAAGACATGCGCTATATCGTGGCCCCGCTTGCCACCCGCGTGGCGCTGCCATCCTGGATTGGGCTGTCGCTGGGGGTCATGAAGGATTCGGCGCTGGTCTATGTCGTGCAAGTGACCGAACTGTTGAAATCCACACAAATCCTGATCACCCGCCTGCAAGAACCGCTGTTTTTGCTGATTATCGGCGGGTTGTTCTACTTCATCATCAGCTTCCCAATCGCGCGTTTGGGCGGATATTTGGAAAAACGGTGGTCCAATGATTGAGATTAAAGAAGTCTATAAATCCTTTGGCGCGTTGGAGGTGCTGAAAGGCATCAACCTGACGGTCGAAAAGGGTGAGGTTTTGTCGGTTATCGGCGGCTCAGGTTCGGGCAAATCGACGCTGTTGACCTGCATCAACGGGTTGGAACGCATCAATTCCGGCAAGATTTTGGTCGATGAGACCGAAGTTCACGCCAAAGCGACCGACCTGAACATCTTGCGCCGCAAAATCGGAATTGTATTTCAGCAATTCAACGCATTCCCGCACCTCACCGTGCTGGAAAACGTCACCTTGGCCCCGCGCAAAGTGCTTGGTATGGGCAAGGCGGAAGCCGAGGCTATTGCCGAAAAACAGCTGTCGCATGTCGGTTTAGGGGACAAGCTGTCCGTCTATCCCGGTCGTCTGTCGGGCGGCCAACAACAGCGCATGTCGATTGCGCGCGCGCTGGCCATGTCGCCCAGCTATATGCTGTTTGATGAGGTGACATCGGCGCTGGACCCGCAATTGGTGGGCGAGGTGTTGGATACCCTGAAACTGCTGGCCGATGAAGGCATGACCATGATTTGTGTCACGCATGAAATGACGTTTGCGCGCGACGTATCGAACCGAGTGGCGTTTTTCCACAAGGGGATCATGGCCGAAATTGCGCCTTCGCAGGCGTTTTTCAATACGCCGCAGCACCCGGAAACCCAAGCGTTCCTGTCGAACATCCGCTAAGGGGCGTATAATGCAATATGGTGATGTCGTCGTCATTGGCGCGGGTGTGGTGGGTTTGTCCATCGCGCTGGCCGCCCAAGCACGCGGTTTTTCGGTGTTGGTTATTGACCGCGAGGGGGTCTGCGCAGGCGCATCGGCGGGCAACGCCGGCGCGTTTGCGTTCACCGATATTTTCCCGCTCGCCTCGCCACGCGTGATCCGCCAAGCGCCCAAATGGCTGTTGGACCCGCTGGGGCCATTGTCGGTGCCGCCGCGTTACGCGTTGAAAATCGCGCCGTGGATGCTGCGATTTTGGCGCGCATCCTGGCCCGCGCAAGTCGCGGCATCAACAGTGGCGCAAACCGGGCTGATGGCGCTGTCGAAATCTGCGCTGGACCCGTTTTTGGCCGTACATGGTTTGGCCGATATGCTGCGCCGTGACGGGCAGTTGCAGGTCTATGAAAGTAAGGCGGAATTTGAGGCAAGCCTGCCCAGTTGGGCCGCGCGCGCCGCAGTGGGGATTGAGGCCGAGCATCTGACAGGCGACGCAATCGCCGCGCGCCAACCCGGCCTTGCCCCCCGTTTCACTCACGCCACCTTTACCCCCGGTTGGTATTCGATCACGGACCCCAAGGACTACGTTTTGGCCATGGCCGCCCGGTTTCGTGCCAACGGCGGCCGGATTGAGGTGGCAGAGGCAACGCATTTATTGGCGGACGGCGTGGACACATCGGCAGGCAAAATGTCGGGCCGCGTGGTGCTGGCGGCGGGCGCGTTTTCGCATCGCCTGACACGCACTGCAGGGGTCCGCATCCCTTTGGAAACGGAACGCGGGTATAACACCACCCTGCCCGATCGCGGGTTTGATCTGCGCTGTCAGGTTACGTTCGGCGGGCATGGGTTTGTGATTTCGGCGCTGACTTCGGGAATCCGCGTGGGCGGCGCGGTGGAACTCGGCGGGCTAAATTTGCCGCCAAATTATGCCCGCGCCGATGCAATGTTGACCAAGGCACGCGCGTTTATGCCCGGCCTTGATACCACGGGCGGCACGCAATGGATGGGGTTTCGCCCCTCCCTGCCCGACAGCTTGCCCGCGATTGGCCCGCTGCCAGGCCAACCCAACACCCTCTGTGCCTTTGGTCACGGCCATTTGGGGCTTACCCAATCGGCGGGCACGGCGGCAATCGTTGCCGACCTGCTGTCACACCAAACACCAAAAATCGACCTTGCCCCCTTCGCCCCATCGCGTTTTTGAAAGCCAATCCCATGACCAGCTATACATTCCCCTGCATCGACGGCCACGCTTGCGGCAACCCTGTGCGCCTTGTCACAGGCGGCGCGCCGATGCTGCGCGGTGCCACCATGCTGGAAAAACGCGCGCATTTTCTGGCGGAATTTGATTGGATCAGGACTGGGTTGATGTTTGAACCCCGCGGCCATGACCAAATGTCAGGCTCTATCCTGTTTCCCCCCACCCGCGACGATTGCGATGTGGCGGTGCTGTTCATTGAAACCTCCGGCTGTTTGCCGATGTGTGGGCATGGCACGATTGGCACGGTGACCATCGCGCTGGAAAACGGTCTTATCCGCCCCGCCACCCCCGGAGTTTTGCGGCTGGACACGCCTGCGGGCCGCGTCGATGTCACCTACCGCCAAGAGGGGCGGTTTATCGAGGAAGTGCGCCTGACCAACGTCCCCGGCTTCCTTCATTCCGAAGGGCTGACCGCGCAGGTAGAGGGCATGGGCGAAGTGGTCGTCGATGTGGCTTACGGCGGCAACTTTTACGCCATCGTGGACCCGCAAAAGAATTTCCGCGATATGGCGGATTTCTCGGCAGGCGAATTGGTTGGCTTTGGCAACCGTCTGCGCACGGCGCTGAACGCCAAATATGAATTTGTGCATCCCGAACATCCGGCGATTTGTGGCCTTAGCCATATTCTTTGGACCGGGGCCGCGCGCGACCCATCAGCGCATGGCCGCAACGCCGTGCTGTACGGTGACAAGGCGATTGACAGATCGCCTTGTGGCACCGGAACATCGTCTCGCATGGCGCAGCTGGCGGCCAAAGGAAAACTGGCGGTGGGCGATGAATTTATCCACGAATCCATCATCGGCTCCTTGTTCAAAGGCCGGGTAGAGGCTGCCGCGACGGTGGCGGCTAAACCTGCGATTATCCCCTCCATCGCCGGATGGGCGCGGGTGACGGGCATCAACACTATTTTCATCGACGACCGCGACCCCTTTGCGCATGGGTTTGTGGTCAAATGACCGGGCATATCATCACCCCCGGCATGGGCGCAGGCGATATTCTGGCCACGGGTGAGGGCCTTAGTTTTTGGGGCGGCGTGGACCCGTTGACGGGTGCGGTCATCGACGCGCATCACCCGCTGCACAGCCAGTCCATCGCGGGGCGTGTGTTGGTGATGCCGACCACGCGGGGGTCGTGTTCGGGCAGCGGCGTGATGCTAGATTTGGCGCTGAACGGCATCGCTCCTGCAGCATTCGTCTTCGCAGCGCCCGAAGATGTGGTGACCTTGGGCGCGATGATTGCCGCCCGGATGTTCGACCGCCCCGTGCCAATTCTGCGGCTGGAGGCTGCGGCCTTTGCCGTGGCTATGGCGGGCCAAACGGCCGAACTGACCGACCACGCGCTGATCGTGGACGGTGTGGCCCTGCCCTTGGTGCCTTTGCCCGTGGCGCAATTGACCCTGACTAACCAAGACCGCGCCAGCCTGCGCGGCGATGATGGCCCCGCCCGCCGCATCGCGATGGAGGTGATTTGCGCAATGGCCGCCCTGCAAGGCGCGGACCAGTTGGTGGACGTGACGCGCGGCCATATCGACGGCTGTATTTTGGCCAATGATGCCAACCTGCGCTTTGCTGAAAAAATGCAGCAGATGGGCGGGCGCGTGACCATTCCCACCACAATCAACGCGATTTCGGTCGATCACGGCAATTGGCGCGACCAAGGCGTGCCCCCCGATTTTGGCCTGCGCGCGGCGCGACTGGCGGATGCTTATGTGAACATGGGCGCGCGCCCCACCTTCACCTGCGCGCCGTATTTGCTGCAAAGTGCGCCTGTGGCTGGCGAAAACATCGGCTGGTCGGAATCCAACGCGGTAATTTATGCCAATACGGTGATTGGAGCGCGCACGGTCAAACACCCTGATTATTTGGACCTGTTCATCGCCATGACGGGCCGCGCCCCGTTGTCGGGGGTGTATTTGACAGAAAATCGCCGCCCCCGCCGCCGTTTGCACATTGAACCGTTGGGGCCGCATGATGATGCGCTGTGGCCCATGTTGGGCTATATCGCGGGGCAATTGGCACCGGATTGCATCCCCGTTTTGACCGGGCTTGGCGCGGTTACCGCCTCCAATGACGACCTAAAAGCGATGTGCGCCGCCTTTGGCACCACCTCGGCAGCGCCCATGCTTCATGTCGCGGGCCACACGCCGGAGGTTGCAAATTATCCCCAGCCGGATGATTGCGTGACCATAACCCGCGCCGATCTGGCCCGCGTTTGGACGGAGTTGAACCAAGCGCCTACCCTCGTGAATTTGATCGCCTTTGGCAGCCCGCATTTTTCCACCACCGAATGTCAGGCGGTTGCAGCGTTGGCCAAAGGGCGCAAAGCAACGGTTGATGTGATCGTGACCGTGGGCCAGAACGTGCTGGCAGATATTGCCGCCGACGGCACGCTTGCTGCGCTGGAAAGTTTTGGTGCGCGGGTGATCCCTGATATTTGCTGGTGTTCGATCACCGAACCGGTGTTTCCCACCACGGCGCGCACCTTGATGACCAATTCGGGCAAATACGCCCATTATGCGCCGGGTCTGTCGGGGCGTGGCGTGCGATTTGGCAGCTTGGCCGCGTGTATAACAGCGGCACAAACAGGCGTGGCACCGCCCCTGCCCCACTGGCTGAAAGGATAGATGATGCGCAGCAGCAAGACCATTCATGTGATTTCCGCCCATGCCGAAGGTGAGGTGGGCGATGTGATTGTCGGCGGCGTTTTGCCCCCGCCCGGTGATACACTATGGAAGCAATCGCGCTGGATTGCCCGCGACCAAACCCTGCGCAATTTCGTGCTGAACGAACCGCGCGGTGGCGTGTTTCGGCATGTGAACTTGCTGGTGCCTCCCAAAGACCCGCGCGCCGATGCCGCGTTTATCATTATGGAGCCGGAGGATACGCCGCCTATGTCGGGCAGCAATTCCATCTGTGTGGCAACTGTCCTGCTGGATGGTGGCCTGTTCCCAATGCAGGAACCGGAAACGACGATGGTGCTAGAGGCCCCCGGCGGCTTGGTGCATGTCCGCGCCGAGTGTAAAAACGGCAAGGCGGAACGGATTTTCGTACAAAACCTGCCCAGTTTCGCCGCCAAATTGGGCGTGACGCTGGAGGTGGAAGGCTTGGGCCCGCTGACCGTCGATACCGCCTATGGCGGCGACAGTTTTGTGATTGTGGATGCCGAAGCGTTGGGGCTGAAACTGGTGGCGGATGAGGCGCATTTTATCGCCAAGATGGGCGTGAAAATCACCAACGCAGCCAATGCACAACTGCGGTTCCACCATCCCGACAACCCCGATTGGACGCATTTTTCTTTTTGCCTGTTCGCGGGCCCCGTGACGCGGGAAGGGCATGAATTGCGGGCAGGCTCTGCCGTGGCCATTCAGCCCGGCAAGGTGGATCGTTCGCCCACCGGCACCGCATTGTCGGCGCGCATGGCGGTGCTGCATGCCAAGGGGCAGATGGGGCCAGCGGACCGTTTGACGATTGTTTCCGTGATCGGCTCCACCTTTGTGGGGCGGATTGTGGGGCTGACCACGGTGGGCAACCATGCCGCCGTTATCCCAGAACTGTCGGGGCGCGGCTGGATTACGGGCATCCATCAACACATGCTCGACCCGTCCGACCCCTGGCCTGAAGGATACCGCCTTACCGACACTTGGGGTGCGCGTTAAGGGGTTCGGGTGCCATAGGCCGAGTTGAACATCACCAACGCCGATGCGACAGAGGCTTGCAATTCCACGTCGGGCGGGGTTTGCGTTCGCACGCCGTACAGGCACTGGCGCAGCAAGCCCGCGCTGGATAATTCGATCAGCTGATAGGCGGCATGGCCCGGATCGGGGATTGCAAACCGCCCCTGCGCCACCTGCCCCTCTAAATATCCGCGCAGCAGGTTTTGCGCCCGCGCAGCGCCCCCCGCATAAAACCGCGCGCCCAGTTCGGGCATCCTTTCGGCAATGCCAATGATGGTGCGTTGGGCGCGAATAACCTCGGGCGAACACACAACCCGAACCATGCGCAGCAAAAATTCGGCCAGTACCGTGTCGGCGGGACCCCCCATGGTCAGCGCCTGTTCCACGGCGCCAAATTTCAGGTCGCGCTTTTGCTCCACCAGCGCTTCAAACAGGTCTTCCTTATGGGCGAAATAGACGTAAAGCGTGCTTTTTGATACGTCCGCCGCGCGGCAAATATCATTCACCCCGGCGGCGTCAAACCCGCGTTCCATGAACACATCGGCCGCCCCATCAAGGATGCGCTGGCGCAAGGCCGGGTTGGTTCCGGCGGCGTGTCGTTTGGGATTGGGTGTATCCATCATGCGGTCAGTATAATCGAACCGAACGGTTCGATAAAGGCTTGATTTTCACGGGAGAGGGGCATAGGGAATGAAATCGAACTGATCGGTTCGGTTCAGAATCAAGGAAATCCAATGTCCCGCCAAGATCCCGTAAAGACCGAGAGTACCGCCGTGGCTCAGCCCAAAACCCCCAACCGCAAAAAGCGGATTTTGGCGGTGGTGGCGGTTGGGGTGGTGGCGGTGGGCGGCTGGTACGGGCAGCCCTATTGGACGCATGGCCGCTATATGGTGGAAACCAATGATGCCTATGTGGCCGCCGATATTGCGGTGATCAGCAGCCGGATTCAAGGCTATGTGGCCGCAGTGCCCGTGCGCGAAAATGCCGTTGTTAAGGCAGGGGATGTGCTGGTCCGCTTGGACGATGGCGACTACCGCATCGCGCTGCAAATTGCGCAAAGCCGGGTGGTGACAGCGGGGCAAACCTTGGCGCGGATTGATGCCCAGACCGAGGCGGCGCGCGCGACCGTGGTGCAAGCGGGGGCGCTGCGCGATGTGGCGACTGCCCAGCTGCGCAGCGCGACCACGCAGGCGGACCGCGTGCGGCGTTTGGCCAGCGACAAGGTGGTGGCCCAAGCGCAGTTGGACACGGCGATTGATGGGCTGGACACGGCCACCGCGTCCTTGGCAAGCGCGGAGGCGGGTTTGGCCAATGCGACCGCCCAAATCGCCGTTCTGCAGGCCCAACATGCCGAGGCGATGGGCAGTTTGAAAGAATTGGCGCTGGCCGTGGACCAAGCTGGCCGCAACTTGGACTTGACCGTGTTGCGCGCGCCCACCGATGGGACCATCGCGAATATGACGCTGGAAGTGGGCGATTTGGTGGCCCCCGGCGCGCGTTTGGCAGCACTGGTGCCGCGAGATAGTTTGTATATTCAGGCCAATTTCAAGGAAACCCAGACCGGGAAAATCGCGATTGGGGCACCCGTGGGCATCACGTTTGATGCGCTGCCCGATAAAGTGTTTGAAGGCAGGGTTTTGTCGCTGGCGCCTGCCACGGGGTCGGTGTTTTCCCTGCTGCCGCCTGACAATGCCACGGGCAATTTCACCAAAATCGTGCAGCGCGTGCCTGTTCGCATCAGCATCCCTGCCGCGGCGCTGGAAAGTGGGCATTTGCGCGCGGGCCTGTCTGCGGTGGTTGAAGTGGACCGCCGTGGCGCGGCTGAGTAGCGCGCGATGACTGCGCCTGCCACCGAACCAGAGCTGTCGACCCGCACCATTTTGGCCTTTATGGTGATGGTGTTTGGGATGTTCATGGCGATTTTGGATATTCAAATCGTCTCGGCATCGCTGCCCGATATTCAGGCGGGATTGGGGGCGAGTTCGGATGAGATTTCATGGGTGCAGACCAGTTATCTGATTGCAGAGGTCATTATGATTCCGCTGTCTGGGTTTTTGGCGCGGATGATGTCGACTCGCATCCTGTTTACGATTTCGGCGGCGGGGTTTACGGCGGCCAGCCTGATGTGTGCGCTGTCGGGGTCGATCAATGAGATGATATTTTGGCGCGCCGTGCAGGGGTTTTTGGGCGGGGGCATGATTCCATCGGTTTTTGCCGCCGCTTTCACGCTGTTTCCGCCTTCAAAACGCAACATCGTGTCACCGATTATTGGCTTGATCGCGACACTGGCCCCCACGGTGGGGCCGACGGTGGGCGGGTATCTGAGCCATACTTTGTCTTGGCATTGGTTATTTCTGGTCAACGTGCCTGCAGGGATTGGGGTCGCGGTGGGGGCGTGGTTTTTGATCGACTTTGACCGCCCGAAATGGGCGCTGTTTGATCGTTTTGATTGGTGGGGGTTGCTGGCGCTGGCCGCGTTTTTGGGCGGGCTGGAGTATGTTCTGGAGGAAGGCCCGGGCAATGATTGGCTACAAGATGAAACCGTGGCGGTGCTGGCGGTGATTATGATTGTGGGCGGGATTGCCACGTTTTGGCGGGCCTTTACGCGGGAGGAGCCGCTGGTGGATTTTTCCGCCTTTCGGGATGCCAATTTCGCGGTGGGGTCGGTATTCAGTTTCACGATGGGGGTGGGGCTGTATGGGCTGACGTATTTGTACCCGCTCTACCTCGCCTCCATCCGGGGGTATGATAGTTTGATGATTGGGGAGACGGTTTTTGTGTCGGGCCTTGCCATGTTTATCAGCGCGCCGATTGCGGGGATTTTGGCGGGGAAACTGGATTTGCGGGTGATGCTGTTGATCGGGTTTTTCGGCTTTGCCGCGTCCACTTGGATGCTGACCGGATTGACCGCCGATTGGGATTTTCAAGAACTGTTGGTGCCACAGATTTTGCGGGGGTTGTCGTTGATGCTGTGTATGGTGCCGATCAATAATCTGGCGCTGGGAACCCTGCCCGCTGAGAAGATGAAGGGGGCATCAGGGCTGTATAATTTGATGCGCAACCTTGGGGGGGCGGTGGGGTTGGCGGTGATCAATACCTTGCTGACAGACCGGCGGGCCTTGCATTTTGGGCGCTTGTCGGAGGGGGTGAGTTGGAGCAATGATGAAGCGCTGCGGCAGTTGGATTTGATGGCGAAAAATCTGACGGCGCAGGGGCTGGACGGGCAGGCAGGGGCGCTGGCCCAGATGAGCCGGCGGGTGTTGGGACAGGCCACGATCATGTCATTTATTGATGTGTTTTTCCTAATTACGGCCCTGTTTGGCGGGCTGGCGGTGGCGGCGTTGTTGATGAAAGCCCCGCCCAAACATGTGAAGGTGGACGCGCATTAAGGCGTACGATGCGGGCGCTGCATCGCGCGCGATGCAGTTGGTAAGCGATTGATTTTGTTAGGAATCGCGTTTTTTGTTAACTGAATTTTAACCTGCGCATCGCAGATTAGCATGCGGCCTTTACCGAGTCGACGATGCTGTTGAGCACCGCATCAAGTTTGGCGGTGTCTTGGTGTTCGCCCATCACGCGGATCAAGGGTTCGGTGCCCGATTTGCGGATCAGGATGCGCCCTGCGCCCGCAAGGTCTTTTTCGCCTTTGGCGATGGCGGCTTGGACTGCGTCCGCCTCCAGCGGGGTGGCGCCGGCGCGGAAGCGGACGTTGATAAGGCGTTGGGGCACGGGGGTGAAAACGCGGGCAAGCGCGCTGGCTTTTTCGTGGCCTTGGACCATGAAGCTGAGGAATTGCAGGGCGGCGATAAGGCCGTCGCCCGTGGTGGTGTGATCGGTCATCACTAGATGGCCCGATTGTTCGCCGCCAAGGTTGAAACCACCCGCGCGCATGCGTTCGACCACATAGCGGTCGCCAACATTGGTGCGTTCCATGTTGATGCCAAGCGCGTTCAAATGGCGTTCCAGCCCAAGGTTGGACATGACGGTGGTCACCAGCGTGTCGCCTTTCAGCTTGCCCATTTTTGCCCAGCGGGTGGCGATAAGGCCCATGATTTGGTCCCCATCGGCGACGCGGCCCGCCTCATCAATCAAGATCAAACGGTCGGCGTCACCATCAAGGCAGATGCCGATATCGGCGCGGGTTTCGATCACCTTTTGCGCGGCGGTTTCGGGATGGGTGGAGCCGCATTTGGCGTTGATGTTGGTGCCGTTGGGTTCGACGCCGATCGCAATCACCTCGGCCCCCAATTCCCACAGCACGGCGGGGGCGGTGCGGTAAGCCGCGCCGTTGGCGCAATCGACGACGATGCGCAGACCGTCAAGGCGCAGGCCCGCCGGAAAGGTGGTTTTGGCGTATTCGACGTAGCGGCCGCGCGCATCCTCGAACCGTCTGGCGCGGCCGATGTTTTCGGGGGCGGCGGGGGCGACGCCTGCGGACAGAAGGGCGGTGATTTCATCCTCTGCCTCATCCGACAGTTTGAACCCATCGGGGCCGAAAAATTTGATGCCATTGTCGGATGCCGGGTTGTGGCTGGCGGAGATCATGACGCCGACATCGGCGCGCAAACTGCGGGTAAGGTAGCCGACAGCGGGCGTGGGCACGGGGCCAAGCAGGAACACGTTCATGCCGGTAGAGAGGAACCCCGCAGTCAGCGCGTTTTCGATCATATAGCCGGACAGGCGCGTGTCTTTGCCAATGACGACCCGGTGATCTTGGGTATCGCGGCGAAAATAGCGGCCCACGGCGGCGCCAAGGTTCATCGCGACATCGGTGGTCATGGGCCAAGAGTTGGCACGGCCGCGCACGCCATCGGTGCCAAAGAGTTTTTCCGCCATGTGTTCTGCCCCTTTTCCGTTTGGTGGGTTGATAAAGCGTGGCGGGCGGGCTGTCCAACCTATGTTAGCCGTGGTCGGCGGGAAGTGGCGCGGGGGTGTAATGCTGCATCAGGTCTGACAGGTGATCGGCCATGGTGGGCGGGGGCATGGCGTTGGACCAATAGGTGTTTAGGTCGATTTCACCGTTCAAAATGGCAGTGATGCGCGCAGCCAATGCGGGGGCGTTGCCTGCGGCAAAGGTCATTTCGGGGGTGTTGCCAAGTTCGCGCGCGCCGCCAATGTTGGCGGTGATTAAAGGGATGTGGCGGGCGTGCATTTCGATGGCGACTTGCGGCAGGTTGTCGTGCCACAGCACGGGGACAAGGCCCGCATTGGTGGTGGCGAGAATGGCGTCCAGCGTGTCGTGGGTGTAGCCGTCGATATGGGTGAGGCTGGCCATGCGGGGGGTGAGGGCGGTGATGTGGGCCATGGTGGGCGCGTCCCCGCGTTTGGCGGCGATGGTGAGGTGGAGGCGGTTTAGAGTTTCGGGCGGGAGGGTTTCCAGCGTTTGCAGCAGGAAGAAAAAGCCTTTGTCGCGGCGCATATAGCCCAAGTAGGCGAGGTGGAGCGTGCCATCGGGGGCGAGGATTGGGCGGGGTTTGGTGGTGGCGAAATGGGCGGCCTGTGCGGTGCCGATATAGCTGGCGTGGGTGATTTTGGGTGCGATGCCGTGGGCGGTGGCGATGGTTTTGACCGCGTTGGACACGCATAGGACGGCGTCGCAATGGGTGTTGATCAGCGCCACCATCTGCGTGCGGCGGGTGGCGAAACTGTGGGTTTGGGCGGGTTTGGGCAAAGGCGTGCGCAGTTTGCGTTTGACCCATGACAGCGCGCGGTTGGTGCGGCTGCCGACCCGCAGCAAGGTATAGAATGCGGCGTCAAACCCCCAAGTGCCGGGGCGCAGGCCCATGCCTTTGAGGCGGTAGGCAAGGCCGTTCGCCAGCCGCAGCAGGCGACCATCATGATGGTGCGGCAGGCAAGTGACGCAGTTTTCGCCATCCGCATAATCATCGCAAGTGTGGGATTCCTGGAACCACAGGTTTACCTGCGGGCACAGCGGGTAGTAGTTGTGCAGCGACAGGATTAGGCGGGTTTGCGGCCAATGGGATTTGAGGGCGAGGACCGATGCCGGCACCCCTTCGAGATTGTTGAAATGGATCACGTCATATGGGCCGGTTTTGGCGATAAAGTCGAAAAAGGCGGCTTGGCTGGCGGGGTCGTGCAGTTGCGCTGCATCCCCAAAAGAATGATGCGCGGGGGCGAGGACCGCGGAGTTGACCAGATCATACGCGCTGGGGGTGGTGGTGAAACGCTGGGGTTCCCAGCGGGGTGCGCGGGTGGGCAGATCATAGCTGAGACCCGCCGAAAGAAAGGTGACGCTGTGCGCGGGGTTGGCTTGCAGGGCGCGCACCAGATTGCGCTGGTAGGTGGTGACGCCGCCGCCGCGCCCTTGGGGGTCGTTATAATCCACCCAATTGTAATATAAAATGCGCATGGATTATAACTCTTCGGTCAGCCAATGGGCTTTGCCGATTTGGGTGAAATAATACAAGATTGGTTCGGGGTGGACAAAGCGATTGGCGATTTTATTATCGCTTTGTTTGACCAGCGGGCTTTTCATCGTTTTTTCTGGGGCCACCCCCAAAAACCCGCAAATGCGGGCGATAAAATGGGGTTGAAACAGATCTTTGTATTCCACCGAGATGTTTTGATTGGGCAGGTTTTGCAGCCACAGGGCGATCAGGTGATCATAGGTGGCGTATTCATGCATTTTTTCGCTGATATCTTTGGGTTTTGCGCGAATTTTGGCGTTGATATGGGGGTCGTGTTTGGTTTGCGCCCATTTCAGGCTGTCGCGCGCTTTGAGCAACGACGAGATTTGCGCCAGTTTGTTTTCGCGCCAGAGGTGGATGAACACCAGATCGGGGTCGTGTTCAAACTGTTTCAGCACGTCGATGTTGTGGCCAATCATGAATTTGAACCCCGCGCAGGCCACGCGAGTTTTCGCAGCTTGGGCAAAGAAGTGATCGACAAAGGCCAAGGGCGCTTTGTCACGGTTCAGAAAGGCGGTGTAATCTTGGTCGGTGTGGTCAGTGTGGACGATGGCGTGGGGGTTGAATTGTTCGCCGCTGCAAAAAACCTGCGAATGGGAGTTGAGCAGTTTGACCAGATAGGTGGTGCCGCTGCGCGGAAGGCCCAAGACAACAAATCGTTTCATAAAATAGTCCTGCGTGTGGTGTTTTGAAAAATATGACGAGGAAAGGGTTTGGCGAAACTGTGCGGCGTCATGCGCGCTTTATTTCGGACAGATGGGCGGCGATGCCATCCTCTACGCTGTCAAAATAGGTCAGTTGGCCGTGGCGCAGCACGATGGCGGAGTCGCAAAAATTGCGCAATTGGCCCATTTCATGCGACACCAAAATGGCGCTGGAGGTTTTCATGCGATCGGCAAACAGCCTGCGGCTTTTTTCGCGAAACCGGGCGTCGCCGACCGATGTCACCTCATCCACCAGATAAGTGTCAAAGCGGATGCCCATGGAGGAGCCAAAGGTGAGGCGGGCGCGCATACCCGACGAATAGCTGCTGACGGGCATGTGGAAATGCTTGCCGATTTCGGCAAAATCTTCGACAAAATCTATCAATTCTTCGGTGTCGACGCCGTAGATGCGGGCGATGAAACGCACGTTTTCGGCCCCGGTTAGGTCCATGTGAAACGAGCCTGCAAAGCCCACGGGCCAAGAGATGGAGCCGTCCGACACGATTTGCCCGCTGTCGGGGCGCAAGGTGCCCGCGATCAATTGCATCAACGTGCTTTTGCCCGCCCCGTTCAGGCCAAGCAGCGCCAAGGATTTTCCCGTGGGCAAGGTGGAGTTCAAATTGTCGATCACAACCATGCGGTCGCCACGCACATTGTAGCTTTTTGTCAGGTTTTCAAACCGGATCATGCCGCCGCCCCTTAGCTGCGGTCACGGATAGAATAATAAACCAGCGCCATGACGGCCCACCCCAGCAGCAAGAACAAGGTGGCAAGGCCGAAATAGGTCCAGCGCTGTGGAAATTCGCTGGTTTGGGCCAAGGTGGGGGGGATGAATGTTGCCAAATAACGGCTTTGCCGAGAGGTTTTTGCGCGCGCCACCTCCACCGCGGCCAATGCGGCGCGGTAGCTTTCCTCGGCAAATTCGCGGTCGACAACCAAGCCTTCGTATTCGGCGATCAGGCTGGGGTAATCGCTGCCTGCGACCCCGGTGTTTTGGACGTTGGAAAAGCTGTCGCGTTCATCGGCGATGCGGGCGGTTATCACCTCGATCAACCTTTGGCCTTGTTTAACGCGGGGGTCATCGTCGCGGCTGGTGCCGCGCAACAGGTCAAGGTTGATCAGCGCCTCGGCCAATTGTTGTTGGAGGTTGCTGAGAACACCCATGCGCGTTTGCAGGTCGGTTGTGGGGTCCACGATTTGGGTGCGGGTGCGAAACGCGGTCAGCGCGCCACGGCTGTTTTTCAAACGTTCCACCGATTCCGCCAGATCGCGGCGGGCGTATTGCATGGCATCATCGCGCGCGAGGCTGGAGAGGTTGTTGATCATATCCTGGCTGAGGCGCAGGATTTCGGTGGCGATGTCTTGGGCGACTTTGGGTTCAAACGCCAAGACGCGCAGTTGGGTCAGGCCCGAGCCGCGATCAAAGGAGACGCGCACGACCTTGGACCAATAATGTTCCAAATCCTCAATAGAGGCGTTGGCGGGAAGGGCGAACAGGGGGTCGCGGCCGGAATAGGAGGCGTAATGCGCGCGCACGCCCAGTTTTGCATCCACCGCGTCGATCAAGGCGGGGCTGCGGATGAAAGCATAGAGGATGTCACCATCCGAGCCACCCGAGCCGCCCGCGAGGCCGACCAACCCGCCAAGAAGTTCGGAGGCCGCCCCCCCTTCTTCTTTGCGGACGGTGAAGCCTGCGACGGAGCTGTATTGATCTTGGGACACGAAGGTAAGGTAGGCGCCCAGCAGGGTCAGGGGCAAAAAGACAAGCGCGATGAAGGAGGCGATGAGGCCGAAATGCCTGCGGCGCAGGCGGGCGGCGCCCACAGCGGGGCGCACCGGTGCATCGGGGATTTCAGCCGCTGCGGCAGGTTTTGGCGCGGGTTTTTGAGGTGGTTTTGCGGGTGTGGCGCTGGGTTGCGCGGGTTTTGGTGCGGGTTTTATTTCTGCGGGTTTTGCCGGGGTGGGGTTGGGTTGTGCCGGGCTGGGTGGTGCGACCTTTGGTTGTGCGGGCGAAAGGGCGGCGGGTTTTGCAACAGCCGGGGCCGTGGGGAGAGGCGCATCAGTCATGCTGTTCACATTCCAAGAAAGATCAATTGTACTTTCGCTTTATCTTTTACATAGTGGGGTTTGAAAACACCAGTGCTGGAATTTGACAGATGAGCGACCCGTTTGCTGGGGCAGCGCCACCCGCCCAAATACCAGCCGATTCCCAACGCATTCAGCATGGCAGCAAGCGCCCTTATGCAACGTTTCGGGTGACTGCGGCGTTGATGTTGCGCGAAATGTCGACCCGGTATGGCAAATCTCCGGGGGGGTATGTTTGGGCGTTGATCGAGCCGTTGGGTGCGATTTTCATTTTGGCGACAGTGATGGCGTTGATTGTGCGGTCGCCTGCGTTGGGCAACAGTTACATCCTGTTTTATGCCACGGGGATTTTGCCGTTTGGCCTGTATCAAAGCGTGTCCAACAACGTGTCGCGCAGCATCAACTTTTCGCGGGCTTTGTTGTTTTATCCGGCGGTGACGTGGGTGGATGCGGTGTTGGCGCGGTTTACGTTGAATGTGCTGACGGAATTGTTGGTGAAGGTCATCATATTTTCGGTCGTGTTGTTGGTGACGGACAGCCAAGCGGTGTTGTCGGTGGGGCCGATCATGATGTCGGTGTTGTCGTGCATTGTGTTTGCCTTTGGGGTGGGGATGCTGAATTGCACGCTGAACGGGCTGTTTCCGGTGTGGATGCATGTGTGGTCCATTCTGACGCGGCCGTTGTTTTTGCTGTCGGGGATTTTCTTTTTATACGAAAGCGTGCCGCCGGCCGCGCAGCATTTAATGTGGTATAACCCGTTGATCCATATCATCGGGATGATGCGGGACGGGTTTTACCCAACCTATAGCCCGACCTATACCAGCCCGATTTATGTGATGGTGGTGGGGATAATTTGCTTGTTTTTGGGCATTGTGTTGATGGCGCGGTATCATCGGGAAATTTTGAACGCCTAAGGGCGGGGGGCGGGATATGACGGATTTGTTGCGCAAACCAGTTGGGACGCAGGGCCATGTGCATGACATTACGGTGGCATCGGCGCGGGGGGCCAGTGCGCCGGATTGGGGTTATGTGGGGTTTGGCCTGTATCATTTGCGCGCGGGCGAGGTGGCGGGTGAGGCGACGGGCGCGCGTGAGGTGATTTTGGTGTTGGTCGAAGGGCATGCGCATGTAACCGGGGCCGGGTGCGATTTTGGCGTTTTGGGCGACCGCCTGTCGGTGTTTGAGGCGACGCCGCCGCATTGTGTGTATGTGCCAAACGGGGCCGAATGGCGGGCCGTGGCCACGACCGATTGCGTGTTGGCGGTGTGTTCGGCCCCCGGGCATGGCGGGCACGCAGCACAAGTGATTGGGCCCGTGGGTGTGCCGCAGGTCACACGGGGTCGCGGCACCAACACCCGCCACATCAACGCGATTGCGATGGAGGAACGCGATGTGGCCGACAGCCTGTTGGTGACAGAGGTGTTCACGCCGGCAGGCCATTGGTCCAGCTATCCGCCGCACCGCCATGACGCGGATGATTTTCCGCGCATGACGTATTTGGAAGAGACGTATTACCACCGTTTGAACCCCGCCACCGGGTTTGGCGTGCAGCGGGTGTTCACGGAAGACGGCAGTTTGGACGCGACGATTTCATTTTCGGATGGCGATGTGGTTTTGGTGCCAAAAGGGCATCACCCTGTTGGTGCGCCTTATGCGCATGATTTGTATTACCTGAACGTCATGGCCGGGCCGCGCCGCAATTGGCGGTTTCAAAACCATCCCGATTTTGACTGGATTGCGCAGCGCGATGCTTAATCGCGGGCGTAGATGTCTTCATACCTGATGATGTCATCTTCGCCCAAGTAGCTGCCTGTTTGCACCTCGATCAACACCATCGGCAGTTTGCCGGGGTTTTCCATGCGGTGAACGGCCCCCAGCGGGATGTAGACGGATTGGTTTTCAAAGATCAGTTTGACGGTATCATCCACCGTGACCTTGGCCGTGCCTTTGACCACTATCCAATGTTCGGAACGGTGGTGGTGCGATTGCAAGCTGAGGGCGGCACCGGGGTGGACGTGGATGCGTTTGACCTGAAAACGGTCGTCGATCACAAGGCTTTCAAACCAGCCCCACGGGCGATGATCCTTTGGGAAAGCGGTGGCCTGTTTGGCGTGTTTGGCCTTGAGCGCGGACACGGCCAGTTTCACGTCTTGGGCGCGGCTGACATCGGCGATCAGCACCGCGTCTTTCATCGCAACCGCGATGATGTTTTTCAGGCCGATGCCGACGATTTCCAGCGTGTCATCTTCGGACCGCAGCAGGGAATTGTCGCAGTCGATGGACGTTGCGGGGCCGGAGGTGGCGACACCACGCGCTGATTGTGCGGATTCGCGCCAGACCGCATCCCAACCGCCAAGATCGGACCAGCCCGCCGCAAAGGGCACAACGGACAGGTTTTTGGCATGTTCCATCACCGCAAAGTCGATGGAGATATCATCGTTTTTATCCCACGCGGCGGGGTCGAGGCGCAAAAACCCAAGGTCGATTTTGGCGTTTTTGACGGCGTTTGTGGTGTGTGTGACCAAGGCGGGGGCATGGGTGGCAAAGGCCGCGAGGATGGTTTTGACGGAAAACAGGAATATGCCCGCGTTCCAAAGATATTGACCGGAGGCGAGCATTTGGGTGGCCGCCGCCAGATCAGGCTTTTCCACAAAACGGTGCAAAGCGAGCGCGCGGGGCGTGTCGTCTGTCAATGGAGCGGTCAGTTCAAGATAGCCGTATCCGGTTTCGGGATGCGTGGGTTTGATGCCAAAGGTGACAATTTGGCCCGCCGTGGCGGCAACGGCCCCTGCCGCGACCGCCGCGCGAAAGGCTGTGGCATCGGGCACAACATGATCGGAAGGCGCGACAAGAACCAGCGCATCGGGGTCGGTGGCGTGCAAATGCAAGGCGGCGGCCAAAATGGCGGGGGCGGTGTTGCGCACCGATGGTTCGATCAAAATTGCGCCCGGATCAATGCCGATTTCGGACAATTGTTCCGTCACGATAAAGCGGAAATCGGCATTGGTCAGGATGATGGGGGCGGCGTAGCCGGGGCCAGACAGGCGCTGTGCGGAGGCTTGGAACAGCGTGGTATCGCCCACAAGTGGGACGAATTGTTTGGGATAGCTTTTGCGCGACAAGGGCCAAAGCCGGGTGCCAGACCCGCCGCACAAAATAAGCGGGTGAATGGTGGTGGTCATCGTTACATCCTTTTGCAGCGCGCGTGGCAGCCCCTGTAATGGCTACAATTTGTGACATTCATAAGGCCAAGGGGGAAAAAGAACAGCGGTGGTGCGCGCTTGTCATTGGGGCGAGCTTTCCCGTATAGGTTGTGTATTGGCCCTGCCTGCGTTTTGTGCGCTGCGCCGTAGTGAAAGATGTTTGCCATGACAGCCCCCCTGCCCCCAGTGGCCCCGCTAATTTCGGTTATTGTGCCGATTTACAATGTCGCGGGCTATGTCACGGGGTGTGTGAACAGTTTGCGCGCGCAGCGGTTGGTCGATTTTGAAGTGATTTTGGTGGATGACGGGTCCACCGATGGCAGCGGTGCCGAGGCGCTGGCGGCCTGCGCGGGGGATGCGCGGTTCCGGCTGATATCGCAAGAAAATCAAGGCCTGTCTGGGGCGCGCAACACGGGGTTGGATGCGGCGCGGGGCGGGTTTATCGCCTTTGTGGACAGTGACGACCAAGTGATGCCGGATTATTTGTGGGCGCTGTGGACCGCGCTGGGGGAGACGGGCGCCGATTGGGTCGCTTGTGGTGTGCAATCGGTGGGGCCGGACGGTGCGGGGCCTGCCCATTCGGCCATTCACGGGGCCAGCGATTTGGATTTAATGCGGTTGCCGCAACGCTTTGCGTTTGACGCGTGGCCCGATGTGATCCGGCATTTTCCATCGGCATGGAACAAGCTGTACCGCGCCAGTTTGATTGACGGGTTGCGATTTGAGGCGGGGACGTGGTTTGAAGATCACGGGTTTTTCCTGGCGGCGGCGAACCGGACGGACCATTTGCTGCATTTGCCCCAAGCGCTGTATGTGCAAACGCGGGGGCGTGCGGGGCAGATCACGGGCAGCGACAGTGACCGGGTGTTTGAGCAGTTTGGCGTGTTGGACCGGATGCGCGCGCTTATGGATGCGGGGCCAGTGGCGCGCACGGAGGCGGCGGTTGGGTTTGCGCAAATCGCCAGCCGTTTGGTGTTTGAACGCAGCACGGCGCTGCGCGACCCGGCGCGGCGGGCGCGGTTTGCGCAGGCGAGTGCGGCGTATTTGGCGGAACGCGGGTTGGTCTATACCGTCGATTGGGACGCGGGTATTGGGCGGGCCTGGGCGATTGAAATGGCGGGCGATGTGGTGGTGAGCGTGGTTGTGGTGGGGCCGCCGGAATTGGTGGCTGTGACGCGCCGCGCGTTGGATGCGGGGCATTTGCCGGGGCATGAGGTGATTGTGGTTTTGGACCGCAACCTTGGGGTGGACGCGGCATCGGGGCGGTTTGTGATGGTGCTGGACGCGGGCGATTGTCCGCTGCCGTGGGCCGTGCTGGACGCGGTGGAGGCGATGCTGCGCGATGCATCCGATCTGGGCCTGTTTGGGATGCGGCGGTTGTTTGCGCCGGGGCACGTTCCGGCGCAAGATTATCACAACGGGTTCATGGATATGCGGCTGTTGCCGGGCGGAACGCCGCCAAAGGGGCCGCTTGCCATGACGCCGGAATTGGCGCTGACGCTGGCACCCGATCTGTCGGCAAAGCTGTTTTCGCGGGCGTTTTTGCGCGAGACGGGTTTGCGGTTTGGGGCGGAAACTGACGCGGTTGCGGCGCTGGTAGCGGCGCTGTTGGCGGGCCGCGTCACCTATTTTGGCGGGCCGGGGGTGGAGGTGGATATGACGACGCCCGCGCGGCGGGTGCCGCTGTCGGGCCTGCGCTTTTTGGCGCGGCATCGGGCGGGTTTGGCGCGGGTGCCTGCGGCGGTGGGGAGGCGGTTGCCGCGCGGCTGGGGGCGGCGGTTGTATGCGCGCGCGTTGGCGGAGCAGGTGTATTTTGCAGCCGCGCCGGGCCGTTTTGCGCGTTTGGGGTTTTTGGCGTTTGCCGCCGTTGGGGCGGTGGTGGCAGGGTATAAGGTCGCGCGGATTGCGGGGCTGGACCCGGCGGTGGGGCCACGGTTGGCCCAGGTTTTGGACCCGGTTTCGGTTGTGTTGGAAAAGCTGCACTTGCGCGCGCCTGCGCCAGAACACGCGGCGTATGTGGTTAAAAACGTGGTTTATTTTCCGTTGGGTCGCCGCGGGATATTCCGGTTTCGGGTGAATTTTGCCCAAGCGCCCAATATCAATCTGAACTTTCGCGCGGCGCTGGATGGGCATGTGTTGTTGCATATTTCCATCCGCTTGGACGAAGGCGTGGTGGTGTGCAACGACCAACAGCCCAGCGGGCAATGGCGGGCCGAACGCGTGTTGGCGGTGCCGCTGGTGGCCAGTGGCGCGGTGATGACGGTGGAATTTGCGCCGCCGGGGGCGCGGGTGCTGCTGGACGGGGTGGTGATATTCGATCTGACCCCGCGCAGTGTGAAACATCGGGGCGGGTACAGGGATTTTGACCAAATCCGGGTGATGGATGCTGAAACGCCGTTGCAAACGCTGGAGGTGATCCCGCAGATGCCGCAAGCCGCGCTGGTGCTGGACCCGCGGTTTGTGCTGCGCGCGGCGGGTGGCGAGGCATTGTTGGTGGGCGATAGCGCGCTGGACCTGTTGCCCGCCAGTGGATTTGGCGGCGGGGCTGCGGGGGTGATGGCCGCCCTGCCCGGCCGGGTTTGGCAAGATGTGGGGGGTGATGCGCCGCTGGTTTTGACGCTGCAAAACGGGGGCGTCGCCAGCCGTTTGACGCTGACGCGGGACGATATGGCGGGGCGGATATCGGCGCTGTTGGACGCCGTGCCGTTGCGCGATGACAGCGGCCTTGCGATGACGGTGCTGGAACATCTGCGCTATGGTGGGTTGTTGGCGCGGGTGTCGCCGCGCGCGGTGGCGGCGGCGGTGGATTTGGCGCGGTTTTATGATTTGGCGCAGTTTTTGCAGCCGCCCGAAGCTGGCGATGCGGCCCCGGAGGTCGCGGCACTTGGCGCCCCCAAGCCCCAAAACCCGAATGACGCCGAAATTGACATGGTGCTGGCGCGGCTGGTGCAAAGCCAGATGGGCGTTGCCCCAACGCCGCCTTTGGATGTGTTTGCGCAAATCCCGATATCTGCAGCGGCACAAAGCGATGTGTTTTTGGCCCTGACGGAGCATTTTTGCAGCCAAGACCAAGACTTTGCTAGGTTTGCAGCACTGGCAGAGGCGCGGGGGATGTTGCCGTTTTCACCGTCGCCGTGGGTTTGGCCCATATCGCGCTATGTGCCGTTTTTGTTTGTGCAACACCAGTTTGAGGCGCTGGAACCGCAGCTGTGGACGCTGGTGGACGCCATGAAAAACGACAGCACACAAGATTTGATCGCAACAGCGCCGTTTGCATGGATTGCCCGACAAACCTTGACGCAGGCCGCGCTGCCGCCACGACACCGCGATATGATTGTCTATGCGTTTTGCGATTTTGTGATTGCGGGTGCGTCCAGCTATTGGTCGCGGGGGCATTGTGTGGAACTGATCCGCACGGCGGCGCATTTGCTGACCCATCGCCAGATTTTGCCTGTGTATTTGCAAGATGCGATTGGGGGAATGTGCGTGCGCGCCTATGGGTTGCAGCCGCAGTTCTGGGCCTTGCTGGCCCCGCATATGACCGATTTGCCGCCCGATGTGCAGCGCGCGGCGGCTGCGTTTGGCGCGGTGCAAGCCACCGACGACCCACAGGCGCGTGACATTGGCATCCGCGTGCTGCGTGATTTGGGCTGCGTGAATATTGTGCAATTTGCGCGCGAATTGCTGGGCCCGGCGCGGGTGGCCCTGCCCCCTTCAGGTTTGTTGAGTGCGCAGCAGGTGTTGAGCGTGGGCCATGCCCCCGCCGAGGCGGCGCTGCGGCATATGGCGGCCCCCAATTGCGGGGCGGCGGGTGCGGGGTTGTCAGAGTTTGTGGCGCGGGGAATGCCGTCGTTTTACCAATATCTGAACAAAGCGCCGCTGTTGCATGTGCAAGCCGCCGCAAGCCGTGCAGTGACCACGCTGTTGGACCGCACCGATGGGGCCACCCCGGCAGCGATTGCCGATTTTTTGGCCTTGTGTGACGCCTTGGCCCATGCAGAAAGCCAGTTTATTGGGTTTGGCCTGTGCCACGCGTTGTTGCGGGGCTTGCCGGATGGGGCAGCACAGCCGCTGTTGCGCGATTGGTTTTTGCAGCGACTGGCGCGGTTTGATGCGCCAAGGCAGCGCCAAATTGCGCAAATACCTGCCTTGCGCGGCGTGGATTTGACACTGGCGCAGCCGATGGGTGCAAGGGCATCATCGCCCGATTTGCCCACCCCATCGCCTTTGTTTGATACGATTGTCATGGTGTTTTCGTGCAAGCCCTATTTGAACAGCCGGGTGCCTGCGCTGCGCTGCGGGTGGTTGGCGCAGTTGCGCGCGATGGGCATCCCTTATGTGTTTGTGATAGGGGATGGGCCTGCGGGTGCGGCCACGCTGGACGGCGATGTTTTGACGTTGGACGCGCCCGACACTTATGAAGGGTTGCCGCAAAAGACCCTGGCCGCAATCCGTTGGGCGCATGCGCAGACCGGGTTTGCGCATATGCTGAAGATGGACGACGATTGTTTTGTCAACGCGCCGTTGTTTTTTGGCAATCTGAGTTACCGCAAGTTTGATTATTATGGCCGCATGCTGGACCGCCGCCTTGGGCAGATGGACCGCGTGTGGCACCGAGAAAAATCGGCGTCTGCGCGGGGCAAGCGGGATTTGGACAAGAGTTTGGAACCGTCAATCTATGCCGATGGGGGGTCTGGATATGCCCTAAGCCGCTATGCGATGGGCCAAGCGATTGCGGCGGCGGACAGCCCCGAGGGGCGGCAGTTGATCGCCGCTTCGTTTATGGAGGACAAGATGCTGGGCGACCTGCTGGCCATGCGCGGCGTGCAGGTGGTGGAGGAAGATTATTACGTCAGCATCCGCCGCCGCACGCATGGGGCGGCTATCCCCGTGGCCTTGTGGCGCAACAGCTTTTACCCCAGCCAGACAGCGCCGATTGTGCAGGTGCATATGGACACCCATTTGGGGCAACCGGAGGCGATGGCCCGGCTGGACGCGCCGGGGTTATGGCCGCGCAAAATTTGGCCCAGTTACCAAGATGTGCAATTGGGGTATGAAACCAACGCGCTAGAGTTGATTAGCAGCGAGGCCAGTCTGTTGGCGGCGCGGGCGGCGGATGTGGCCGTGGTGGCCTGTATGCGCAATGAGATGTTTATGCTGCCGCATTTTCTGGCGCATTACCGCAAGCTGGGCGTGACCGCGTTTTTGATTGCCGACAATTGTTCAGACGATGGGACGTTGGAATATTTGGCCGAACAGCCCGATGTGGCGCTGTTTTCCGTCGATACCGATTACAGCAAATCCCATTACGGGGTGGCGTGGCAGCAAGCGATGATCGCCGCGTTCCGGGTTGGCAAATGGTCGTTGATGGCGGATGCCGATGAATTGCTGGTGTGGCAAACCACGCCCACGCAATCGCTGCCGGATTTGCTGGCGGAGGCTGATTTTGTTGGTGCAGATGCGGTGCGGGTTTTCATGCTGGACATGTATCCGCAAGGCCCATTGGAAACGGCGACCTTTGCCAGTGGCGACCCGTTTGGCGAGGCGGGGTTTGCCGATTCCACGCCGTTTATCACCGATATGTTGTCCAAGGGGCCGTTTTCGGATGCGTCAAGTTGGACATCGGCGCTGCGCCACCGCTTGATCCCCGGATCGCGCCGCCAGTTGTTTGTAGCGCAAAAGCTGGCATTGCTGCGGTATCAGCCCAGTTTGCGGTTGTCGGCGGGGTTGCATTATGTGGGCGGGGCCACGGTGGCCGCGCGCGAATTGGTGTTTGGGCATTTCAAATACAACGCCGATTTCAGGCGCAAGGCCGTGGCCGAGGTGGCGCGGGGCCAGCATTTTAACGACGCCGAGGAGTACCGCAAATATGTTGCCCTGACATCGGAAGGGCGCAGTGTTTTGTATGCGGCGGGGGTGTCGCTGCCTTGGGCGCAAGTGCCATTTATCAAGCGGTTGCTGCGCTGAACCAGACTGGGCCGCAAAGCGGTGCAGCGCCGCCTTATACGCGAAGTATTGTGAGTTGTGTCGCAAACTTTGTCGTTGTTTGAGGATGCCCATTTACAGGACATAATTATGCCGCGAGCCCAGCAAAGGTCTGGAAGGCGGTGGAGCCATTTGCTGAGATCTGGCCCTTACGTATCATATGCGCGTCCTCTATCCCGGCAAGAGTCGCTGCGGCCGAGTGGAAAGCCTTGAAACCCATCATCGGTGCGGTGATCCGCCTTATGAAACGATGGTTTTGTTCCAGAATGTTGTTGAGATACTTGACCTGTCGGATTTTGACCAAGCGCCCCGTCCCGGTGAATTTCAAGATCACGTTCACACTCTGTAGGCCCGCCAGATTGGCACCGCTTTTGTCCATAACAACCC
>NZ_FOCO01000030.1 GCF_900110135.1 Pseudorhodobacter antarcticus | reverse complement strand
GTCGAAACGCTTCGGCCGGACGATATGGCGACGATGGAGCGGCTATCACCGCCGAAGCCGCGTCGAAACAAAGATGCACTGTGTCAAACTGCTGGGTCAGCGCCTTATGGCGCGGGACTTCGACCGTCAGGTCGCGGAGTTCCAAGTTCGTGTTGCCGTCCTGAACGGCTTCACCACTCTCGGCACGCCCATTACAGAAGTCGTGGGATAAGTCTGTCCGGGGATAGGGGAACCCTCACCGTCAGACCATTTGTGCAACAGAGCCGCAAAGCACGCAGCGCCAATACGGGCACATCATCCAAAGTCATTCCACCCTCGCTATAACCTGCGGTTATTTCAATATGCAAAACTATGCGCGTATTTGAGGTTTAACGCCAGCCAAGGATACAGGCCACGATGCTTTCACATGTTCATAAAAGCCTAAACGCTTCCGCGATACGGCAGAAAAGTTCCATCAGACATGGATAGCCTGCTCTCTATTATCCTGTCGCTGCTGCCTGACCTCATCCTTATTGGGCTGGGTGGGGTAATCAGCAAACGGCTAACACCTGATATCTGGGCTGGCATCGACCGCCTGAACTTTCTTGTGCTTTTTCCCGCGCTCTTGTTCGTATCAGCATCTGTACGCCCGATTGCCATCTCTGAGATCGCGTCAGTCGGTGTCGGTGTCTGGAGCGTCATGGGGTTAGGATTTGGCTTGGGACTCCTCTTGCGTTCTTGGGGACCCCCCTCTTTTCTAGACTTCGCAGGTACGTGGCAGACCGCATGGCGTTTCAACACGGCGATTGCCTTTGTCGCGGCGTCAGCAATGCCCGCTGCCGTTTCCGGATTAATGTCTGTCGCAATTGGCCTCGCCGTTCCGGTGGCGAATGTCTTGGCTGTCGGTGCTTTGTCTCGCGGACGCGGGGGGGGGAAATCACGGCTCATCGCCATCGCCACCAACCCATTCTTACTGGCCAGTCTTGCTGGTATTTCTGTCGGTCTATCTGGTGTCGCCTTGCCGAAAGTCCCCGTGCAAGCGCTGTCACGCCTGTCTGAGGCAGCCGTGCCCATGGCACTTTTGTCCATAGGGGCCACGATGGATTGGAAGGCGGTCCTCCGTCTGGACAGGTTCTGTAGCGGGTTAAACGCTATCAAGCTGATAATTTTGCCATTTACCGTATGGATCGTGGCACCGCATTTGACCGATGATCCAGCGCTTGTCGCTTTAATGATCGTCTTTGCTGCGCTACCGACGGCATCGGCTGCGCATATTCTGGCAGGTGCTTTCGGCGCGGACCGTCGAGTTCCCTCCATGCTGATCGCGCAATCTACGCTGTTGAGTTGTATAACACTGCCGCTATGGATCGCAGTGGCTCTGCGTTTATAACGACGAGATAAAGCAATTTGAGGAGCGTCAAAAACGCTCGATTGTGAACGTTTCAAAACCGTGGTTTTGGAGAGGGATTTAACGGCGGCCCCGAGCCCAAGAGTGACCGCCCTGACTTGCTCCAAAACCATGAGAATTGGCGATTGAGCACACTCAGCCAGCTTTGCCCGATGCAGCACTTGTGGGGCTCGATGTTCATAGCCCTTTGTTAAGAATGGACGATTGAATTCAGTGTCGATGTCGGTAAGGTTTTTCGATCAATTTCTCCTCGATCAGCGAATATCAAATTTCTCGCGATCGATATAATTAAGGGTGCCAAATGACCGAGTGGACAACTGTTGCTTGCACTGGGGCGCCGCATTGTCGGCACGAATGTGGCTTTGCGGAATTTGAAGGCAAGTTCTACCTTTTCGGGGGCCGCCGTGTGCAGCCCGTTGATATTTTTGATCCAGAGACCAAAGCGTGGACCCACGGCAGCCCTCCGCCGATTGAGGTTCATCACTTTCAGCCCGTGGTCGTCGGTTCTGAGATCTGGATGCTTGGCACGATGAAAGGGCTATTCCCACGCGAAACGCCGCTGGACACTGTCCTGATTTACGAACCCGGCACGGATACTTGGAAAACCGGCCCTGAAATTCCGGTCGCGCGTCGCCGTGGGGCAAGTGGCTGTGCGATGCACAGTGATGGCTGGATTTATGTTGTCGGCGGGATCGTCGATGGTCATTATTCTGGGACACAGGCTTGGTTTGACCGGATCAATCCTGCTACCGGCGAATGGCAAATATTGCCGGATGCCCCGAACAAACGGGATCACGCGCCCTGTGCGATCGTTGGTAATACCCTTTATTTCTTTGGCGGGCGTGAGTCTGGTCGTCACAATGGGCAGGACTTCGAGGCCATGTTTGGCCACACGATTGGTGATGTGGATTTCTATGATTTCACAACAGGGACTTGGTCGGTTCATCAAGAACCTTTACCGATTGAAACTGCCGCTGGCGGCACGGGGGTGGTCAACAACAAAATTCATTACGTCGGCGGCGAATCTGGGCGTCTGGAAGCCTACAAAGAGATGCAGATTTTTGATACCTCTGCAGGGGTTTGGTCGTTTGGCCCATCCCTGAACCGCGAACGGCACGCCACGAATTGCTGCGTTTATGACGGGAAGCTGTGGATTGCTGCTGGCAGCGGTGCGCGCGGCGGAGAGCCGGAGTTAACCAGCATCGAATGTTTCGAAATAAACGAGCCATAAACGGAAGTGTAATAAACGAAGCTTAGTCCGCACAAAGAACCTTAGGGTCGCGCCAAAAACTCTCCAGACTGCGTGAAAACTCCGGTTTAGACTTCTTTTGCTGCCGATGATTCATGGCCGTCGCCCTATTCGTCGTGGAGATGAACGGTATGCCAGGATTAAAAAAGCCCCACTGTTTTCAAGGGGAGGCTCGTCAAACGTTGACGTGGCGTTGACGTAAAACGGGTGTGCTTATACACAAGCGAAACGTTCAACATTTAAGCCAGTAGCGTCAACTTTCTCTATGCTCCTTGTCATAGGTGACGCGTGCCGCGTCGACCGCGTCCATGTTGTTATTCGCCCAAAGATAGATCGCCTGAAACGGCGGCAGCAAGGTCATGCCCAGCGGCGTCATCTCGTAAAGCACGCCCGGCGGCGTGCTCGCGACAACAGTGCGAGCGATAATCCCATTCCGCTCTAACCGCTTAAGGGTCATAGATAGCGACTTTTGCGAAACCCCTTCTAACCGCCGCTTCAGATCATTAAAACGGGTGCCGCCGCCGTTCAGGACCGTCATAATCATCATCGACCACTTGTCGGCGACCTGATCGAACAGCAGGCGTGACGGGCAATCGACCGAAAATCGGGATCCGTTGCAGTCAGTTTTGTGCGACATGGTTTCCTCCGGGTGACTTAGTGCAACACAAGTGCGCTATGGACACTTGGTGTAAAAAGTATACCTAGGCCTTCGACACGAAACAAGAGACTTAGGATACGACATGAAAACCGACACACTCTTCCGCCCCTTCTCCCTTAAAGGGATGGAACTACGCAACCGCATCGTCATGGCCCCCATGACCCGCAGTATGGCCCCTGAGGGCATCCCTGGACAGCCGCAGGTGGACTATTATGAACGCCGCGCGGCCGCCGACGTCGGCCTGATCCTGACCGAAGGCACCGTGATCGACCGCCCCGCGTCGCGCAACACGCCAGGCATTCCGTTCTTTCACGGAGACAAGGCCATGGCCGGTTGGACCGATGTCGCCGCGGCAGTACATGCGGCAGGCGGCAAAATAGCGCCGCAGATTTGGCACACTGGCTCGACTCGCGCCGGTAAGTGGGAGCCGGAGGCCGAAGTCGAAAGCCCATCCGGCCTTGTTGGGCCTGACGAACCCCGCGGCCGCGCGATGACTGAGGCGGATGTTGCAGACACCATCGCGGCCTTCGCATCCTCGGCCAAGCTGGCCCGCGACGCAGGCTTTGACGCCGTGGAGGTGCATGGCGCACACGGCTACTTGATCGACCAGTTTTTCTGGTCCGGCACGAACAAACGCGATGATCGCTGGAACGGCCCCACGATCAAAGAACGCTCACGCTTTGCCGCAGAAATCGTGAAAGCGATCCGCGCTGCCGTCGGCCCGAATTTCCCGCTGATCCTGCGCGTTAGCCAATGGAAACAGCAGGACTACACTGCGCGGCTGGCGACAACCCCGGACGAAATGATGGATTGGCTTTTGCCGTTGGTCGAGGCAGGCGTCGATATGCTGCACTGCTCTCAGCGTCGGTTTTGGGAGCCTGAATTCCCCGAACTCGACGGCGCGGACGGCCTGAACTTTGCTGGGTGGGCGAAAAAGCTGACCGGTGCTGCGACAATCAGCGTCGGATCGGTTGGGCTAAACTCCGACTTTGGCGGTGCCTTCGCGGGTGAAGGGTCGCAGACCACTCCTCTCGACCGCCTCATCACCCGGATGGAGCGTGATGAGTTCGACCTGATCGCCGTTGGCCGCGCCTTACTGTCAGATGCGCAGTGGGCGAAGAAAGTCCGTAGCGGTCACATGGACGAGCTGCATGGCTTCAAAGCCGAAAATCTGCAGACCCTGTCATAAACTTATCGGCGGGTCAGCACCCTTGGCCCGCCGTTCGAAACTGCGCATGGAATGCCACGCAAAGGGCTGGGCATTCCATGGCCACCGGGCCAGTTCGCCATCTATCACGGTTATGAAAAGGCCAAAAAGAGCGCTTTCGTGCATAAGTTCGCAGAGCAGAGCTTCGAACAGGTTGCCCATGCGTCAGATTTCCGACCCCCAAAATATATGGCGATGTTCTACATTGGTGTTAAGAAGTCCCGAAAAACAGCATTTGATGCACAATACTTATTCGCATATTTTGGTTGCGGGAGGCCGCAACCGCTGTAATCTACCTGGTTTGCAGTGCTCTGTATGATATGCTCGGCATAATTTTGGCCAATTTCTTGGTTCTGGAATCGAGCTTACCCTCTAAAACGGCAGGCAAATTTAGAAAAACCAACACAATCAAAATCAGGCGATCCTTTTGCTACACAGTATCGCGCGGCGATGCAGTTGAGGGGATATGTCACATTCAAAACGCCTAAAACAGCGTAACGCCGAAAACTGCGCCGCGCAGAATTTTCTCATGATCATGCAATGCCGTTGGCAAGCACTCTTTCTTGGCGTTTTATCTGCTTTTAAAGGAACAGGGAACGGCGGCCTCACAGCGGTCGTGATGCCACAAGCGGGACATCCGGCTTGGTTCGCAATGTCACCCAAGACTGCCTCAATTCCAGCGCCGACGATATCGGTCGCACCAAGAGCTAAAGGCTGCGTGAGAGCAGCAACAAATTTGCCGTCAGTGTTATTCCCTGCGATGCATTGCGACGCCGTAACATCACCAACTTTCCATTCGGGGCAATAGCCAAGCGTGAACCACTTTTAAAATAGGACTCGCATGGCAACACTGCCTTTTGGCTTTGGCAAGGCACTCTCGGGGTTTGAAATCAGTGTTCAGCCGCGCTGAGACCAGCGCCATCCTTTCCCAAAAGCGCCATCGCCTCCGGCAAAGGGCCATTAAGGGGCCATTAGCTGCCTGTTTTCTGATCAACGCGCAAAAAAGCGAAAAACAAGGTGCCGTATCCAACGGATCGCTTGACATAGAAACTGTCCGCATGTCGGATGGCGAACAACTTACGGATTGGTTCGCACAGTGATTCACGCCTTGCCTTACAGCCCTGTTCAAGACGATCAAGACGCACGGGTCTTGGTGCAGACACGTCTGTGTGCCACGATGACCCGCGGGACACTTGAAACAAACGGCCGATTACCGTCTGTGCGCGACCTTGCAGCACGGATGCAGGCGGGGCGGGACTTGCGGTCAAAAGCGCTAACCTTTGAGACCCTTCAGATCGGCGATACTGAGCATGGCCAGATCATCGACCGGATCGAGGCTGGCGATGCCGCCGGGGCCAGCGCTGCGATGCAGATGCATTCTACCCCAGCGGCGTGCAACCTTAACAGAATTTTGGACCTTCCAATGCTTGAAGAGGTGCCGACATGACCGACACAGACATCACCCTTGGCGAAATCGCCGCCGCCGAACGGTTGATGGGCGTGCGCTATACAGATGCTGAACGGGCGCAGATGGTGGACAATCTTGAAGGTCAGATTGCGCAGGCGTTGCAACGGCGTGCCGTGCCGCTGGCCAATGCGGTGCCGATGGCAAGCAAGTTTGACCCGCGACTGCCCGGCTTTGCCATGCCACATGGGGCCGATGCGCTGACGCTGTCGACTGTTCACACCACCCTGCCTAAAGAAGATGCAGATATCGCCTTTGCCCCGATTACCGATCTGGCGCATTGGATCGCGACTGGCGTGCTGGACAGCCGCCGCCTGACGAAAATCTATCTCGACCGGATTGCCGAATTTGGCCCAAAGCTGGAATGTTGGGCCATGGTGACCCCCGATCTGGCGATGGCCGAGGCCGAGGCTGCCGATGCCCTGACCCGCGCGGGGGTCAATCTGGGGCCACTCCACGGCATACCCTATGGGTTAAAGGATTTGTTCGACACCAAAGGCATCGTCACCGGCTGGGGCGCCGAGCCGTTTCGTGACCGAGTGCCAGACCAAGATGCGACCATCGTTGGGCTGTTGCGCGCCAAGGGGGCGGTGCTGCTGGGCAAGACCACCGTGGGCGCACTTGCCTATAACGATATCTGGTATGGCGGCGTGACTCGCAATCCGTGGAACCTGAATGAGGGGTCAAGCGGCTCCAGCGCCGGATCGGCCAGTGCCACTGCTGCGGGTCTGTGCGCCTTTGCGATTGGCACCGAAACGCTGGGCTCCATTACCTCGCCCAGCCAGCGCTGCGGCACGACAGGGCTGCGGCCCACCTTTGGGCGGGTCAGCCGGGCGGGGGCAATGGCGCTGTGCAATTCGCTGGATAAGGTCGGGCCGATGTGTCGGTCGGTCGAGGATACGGCCATTGTTCTGGCGGCCCTGAATGGCGGTGACAGTGCTGATCGTTCCAGCATTGCCGCACCCTTTGTGTTTGATGCCAACCGCCCTATCGCGGGCCTGCGGCTTGGCTATCTGCCCGATGCCTTTGGCGATGGGGCCACCCCGGTCGATCACGCGGCCCTTGCCGCCGCCCGCCGTCTGGGGGTCGAGGTGGTCGAGGTCGCACTGCCAGACCTGCCCTACGGCGCGCTGATGAACATTCTTTACGCCGAAGCCGCGGCCAGTTTCGAGGATCTGACACTGGGCAATCTCGATGACACGCTGACGTGGCAAGATGATGGGGCATGGCCCAACACCATGCGCAAGGCGCGGTTTTTGTCGGCGGTCGATCATGTGCAGCTGGACCGCTTGCGCTATGTGGTGATGCAAGCGCTTGACGGGCTGTTTCGCGATGTTGATGCGCTGATTGGGCCTTTTATGACCGGCCCGATGCTGATTGCATCAAATTACACCGGCCACCCCTGCCTGCACCTGCGCGCCGGGTTTCAGGATTTGGGCACCCGCAGCCCGGCCTCGCTTGGGTCAGGCAAGTTGACGACGGGTGATGCCGACGTGTCCGGGCGCAGCTTTACCGTGCCGCAGGGCATATCCCTTTGGGGGCGGCTGTTTGACGAAGGGCCAATCCTGAACATCGGCATGGCGCTGGAGCGTGAGTTGGGCGTGGCCCACCTGCGCCCCGGTTTTCCTACCTAAGGCCCGCTCCACCTATCACAGCATAACAAAACCGGTTTTCGGTCAAACACAGGGAGAAATATTGATGAAACGTCGCGATTTCCTTCGTAATTCGACTGCTATAATGGGAACCATGGCCATATTTGGCACGGCCATCCCGCAGGCCGTGCTGGCCCAAGAAACACCGGTGACAGGCGGCACGCTGATCTGGGGCCATTCGGAAACCACCCAGAATTTGGACATCCACCAAACCGGCACAGCATCGTCCAGCCGGGTGCTACAGAACGTTCATTCAAGCCTTGTGACTGTGGATGCCGATCTGAACGTGATCCCCGATCTTGCGGAAAGCTTTGAGGTATCAACCGATGGCCTAACCTACACCTTCAAGCTGCGCCCGGGGGTGACGTTTCACAATGGCGCGGCCATGACCTCCGCCGATGTGAAATACTCGTTTGAGCGGTGCAAGGATCCCGCCACGGGTGCGGTGAACTTTGAGGTGTTCAACAATGTTGCATCCATCGACACGCCAGATGATCTGACGGTGGTTATCACCATGAGCAGCATCAACGCGCCCTTCCTGTCGCGTCTGGCCGAAAACGGCGCGGGGGCGATCATGCCGGTGGAATCCGGCCCGACCCAAGGCACAAATCCCATGGGCGCAGGCCCGTTCAAATTTGTCCGCTACGAGGTGGGCACCGTGGTGGAGCTGGCCCGGTTTGATGATTACTGGAACGGCCCCGCCTTTTTGGACGGCGTGCTTGCCCGCGAAATTACCGAACCCACCACGCGCCTGACCGGCCTGCGCACGGGCGAGTTGCACATGATCAACGATATTCCGCTGGACCGGGTGTCGGAATTGCAGGGCGACGCCAGCCTTCAGGTCAAGACATGGTTCCCGCTGAACTTTGATTTCATCAACATGAACCACACCTACCCGCCGTTCCAGGATGCCCGCGTGCGGGTCGCGTTTGACATGATCATCGACAAGGAGGCGCTGATGCAGGGCGCGCTTTGGGGTCAGGGTGCCACATCACCCAGCGCCAGCTTTCCGACGGGTGCGGCCTTTAACAAATCGCTGGTGCAGCGCCCGCAGGACATTGAGGGGGCCAAGGCCCTGCTGGCCGAGGCAGGCCACCCCGAAGGCTCGCTTAACATCGTGTTCAAGGCCACCACCAACTATCCCTATCACATTGAAACCGCACAAATCCTTGTCGAATGGTTCCGCATGGCAGGTGTAAACCTGACGATTGAGCAGTTGACCTGGGCCGATTGGTTAAGCCAGTGCTGGGTCGACAAAGATTATCAGATGACGATGATGAACTTCTTTACGCTGTGGGAATCTGATTTCCTGTATTATAGCGTCTGGAACTCCAAAGGGGCCTATAACTACCGCGCGATCAATGATCCGATCATCGACCAGCTGACCGAACAGGCACGGATCACCGTGGATAATGCGGCCCGCGCCGATGTCTACAAACAGGTGCAGCAGCAAATCTGGGACCAAAGCCACGACATCATCCTGTGGTTCCGCAATGGCACCATAGGGGCGCAGCCATCGGTCAAGGGCCTTGACAGCGTGGTGCATCCGAACGGGTCGAACCTGAACTTCCACAAAGTCTGGCTGGCGGCCTAAAGCCAGCATCCCGGCGGGTCGCCCCTGACCCGCCGGACACCTTTGGCGCGAGCATCGCTTTATGACCTATGTGCTGAACCGGCTTTTGTCGGTGATCCTGACCCTGTTCCTGATCACGCTGATCACATTTGCCATCACCAACATCCTGCCAGGGGATGTGGCGATGATGATAATGGGCACCCAGTCCAACCCCGAGGCGCTTGCAGGCCTGCGGCAATCGCTGGGGCTGAACGACCCATTGCTGGTGCAATACGGGCGCTGGGTGGGCGGTATGCTGACCGGCGATTGGGGCGACAGCCTGATTTTTAAAAAACCGATTGCGGAGCTGTTGTCGCAAAAGATTGTGGCATCGGCGATTATCGTTGTTATGTCGATGACCATCGCGCTGGCACTGGCCATTCCACTGGGTGTCTGGGCCGCCGTTCACCGCGACAAATGGCAAGACACCGCCAGCTCCTCGACAGCCCTTCTGGGGGTCAGCCTGCCAGATTTCTTTTGGGGGATCGTGATGATCCTTGTCTTTGCGCGCTGGCTGGGCTGGTTTCCCTCCTCAGGCTTTGTCGATCCGTCCGAGAATTTTGTGCGGGCGCTGCGCCATGCCTTTTTGCCCTCGCTGGCGCTGGGGCTGGGGCTGATGGCGCATCTGACGCGGATGACTCGCTCCACCATGATCGGGATTCTGGGGCAAGAATTTATCCGCGTTGCCCGCGCCAAGGGCCTGTCGGAGCGTACGGTGATCTGGCGCTATGCGCTGGCAAATGCGATTGGCCCGGTTATCACCATTGCGGGGCTGCAAATCGGCTATCTGTTCGGGTCGATTATCGTGATGGAGACGCTGTTTAACTATACAGGCATGGGCTGGCTGACCTATCAGGCGCTTTTGAACCGTGACATGCCGCTGATACAGGCCAGCGTCTTTGTGATTGCGGCGGTGGTGATGCTGACCAATCTGGTGGTGGACCTTTTATATGTGGCCATCGACCCCCGGATAAGGCTGGACTGAAATGAAACGCTTTCTTTCTGTCAAAGGGTTAATCGGTCTGATCCTTGTGGGCAGCATGGTGCTGATCGGTATTTTTGCGCCGATTCTGATCCCACCCGAGGCCGGCACCGCCATGGACATGACCTCGCGCCTATCGCCGCCATCTTGGGCGCATCCGTTCGGCACCGACCAGCTGGGGCGCGATCTGATGGTGCGCGTGCTGCTGGGCACCCGCCTGTCGCTGGAAATCGCGGTGACGGCGGTGATGATGAGCATTCTGATCGGCCTGCCGCTGGGCATGGTATCGGGCTATTTCGGGGGGATCACCGACAATGTGCTGATGCGGCTTGTCGACACGCTGCTGGCCTTTCCGGCGCTGCTGCTAGCGCTGACAATCTCGGCCATTCTGGGGCCCAACCTGCAAAACACCATCATCGCCATTGGTGTGGCCTTTACCCCCTTCCTTGCGCGGATCGTGCGGGGCGAGGCGCTGCGCGTGGCCCAAATGCCCTATGTCGAGGCCGCCCGCGCCTCTGGCACCACAGATATGATGATATTGTGGCGCCATATTCTGCCCAATATCTTGCCCGCCGTGATTGTGCAGGCAACCATCTCCATCGCCTTTGCCATTCTGGCCGAGGCGGGCCTGTCGTTTCTGGGTCTGGGCACGCAGCCGCCTGCGGCCAGTTGGGGGTTGATGATCCAAGCCTCGCGCGATTTTCTGGACCGCGCGCCTTGGACAGCCCTTGTGCCCGGCATTGCGGTGGCCCTGACCGTGCTGGGGCTGAATATGTTTGGCGATGTGCTGCGCGATATTCTTGATCCGAGGTCGAAATGAACGCTCTTGTCACCGTCGATGCCTTGCAGGTTGCCTTTGCCACAGACAGCGGCCCGATCATCGGGGTGCAGGATGTGTCTTTCACCATCAACCCCGGCGAAACGGTTTGTGTGGTGGGCGAAAGCGGGTCGGGCAAATCGGTGACGGCTCTGTCGCTGATGCGGCTGGTGGAATTTGGCGGGGGCACCATAACCGGCGGCGCTTTGTCGTTTCGCCGCCCGGATGGGCAGGTTCTGGATGTGGCCGCAGCCGATTCGCAGGTGATGGCCGCGATCCGTGGCAATGAGATCGGGATGATCTTTCAAGAACCGATGACCGCGCTGAACCCGGTTTTCACCATAGAACGCCAGTTGACCGACGGGCTGATCCTGCACAAGGGCCTTTCCCAAACCGAAGCCCGCACCCGCGCGCTGGACCTGCTGCGCTCGGTTCGTATCCCCGAACCTGAACGCCGCCTGCGCCAATACCCGCACGAGCTTTCGGGTGGCATGCGCCAGCGTGTCGTGATCGCCATGGCCATGGCCTGTGAGCCGCGCCTGCTGATCGCCGATGAGCCGACAACTGCGCTGGACGTGACCATTCAGGCCGAGATTCTGGCCCTGATAAACCGGCTGAAGCGCGAGCAAGGCATGGCCGTGCTGTTCATCACGCATGATATGGCCGTTGTGGCGCAGATGGCTGACCGGGTTGTGGTGATGTATCGCGGACGCATCGTCGAGACCGGCACCGTCACCGAGATATTCGAGACACCCCAGCAGGACTACACCCGCGCCCTGCTGGCCGCTGTGCCAAAACTGGGCGAGATGAAGGGCAAGCCTGCACCCGAAAAGATGCGTATCCTTGGGGATGACGCCGCCTATGCCGCCGCCAAACCCGTTACTGCGCGCAAGCCAGAGGTGCTGCTGGACGTGCGCCACCTGACCACCCGTTTCCCGGTTAAGGGCGGCATCCTGCGTCGCACCGTAGCGCAGGTTCATGCGGTCGAGGATGTCAGCTTTACCCTGAACGTGGGCGAAACCTTGGCGCTTGTCGGCGAATCCGGTTGTGGCAAATCTTCGTGCGGGCGGTCGATCCTGCGGCTGATTGAGCCGCAATCCGGCGAGGTGTGGATCAATGGGCGCGATATCGGCGCGCTTGGCCCTCATGATCTGCGACGTGCGCGCGCCGATATGCAGATGGTGTTCCAAGACCCTTTTGCCTCGCTTAACCCTTACCGGCGGCTGCGCGATCAGGTGGCCGAACCGATCCAGAACTTTGGCCTCGCACAAGGGCAGGCACTGCGCGACCGCGTGGCCGAAATCTTTGACAGGGTTCAATTGCCACGTGCGTTCATGACACGTTTCCCGCACGAACTTTCGGGCGGTCAGCGCCAGCGTGTTGCGATCGCGCGGGCACTGGCGGTCAACCCTAAACTGATCGTTGCAGACGAGGCAGTGTCGGCGCTGGATGTGTCGGTGCAGGCGCAAGTGCTGAATCTGATGATGGAGTTGCAGGCCGACCTTGGGCTGTCTTACCTGTTCATCAGCCATGACATGGCCGTAGTGGAACGGGTCGCCCATCACGTCGGCGTCATGTATCTGGGGCGGATCGTCGAAATCGGGCCACGCGCGGCGGTGTTCGACAACCCGCAACACCCCTATACACAACAGCTGCTGTCTGCGGTGCCCATCGCCGACCCGCGCCGCCGCCGCTTTGCCGATGACCTAAGCTTCAAGCCAATCACTTCGCCGATCTTTCCGCTTGGTCATCAGTCCGCCCCGTCGGTCTATACCGAGGTGGCCCCCGGCCATCTGGTCCTGCAATCCTGAGCCGGGACTGGCGCCGTCTCTGGCCTCAATCACCTGACCCTTGCGCCACCAGATGCCCTCCGCCAATATCTGTCAACGCCACCCGCACCGGCCCCGCGCCAATTGCAAAAACCGGGCTTGGCACATCGCCCGCAAGGCGTGGCTGCGGTTGGCGCACAAATGCAGGATCGGGCACCGGCACCGCGTCGATCAAGCGCCGGGTGTAGGGGTGTTGCGAGTTGCCAAACACCTGCGCCTTGGTGCCCATCTCGACAATCTGGCCCAGATACATCACCGCCACCCGGTCGCAGATGTTTTCCACCACCGCCATATCATGGCTGATGAACAGATAGGCCACGCCAAATTCGCGCTGCAAGGTGGCAAGCAAATCCAACACCCGCGCCTGCACGCTGACATCCAGCGCCGACACGCTTTCATCGGCGATGATCAACTCAGGGTTCAGGCACAAAGCGCGGGCAATGCAGATGCGCTGGCGCTGCCCGCCCGAAAATTCATGCGGGTATCGGTCGTATTGGTCGGCGGTCAGGCCCACGCGGGCCATCAGATCCGCCGCGCGGGCGCATTGGGTTTCGCGCGTGCCGATGCGGTGAATGACAAGCGGCTCCGCAATCAGATCGCCCACCCGCATGCGGGGGTTCAACGCGGCCATCGGGTCTTGAAACACCATCTGCACGCGCCGGCGGATGTTTTTAAGGCCCTGTTTGTCCAGACCTTTTAGCGAAGTGTCGCCGATCGCAATGCTGCCCGCGTGATCCACCAGCCCCATCATCGCTTTGGCGATGGTCGATTTACCGCAGCCAGACTCGCCCACCAAGGCGAATGTTTCAGCGCGGCGAATGTCAAAGCTGACCGCCTCAACCGCATGCACATTGCGCACCGTGCGGCCCAGCAGCCCGCCTTTCAGACCAAAGCGCACGCTGACATCGCGCAAGCTGGCGACGAGAGCCGCAGGCACGGGGGCATGACGCGCCGCCCCCTGCCCCATGCGCGGCACGGCGGCCAGCAGGTCGCGGGTGTAGCGCTCCGTGGGTCGCGCAAACAGGTCGCGGGTGGCGGCCTGTTCCACCATCCGGCCATTTTGCATCACGATCACCCGGTCGGCCATTTCGGCAACCACGCCCATATCATGGGTGATCAGGATAATCGCGGTGCCCAGATCGCACTGCAAATCGCGCAAAAGGTCCAGCACCTCGCGCTGCACGGTCACGTCAAGCGCGGTTGTCGGCTCGTCCGCAATCAACACCTCGGGGCGCAGGGCCAGCGCCATGGCGATCATCACACGCTGGCGCATTCCGCCAGAAAGCTCGTGCGGGTATTGGTCGAACCGGCGGGCAGGTTCGGACAGGCGCACGGCCTGCAACGCCTCAATTGCGCGGGTGCGGGCGGTGGCGCGGCTGACATCTTGATGCGCGCGGATCGCCTCGGCCAGTTGAAAGCCCACGGTCAGCACCGGGTTCAGGCTGGTCATCGGTTCTTGAAAAATCATCGCGATACGGTCGCCGCGAATGGCGCGCATCTGATGTTCGGGCAAATCGTGCAAACCGACCGCCCCAAGATGGATGCTGCCGCCCGAGATATGCACCGCAGGCGGTGGCAGCAGCCCCATGATCGCCAGCGAGGTGATCGACTTGCCCGACCCGCTTTCGCCCGCAATGGCAAGCGTCTCGCCACGGTTCAGGGCAAAAGACAGATCGCTGACAAGCGGTTTCAGCCCCGCGTCAGTTCGCACTGAAACGCACAGCCCATCGACCCGCAGTACGGGGTCTGGTGTCGGGGCCAGCGCGGCCCCGACGGTTGGCTCAGATGCAAAGCTCATTCAAACACGCAACGCGGAAAGTAGAAGCTGACAACCCAGTTGGGCATATCCACAATTTCGGATATCCGCAGATCGCCGCAGGTCGATACCAGCATATAGGCATCCACCGCCGCCATTCCGCGCTGCGCGGATAACAGGTCCACCATGGCCGACACTGCATCGCGGGCCGCCGACATCAGATCAGGCCCAATCCCGGTCGTCACCTCATAGCCCTTGGCATCCAGATGCCGCGTGACCGGCCCCGGCGTGGTAAAGCGCGGGGTTTTCAGGTTGGCACCTTTGACAAGATCAAGGGTCAGCACCACGTCCATCGGCGACTCGATGGCGGTGCCACACACCTCGCCATCCCCTTGGGCTGCATGGGTATCACCCACGCTGAACAGCGCCCCTGCCACCTCGACCGGCAGGTAAAGTGTGACCCCAGCGTTCAGATCCCGGATGTCCAGATTGCCACCAACCCGGCGCGGGGGCACGACCGAATGCAGCCCTGCCTCGGCCAAAGCATTGCCGATGGTGCCGGCAAAGGGTTTCAGCGGCACGCGGGCGTTGGTGTCCCAAAGGGCAGGCTCCATCGTGCGCGTGTCATATTTCCAGACCTTTAGCGCTGGGTCGGGAAATTGGTCGGCCAAAAGACCAAAGCCGGGGATGTTCGCGGTCCACCCAAACCCTACACCCGCCATCTCACGCGGGGCAAAGCTTTCGATGGTAATTTTCACCGCATCACCGGGCATCGCGCCCTCAATATACACAGGGCCCGACACCGGGTTGATTTTGCCGAAATCCAGCGCGGCAATATCGGCGACGGTCGACGACGGGCCAAGTTGGCCCGCCGAGCTGTCATTGCAATGAAACAGGATCGTTGATCCCGGTTCAGCGCGCAGCACCGGGGCCAGGGAATTGTCCCAGCCGAAATGATGCTGCGCGCCATGGATGGTATAGTTACAGGCTTTGCACATATTATTTCACGAAAACATAGTCATAGTTGACAGGGATCGACACCGGATCGACGTAAAGCGCATCCGCGCCGCCCATGCGGTCGGACTTCATCGTATAGCGCTCCTCATTGAACACCGGCACCCAAGGCGCCTGCTCCATCACGCCCATGTAGACATCAGACCACAGCGCCATCCGCTCGGCAGCCTTGGCCGGGTCGGCCATGCTGTCAGCTTGCGCCGCTTTGGCATCAAGGCCTGCATCGCAGAACTTCGACCAGTTCCAACCCCCTTCAGCGGCCCCCGAACAGCCAAGGATTGGGCCGTAGAAGTTCGACGGATCGGGAAAATCGGCAATCCACGCCATACCGCCCGACCAGATCATGGGCGCTGTGCCTGCACCGCCCGCCTCGATCACATTGGCCTGCGCGAGGCTTCGGATGTTCACCTTGACCCCAATGGCCGCCAGATCTTGCTGCATCGCTTGGGCAATACGGGGGTTAGGGTCGGTGTTCATCACATACAGGTCGGTCTCGAACCCATCGGGCAGCCCGGCCTGCGTCAGCAGTTTCTTGGCACCCTCCACATCAAAGGCAAAGCCCGTATAACCCGCAGTATATCCGGGCATCGAGGGCGGCAGCGGCTGGTTGGCCGGGATCGCCCGGCCGTTAATAATCTGCACAATCCGGTCTTTGTTGATCGCCATATTGACGGCCTTTCGGACCTCTAGCTTGTCAAAAGGCGGGGCCGTGACGTTCAGGGTGATGTATCCTGTCTGCAATTGCCCCCCGATCACGACTTGCGCCGCTTGCACAGGATCGGCCATCACTTCGACAAACTTGGCGGGTGGGATACCGTCACCGGGCACGTCAACCTCGCCGCTTTGCAGCCGCAACAGGGCGACAACCGGCTCTTGGCCCACCTCGAACACGATGCTGTCAAGGTAGGGCACACCTGCGCGCCAATGATCAGCATTTTTCTCGAACACCAGCTTTTGGCCCAACGTCCATTCTGCCAGCTTGAAAGCCCCAGTGCCGACGGGCATTTTGCCAAAATCGCCCGCCGCCGCATCAACGGCCTCTTTTGGGACAATCGACGAAAAATTCAGGGCCATGACATGCAGGAATGTGGCATCCGGTCGCGACAGCGTGATTTTAACCGTCAATGGGTCCACCACTTCCACGCCCGAAAGCCCCGCGTCGCCCGCCGCATCATACCCGGCGATGGAGCCGAAGAACCCTGCCCCCGGCGATTGGGTGGCGGGGTTGGTCACCCGGTCCAGCGAATATTTTACATCATCCGCCGTCATCTCGCGGCCATTGTGAAACTTCACACCCGCACGCAGCTTGAAGGTGTAAACTAGGCCGTCTGCCGACAATTCGTAACTGTCCGCAAGCCCGGGACGCAGCGTGGTGGTTCCGGGCACATAATCCATCAGGCTGTCAAAGATGGATTTGATCATTGACCAGTTCTGCCAGTCATAGCCGATGGCAGGGTCCAGCGTGGCCACATCATCCTTATAGGTGATTGTGATCGACCCGCCACTTTTGGCGTTTGGATCGGGGGTGTAATCTTGCGCCAGCACAGGTGCGGCCAGCGACAGGGTCAGTGCGGTCGAGAGAAGCCATTTATTCACGATTTTTCTCCTGTTGGGTGGTCAAATAAAAGGCGCATCAGCGCAGCTTGATGCGGGGGTCAACAAAGGGGGCCACGAGATCGGCCAGCAAATTTCCAAGCACGATGGCGCAGGCCGAAACCAGCGTGACGCCCATGATGATGGGAATGTCGACGCGCTGAATGGCCTGCCAAGCAAGCTGGCCAATGCCGGGCCAGCCAAACACCGATTCCACCACCACAATGCCGCCCATAAAAATGCCGATGTCGATGCCGATCATGGCAATCACGGGCAATATAGCGTTGGGCAGGGCATGGCGCAGCACCACGCGCGCGCGACCAAGGCCCTTGGCGCGCGCGGTGCGGATGTAATCGGTCCGCAACACGTCGATCATCGACGAACGCATCATCCGCGCGTACCAGCCAGACCCAAGGATACCCAAGGTCAGCGCAGGCAGCACCAAATGCGCAAACGTGCCGTAGCCGCCAATGGGAAACCAACGCAGTTGCACCGCGAAAACATAAAGCAGCAGCAGGCTCACCACGAATTGCGGTGCCGATACCGTGATGAACGAAGCCATCATCAACAGCTGATCCGGCCAGCGCCCACGCCACACGGCGGCAATGATGCCCATGGCCAGACCAATCAGCAACTCGGCGGTGATCGCCGCCAGCATCAACAAAAGCGTGGCGGGCAGGCGTGACAAGATCAACTCGGTCACTTCGGTCTTTTGCAAATAGCTGCGGCCCATATCGCCCTGCACGAGCCCCCACAAATACCGTCCGTATTGCACAAAAAATGGCTGATCAAGGCCAAGCTGACGGCGGATATTTTCGACCGTCTCGGGCGTGGCCGCACGTCCCGCGATTTGGCGAACGGGGTCGGCGGGCAGGACATAAAGCAGAATGAAAGTGATGAAACTGACCCCCAGCAAGATCAGCGCCGATTGCACCAGCCGCCTTGTCAGATAGCCCAGCATCAGGTTCGCCCCCGCTGTGTTGGGTCCAGCTCATCGCGCAAGGCGTCACCCACCAGATTGAACGCCAGCGCCAAAAGAATGATCGCCACACCGGGAATGAACACAAGCCAAGGGGCCGATTGGAAATAGGTCTGGTTTTCAAAGATGATGTTGCCCCAGCTGGGTGTGGGGGGCTGCACCCCGACGCCCAGAAACGACAAAGTTGCCTCCAGCAGCACCGTGGTCGATATCCCCAAAGTGCCCCAGACAATGATCGTCGGCATGAGGTGCGGCAGGATATGGCGGAACAAAATGCGCCCCGTGCCCGCACCCAATGTCCGCTCGGCTGCGATAAAATCGCGCGCGGCGATGGCGGTGGTCTCGGTATAGATCACACGGGCGGTCTGCACCCAGTTCACCAGCGCAATGACCAAAGCCACAATCCACAGCGAGGGTTGGAAAATCGCCGCCAAACAAATCGCCAGCAACAATGCCGGAAAGGCCATCATTAGATCGGTGAAGCGCATCAGGGCCGCCCCCAGCCAGCCGCCAAAATACCCTGCCGTCAGCCCGACCAGCGTGCCAATCAGCAGTGCCAGCCCATTGGCCACCACGCCGATCACCAGCGATGTGCGCGCACCATACAAAATGCGCGAGAACAGATCGCGGCCCAAAAGGTCGGTGCCCATCAGAAACTTGGCATCGGGCGGCATTGGCGCACCCTGCAACGTCAGCCCGTCAAACATTTGGTCGTCAGGCGCGAAAGGCGCAATCAGCGGTGCAAACAGCGCCGCCCCCACGATCAGCACAATGACGACCGCGCCAAACACCGCCAGTTTGCGCCGGGCAAGGCGCGACAGCACACCGCGCGGGCGTGTGGCCCTAACCCCAGTCGCGTCGGTCATCGCGGCCCCCCGTCTGGTCAGTTGGACCAACGATCCGCCCAGCGGCATCCTCTAGACTGATGCGCCATGCCATCGCCATCTGGCGCAGCTGGCCGTAAGCCTCGGCCTCGGGTTTGCCGCGCGCCATCAGCATGGTCACGGCGCGCACCACGGTCTGCCGCTCATTCAGGCGCCGGCGCAGATCGGCAACCTCGGCAAACAGGGCCCGTTGCGCATCAAAGGCATCGCGCGCGATCAGCAGCGCCGAATAGGCCCCGTTATCGCCCACAGGCTTCAGCAATTGCGCCTGCGCGCCCGCCCGCAGCGCCCATTCAATCCGGCCCGGCGCCTCGGACCCAATCAGGGCGATCAGCGGCACCGGCGGTTGCTGCGCGGGCCATGGGAACATCCCATCATGGCCCATGTCGGCATCAAAAAACACAAAGTCCACGCCGCTGGCATCGGCGGCCACATCCGCGTCACCCTCGGGCCATGCCTGCCGCACCTCTAGCCCGATGGCCGTCAACTGGCGGGTCAGGGCCACCACTGTCGGATGCGCGCGGTGCAAAATCAACGCCCGCGCGCCGCCAAGGTTCTGAATGCGAATAGGCTGCTTCACGACACCACCCGCAGCAAGGGGGCAGCCCGCACGTCACACCCCCGGGTTAGATAGGGATCACCTGCCACACCTTCGATCCGGCGCAGGGGGTGAAACGCGCCACCCCGCACCTGCGCGATGATAACCGGCAAAACGGTGTGATGCGTCTGCACATCAATGATGCCCGGCGTGCCCGAATGTTCGGCCAGCAATCGCGCAAGGCTTAGGTGTTCGCCCCCCGGACGGTGCGCAAGCAGCCGCGCCAGCTCCATTACTGCGGCAAATGCAGCCGCTTCATGCGAGGAGCCAAAGTCGCACCGCTGGCGGGGCCAGCCTGCCGCCCCGCAAAAATACGGGCCCGCAGCGATTAACCCTTCGGCGGCACCTCCAAGCGCGGGCAGTTCACATTCGGTCAGATTGCACGACAGCACCGGGCACCGCGCGGGCGCAAAATGCGGGTCCGACAGCCCAAGCGCGCGATAGGCCACCATGAACGCATAAGACGAAGGCCCGATCAACGAGTTCAGCACAAAATCAGGCCGGGCCAGCCTGATCTCTTCGATCATCCGGTCCACATCCACAGAGCCGATGGGCAAATACCGCTCGCCAAGCACCACGCCCCCGGCCTGCATGATCCGCTCGCGCGCAAGGCGGCTCATCTCCCAGCCCCAGATGTAATTTGACCCTGCCAGAAACCCGCGGCCGCCAAAGCGGGGCATCACAAACGCCAACAACGGTAGCAGATGTTGGTTCGAGCAAGCGTGGGTATAAACGATATGATCTGACGCCTCGAACCCCTCATAAGGCACGGCATACCACAGCGATCCACCGTGTTTTTCAAGGGTCGGGATCACCTCTTTGCGGCTCCATGAGGTGACACAGCCAATAACATGGTTTGCACCGGAATGGCGCAGGATATCCTCACACATCGGGCCATAAAGATCGACGTTGCCCGCAGGGTCCCGCACCACCGGCACAAAGGCCAGATCCAGCGCAGGGTCCGCGTTCACGGCGTTGATCGCCGACGATACACCCACACGGCAGGCTTGCGAAATCAAAGCGTAACTCCCCGATGCGGAGTAGAGGATCCCCAATGGAATGCGCCGCTTTTCGATCACGCCAATGCTCCAAAATGCAAAAAGCCCGGATGCAGACCAAAAGGTCTACGATCAGGGCCCAGATGCCGCGCGGCTTTTCGCCAGATGTTGATTAACTGTCGGGCAATGCATGCCAGTCGTCAATAAAAAGCTTTATGCAGTTTCGTCAAATCTCAGATACCGCCTAAAAACGGGGCAGCTGCGCCCGGCTGTGTCGCAATATAGGGCTAAGGGCGGCATTATGGCCGCAAAAAACCCCTGCGCCCCCGCGCGAAAAGCAGCCACAAGGCCCCCTTTACAGGCTGCGACACCTTTCGCAGCCCTCCGATTGTCACGGGCCCGCAGGTTACCGGCCCGCAGTCTACCGACCCACGGCATAGGCCTGCATCAAGCGCGGCGTGGCACCGGCAAGCAAGCTGCCGTCGGCGTCTCGGATCGCTGCCGTCAGGCGGCCTACGGTCATCGGCGGGGCCACGGTCACAATGTGGCCTCGCGCCCGCAAATCGTCGATCACCGCTTCGCCGAACGAAGGCTCTATGGTCATCTCTCCGGGCAGGGCTGCGCGGGGGTAAAAGCTGCTTTGGAAATGCTCGGTGTGAAACAACGGCGCATCCAAACCCTGTTGCAAGCCATAGCCGTGATGAACAAAGCGCAGGAACCAAATCAGTTGCCACTGGTCCTGTTGGTCCCCCCCGGCGTGCCGAACGCAATGCGCTGCCCGTCTTTTTCGGCCATCGTCGGGGTAAGGGTGGTGCGGGGCCGGGCACCGGGGATCAGCGAGGTTGGCAGCCCCTCCTCCAGCCAGAACATCTGCGCGCGCGATCCCAGCGAAAACCCAAGGCCCGGAATGACCGGGTTGGATTGCAGCCACCCCCCCGACGGCGTTGCCGCAACCATATTGCCCCAGCGGTCAATCACGTCAATATGCACCGTGTCGCCGCGCCGTTCGGTCAGATGTGACATTGTCGGCTCGCCTGCGCTGACACCGCTGGCCGCAGTGAAGTCGCGCGCGGCGCGGGCAATGGCGGCGTCGGCCAGATGGGCAAAACCGTCGACCCGTCCGGGGCGCTGCTCCAAACTGGCCTTTTTGCCGATCAGGCCCCGACGTTCGGCGGCGTAGGCGTCAGACAACAAGTGGTCCATGGGAATATCAGAAAACGCCGGATCGCCGTAATAGGCTTCGCGGTCGGCATAGGCCAGTTTCATCGCCTCAACCACGGTATGGACGAACTCCGCGCCCAGCGGGTCCATTGCGGCAAGGTCGATCCCCTCCAGCAATTTCAGCGTTTGCAACAGCACCGGCCCTTGCGACCAGCTTTGCGTCTTGGCCACGGTCCAGCCGTGATAGGTGGCGGTCAAAGGCGCCTCCCAAGTGGCACGCCATTTGGCCATGTCGGCGCGGGCCAACACGGCGCCGTGGGCGTTTTCCGACACGTCCATCACCTTGCGACCATCGGTATAGTCAAAAATTGCATCCGCCACAAAGCCCTCACGCCACAGCTTGCGGGCGTGGTCGATTTGCGCCTCGCAGCCGCCATCGCTGCTGCCATCGCTGCTGTCATCGACCAAGCGCTGATAGGTGGCGGCAAGATCGGGGTTGCGAAATAGGGCCCAATCCTTGGGCAAAGTGCCGCCCGGTGCCCATGTTTGCGCGCTGGTTGGCCAATGCGCGACAAAGAAATCATGCAGCCCGGCGATTGTCGCGGCGACGCGCGGCAGCATCGGGTGGCCATCGCGGGCATAGCTGATTGCAGGCTCCATCACCGTTGCAAGATCAAGGCTGCCGTGGTCGCGCAACATCAGCATCCAGCCATCGAACGCACCCGGCACCACCACCGACAAAAAGCCCGAACCCGGCACCAGATCCAACCCAAGACCCCGGAAATGCGCGATTGTGCTGGCAGCGGGGGCCACGCCTTGCGCGCACAGCACCCGCGTCTCTCCGGTCGCGGCGATATGGACAATGGCGGGCAAATCGCCTGCCGGGCCGTTCAGATGTGGCTCCACCACTTGCAGCGTCAGCCCGCAAGCGACGGCGGCATCAAACGCGTTGCCGCCCAGTTCCAGCATCCGCATCCCAGCCGCCGAGGCGATCCAATGGGTCGAGGTGACAACCCCGAAAGTGCCGCGAATATCGGGGCGTGTGGTGAAAGTGTCCATGATCTCTCCTGTCAGTCAGACCGCGGGTCAAGCGCATCGCGCAAGCCGTCGCCAAGAAGGTTGAACCCCAGAACCACGACGAAAATCGCGATGCCGGGCCACAGCGCCATCAACGGCGCCTGCGCCAGAAAGTTCTTGGCCGTGTTCAACATAGACCCCCATGAGGGCGCGGGCGGTTGCTGGCCAAGACCCAGAAAACTGAGCGATGCCTCGGCGATGATCGCGGTGGCAATGGTTAGCGTGGCTTGCACCAAAATGGGCGGCAACACGTTGGGCAAGATATAGCGGCGTAAAATCAGATGCGTCGGCAGGCCTATGGCGCGCGCGCTTTCCACATAATCCTCAGCCGCAACTGATAGCACCTGCCCGCGCGTGATGCGGATGAAAACCGGCGTGGCGGCGATACCAATCGCCAGCATTGCATTGGTCAGCGATGGCCCCAGAAACGCCGCAAGGGCAATGGCAAGGATCAAGAACGGCATCGCCAGCAGCGCCTCGGTGCAGCGCGAGATTACAGCGTCGGTCCAGCCGCCGAAGTATCCCGCAATGATGCCCAACGGCACACCCAAACCCAGTGCAATGCCCACCGACACCACCCCCGCCAAAAGCGAGGCTTGCGCCCCCCAAATCATGCGCGACAGCAGATCGCGGCCAATCTCATCCGCGCCCAGCCAATAGGTGGAGGAGGGAGGTTGGCGCACAGCACCCCAATCGGTGGCGATAGGGTCTTGGATGGGCAGGATGGGTGCAAGGATTGCAAGAATAACGAAGAACCCCACAAGACCAGCGCCAAACATGCCGATGCGGTGGGCGCGGAATTTGGCCCAAGCGCGGCTTTTCGCGGGGCGGTCCAAAACGGCGTCGGGGGCGTCGGAAACAGTGCTCATCTGGCGTGCCTTAGTCTTGGGTTAAGCAGAACATAGGCCATGTCGGCCAACAGGTTCATAAAGATAAAGCCAAAAGCGGTGACCAAAACCACGCCTTGCACCACGGCGTAATCGCGGTTGAAAACGGCATCTACGATCAGCTTGCCAAAACCGGGAATGGTAAAGATTTGTTCGGTCAGTACAGCACCGGCCACCAATTCACCAAACAGCAGCGCCGTCAGAGTGACAATCGGGGTCAGGGCATTGCGAAAAGCATGGCGCAGCACCACGCGCCGCTCGGTCAGCCCTTTGGCGCGCGCGGTACGGACATAATCTTGGCGCAGCACCTCCAGCATCGACGAGCGGGTATGGCGCATCAGCGCCGCCGCAAGCCCGGTGCCCAGCACAAAAGATGGCATCAGCATGGTGCGGATGGATTGCCAGAAATCCTCGGACGGGGGCACATAGCCGCTGGCGGGAAACAGTTGCCAGCGCACGGACACCAGCAAGATCAGCATAATCCCCAGCCAGAAATTCGGGATCGACAGGCCAGATAGGGCGATCACGTTGGCGGCAAGGTCAATCTTTGTGCCCTTATTCACCGCCGAGACGATCCCCATGGGAATGCCGATGAGCATGGCAAAGGCCAAGGACATCGCCGCAAGTTGCAAGGTGACTGGCAGCTTTTGCAAGATCAGGTCCAAAATCGGCTCTCCGCTGCGGATGGATGTGCCGAAATCGCCCTGCAACACCGCCGATATCCATACCCAGTATTGCACTGGCAGGGTTTCGTTCAGGCCATAGCGTTCGCGCAGCGCGGCCAGCGTCGCAAGGTCACGGTCTTCGCCCGCCATCGCCAAGACAGGATCGCCGGGCAAAAGCTGTTGCAGCAAAAAGACAAAGATAGAAATCAGGATCAGCGTCGGGACCGCCACCAAAAGACGGCGCAGAAAGAACACGAACATGGCGTCGTCCTTTGATGGCGTTAAGGTTTTGTATCGAGGCCACATTGGGGTGGCCCCGACGGGTTTGCGGTGGCGGCGTTACTCCGTCACAGAAACGCCTTCCAGACGCAGCATGCCGTCTGGATACAGGGTCAATCCCTGCACCTTTGCATCAAGCCCATAAAGCCAGCCGAGGTGATAGAGATAGATCAGCGGGCGGTCCACAGCGAGAATGGCTGTGGCCGCCTTGTAACGCTCTGCCCGGGCTGCGGGGTCAGAAATGGTGCGCGCCTCTCTCAACAGGCGGTCCACTTCGGCGTTGGAATATTTGCCATCGTTGAACCCGGCATCTGTGGTGACAAAGCCAAAAATATTGCCGTCCGGGTCAACCCGCCCCGACCAACCCTGCTGGCTGATTTGGAAATCACCGACACTGGCATCAGCGATCAAGGTGGCGAATTCCTTGGACACCAATTCAACCTCGAACCCGGCCTCGGCAACCATAGACTGGATCACCTGCATCAGTTGCAGGGTGACCGGCGTGTTTGGCACCTGCACCTGCACCTTGACCGGCGTTTGCACCCCAGCTTCGGCCAAGATCGCCTTGGCGGCTTCGATGTCGCGCTTGATCACCGGGAAATCGGGGTTGTAGTAAGGGCTGGCTGGCGTGAACGGCTGGCTGGCCGGGGTGAACAAGCCGTTGAACACCACTTGGTTGATCGCATCACGGTCGATGGAAAGATCGAATGCTTCGCGCAGTTTTGCATTCTGACCCAACGGATTGTTGGATTTATCGCCATTGGCCCCGTTAAACGTCAATCCTTGATAGCCAAGCCCGGTGATGTTGGCAAAGCGCAGGCGCGCGTTACCCTCCACGGCTGCGGCATCGGTTGCCGACAACTGATTGACGATCTGGATGTCACCCGATTGCAGGTTGGCCAGACGCACGGTGCTGTCGGGGATCATCACAAGGGTAACACGCTCCAGCAAAATCGCATCGGCGTTCCAATAGCCTGCGAATTTGTCGAGAACGATTTTATCCTGCGAAACCCGCTCGGTCAGCGTGAAAGGGCCGGAACACACAGGGTTGGAGGCAAAATCCGGCGACAGCGCGCTTGGGGCCATCATCATGCCCGCCCGGTCGGCCAACTGCGCCAAAAGCGTGGCATCGGACGCCGACAGATTGAACTTTACGGTCAGCGCGTCCACCACTTCGACGGTGTCGATGCTGCTCAATTCAGATTTGCGCACACTTTCGTCAAAGGTTTTGGAGCGTTCGATGTTGGCCTTAACCGCTTCGGCATTGAACGGGGTTCCATCGTGAAATGTCACGCCATCGCGCAAGGTCATGGTCAGCGCCTTGCCATCATCGGACGTTTCCCAAGCGGTGGCAAGCTGCGGGACGATGGACAGCTCTGGCGTGATGTCCACCAGCTTGTCGCACAGCGAGGTGAACACGATCCGCCCCACAAATGTGCGCGACTTATCGGGATCAAGCGCATCGGGGTCGCTTTCCAATCCGATCTTCAATTCGGATGCCTGTGCGCCCAGCGCAGTCGCGCTGAGCAAGGCGGTAAGCAGAAGGGTCTTTTTCATTGTCCGTCTCCCTGTTTTGGCTTTTTGGGGGTGGTTCGGTCGGTGATGACGTCGCGAAACAGTGCGAAACGCCGTTGTGCTGCGGCGGAAACCGGCGCGCTGCCGGTGCTGAAATCCATGGGCGGAATCTCCGCACTGAAATGGCAGGCCACCGCGACCCCGCCGGGGCCGGGCGCAAGGGCGGGTGCCTTTTGCGCGCATAAAGGCTGCGCGTGGGGGCAGCGGGTGCGGAACCGGCACCCCGAGGGTGGGTCCATCGGCGACGGTATTTCGCCCTCAAGGCGCAGCGGAACCCTGGCGGTGCCAACGCGCGCCTCTGGCACCGCGCTCATAAGGGCTTGGGTAAGGGTGGCGGGGATGGGCGGTGATCGCGTCGGCGGGCCCAATCTCAACTATCCGGCCCAGATACATCACGGCAACCCGGTCGCTCATCTGCCGCACCACGGCAAGGTCATGGGCAACGATGATCAGGGTCAGGCCAAATTCGGTTTTCAGGTCATCCAACAGGTTGATAATTTGCGCCTGCACACTGACATCCAGCGCCGAGACCGGCTCGTCGCCCACCAAAATGTCGGGCTGTGCGGCCAAGGCGCGGGCAATGCCGATGCGCTGGCGCTGACCGCCCGAAAACTCATGTGGGTAGCGGTCCATGTGCGCGGCACGCAGGCCGACGCGCTGCAAAAGGGCCGTCACTTCGGCCCGGCGTTGGGGGGCATTCAATTCGGGACGGTGAATTTCGATCGGTTCCCCAATCAGCGCGCCCACCGTCATGCGCGGGTTCAACGACGAGAACGGGTCTTGAAAGATAAACTGGACCTTGCGGCGCAATTTGACCAGTTCCGCGCCCTTGACCTTGCCCACGGGTTGCCCCTCGATCAAAACCTCGCCCGAAGTGGGGGCAAGCAGGCGCGCCAGCGTGCGGGCAAGCGTGGACTTGCCGCAGCCAGACTCGCCCACAATGGCAAAGGTTTCGCCCCGCGCCACGGCGAAGGACACGCCGCTGACAGCATGCACCTTGCGCGCGGGCTGGAACAAGCCGGTATCAATGTCAAACTCGCGCACCAAATCGACGGCCTCAATGATCACGCCCATGCGGCAGCCTCCGCTAAGGATTCGACAGGCGTGTGATGGCACAGCGCCACATGGCCGTTGTCGAATATGCGGGCGGGGGGCGGGGTGGCGCAAACGGGTGTTGCAAAGGGGCAGCGGTCCGAAAACCGGCATCCCGGCCGCAGCGCGCTTGGCAAGGGCACCCGCCCGGGGATCACAGTCAAACGCTGTCGCGGGCCTGAAATCGGCGGCACTGAGGCCATAAGACCAATGGTATAGGGGTGCTGCGGATCAGAAAAGATGGCCTCAACCGTTCCGTGTTCCACAATCTCGCCCGCATACATCACCGCCACGCGCGTCGCAATTTGCGCCACCACCCCCAAATCATGGGTGATCAAAACCATGCCCATGCCACGCCGCCGCTGCATGTCGCGCATCAGATCGAGGATTTGCGATTGCACGGTCACATCCAGCGCCGTTGTCGGCTCATCCGCGATCACCAGTGCGGGATCGTTGACCAGCGCCATGGCAATCATCACACGCTGGCGCATGCCACCCGAAAGCTGATGCGGGTAATCATTCAGACGCCCCTCGGGGTCTGGGATACCCACACGCTCCAGCATCTCCAGCGCTTTTGCGCGCCCTCCGCTGCCGTTGTGACACTCCCACGCCTCACCAATCTGATCGCCGATGCGGAAAACCGGGTTCAACGAACTCATCGGTTCTTGAAAGATCATCGCGATGCGCCGCCCCCGCAGCGCGCGCAAACGATCATTGTCGCGCAGCGAAAGATCTTCACCTTCAAAAACCATGCGGCCTTTCAAATTGCGCGACAGTGCGGGGGGAAGCAGCCCCATCAAGGCCACTGCTGTCATGCTTTTGCCACAGCCGGATTCGCCCACGATGCACAGCGTCTCCCCCCCTTGAAGATCAAAGGCAACGTCACGCAAAAAGGGCGGCCCCTTCTCTCCAAGAGAAAGGCCAAGCCCTGAGACGGAAAGAAGAGCCGATCCTGAACCTGCCACCATGCCTCCGGAAAGAACCAATTAGTGATTGGTTACATGTTCAATGCGGCCTGTCAACAACCAGAGACAGCGTTCACCGATTGGCTTTCAACCACGCCGCCACAGATGCACCGATGACCGCTGAAGGGTTCAGGACAATCTGGACGCGTTCGCGCAGAGCAGGGCGCGCAACCCCCAGATGCTTGACGGCCGACCGGTCGTCAGCATCACATCCGTCTCACGATTTCCCCTCAGGATCGAAAAACTTGTTGTCCTTATGTTCGGGCATTTTTGCCAATTGAGCGCGCAATGCATCGAACCGGGTGGACAGGTGCAACTGCATCGCCGCGCGCGCAGCGACCGGGTTGCGGGCAAAAATCGCGTCGGCAATGCTTTGATGTTCGCGCAAGGTCACCTGCAACGAGGCCGGGCTGCGCGCGGTTTGCCGAATGGTAATCCAATGCGGGTTTGACCGTATCTTATCCAGCAGGGCCGATGCCGTCAGCAGGGGGCGGTTCCCGGCCGATTGCGCGATAAGGCGGTGAAACGCGCTGTCCCACAGCTCGATTCCATCAGGGTCGGACGAGGCAATCTGGCGGTCCACCAATGTTTGCAACTGGGTCATTTCATGCTTTTTCATGCGTTTTGCGCATAGGGCAGCAAGTTCCGGCTCGATACACTGACGCGCCTCCATCACCTCCAGCGCATTGGTCTGCCCGGTGATCTTTTCGGCAAGCGCACCGGTTGGGTCGATCGGTTGGCCAAGATAATTGCCGGACCCCTGCTTGCGCCAAATCAGCCCTTCACGCGCAAGGGCATCCAGTGCCACCCGCACATTGCGGCGGCCCACATTGAAAATCTCGGCCAAATCGCGTTCCGTGGGCAGCTTGCCATCCCCCCCCAAATTTCCCGCCGCAATAAGCGCCAACAGCTTTTGTTTGACAGCTTCGTTCGTGATCTCAATAGATTGGGTCAAAGACGTCACCTCGTCGCAAAAGCACACAGATCAAAGACGGACCGATCCCAATGACCGCGCAGCCCGGCCCTTATAATCACGATCATCCCCTAGGATTTGCAAGTTGTTTTGGTGCAAGAACCAATCTATATTGGTGCGCGCAGCGCATCTGTGAGCGCCCCGTTCAAGAACCGGTTGCGGGAACGGTCAAGGCGCACAAGGGGCCATGAAATTGGCGGGCCATGAAATTGGCAAAACGTGAAGGGATGAGTGGTGGCGATCAAGACGGCGATCATCGGGTTGGGCATCATGGGGCAGCGCATGGCCACGCAAATGATGCGTCACCCCGAATACACCGTATGCACGCTGTGGGACCCGGACCTACAGGCCTGCCGCGCGGCAAAAGATATTGCGCCAGACGCGACAGTAGCAAAAAGTGCCGAAGACGCGATGGCGGGGGCCGATCTGGTGTATCTTGCCTGCCCGCCTGTCCCGCGCAAGGCCTATGCGCTTGCCGCGGCGGCGCAAGGCAGCGCTGTGTTCTTGGAAAAACCGCTGGGCATCAATATCGCCGAAAGCCGCGATCTGGCTGACCGCCTGGCCGCATCCGGGGTGCCCACAGCCGTGAACTTTACCCAAGCCGCCGGGCCTGCGTTGCAAGGCGTGTCGGTCGCGGCAAAAGACGGCACATTGGGGCAACTTGCCGGGGTCGACATCATCGTCACCTATGCCAACTGGCCGCGCGCATGGCAGGCAGGTGCGGATTGGCTAAGGTTTCGGGATGAAGGTGGCATGACCCGCGAGGTGATCTCGCATTTTTTGTTTTTCACCGAACGTATCTTGGGGCCGCTTGAACTGATCTGGGCGCAAACTGATTATCCGCAAGATGCGGACCTGTGCGAAACCCATGTTGCCTCGCGCCTGATCAATGCCCATGGGGTTCCTGTCTCGATCCTCGGCACTGTCGGCGGCGTGCAACCTGACCGCCAAGAGGTGACGATCAAAGGCAGCACATCCAGCCGGCGCATCAGTGATTTCTACCGCGATGCTGTGTCCTTCGGGGGCGACTTCGTGCCTGTGCAGCCAGACCCAGATGATCCCCGCGCGGCCAGCCTTGGCGCGCAGTTGGATGATATGGCCGCGCTGATCGCAGGCAAACCCAGCCGCCTTGCCACGGTGCCCGAGGCTTTGCGCGTGCAAATCCTGATTGAAGGCATATTGGCCGGGACAGCACGCCCATGACCCTTGCCCTCAACGCGTCACCCCAGACATGCCATTGGGGGTTTTTCGACGCGACCCTGCCCCCCGCGATCACAATCGACAGCGGCGATGAGATCTGGATTGATACAATATCGGGCGGGCCGCAAAACCTTCCCTGCGCAGGATTCTATGTCCCACCAGAGCTTTTTGCGCTGCATGCCGCAGGGCCCCCGCAGATGCCCGGCCATATCCTGACCGGCCCCGTGGCGGTGCGCGGTGCCATGCCGGGCGACGTGTTGCAGGTCGATATTCTGGAGGTTGCGCTGCGCCAAGACTGGGGGTTCAATTACCACGGCCCGCTGAAAGGCACCCTGCCCGATGATTTTCCCGATGCCTACCACACCATCATTCCGCTGGATGCCGCGCGGGGCACAGCGCGGCTGCCTTGGGGGCTGGAGTTGCCCCTGTCGCCGTTCTTTGGCGTGATGGGCGTGGCCCCGCCACAGAACTGGGGCCGGATTTCCACCATAGAGCCGCGCGCCTTTGGTGGCAACCTTGACAATAAGGAACTGGTGGCAGGCACAACGCTTTACCTGCCGGTGTTCGCCAAGGGCGCTCTGTTTTCCTGCGGTGACGGGCACGGCGCGCAGGGCGACGGAGAGGTATGCGTGACGGCGATTGAAACGGCATTGCGCGGGCGCTTTCGCCTCAGCGTTCTTAAAGGCCACGGCCTGTCCTTTCCGCAGGCGGAAACGCCGACGCATTGGATCACCATGGGCCTGCACGCCGATCTGGACCGCTGCGTTGAAATGGCGTTGCGCGATATGATTGCGCTTGTGTCCAAACGCGCCAATATCAGCCGCCAAGATGCCTATATGCTGTGCAGCCTTGCAGGAGACTTGCGGATCACCCAGACGGTCAACCGTGAAAAGGGTGTGCATATGATGATGTCCAAAGCCTTGATTGACCGAACCTGAAACTGCCCCTGTCACACCGCCAAGAAAGAACCCGTGCCATGAAATTTCGCGCTTCACACCCCTACCCTTCTCGTCGCTCAGTGGTTCTGGCGGATAATGTCGTCGCCACATCCCAACCGCTGGCCGCACAGGCCGGGTTGTCGATGCTGGCGCGCGGCGGGAACGCTGTAGATGCAGCCATCGCCACAGCCATCACCCTGACCTTGGTGGAGCCTACGGGAAACGGCCTTGGGTCTGATGCGTTTGCAATCGTCTGGGACGGCAGCACCTTGCACGGCTTGAACGCATCCGGCAGGTCGCCCGCAGGGTGGACGCCCGAACGGTTTGCGGCCCACACAGAAATGCCGTTTCGCGGCTGGGAAAGCGTCACGGTGCCGGGTGCCGTGTCAGCTTGGGTTGCCCTCTCCGAGCGGTTTGGCAAATTGCCCTTTGCCGATCTGTTTGCGCCTGCGATTGGTTACGCGGAAAACGGGTTCTTCGTGTCGCCCATCATTGCGGAACTGTGGCGCCGTGCGGCCGAAACGCTGAAGGATTATCCCGGCTTTGCCGAAGCCTTCCTGCCCGGTGGTCGCGCCCCCGCAGCAGGCGAGACATTCACCAACCCCGCACTGGCCAAAACGCTGCAATCCATCGCAGAGACCAAAGGCGCGTCGTTCTACACTGGCACCTTGGCGCAAACCATTTGCGATTTCGCGGGCCAACACGGGGCGGCGCTGAACATGGCGGATATGGCGGCGCATAAAGTGGAGTGGTGCGGCACAATTTCGCAAAAATTTGATGATGTTTCCTTGCATGAAATCCCGCCTAATGGGCAGGGCATCGTGGCGTTGATGGCTTTGGGTATCTTGTCACACACCGATGTCCGCAACCTCGGCCCCGACGATCCGGCCGCCATGCATCTGCAAATCGAAGCGATGAAGCTGGCGCTTGCAGACGCCGATGCATTTGTGGCCGACGCCGACCACATGACCGATGTCACATCTGAGGCGCTGTTGGACCCGGCCTATCTGAAAGCCCGCGCGGCGATGATCGACAAGGACCGCGCGCAAGACTTCAAATCGGGCGCACCAAAGCACGGCGGCACGGTGTATCTGGCGGTGGGCGATGCGTCGGGCATGATGGTGTCTTTCATCCAATCAAACTATGCCGGTTTCGGGTCGGGCGTCGTTATCCCTGGCACAAGCATCTCGATGCAAAACCGTGGCGCCGGATTTTCGCTGAACCCTGACAGCCCGAACCGCGTTGGCCCCGGCAAAAAGCCATTTCACACGATTATACCGGGGTTCTTGATGGGTCGTGATGGCCCATTGATGAGCTTTGGGGTCATGGGTGGCCCGATGCAGGCACAAGGCCATATCCAGATGGTTTTGCGCACCCAGCTTTGGGCGCAAGACCCGCAGATGGCCGTCGATGCCCCACGCTGGCGCGTGACCAAAGGGCTGGAGGTGGCGTGCGAAGACACGATGCCCCCCGGCACGATCCAAGCGCTGACCGCCCTTGGCCATGTCATCTCGCTTGAAACGCCAGACAACGCCTTCGGTTTTGGCGGCGCGCAATTGGTGTGCCGCTTGCCCGAAGGCGGCTATGCCGCAGGCTCCGACCCACGCAAAGACGGACTTGCCGCCGGCTATTGAATTTTACACTCGGCCTGTGGTGGACTAGAGAAGTGCTGAGATGTGTCATACATAATCGCAAACCGCTCATAGCGGCTTGTGCTGATAAGTCCGTATTTGAACTCCAGACCGCAAGCAGTTTATATTGCAGTCGTCTTATGATGATCCAAAGGCTAAAGGCGGAAACATTGGTTGCGGGAGGCCGCAACCGCCGTAACCTACCAGATTTGTGCTGCAATGTTTAACCGAGCCCCCGTCTCGAACACTCTTGTTTAAGCGAAATTCTGTCTCACTGCTCCGAAAAATAATGCCAAATCGTGCCCAAATCCCTCCGTCACCGATCCAGACGGTCAGGATGAATGTGGAGTTCCTGCGATTTCCGCCTCCGCGAGGACCTTTCTTGCAACTCGGAAACATTCAAGACCCATTGGCACACCGCAATAGATCGCGACAACATGGATTATCGCCCGAATTTGTTCGGGTGTAACACCATTGGTCAGCGCACCTTTGCAATGCACCTCCCATTCATGCAGACGCCCCAATGCACCCAGCATCGCAAGGTTCATCATCGAGCGCGTCTTAGCATCAATCGCACCGTCACCCCAGCCAAAGCCCCAGCACCAAGCCGTCATCGCCTCTTGAAAAGGGCGGGTGAATTCATCCGCCGCATCCAAATTGCTCTGCACATATTCTGCGCCGAGGGTCGCCTTGCGCTGCTCTAAACCCTTCAGAAACAAATCTTCGTCGAACTGACTCACATGGATCTCCTTATCTAATTGACCAATCACATGCTTATACAGCAGTATTTCAACTCAAGATAATCCTCGAGTCCGTGGCGTGAGCCTTCCCGGCCCATGCCCGATTGCTTGATACCGCCAAAAGGCGCAAGCTCGGTCGAAATATGGCCCGTGTTAACGCCCACCATACCACATTCCAACGCCTCCATCATCCGCCAAGATCGCGCCAAGTCGCGGGTGAATACGTAAGCTGCCAAACCAAATTCAGTATCGTTGGCCGCTGCAATTACCTCCGCCTCTGACTCAAAACGGATCAACCCTGCGACAGGGCCGAAAGTTTCTTCGCGCGTGATTTTCATCGTGGCATTGCAGCCAGCTAGCACCGTTGGCATGTAAAATGTGCCGCCTGCACCATGCCCACCCAAGACCAGTTTTGCCCCGCCACTGACCGCATCAGCAACATGATCTTCTACCTTGGCAAGCGCCGCCATACTGATCAACGGGCCGATTTGACTTGCAGGATCACTGCCCGCGCCAACCTTAAGCGTCGCCACTTTTTGGGCAAGTTTGGTCGCAAATTGGTCTGCCACATCTGCCTGAACGTAAATCCGGTTGGTGCAAACACAAGTCTGGCCCGCATTGCGGAATTTCGACGCGATCAAACCATCAACGGCGACGTCGATATCCGCGTCATCAAAGACGATGAAGGGTGCATTTCCGCCAAGCTCAAGCGATAGCTTTTTGATCTGATCCGCGCCCTGCTTCATCAGAATGCGCCCGACATTGGTGGAGCCGGTAAAGCTGATTTTACGCACAGTCGGATTTTCGCAAAACTCGCGCCCCATGCCGACCGCATCGCTAGACGGCAAGATTGACAGAAGCCCCTTGGGCAAGCCTGCCCGCTCGGCCAATACAGCAAGCGCAAGCGCCGACAGCGGCGTTTCGGCAGCCGGTTTTGCCACGATTGCACAGCCTGCCGCCAGCGCCGGCGCGATCTTGCGCGCGATCATCGCGTTGGGAAAATTCCAAGGCGTAATTGCGGCCACCACCCCGACGGGTTGGCGCAAGACCAGCAGACGCTTATCCTCGGCATGACCGGGGATTGTCTCGCCATAAACCCGCTTGGCCTCTTCCGCGAACCATTCGATATAGGACGCCCCATAAAGCACTTCGCCATGCGCCTCGGCTAAGGGCTTACCCATTTCCGACATCAAGATCATCGCAAGATCGTCTGCATTGGCAACCACCAGATCATACCAGCGGCGCAGAATGCTGGCGCGGTCTTTGGCAGTGCGCTTGGCCCAAAGTACCTGCGCGGATGCGGCAAAGGAAATGCTGCGCGCGGCAATAGTGCGGTCGCAATCAGCGACTTCTACCAAGATCGTGCTGTCGGCAGGGTTTACAACTGTAAGCTTGCCCGTCGTGCTTATCCATTCCCCTGCAACGAAAGCACGCGTTTCCAGCAGGCTGGTATCATTAAGATGCAATGGTCTATCCTTGGATAAAAGCCTGCGCCGACTCGGCGGCCCAGTTGATATGTAAATGATCACCGCGCGACACGCGGCCAGACAGCGGATGCCCGAAACCGAGCCGAACGGTCAGCGGATCGCCCCAAGCCGTGCGGACAGAGACAGCCGTGTTATTGCCAAGAAATGTCATATCCTGCACTTGCACGGGCAAGGATGCACCCTGCTCCCCTGCCACAGCACTTAGATCAATACGTTCGGGGCGCAGCATCAACTCGGCCCCTTTGCCGGATTTCACATCGCCATGTAACGGCACGCCCACGATCAGACTGCCATCGCCAAACCGCAAGGAAGCTTGGCCGTTTTGCACCGTTTCAATCTCACCCTTAAGGAAAGCACTGTCGCCAATGAAATCCGCCACGAAATGGGTTTGCGGATTGGCGTATAGTTCAGGCCCCGTGCCGACCTGTTCAATCCTGCCTGCGTTGAACACCGCAATCCGATCTGAAAGGCGAAGCGCCTCTTCTTGGTCATGGGTAACATACAGGATCGTCACGCCCGTTTCTTGGTGAATGCGGCGGATCTCAAGCTGGATTTCTTCACGCAGTTTCTTGTCCAGCGCGGAAAGTGGCTCGTCCATTAACAAAACCGGTGGGTCATAGACCAACGCGCGGGCCAAGGCGACGCGCTGTTGCTGCCCCCCTGACATATGCGTTGGCATTCTGTCCTCTAGACCCTCCAACCGCACCAGCGCCAAGGCTCGGCGAACTTTATCGGTGATCTCGGATTGCCCCATCCGCCGCACCCGCAGCGGAAAGGCGACATTTTCACCCACGCTCAGATGCGGGAACAAAGTATAGCGCTGAAACACCATGCCGATATTTCGCTTGTGCGACGGCGTCGATAGGATGGATTTTCCCTCGATCAAAATATCGCCCTTGGTTGGGTCCTGAAACCCGGCAAGGATATAAAGCGTGGTGCTTTTGCCCGAACCCGACGGCCCGAGAAAGGTCATGAACTCTCCCTTGGCGACCGTCAGTTCGACATGATCGCTGGCCACCACATTTCCGTAAACTTTGCGAATGCCGTTGATATGCAGATAGGGGGTCATTTCGACTTTCCTTTGCGCAAAAGTGCGGCCGCGATCATCAAAAGGACCGTCAGCAAAACAAGAATAGTAGAGGCTGCCGCAACAACAGGCGTTAGATCTTGGCGCAGCGTGGTCCACACCTTGACAGGCAAGGTTTGCAGCGTGGGCGAAGCCATGAAAATCGCCAGCACCACCTCATCCCAAGAGATCAGGAAGGAAAAGATCGCAGCCGAAAACAACCCGTGTTTGATCGCTGGCAAGGTCACACGAAAGCGGGCCTCCCAAGGTGAGGCGCCACACAAAATCGCAGCCTCTTCGATCGCGGTGTCAAAACTTTCCAGCGCGCCCGAAATGGTGATGATCGCAAACGGCAAGGCCACAACCAGATGCGCGATCACAAAGCCGGTCAGCGTGCCGTTCATACCAAGGCGCAAAAACAGCGCGTAAAGGGCAACGGCCACAATCACCACTGGCAAGATCATCGGGGTCAGAAAAAACGCCCGCAAGACCGCCCGCCCTTTGAACGTGCCGCGCACCAAAGCAAGCGACGCAAACAAGCCTAGAATGACCGACAGCACCATCACAATCAGGCCAATTTTTGCCGAAGTCAGCGCGGCTGTAAGCCACCGCGGGTCCGCAAACAGCTCGACATACCAGTTCAATGTCCAGCTTGGTGGCGGAAAGATCAGCCAGCGTGAGGAGCCAAACGAAAGCGCAATGATGAACAGAATGGGCAGCAACAAGAACAGCGTCATCAAACCGCAGATCAGCCCTAATGCCCAACGCCAAGCGCCAAGCTTGTCAAAATCCAACAACATTCACCGGCCCTCCGTATCAACAAAGCGCAATTGCAGCGCGTAAATTGCCAGCGTCACGACCAGCAGCACAAAAGCCGCAGCGCCCCCCAAACCCCAGTTCACAAGGCTTTGGACCTGCTGTGCGATCATTTCCGCCAGCATCATGTTTGAGGTGCCACCGGCTCTGTTGCACAAATGGTCTGACGGTGAGGGTTCCCCTATCCCCGGACAGACTTATCCCACGACTTCTGTAATGGGCGTGCCGAGAGTGGTGAAGCCGTTCAGGACGGCAACACGAACTTGGAACTCCGCGACCTGACGGTCGAAGTCCCGCGCCATAAGGCGCTGACCCAGCAGTTTGACACAGTGCATCTTTGTTTCGACGCGGCTTCGGCGGTGATAGCCGCTCCATCGTCGCCATATCGTCCGGCCGAAGCGTTTCGACGCGCGGAGGGCCTCGTTCCGCGCGATCGCGCCAGGAGTGTCGGGTTTCCATGGCTTGGCGTTCTTGCGCGGCGGAATGATC
>NZ_FOCO01000032.1 GCF_900110135.1 Pseudorhodobacter antarcticus | reverse complement strand
CGCTCGGTCGCATGCCCAAGGCCCGGGCCTATCTTGAAAACGGCCAGCTCGAGCTGGACAACAACATCTGTGAGCGATCAATTCGGCCGGTGACTCTCGGCCGCAAAAACTATCTCTTCATGGGATCAAAGGGCGGCGGTGAAGCTGCGGCCATAGCCTACACGCTCATCGAAACCGCCCGCATGAACAAGGTAGATCCCGAAGCCTGGCTTCGCTGGGTTCTCGAGCGCGTTGCAGACCACAAGATGACCCGCCTCGAAGAACTCATGCCATGGAACTGGGCTGCCGAATAAGTCAACACCAGTCAGACCGGACGGATACCGTTGATGTGGCGTTGATGTGAATCGATCAATAGTGCGCTGACAATAATCACTTTGCTCGCGCTGTGTAGTGCGGATGCAAGTCGTACCAATTCGTAGCGGCTATGGGCGTGCGCGAGGAGGCAGCAAACAGCCAAGAACTTAATGCTCGTATTGCGTCTAAAGCTGCCAGATCGCGCCTGCGGTATTACCTGTCAGCCGAGTGCTGCTTCGTCAAAGACCGCGTCATCAGGGAAAATGCCGGAAGCTCGCACGTTTCGTATTGCAACAGCTGGATCATTGGAAAAATACACAACGACGAGGTCGGTCAGCGCACGCGTGCAGCACACATAGAAAAGACGTCGGGTGCGTTCGACTGATGTTTCTTTACCGCCCCGAATGTTCTCGTCATCGCGGGCTGATAGTGCCTTCACGCCGAAATATTTATCGTATGAGAATTGGACGTGCGTGCCCTCCTCATCATCGAGCACCACCAACACTCGCTCAAATTCTGCGCCCTTGATGCCTTGCTGAGTGGAGAAAGGCGAGAGCTGCTGAATGTACCGCCTGTAGCCTCGAAATTGTAGCGCGGAGCATCCCAAAAACGCATCCATCGCTGCGATTTCTCGTGTCGTATCTTCTTCTTCGTCGACTTCGGCTGCATTTGCTTCTAAGATCGGACCATGGTCGTCAAGATATGCTATGATGCGCGGGTCAAGTGTGACAAGGCTTAGATCGCGGACGTGGCTGAGAACGTCGCGAACGGTTGCGGCAGAATCCACTGCAAGCATTTCACTAAGATGAAAAACGCCCCCTCGGAGCGCTGCCAGAAGTTCGGCGGCGCCCATCTTTGATACGGAATCTTTTTTGAGACGTGGACAATGCTTGCGTAGGAGCGACATCACCGCGAACTCATCGCCAGCTTCAATCGCTTCGACAACGGGCAGGATGAATGAAGTAAAAGGCCTAATTGGCCAAGCCGTAGCATCGAGAAATCCATCGCGGAAGGACCCTGGTGCTTTATCATTCATTGCGGCGTAAAGAGCTCCGAAACCGAGTCTTGTGGCAGCCATTCGATGAACAATGACCAAAAGTTTGTAGTCAGCATCGTGGCCATCGACCCAAGCGATATCTGCGTTCTCTCGAGCCACCATCCCACGGACCGCAGACAAGCGTTCGTTGCGTCGCCCATCTGCGGGAAGTACGAAAATGCGTGCTGTTCCGTCCACTAGTTCGCGCACCCCGCCAATTTCCTGCATACGTCCGCCCGCCTGTACTAAATCGTCTCCATCACGGCGGATGGCGTTGGCCACGGCGAGAACAGTTCTCGGACAACGGAAGTTTTCCTCTTTATTGATCAACAGCCAGCCATCTTCTAGCTCAATGGGGCCTATGCCCGTGGGATAGATGCGCTGCATAGGATCACCAAAGAAGCCGAGGCAGAACTTCCCTCCAGCTTGGGCTGCTGCAGCCTTCAGCGCCTCAACGACGACTTCTTGGGTATCCTGACTTTCGTCGACAAACACGAATGGAAATTGCTGTGCTATTAGAGTGCGGAAAAGGGGCCGTTCCAGAATGAAATCGGTTGCCATGCGGATGATATCGTCGTGCCCCAAAATCCCCTTTGCATAGTCGCTGCCGGTGCCATAGGTAAAGGCTCGGACAAGTTCTACGTCGCCCCGAGATTCTTCAAACCGAGCAATGTCACGTTGATTTTTGTCACGTGTTCGCTGTTGAACACGTGGCCCGAAGCCAGCGGCGGTCGCCGTCAGGTCGTCAATCCTCTCGCTGATCCTGCGCAATACCCACGCCTTGATATCGTATTGAAATGAGCGAGTGATTGACCAGAGAAAGCTGTGGATCGTGGAGACGTGAATCAGTGGGTTATTTCCAACGTCGGCCCAGATCTCACCTGCGGCTATCTCAGTGTACGTAATGCAGGCGACACGCTGGCGACTAACTTTCAAAGTTGAACCATACGCCTCTATGGTTGTGGCGAGCGCCTTCACCAGAGAAGTTGTCTTTCCGGAGCCAGCACCGGCGACCATTATAAAGTTGCGTTTCTGTGTGCCGGTCAAACACTGGCGAAGCTCAATATCTGCCTGCGTATCAGGTTTATTTGCTCGGCTACTGCTCATTCAACTGCACCATCGGCCGCTAAAGCGGCATCGACAATAGCTTCGGCCTCCTGCTCAACTTCCAGGCTAACTTGTTTTGCTAGCCAGACAAGACCGTCGCGAATATATCTCGGAGTTGCCCACGCGTCTTTTTCGGAAGCAAGAACCTGTAGAGCAAACTTGGTTTTATCAAAACCCGAGCTTCCGACACGCTTATGAAGCCCACCGGCGAGAGCAGACGCATCCGCGGGCGGATTGCGAAGTTTCAGTCCGACAATTCGCTGTTCATTCGCTTGGCACCAAGTTGCGTTTTCTAGGCCGAATGCCTCTTCAAGCGTGCGGCCGCAAAGTGGAACCGAGTGACCTGCCCAAGTCACATCCGTGGCCACCTGATACGTCACCATTACTTTCGCTGTTTCTGAGCCGACTAGGTCAGCAACTTTGTCTTCAGGTCCTGCTATAAGAAGTTCCGAGATGAACCGCTTCTTTGGCAGCCATTGGATCAGGGTCTGGTTTGAGGTCTCCGCGCCTTCTGTACTGGTGAGACACGCCTTTCCGTATCGTTTCGAGGCAGGTGCTCCGGCTGCTCCGGGAATCTCAAACTCTATTTCTTCATCCTCGTTATCGCCATCAACTGGAGCAGGCTCTACAGCAGCCGTGACGCTGTCAATGTCGGTAATGAGAAGGGTCGTGACACCAAGAAACTCAATTAGTTCCTTAAACCGATGGCCAAACGCCCCCCCTACTTCTAGGATACAGAGGGCAGTAGACCGGAGAGTTGACGCCTCCTTTTCAATCATCAATGGCATTAGCAGACGCTCAACATTGCCTTCAACTAGTATGGCAGCATCGGCGAAGAACAGATCGCAGTGGGTCAGCTTGAGGTAACGCTGTAGGAAGTCGCGATCTTTAGGCGCATCCCCAGCTTGAAAGGCTGATAGATTCAGGACTTGGGTGCTCTGTTCACTCTCGACAACGTGTCGACGGAAGTAACGGATAGGGGCAAATCCGCGCTCGTAAAGGATATGAGGAGAGTGCGTCGTGATCACGACCTGACTGGAGAATATACCTTCTTCTTCGCCAGGACGGGCCAGAAGACCAAGTACGTTTCGGATAAATACCTGCTGAAGCTGCGCATGCAGATGTGCTTCCGGCTCCTCGATGAAAATCAAGTGTAGCGGTGGTCGCTTCTCTTCCTCATCGAACCATTTCGCCTGAAGGTCGAGGATCTCCACTACCATATAAATCAGGTTTTTGAAGCCCAGACCATTGTAGCTGTCGGGCAATCGGGTGGCCTGTTCACCATCACCAAGAACGTAGTGGATGCGTGCATCTTGGCTCATCACCGATGCAGGATTCAGCGCGGATATTATTTCAAGTTTAGGATTATGCAGTCCAGGATACCCGAGAGTTGCTATCCGATCGAGCGTAGGTGCAAACACGTCCATCAAGTGTTTATTCAATCCGACTTCGGACTCGAACAGCGCCTTCAACGCAGAGTGATCTTCCTCTCGTTGCTCTAAGTTTCTCTGATAAAATCGGCTCAAACGACGAGATAGATCTTCTGACCTGCCTGAACCGCCTTCCGAACGCGAAGATGGGTCGGCGAGATGCCTTTGAGCGTTGAGGCAATCGACGCGGACGAGCGACTTTAGAATGGTTGCGCCGCTGGGCTCTCCCCCGATAATCGCAGGCACATAGCCCTCGTTTTCTACGAGGTTATCGTCAAACTGTGCGTCGTCCAGCACGAAATAGCGGAGCTCAAATTCGCTCTGAAGCTCCTTTTCGAGAAAGTCAGTGAGGGACTTCGGCCAAGGCACGTAGGCCCCCGCACCTTCCGGGAGCGCAGCAGCTTGAGCAAGCGCTGTCTGCTTTTGCAGCCTGTATCGTTCGAGAAGATCAACCGGGTTTTTTGCGGCGAACTCAATGCGTATGCCCACCTTGCTGCCTGCCCACGCCGTACTGGGAAGGATCGGAATGACCAGATAAAGGTCAGCCTCGGTTACTCGAAACCATAGATCCAAGCTGATTGCCGGTATCGTGGCGTTTGCATCTTCAGCGTCGTTCGCCTCTCCTAAGGCATTTAGTTCTTTCCAGGTATGCGAGCTAAAATCAAATAGAGAAAAGCGGCCTTTCGCGCCCGACAAGAACGCTATGATCGCTTGAGTGGCAGATGTCTTTCCGCTGTTGTTGGCACCAACAAAGATCGATATGTCTGACGCTAGCTCCACACGGACGTCGCGCAAACGCCTGTAATTTTTTAGCCGATAGGAGTGGAGATACATAGATGTCCCTGTTTTTGCGTCAAAAGTATACCAGCCATTAGACGAATTCGAGCAAAGGTCACTTTTCACTGTGTCCCCGGTGCTTTTTAGTCCATCGACGATTGGAAACCGCCGTCCGAATTCTGGTCAATGCTCCGTAACAGACCAGAGACTAGTCGAGCCGCGCTCAAGAAGTAAACGACGGACTAGATGCAGATTGTCCAAAGCGCCGTTTCACCCCTTCTAAATGTCGCTGCGGCAGGTGTGAACTGCAGCTTCGGAAAGCGGCATGGAGCGAGCGATCGTCAGCGAAGGGCTAAAAGTATCGCGCCCCGCCCACTTGGTGGGTGCCAATCGGCTAGGTTGAAGAATACCCCAACGCGTCAAGGCAGCACGCCCAAATCCCCGCGCTGATGCCCCTTCACCATATCCCGCAGTTCAGCCGGGGCGATCACCTCGACCTTATCGCCCCACTGGTAAAGATGCCAAGCCATCTCGACCCACCCGCTAGCCGTAAACTCGACGCGCAGCGCGCCATCCGGCTCTTCGGTGACGACTTGGTCGGAATGGAATTCAAACTCGCTTGCAGCGACCGCCGCGCTGGGCGCAAAGCGCCAGACGACCAGTTGGTATTCCGCTGCCGAGTGGTACGAGCCAAAGGACTGGGCGGCATAGGTGTCCAGGTCGAACTCCGGGTCGCGGGCGAAAGACTGCCCGGTGATCTTGGCGCTGCTGATGCGATCCAGCCGGAAGCGTCGGAATTCCCGCCCGTTGCCAAGATCGCGGGCGATCAGATACTGCCGGATCCCCAGCAGCAGGCCATAGGGTTCAACCACACGGTCCAGCACACCATTATCCCGCGCACCCCGATAGGCAATGTTCAGTGAAAATGGCGCTTTGATCGCCACGGCAATTGCGCCCAGTATGACGGGTTCGACCTGCACGCGCGGTCCTGGACGGCAGGCATAGCCCTGCGCCTCGAGCATCGCACCCGCATCCACTTCGGCCCGACGCGCGTGCGAGGACGGCATCGCTGCCAAAAGCCGATCCCGTAGCGAGATCAATGCAGAGACATCCCTGGTGGCCCCTTCGCGCTGGGCGCGACGAATGCTCGTCTCCAAAGCCTCCAACTCGTGGTCACGGATCCCCTGCATGCGCAGGAATTTCGTATCATTCAGTTTCCACCAGCGCCGCCGATCCTGATCGGTGGAGAACTCAATGCTCGGGAATGCCGCCTCCAGGCCCCGGATCATGCGTTGGGCGGTGCGCAGGTTGACGCCAAATTCAGCACTCACCTCCACGAGGGAAACGCCCTTGTGGCGGGCAGCGGCCATCTCGGCCAATCGCATCAAGTCCAGGGTCTTCGCAAAGGCCATCGTGATTCTTTTTTCCTCCACGTCAGGTTCTTACGGGGAGTGTGGTGCAAGATCAGCCTTGGGGCGAGTCATTTATGATTCGACAACTTTTAGGTGCAGACGCCGCCCCGCAAACAGTCACCACGCCTGGCGGATTATTCCGCCTGCCAAGCGCCAATTCAAGGCTCAATGAAAGATGGATTACACGATGAAGCTCCCTCCGCGCGAATTTTACACCCTTCACGAAGTGGCTGCCCGTTGGGGGTGCGCCTTGGCCGACATCTCGGGCTGGTCGACCGCTGGCCAGCTGGAGATCATTACCGGCATCCCTCCCACCTTCTGTGACACAACAAGGGTCGCAGGCACGGTTATCATCTGCCCCATGGATATCGTGCCAATGTTTCGCCGCTGTGGGACCGGCCCCAAGAACGCGCTGTTGCGTCGCTTGCGCACCGAAGAAGCCACCGACTGGCTCTTTGTCACCGATCCACCCGAGGGCGTTGATGTCTCCATTGCCGATCTGTTTTTGCGCAGCAAACAGGTCATGAAGTTTGAAGATAAGCATGATCTTCTGCGCCGGGTCAGCGGGGGTACCGGATCGGCATCGCCCTATGATTGGGACGGCATGACCAAGGCTTTTCTGGTTCGCATTCATGTACGCGGCATCCCAGCCACCAAAGCCGAGATGATCGGCGACATTCAGGACTGGTTCGTGGCACATTCGAATGGCGACGATATTCCAAGCGAGCGCTCCATCCGGCGCCATGTCGATGAACTGTGGAAGATGTTGAGCGAACTTCAACAGGACGAAAACGTCTGATCTTGCGCGGTGGTCAGGCCTGCTTGCGATCACTGTCCGCATCGTGGACCAGTGTCGGGCGAGGCCGGAAGATATGCGCCACCGCGTCAACGCCCGCCCGCAGCGGCGAGTCCATCAGGTGCGCATAGCGCTGGGTCGTCTGCATTTGCGTATGACCCAGCAGCTTGCCAATCATTTCCAAAGATGCGCCACCGCTGACCAGCAACGACGCGAAGGTATGGCGCAGATCGTGAATGCGCACATCCGGCAAATCCGCGATCTTCTGAACCTGCCGCCAGAAATGGCGGATTTCCTTGACCGGCTGGCCGGGCACATCGCCGGGAAACAGCCATGCCACGCCGCTCGGGACCAGCAGCTGGCGTTGGCGCACAATCGCCGCCACATCGCCAGAGACAGGAACCCTGTGGATCTTGCGCTGCTTGGTGGTGGCGGCAGGCTTTGACCAGACACCGAGGTCCAGATTGAATTGTTCAAACCGCGATTGCCGCACTTCGCCCAATCGCGCGCCGGTCAACATGCAAAGCCGGATGATCCCGGCGGCGCGCTGGTCCGTAGCATCGTCCAGCGCCGAGGCCAGACGGACGATTTCTTGTGGGCTCAGGAACCGCTCGCGCTCGGTCTCAATGCGGCGGTGGAACCCAGAGGCCGGATTGTCCTCGCGCCAGCCCCATTCAATGGCCAGCGTGAACATCTTGCGCAACACCTCGCCGACGCGGTTGGCGCGCACCGGGGTGGGCTTGGGGCCCTGCAATTTGCGCGCGCGATTGTTGGGTTTGACCTTTGACGGGCGCGCCCTGCCCTCGGCGATCTTCGCAAGCAGCTTTGCCACATCATTCTTGGTGATGTCCGTGACCAGCTTGTTGCCCCACTGCGGCACGACCAACTTGGCCAGCATCGCCTTTTGATCCGCCGCATTCGCCGGGGCCAGTTTGACCACATGCTCGGAGATATAGCGCTCGATCATGTCGCTGATACGCGGCGCGGTGCGCAACTCACTCTTTCCGGCCAGCGGATCCCCGCCCTCGTCAATTTCGCGGCGCAGTTGCCTCGCGCGCTCTCTTGCCGCCGTCACCGTCCATTCCGGCCAGCGCCCAATGGTCATCCGACGCTGGCGACCAGCATATCGGTAATCCAGCGTGAAGGCCCGGCCGCCCGAGCGGTAGATGCACACGGCAAAGCCCCGCACCTCGACGTCGAAAATCTGATAATCCCTCCCTTTCACGGGCAAGGGTTCACGAACCGTTTTATCATTCAATCTCATGCGCTTGGGCATATCATCCTCCTGTTGCAGCCCCTGTCATGACGCGTAGATTCGTGGCTCTATCAAGGTAATCATGAACTGCCACGCGGCGGCGAGGCACTGACCGGCGCTGAGTGGCGCGGGCTGGCAGTGGATTTGCACCCCGGTGCCGCGCGTGTTTTGCGGGTTTTGGGAAAAAAGGGCCTGAGCACCGGTTTTCCGCATTTGAGAACGAAGCGCGCGATGACCACGCCCTACCGCGCAAAGTCAACCAAAGGCGCGCCACCACAAAAAACTCAATCAAATCAATGACCGGCATCGGGCTGCAAATCCACTGCCGGTCAGTGCCGCCCCGCCGCTTCTGTCATACAGACAAAACTCCTTGTTTTATGGGGCGGGACGCGCGCGCTATCGGCACCCGCATAGATCATCGGCTCAAACGGACAGCGCTTCGCTCGCGCTGCGCCGCAGCATGATTTTGGCCGAAATCACAAAAACCCAATAAAACAAGGAGCGGCATAGGGGTGCAAATCCACTGCCATTCAGTGCCGGTCAGTGCCTTCCCGCCGCACCTGCCGATCTGCGTCTTCTCAAACCGGACAAACGCCCCCTTTGGGCAACAATCGGGAGAAGACCTATGACCCAAACCCATCAAATTCCCGCAAAACCTCCGGTGCCATTAATGGCGGGATGGATCAGCCGCCTTGATCTGGCCCTCGAGCTCGGACTTTCCGTTGCCACGCTTCGGCGCTGGGACGAGCGGCGCATCGGCCCAGCCTGCGTGCGAGCGGGGCGCACAACCTTTTACCGCCGCGCCGTGGTGATGGACTGGCTGGAAAAACAGGAAAGCACAAAACGCGTGCGTGCGAGGGCGCGCCGATGACCTTTCTTTTGTCCCATCCCCTGGTCCCCGTCCCGACAACCGGCGACTGGATGACCGATCGCCTGACCGAGGCGCGCGGCGTCCTGGCCGATACCACGCAGCATCCGGATTCGCTGGTCATCCTCGCGGCCCGTGTGGTCGTCGGTCAAACCGGCGATGCTAGCGAATGCGCAGATGCTATCGACCTGCTGCGCTTGCTGGACCGTCGCCCCCTCCACGCCATTGCAGCTGCCGCCTTCCCGAAAGGTGGTGTCGCATGAACCGGCGCAGCACACCTGAGGCCGATGCCCAGCGTGCAATTGTGCAAGCGCTGCGCTTCGCCCTGCCCCGCGATGCCATTGTCCATCACTGCGTCAACGAGGTGACCGAAGCCGGGCCGCGCGGTGCCAAACGTCAGTCGATCCTGGTTGGCATGGGCGTCCATTCTGGCTTTGCCGATCTGATCGTGATTTCTGGCAGCCGCGTCCTGTTCCTTGAGGTCAAAAGCGAGACGGGCCGATTACGGAGATCGCAGGAGGTGTTCCGCGACACGGTCTGCGCGCAGGGCTTCGGCTGGGCGCTGGTGCGGTCTGTCGACGATGCGCTGGGCGCGCTGGCGGACAACGGCTTCACCAGTCGTGTGCAGATCCCGGCGCGGAGGATTGCGCCATGAGCCACAAAGCGACTGTCTGGGCCATCCAGCAACGTGGGTTGAAACCTGCCACCAAGATCGTTGTTTTGTGCCAACGCCCTCATCAAAGCAAACCGAAATTGGGTGATTAAAGAGGCTTGATCAAGACGGATACTCTGGTTTCTGTGCGACCGGCATAACCCTGATTTTGGCTGCTTTCCGACGCAGGCACGGCTTGCCGACGATGCGGAAATGTCGATCTCGGCGCTGAACGAACACCTCGCCAAGTTGGAAGAGCTGCGGCTGATCCACCGCGTCCGGGTCCATGATCCGCGCACCCATAAACGCCAGGCGACACGCTACATCCTGGGGTTCGAAGATGGCTTTCCACAAGAGCCAACTCCGGAAACCGGACACGGCTTTTGCGGAACGGAGGAAGAACAACGCGCCGACCCAACTCCGGAATCCGGAGATAGGGCCATCTCCGGATTTTCGCCAATCCCATCTCCGGATTTTGCCCAAAGCCATCTCCGGAATCCGGAGACTAACCTTGTAAGAGAACCCTTAAGTAAACCTGTAAAGGAGGAGGAGGACGCGCAAGCGCGCGATGCCGATTTTGATCGGTTCTTCGCAGAGTTGCTCTCGGCGCTGGGCTTTGCCGCCAACGCCACTCTGCCCGCTTGGTGGCAAGGCTGGCCAGCCAGAACGCATGTCCGCCGCTGGATCGATGACCTCGGTTTGTCACAGAAGCGGATCATCGAGACAGCCACCGAGACCCGAGCCGATCATCCCAATCCGCCCGATGGCCCCAAAGCCCTCGACCGGTTCATGGAACGGACAGCCCAGCGCGATGCGCAGGCGACCATTGCAAACGCCAAAAGTCAAAAGTCCAAGCGACAGCGCAAGCGCGTGGATCCTCCCCGGCTCAGCGACGACGAGAAGGCGGCGTTCTATGCCAAGATGGTCAACGCCGATGGCTTCTTGCCGGTCAGCGCGATCAACAACAGCATCCGCGACCTGATGCTGGTGCGGAACCTGGTAACACCCGAACGCCTCCGGATGCGGGGGGTGCGGTGAATGGCATGGTGTCACGTCCCCGGCACGGATTGTCCCTCTGCGCAGGCGGCGGAGGCCTTGATCTGGGCCTCATGCTGGCCGAACCCGGATATCACACCCGCACCTTTGTCGAATGGGAGGACTGGCCCCGCGCCGTCCTCATCGCCGCCCAGCGCGCCGGGTATTTCGCCCCTGCCCCGATCTGGGATGATCTCCGCAGTTTCGATGCCCGGGTCTTCCACGGCGCCTTCGACATCGTCCTCGCCGGATATCCCTGCCAGCCCTTCAGTGCCGCTGGCAAACGCGAAGGTGCCAATGACCCCCGCCACCTCTGGCCCGAGGTTGCAAGAGTCATCGGGGAATGCCGCCCCAAATGGGCCTTCCTCGAAAACGTGCCCGGCCACATTACTCTCGGCCTTGAAACCGTGCTGCGAGAGCTTTTGGACATGGGTTACACGCCTGCGGCGGGTCTGTTCAGCGCGGCAGAAGTTGGCGCGCCGCACCAACGGCTGCGCATCTTCATCGTGGCCCACACCGATGAGCCTGCATCCCGGCACGGATCGCTACAACCCGGCGGGGAACAGCGACTTCACCCGCAAGGCGGAAGTGCTGGCGCTGGGCATCGCGAACTGGTCGACGCCCAAGGCCACGGATGGCGCGAAGGGAGGGCCGGGGCAGAGCTATGGCTCGGGCGGAACACCACCCCTGCCAGCACAAGCGGCACAATGGCCGACCCCGGCGGCGCAGAACTGGAAGGGCAGCAGCGCGGCCAGCATCATTCGCGCCGATGGCAAGAGCCGGATGGACATCCTGCATTATCGGGCGGAGCAGGGCTTCACCCGCCCGGACCCGGTGATCACGGCGCATGGGCTGCGGTCCTCGCCGCACGCCCCGATCTCGCGCCCGCTCTGGGCCTATCTGATTGCCTCGCATGGGCGGGTCGTCTCGCGGCGGATTCTGAAAGCCCGGGCACGGCGCAGGCTGAACCCGCTCTTCGTCGGATGGCTGATGGGATGGCCCATCGGGCACGCGCTCTGCGCCTGCTCGGCAACGGAGTTCACCCTCTGGCAGCAGCACATGCGTGGCGCGCTCTCGCAGCTGCCCATGGCCTCCGGCCCGTGGATATGGCGGTCGACAGATGCAGCCCAGCGTCCGACCCAGATGACCCTGTTTGAAGGATTGCAGCCATGAGCATGCAGGGACGGATTGGGCGGGCTGGCGAGACAAAGGTGAAACGCGCGCTCGGCGTGCAGGCGCTGCTGGAATGGGCGTTTCGTACTGAAAAAGCGCAGTTGGAACTGCCCCCGCCAAAGGATGCATCCGAGGAAGGCTTTGGTTTTGGCCTCGAATATATTCTGATGCAACGCGCCGCGCTGGGCTGCAAGGTTGACGGCGGCCAGCACAAGATGGGCAGTTATACCCATGCCGACGCAGAGGTGGTGGCGGCCACCGTCGCGGGAATGCCGGACAGCCTCGGCGGCATTCGGATGGCGATCAGCGTCGCCGAAATGGCCCGTGCGGGGATAACGCCCGACTGGATGCCCGGCGTAGTGCCGCGCTGCGTGCCGATGGAGACCAAGCAGAACCAGCATGGCGAACGCTCTGCCACCATCGTGGTGGGCACCGTGCGAATGCGGGTTCAAGGCCCGACTGCACGCGGTACATGGAAAACCATAGACATCCTCGCTTGCCCGGTTACCTGGCGGCCGCATCCGGAACAGATCGCCTCCGCCCGGCGCGGCTATGAGGATTGGTGGCAGGCTTTGGATTGGGTGCGCGATGGGCTGGCGGCGGGTGAGATGTTGCGGGAGGTCGAGGTGACAGCGGCGATGCCGAAGGTGCGGCCGTGGGGAAGTGGCCCCTGATACTGTCTTTTTTCGGGAATTCTGACCTGCAGAATTTAACCGTTTAAAAGAATCTCTCGAAGCTAACCCTTAGAGCGGTTAACCCTATGGCATGTTCACCGAGTATCACGCCAAATACATTGCCCATGATCTGACGAAGATGGCACCTCCTGGCTCGGAGGATCAACTATCGATGTCGTTGTTCGATGCATCGGTGGACCTTAACCCACACCAAATTGAAGCCGCTATGTTCGCACTTCAATCACCGCTTGCCGAAGGCGCCATCCTTGCAGATGAGGTTGGTTTGGGCAAAACCATAGAGGCGGGAATCGTACTTTGTCAGAAGTGGGCCGAGCGGAAACGAAAGCTTATCATCATTTGCCCTGCTGCGATCCGCCAGCAATGGGCGGCGGAACTGACAAATAAATTTAATCTCCCAGCGGTCGTGATTGACACGCGAACCTATCGCCAAATGAAAGCTGAAGGCATTCCCTTCCCGTTGTCGCAGAAGCGGATCGTAATTCTTTCCTATCACTATGCGGCCAAGCTTCAGGATGAGTTGCGCCAAGTGGAATGGGACCTCGTCGTAATCGATGAAGCGCACAAGCTTCGGAACGCCTATCGCCCAAGCAACCGTATAGGTCAGGCTTTGCAGCGGGCCGTTGATGGTCGAAAGAAACTCCTGCTTACTGCGACACCACTTCAAAACAGCTTGATGGAGATTTTCGGGCTGACAAACTTCATTGATCCCAACATCTTTGGGGACGCGAACAGTTTTCGGTCGAAGTACGTGAATGCAGGAGGCGATCTTCCTGAACTAAGGGCCCGGTTGGCGGATTTCTGCAAGCGGACGCTTCGAAAGCAGGTGCTCGAATATGTCAAATACACCCAGCGGCGCGCCATGACACAGCCATTCTTCCCGGCAGAGAATGAACAGGCGCTGTATGACGGAATTACACATTTTCTGCAAAGGGAGGACACCTATGCCATTCCCTCCCAGCAGCGCCATCTGACCGTCCTGATCCTGCGAAAGTTGCTGGCTTCATCCACTCAGGCGATCACTGGAACCCTCGAAACCTTGCGCGCTCGTCTGGAGACCCTTCGGAAAGGCGAACCTGTCAAGGGCGACCTGGCGGAAGTCATCTCCTTCGAAAATGAGCTTGAGGAGGAAATCCTTGAAGAATGGGACGACCAAGATGAAACGCTCGAGGTCAGCCCAGACACGATTGATTACGTGAAGCTTCGGCGGGAAATCGATGACATTTCGGTTTTGATCCAGTTGGCGCGCTCCATCCATACGGACACCAAGTCAAAGGCACTGCTAACGGCACTTGAAATCGGCTTCTCGGAACAGCATCGCATGGGTGCGCATCGCAAGGCTTTGATCTTTACTGAGTCTCGGCGCACGCAGGACTACCTGCGCGATTTCTTGGAAAGGAATGGCTACGAGGGCCAAGTCGTGACTTTCAGCGGGACAAACTCCGACCGCAAAGCGCAGGACATCTATGAGCGCTGGGCTGCTGATCCCACGAACCGGGAACAGATCACTGGTTCGCGGGCAATCGATGTTCGCGCCGCGCTCATCGATGAGTTCCGCGATCATGCGCCGATCATGATAGCGACCGAGGCAGCGGCCGAGGGTGTGAACCTTCAGTTTTGCTGTCAGGTGATCAATTATGACCTTCCTTGGAACCCCCAACGGATTGAGCAGCGCATTGGCCGCTGCCATCGCTACGGACAGACACACGACGTCATCGTCGTAAATTTCCTGAACGAACGGAATGACGCCGACAAGCGAGTCCACGCACTTCTGACAGAGAAGTTTAATCTGTTCGACGGCGTTTTCGGGGCGTCTGATGAGGTGCTCGGGACGATTGAGTCTGGCGTCGACTTTGAAAAGCGCATCCTCGCAATTTACCAGGACTGCCGCACACCCGAGGCTATTGCTGCTGCCTTTGACGAGCTGCAAGCACAACTGGAAGAACAAATCCGTAGCCGGATGGAGGACACCAGACGGGCGCTGCTCGAAAACTTCGACGAGGATGTTCACGCCCGGCTGAAGCTGCGGCTGGCCAATGCCCGGGAACAGCTAGACCGTGTCGGTCGGAAGTTCTGGGATCTGACCGGCGCCATCCTTTCCGACCGCGCGAAGTTCGATGAAGCGAATCTGGCGTTCGACCTTCTCGCCCCACCCGCGCCCGACCTCCGGCCCGGGCGCTACCACCTGATCTCGCGGCAGTCGGCAGCAGATCGCGCCACGAACGAACATGGATATTTTCTCTATCGCCTCTCGCATCCCCTCGGGGAGCATGTGATCGGGACGGCCAAGGATGCGGATACGCCGGTCGCAGAGCTGCACTTCGATGTGACCAATCACCCTACGCGTGTGGCGATTGTCGAGACGCTGAAGGGGCGGCGCGGTTGGCTGACGCTGCGCAAGCTGACGGTGACGACCTTCGAAACCGAGGAATACCTGCTGTTCTCCGGCATCGACGACAACGGCCGCTCCATCGACCATGAGGCTTGCGTCAAGCTGTTCGCGGTGGGCGCAGACGTTCTTCCTATCGAAACGCCAGCCAGCACTGTCGCCGACCGCCTTCAAGCAGAGGCAGAACTGCACGCCAAAGCCACGCTGAACCGGTCACTCGATGCTAACAACAAGCACTTCGCCTCGGCGCGTGAACGGCTGGAGCGCTGGGCCGAGGATAAGATTTACGCGGTCGAGAAGGCGCTCAAGGACACCAAAGAGCAGATCAAGGGCGTTCGACGCGAAGCGCGGGCGGCGGCCACGCTCGAGGAAGAAGCTGCCATTCAGACCAAGCTGCAGGAACTGGAACGCCGCCAGCGCAAGCAGCGGCAAGAAATCTTCAACCAGGAGGACGAGGTGGCGGATAAGCGGGATGAGCTGATCGTCAACCTGCAAAAACGCCTGAGCCGTGGTCATTCGATTGAAACGCTGTTTACGATTCGCTGGTCGGTCGTGTAAACGTGGCAATTAACATCAAGGAAAATAAGAATAATGAGCAATTTTGACGCCCTCGTTGCCAAGCTGCGCGAAATCTTCCAGATCGACCGGCCTGACCTTGATTTTGGCGTCTACCGCATCCTGAACGCACGCGCGGGCGAGATCGAGGATTACCTGTCCAAGCGCCTGAAAGCGCGGGTGGCCGAGGCGCTGGCTGCCGGGGCTGCGGCCAATACCGAAACGCTAAAAGCTGCCATAGCCAAGGCGCGCGAGTCCGCCGAAGCCGCCGGTTACAATCCTGACGAGGCTCCGAAGGTTCTAAGTCTTCAGAAAGAACTTGCCGCCGCCAGCACCGGCGCGTCCGAGCATGAGAACCAGGTCTTCTCGCACCTACTTACCTTCTTCTCGCGCTACTATGACAAGGGCGATTTCATCAGCCAGCGCCGCTACAAGGGCGACACCTATGCCATTCCCTATTCCGGGGAAGAGGTGGTGCTGCACTGGGCGAATCGCGATCAGTATTACACCAAATCGGGCGAGTCTTTTTCCAACTTCAGCTTCAAGCTTGATGACGGCCGCGTGGTCCATTTCCGCCTCGTTGCCGCAGACACGGCCAAGGACAATCGCAAGGACAACGACAAGGAACGCCGCTTTGTACTGGCCGCCGCCCGCACCGTCACCCGGACGGATGAGGATGGCGAGACCTATGAGGAAACCATCCACCCCGTGGCGGAGGAAGACGGCGCGCTGGTGATCCGGTTCGACTTTGCCGCCCAGCCCAAGGGCACCAAACAAGAAGCGCTGGTCGACAAGGCGGTCGAGGCGATCCTGGATGACGAAGCGGTCAAGGCGCGCTGGTTGGCGCTGACCAACCGCGCGCCAACGGAAAAGAACCCCAAGCGCACGCTTCTCGAGAAGCACCTGACAACCTACACCCAAAAGAACACCGCCGATTACTTCATCCACAAGGATCTGGGCGGCTTCCTGCGGCGGGAACTGGATTTCTACATAAAGAATGAGGTGATGAACCTGGATGACGTGCAAGAGGCCGGGACCTTTGCCGACATCGAGAAAAACCTGCGGATGATCCAGTGCTTGCGCGCCATTGCGCTGGACCTGACCACCTTTCTGGCCAGCATCGAGGATTTTCAGAAAAAGCTGTGGCTGAAGCGAAAATTCGTGGTGGCCGCGCAGTATTGTGTGACGCTGGATCGGGTATCCCCGGCGCTTTACCCCGTCATCGCGGCGAACCCCGCCCAATGGGCGCAGTGGCATGAACTGGGTATGCGGGCATCTGCTGCGGCCGGGACGGTGGAGGATCTGAAGGCAGCGCCCTTCCTGATGGTGGACACCGCGCTGTTCGATGCGGGGTTCCGGGCCGATCTGCTAAAGGCGATCCCCGATCTGGATGCCAGCCTCGACGGGCTGTTGGTGCATGGGGACAATTTTCAAGCGCTGGGGCTGTTGGGCCTAAGGTATCGGGAGCAGGTGAAGTGCGTTTATATTGACCCGCCTTACAATACTGGAAACGATGGCTTCGTTTATAAAGATGGTTACAGCCATTCGGCATGGCTTTCCATGATGCACCAACTGACAGAAAAATCGGGGCGCACGCTCTCAAATGGCGCGGTACATTTCGCGAGTTGTGACGATAACGAAGCTAGTCGGTTCAAGCTGCTGCTAGATGCGAAATTTGGCCATGAACTCATGGAAGCCCAAATCGGCGTACAGTCGAACAAGCGTGGGCAGACCTATAAATCTATCGCAAAGACCCACGAATATCTTTTCGCCTACGGATGTGATGAAACGTCCACATTAAACGGGCTACCGCGCAATTTGGAAGGCGGTGAAACTGATGAGTTTGGCAACTTCGAACTTTGGGAACTTCGAAACAGAAATCCGAAGTTTGGCCGCTTTAATCGTCCGAACCTTTTCTACTCATTTTTCGCATCGCCAAATCAGCAAAAGCGGTTGGGCTTTTCTGAGGTTCGCCTAGAACGTGATGCCGAATATACTGCGGAAGTACTCCCTTTCAACAGTAGTGGCGTAGAATCATGCTGGCGTTGGGGCACCATCAAGGCAAAGGCAGGCTCCATTAAGGGAGCAGAAATTCTGATCGCCAAGACAACCCGATCCGGTGAGTGGCGAATTTTTGAAAAAGCACGGAAAACCACGAAGGCGCCAAAGTCCATTTGGGATGATACCGCCTTTATCAATGAGCAAGGCACAGTCAGGCTCGGGGCCCTAGGCTTCACTGACTTTGGCTTTCCCAAACCTGTGCGGCTAATTCAGACGGTCGTCCAAATTGGAACAAATGCGGACGATTTAGTGCTCGATTATTTTGCAGGGTCCGGCACAACAGGTGAGGCGGTCCTCGCACAATGCCGCGACGATGAAATTCAGCGTCGTTATATTCTGGTTGAGCATGGTCCCTATTTCCCAACGGTTTTGAAGCCAAGGATACAGAAGGTCGTCTACTCTGCCGAGTGGAAAGACGGCAAACCCACCGCCCCCGAAACCGGCATCAGCCATGCCTTTAAGGTTCTCAAGATCGAAGGCTATGAGGACGCGCTCAACAACCTCGACCTGAAGCGGTCGGCCCCGCAGGCCAGCCTGCTTGAGGGATTCAGTGCCGAGAAGCGCGACGATTACCTGATGCGCTACATGCTGGATGTCGAGGCGAAGGGATCGCTGCTGTCGGTCGACGATTTCCAGAAGCCCTTCAATTACTCCCTGCGGATCGCGGTCGACAGCGCCGGGGCCTGGGAAGAACGCAAGGTCGATCTGGTCGAGACGTTCAACTATCTGATCGGCCTGACGGTTCGCCACGTCGACATTCAACTCAAGCAGGGCTTTGTCACTGTCGAAGGCACCCTGCCATCAGGCGAAAAGACCCTGATCCTGTGGCGCGACTGCGAAAAGATCGGGTATGAAGAGCTGACGTGGCTGTGTGACAAGCTGGCGATCAACCCGGCCGACAGCGAATTCGACGTGGTCTACATCAACGGCGATCACAACATCCCCTCGGTGGTGGAAACGTCCGAGGCGGAGGGCAGCTTGGTGAAAAAGCTGATGCTGCGCCAGATCGAACCCGCCTTCCTGGACGCGATGTTCAACGTGGATGACGTCTGATGGCGCGCACCCCGAAGAAGAAGCGCACCTTTCATCAGGAGTTGGTGCTGAACCGCTGGATGCTGAGCCATTTCCACGGCGACGGTCTGATGACGCTGAAGGCGCGGCTGGGCGATGACCGGTTTGAGGGCATCGACGACGACGGCCAGACCAGGTTTTTCCACGAGCTGACACGCAACCTGTTCAATATGGACCGCGTCACCGAGGCCGAGCTGCGCCGCTTTGACCTGAACATCGTCGCCCATTGGCAAAAGATCACCCATCGCCGCAATGCAGTGACGGGCGAAATCCTGACGATGAAGTATTTTCAGTACCTTTCGTTGCTGTTCAGCGAGATCTACCTCGACTGGTATTTCAACCGGCGGCAGGCGCTGCTGGACGAGCTGAACGCCCAGATGACCCAGTATCGGAAGGAGGATGGCGCCGAAGCGTTCAAGGATTACACCGCCGACGACCTGAACAAACTGGCGTTCTGGAACGCGACCGGAAGCGGCAAGACCCTGCTGTTGCATGTGAATATCCTGCAATACCTGCACTACTTCCAGGCGGGCAATGGCAACATATTTCCCGACCGGATCATCCTGCTGACCCCGAACGAGGGCCTGTCACGCCAGCACCTTGAAGAGTTCCGCGAGTCCAGCCTCAACGCCCATGTCTTCGACAAGAACCAGACTGGGTCGCTGTTCAAGGGCTGGGTGGATGTGATCGAGGTCACCAAGCTGGCCGACGAGATGGGCGACAAGACAGTCGCAACCGGCGCCTTCGAGGGCAACAACCTTGTGCTGGTCGACGAGGGCCACCGCGGCACCGGCAGCGCGGGCGGCGTGTGGATGGCGCGCCGCGCGGCGCTGGTGAAGGGCGGCTTTGCGTTCGAATACAGCGCGACCTTCAGCCAGTCGGTGGCCAAAGGTGCGACGGTCGCCAAAGCCGAGGAAGATATCCTGAAAGCCAAAGCGAAACGGCTGTTCGAAAAGACGCTGAAGCAGCTGGATGATACAGAGCGCGCGCAGCTGCAACTGACGACCGAAGATCGCGCCCGCGCCCGGATCGACGGCATCCGCGAGGCCTACGCCAAGGCAGTGCTGATCGATTACAGCTATAAGTATTTCTACGCCGACGGGTACGGCAAGGAATCCCTGATCCTGAACTTGGACGACGATGGCTATGACAGGCATGGCAGCCTTTATTTCACGGCCTGCCTGCTCAGTTTTTATCAGCAGCTCTGGCTCTGGGACACGCACCGCGACAAGATCAGGGAATTCAACATCGAGAAGCCCCTGTGGGTGTTTGTGGGCAATACGGTTGCGGGCGAGGATAGCGATATCCTCGAAGTTATTAAGTTCCTCGCCTGGTTTCTGAACCATCCCAACGAAGCCACAGCTTGGATCGCCGACCTTGTGGCCGACAAGGCCCGGCTACTGGACCCGAAGGGCAACGACGTTTTCGCGGGCCGCTTCATGCCCCTCATGCAGCGCGATGGTGCTGCGATCTATGATGATATCCTGAAACGACTGTTCAACGCTGACGCGCGGCAGCGGCTGAAGCTTGTGAACCTGCGCAACAGCAAGGGCGAACTGGCCCTGCGGGTCGGATCGTTCGATCCCTTCGGCCTTATCAACATCGGCGACGATTCCGGGTTCTTCAAGAACGCTGAAGACAGCAGCGACTTCGACACCGAAGCGGACGATTTCGGGACCGGCCTGTTTGGCACGATCAACCAGAAAGACAGCAAACTGAACGTCCTGATCGGCTCGCGAAAATTCACCGAGGGATGGTCAAGCTGGCGGGTGTCGACGATGGGCCTGCTCAACATGGGGCAAGGCGAAGGCTCTCAGATCATCCAGCTGTTCGGCCGCGGCGTCCGACTGAAAGGGCGCGGCATGTCCCTGAAGCGGTCCCTACCAGCCGAGCGGCCCAAGGGCACGCACATGGAACGGCTCGAAACGCTGAACATCTTCGGTGTACGGGCGAACTACATGGCCACCTTCAAGGACTACCTGAAGGAGGAGGGCATCACGCCGAGCGACGAGATCATCCAGCTCGACTTCCCGACGAGGACGAACCTGCCTTCTGGGACTCGGCTTAAGACGCTGAAGCTGAAGGACGGTTACAAGGACAATCAGATCAAGGGCTTCAAGCGCGTCCACTTTCCGACGCTCTACGATGTCCCGGCCGAATTCGCGGGCAAAATCAAGCCTCCGCACGTCGTTCTCGACCTGTATCCTCGGGTCGAAGCGATCACGACCACGGCAAACGCATCTGCGAGCGCACCGGACAAGCGAAATCGCGCCAAACTGAGCAAGGCGGCAATCGCTTGCTTTGATTGGGATGCGGTGTTCACCGCTGTTCAAGAGTACAAGCTTTTGAAAAGCTGGAGCAATCTGAAGGTCGACCCGGAGCACCTTTCGCAGTTCTGCCTTGGTGATGACAGCTGGTACACCCTTTTGATCTCCCAAGCGGAACTGGAAGTGACTGGCTTTTCAGATGTGCTGCGTCAGCAGGAAATCATGCTTCAGCTGCTCACCGACTATACCGACCGGTTCTATCAAGGGCTGAAGGCGGCCTATGAGGGCAAATTCTACGATGTTGCACCGGTAACGGAGGACTCGGGTTCGATCATCAAACTGTACCAGTTCGAGATCGAAAACACTGATGTCGGCCTCGAGTACAAAGCGAAACTCGAGGCCCTTTCCGCACTCGTCGCGTCCGGAAAACTCGGCGAGGCCAGCAAGTGGGGCGCACCTAACATGGTGGCGATCAGCTTTGGCCAGCACCTTTATTACCCCCTGCTCTCTCCCATCAAGGATGCGGTCGTCCCACTGAAAATGCGGCCACTGGCGCTTGGGGAGCCAAGCGAGGTGCAGTTTGTCGAGGACGTAATGGCGTTTTACGACTCCACTTTAGGGAAGGAGAAGCTGCGAGGTTTCAGCCTCTACCTGCTGCGCAATGCTGACAATCGCGCCAAGGGTCTCGGTTTCGCTCTGGCAGGCAATTTTTATCCTGACTTCCTGCTGTGGCTGGTCGACGACAAAACCGGCAAGCAGTGGCTGTCATTCATCGATCCGAAGGGCATCAGAAACCTGAACATCTCGGACCCGAAGTTCGGCTTGTATCAGGAAATCAAGCAGATCGAGAAACAGCTGGGTGATGGAATGATCAGCCTCAGCTCCTTCATCCTATCTGTCACGACGTTCAATGACTTGCTCAATGTCATGGGGACGACCTCTAAATCAGACCTGGAGGATCGGAATGTTCTGTTCATGGATGACGGTGGACCGGCATACCTTGGCAAGCTGCTGACCAAAGCACTCTCCTGACTAGCGGCATACCCAGCTTCATCCCTCCCCCCACGGCATGGTTCCTCCCCGGCCCTGAATGTATGCGGGGGGGCCCAGCGCGGCATTTCGCTAGCGACAGGCACTTTCGCCGGTGAATCCAGGCGGAATCCACCTAAACGATGAAGTTAAAATAAATCATTTTGTTACAAACGCTTACAACGCATTCTCTTCATTGCGGGGTGGATTTTACTATTTTTGTCAAGAATCCACCTGAGGAAGCCAGCGCGTTGGAAGCCAGCCAGCGGAAGCCAGCTCGATCACGCCACGAAATCCGGCCAATGATGCGTTTGAATACGGAGTTCATCCATCATCCTACTTCGCTATGATCGCTCCCCCGTCTGCTTCAAACACCAGTTCCGGCAAGACCACTTCCCACTCATTGCGGCGCAGCAGGTGGTGATAGTCCTCGCCCCCATCCTCGCGACGCCAGTTCAGGATGGCTGCGACCTCGCCGCGCAGGAAGGTCGTGCCATCGGGCGGTGCAAAGGCACGTGACAGCCGGGCAAGGGTTTGGCCTTGGGCGTTGTTGATCCGCCAGCGGTCACCGTGGCGGGTCAGGTGAACGGCGGCGCCGGGGCGGGCGGCGGCGATGGCCTTCAGCGAAGGATCGTCCAGCTTAAGACGCCCGGCGAAGGACAGGTCAACCAGCTTTGGATCGGGCGGCACATAGCGTAGGCGGGCGCGCGGCAGGGCGGTAGTGTCTGGGGTGTTGCAGCGGGGCAGGATCGCGTCATCGGATTGGACAAAGGCATGGGGGCCATCGGTCAGGATGGTCAGGGTCGACCGCGCCCGCGTCATGGCGACATAGAACAGGCGCCGAGGGGCGTCGGCGTCTTCGCCGCGCGAGGGGCGGTCCCAGCCGCCGTTCAAGATGGCAACATGATCGAACTCCAGCCCCTTGGCGCGGTGGGCGGTCATGAGAAGGAGCCCACGCTGCTCGCCCCGCACATCCCGCGCCCATTCACCGAACCACTGCACAAGGTCCGGCACCGGGGCGGCCTTTTCGACCAGTTCCCGCGCCAGAGTGCCGATGCCTTCGCCGATTAAATTGGTCCAGCACGACTGCGGTTGTGCGTTCAGGATTGCTACTAGATCGGGGATCGACAGCAACCGGGTGCGATCTGTAAGGAGGGCGCGGATGAAGCCCTGCATCTCGCGCAAGCGCCAGAGATTAAGCGGTTTCTCATTGGCCATGTCGATGGGAATGCCCAGCGCCTCGGCATAAGCGCGCACCGGTTCCAGCCGCCGCCAGTCGCGAGCGATCACCGCGCAGCGGCGCCAGGACCAATCCGGGTCTTGCCTGGACAGGCGTACCAGTTCGTCCAGCGCAGCCACCGCTTGGGCAGCATCGCCGCCCGCATCCAGCAGGCTGACCCGCCCTTGCGCCACAGGGTCGAGTGCCCCCCAGTCGCCCCCCGGCATCGATTTGGCGCGGGCCCGGTTCACCGTGATGTCGTGGTCTGCCTTCATGCGCTGGGCCGCCGGGGCAATCACAGCATTGGCCGCCGTGATGATATGGGCGGTAGAGCGGTAGTTTTCGGTCAGCCAGACGGGTTTGGCGGCATAGTCAGCCTCAAACCTTCGGATAAAGTTGATACTGGCCCCGGCGAAGGCATAGATGTTCTGGTCATCATCGCCCACGGCAAAGAGGCTGATGCGCAGATCGTCTTCCAGCGACCGGCCTGCCACTGCGCCGATCAGGGCGTATTCCTCGGGGCCGATGTCCTGATATTCGTCAACCAGCAGCCAGCGATAGCCTTGGATCAAAGTCTCGCGCAGCGCCTCTGCCTCGGGCTTGGCAAGGCCATCGCCGCGCAACAGGGCAACCGCCTGCATGACAATGCCGTCAAAGTCGCGAGGACCCTCGTGGTCACCTGCAAAGCTCGCCCCCATCAGCCGCATCGCCAGCGCGTGACAGGTCGAGACGGTCACGCCCGCCGCGTCATCCCCGATCAGGCGGCGCAGGCGTTCGCGGATTTCGGCAGCGGCATGGCGGTTGTAGGTCAGAACAAGAATGCCGCGGGGGTCTTCGCGCTTGACGCGGATGAGGTAAGCGATGCGATGCACGAGCACCCGCGTCTTGCCCGACCCCGGCCCCGCCAGCACCAGCACGTTGGTCTGTTCGCGGTCGTCGCGGACGATTTCGGCCTGACCATGGTTCTCTAGCGCATCGACAATCGTGCGCCATGAGGTGCCGGTTGTCTGCCGCCGGATTTCCGTGCCGCGCCCCGGCAGCCAGCGCCGCAGAAACGCGTCACGGTCCAGCACGAAGTAATCTTCCGATAGACGCTGGGCCTGATCCATCGCCGCCAGCCCCTTTTCGGCATAGGCGGCCATGACATGGGTCTGGATCGTGGTCTCGCCGTAGTGCTCCTCCAGCGGAGCGAAGTGCTGGACTGTAAAGGGCCCGCCCTTGGGGTTCAGATGCACGGTGATAGCTGGGCGGAAGACCGTCAGGCCACGACCCAGAGTGGCGACCTGTTGTTCGTGCAGCCACAAAAGCGCGCGGTCCATCAGGCGGATCATATCCTTCACCTCGGCCCGCAGAAGGGCATCACCGTTCAGCGCATCCAGCATCGCACCAAGGGTGGTTTCGACCTGGATATCTTTGCCGCGCGTACCCTTGGCGACCTTGCCCGTCAGATGCACCAGCAGGGCCTGCGCCCCATGTCGCCGCAAATCGGCGGAGCGGGCGACCACGGGCCAGGACCGCTCCAGCCGCACAAAGATCGTGTTGCGGCTGACCTTGCGCAGCGTGAGGTTCCCGCGCCCTCCGTCCTGATCGCGGCCATCCTGTGACATGCCGCGCAGAATGGTTTCCACCAGATCGGGCCGCACTTGCACATGGCCCGCTTCACGCAAGGACTGGCAGGTCTCAGACAGGTTCAGCGGTTGCGCCTCGGCCCCTTCGGCGTCCGGCACCGCCTCTTGCAGCAAGGCGATCAGATCAGCTTCCATCCGGCCTGCGTGATCCAAACGGCGGGTCGAGGCATCCTCGACCCCCAGATGCACATAGACCGTGATGGCGGTGTCGTTGCTGGCGATCCCCAGCACTTCAAGATCGGCAAAAGCCCGGTGCAAGTCGCGTCCCGACAGGCCGCAGGCGCCGGTCAGATCATCGGTGGACACCCCAGCATCGGCGGGCGCGTTCATCACATGGCGCACAAGGTCCATCAGTTGGGTGCGCCGCACCCCGGTGATCTGCGCCTTGGCAATGATCGTTGCCGCCTCATCCACCGACCGGATGCGCAGCGACGACGGGAACACCTGCACCCGGTTTTCCTCGCGGGCAAGCAGCGTCGCCTCCTCCAGCCAAGCCACGGCAGTTTTAACACGGGTGTCGTCGGTGGTCTTGTCGCGCTCAAACTCCTGATCCTTCTCCTCGCGCACGATCTCGCCCGGCGTAGCGACCACCTCGCCGGATTTGTGCTTTTCCATCCGTCGCAGCGCCTTGAGGATCGCACCGATTTCGTGCCGGGCAAGACGGGATCGCGCCGAAAGCGAGAACTGCCGCTCCACATCCTCGGGGCTGAACAGCAGCACGCAACTGGCGGGGTCACGATCCCGACCCGCGCGGCCTGCCTCTTGCAGGTAGTTTTCCAGCGACCCCGGGATGTCACCATGCACCACCAGGCGGATGTCGGGCTTGTCGATGCCCATGCCAAAGGCATTCGTCGCGGCGATCACCCGCAACTGGCCGGTGCGGAAGGCCTCTTGCACATCGCGCTTGCGGTCAGGCGGCAGGCCTGCGTGAAAGAAATCCGCCGCCAGCCCCTGCCCCTTCAGAAACCCCGCCACCTTTTCCGTAGCACTGCGCGTCGCGCAATAGACCACTGCGCCTGATGCCCCTTCGGGCGGCAGGTTCGCCTCGATCGCGGACAGGATATCGGTCAGCTTTGTCGCCTTTTGCGTGGGCAAAACGGCGAAGGACAGGTTGGTGCGGACAGCGCCGCCATCCAGCAGCATCAGATCGACGCCAAGGCGGGTCTGGAAATGATCGCGGATGTCGCGAACCACCTCGGGCTTGGCGGTGGCGGTCAGGCACAGCACGGGCGCTGGGCTGTCACCCGAGAACTCTTTGATGAAGCGGCTGATATATCGGTAGTCGGGCCGGAAATCATGGCCCCATTTGCTGATGCAATGCGCCTCGTCCAGCACCCAAAGTCCGACCTCGCGCTGTTGCAGGACCGTGCGGATCGACGGCGAGCGCAATTGTTCGGGCGAGATCAGCAGCATCGCCGCATCGCCCATCCGCACCTTTTCCAGCGCATCATACCGTTCGGGCAGCGACAGCATCCCGTTCACGGTGACCGCCGTCGAAATCCCCGCTCGCGCCAGCCCTTGCACCTGATCGGCCATCAGGGCGACCAGCGGCGAGATGACCACCGTCAGCGCCCCGGTCCTGTCGAACCGCGACAGGGCCGGGATCTGGTAGCAGACCGATTTTCCCGTGCCGGTGGGCAGGATGCCCAGCACCGACTTGCCCGCCATCGCCTCGGCCACGATGCGCTCCTGCAAGGGGCGGCCCATGTCATCGACGGGCTGCGGACGGAAGGACGGAAAGCCGAACCAACGTTCTAGGGCGGCGTTGGGGTTATTCTTTTCGGCGCACCAACCGCAGTCGGGGTCGCCGCAATTGGTGTCGCGCAGATGCCGCACGATCCGACCGGCCTGCGGGAACTGCAGCCGCACCCAGGGCGGCATGACCGAATCCCCGCCCGCGACCGATATCCACGAAAGTGCATAGGCCATCGGCCAGCCGTTGCGCGGGTCCGAAAGGCGGCCCAGCGTCTGGTCCAGCCGATGATTGCAGGCGCGCCCCTCAAGCAGGCGGCGGATGGCGGCATGGGCGGCGGCTTCATTTGGGGCGGGACCACGCAGGAATTGGAACAGCGCGTCGAACCCGGCCGAGGCTTCGCCCCGCGTCGTCAGATGGTGATAGGCCAGCAGCGCATCCGGTGCCTCTTGGCCCAGCCGGGTAAACGCAGCGATCTGATCCGCCAGCACCTGCAGCGCCAGCCGCGCATCCTGTTCGGGGTCATTCACATGCCCGACCTGCAGCCGCCCATCCTGATAATGCTTGACCAAGTAGTGGTAAGGATTGCGCGGAAAGGCCAAAGGGTTCAACCACAGCGTATCAATCGGCGCTGCCCCCAAGCCCGCTAGGCGCGCCCGGTTCGCTACCAGATGCGGCAGGTCATGGCGCAGGATGTTGTGCCCGACCAGATGTGCAGCCCCATCGCAGAACACCTCCAGCCGGCCCAATGCAGGGTCGAGTGCGGCACCTTTGTGAACCAGCGCCGCCTCACCCCGCACCGCCGCAAAGGCAAACAGCCGTGCAGACCTCGGATCAACCTCCAGATCGATGGAAACACAGCGCGACAAAAAATAGGCGGGATCAAAGGTCAAATGTCAGGCATCCGGATTCCAAAGGCCAGGAGCGGCATTCAAGCCATTGATAACCCTATCACCGGGATTCGAAAGCTGAAGATTTTGCCGCAGAACCTGGTCTTTGGCATTGCAACCATGGTGGGATGAGCTCCGGCCCCAATTGGCGGCCCCCGATATGGCTTGACCCTGCCCATTTGGTCAACAAAACTGAAGCTGCGCTATTTGGCCTTTGGTATATCCAGCAATCTTATCCAACAGCGCTGTTGGCAGAGGAAACGATAGATGACGACTGACCTTCATGTTGTGCCTGCGCGCCGGGGCCGGGCCGTACGTCTTGCCAAAGGCCAAGCGATCCAGATCATCAACACGCATGGTCAGCAGGTGGTTGATACGTGGTGCTTCAATGCCGATGACATGTCGGAATTCATGTCGATGGAACATCTGCACGCGACGCGTCAGGGCATCTTTCCGGCAAAGGGTGATGGCCTGACAACAAACCGGCGGCGGCCGATTCTGATCATGGAAGAAGACACGTCGCCGGGCCGCCACGATACGGTGATCGCTGCCTGCGATGTACATCGTTATGCGTCGCTTGGCTGTTCGGAATACCATGACAATTGCACCGACAACCTGCACGCGGCCCTTGGCCAGCTTCATCTGCGGGCGGCCGATTGCCCTGCCCCGCTGAATTTATGGATGAACATTCCGGTTGGCCCTGATGGCAAGATCAGCTGGGGTGAGCCGCTGTCCAAACCGGGAGACCATGTCGTACTGCGGGCCGTCATCGACTGCATCGTGGTGATTTCCACCTGCCCGCAGGACATGATCCCGATCAATGGTGCGGCCTGCAAGCCAACCGAAGTGCATTACCGCCTGCTGGACTGACGCACCTTCAAGACACGGGGCCCTCGATCCGGTACACGGTGCCGCGTCCTTCGATCCGTTCAGCCGTCACAACGAAGCCAAGCTTCTTCTTCAGCACCCCCGAAATTGCACCTCTCGCAGTATGCGCCAACCATTGAGTTGCCTCAACGATCTCTTGCATCGAAGCGCCGTCAGACTGCCGCAGCATCGTGATCAACAGCGCCTGCTTCGTACCCGCGCGCGGGGTCGGCGGCTTTGCCACAGGCTGGGCCTGCACGATTGCTCGGGTGGATGACATCATCTTGGCTTTCACCGGCTCGAACCCGATGGCCAGCAGACCGGCGTCGGTGACCACCAGCGTTGTGCCATGGCCATCGCCGGTCTCACGCCAGAGGGGTTCTTTGCGCCGCAGGTTGGCGTCGACTTCCTGCAGCCAGCCGAGCGCGATCATCCGGTTGACGGCCATCTTCGCCGCAGCCCCCGCCAGTCCCTTCGGCAACGGAAGGGCGATGTTGTCAGGGCGCTGGGCCCCGGCGCTGAGGATGATGGTCTGGGTTTCGGTCAACTTGGTCATGGCGTTCCCCTATTGGTCGTGCGTGGCAAGGAAGGCGGTGATGCGCGACATCAGGTCGTTGTGGCCGTCGGCATCCGTGCCGATGATCACGTCGCCATCGTCGTCGCGGTCCAGATCGGCGATCTCGCGCAACAGGGCGATGGCGTCATCGAAGGCGGCGAAGCGTTCAGCCTCCCAAGCGGCGGTGATGGCGTCCTGTTCGATCCGGTGGCGCGGCGGGATCAAGCGGCATGCTCGCCCTCATTAAACGCGCCGTCGGTGATCTGGCGCAGCAGGCTGGCGTAATGGTTCAGGGTGCCGACGTCACCCCAGTGGATCTCGTCGGGGTGGGTGTTGAAATGGTCGTCGCTCAGGGCCATCAAGCGCGCCAGCATCGCGTCAATCTGGACCTTGGTGGTCATGAAGGCGTCGAGGGCTTTGGCATTGTCGGCGGCGCGGCGGGTGGTCATGGTGGGCTCTCCGTGGGTGAGTTGCATCCGTTTCGTGCAATCAGAATCGCTCTGCGCGCTACGGTAATCAACTGAATACTAAGTAAAAAAATGATCCTATTAAAGATCTGCGTAGCCATGGGCTTCTTCGGTCCACATGGATCTGCTCAACGGGGCCGCAACGCCGCGCAAGGCTATTCACGCTGCTAGCGAGGAAGGTTAGCCCGGACGTATGGGAAGTCACAGCGCCGGGGCCATCGGTTGGACTTCACTCGTGGCAGGCCTAACTAACCGATATGGAAAACAGCACCAGAACATCCGTTCTCTACAACGGCAACTGCCCGGTCTGTAATTTTGAGATTGGGCATTACGCGCGCTATGCGGGCAAGGCGGGCCTGCCGATACGGTTTGATGATCTGAACACGGACGCGCGCAACCAGTGGGGGCTGAATGCCGACAAGGCGGCGCGGCGGCTGTATGTGCTGCATGACGGCAAGCTGACATCGGGTATTCCGGCGTTTCTGGTGCTTTGGGCGCAGATGCCGCGCTATCGCTTGCTCGGCCGGATCGTTGGCTTGCCGGGGATCAGGGACATCGCCAGCTCCGCCTACGACTATGTGCTGACCCCGGTGATCTACCGCTGGCACCTGCGTCGGTTGCGCAAGCAATCCGCCTACATTGCCAACTGATGTAGGAGACCGCCTTGCCCCATCCCAATGACAGCAACGGCGCGGCCGTACCCACTGGGCGCGCAGCTCGGCTGTGGCACTTTGGCGGCATGGCCACAGGCATCGCGGGCAGCGTGGCTACAGGGGGATTGCGCGCACTGGCGGGGGGCAAGCGGCCGGACTTGACGCAATTGCTGCTGACGCCTGCCAACACTCTGAGGCTGACGGACGGGCTATCGCACCTGCGCGGGGCTGCGCTGAAGCTGGGGCAGATGCTGTCCATGGATACCGGGATCGTGTTGCCGGGTGAGTTGGCCACAATCCTGTCGCGGATGCGCGATGATGCGCGCCACATGCCACCCAAACAGTTGCAAGCCGTGCTGAATGCCGAATGGGGGCCGGGCTGGTACAGCCGCTTTGCCCGCTTTGACGTGCGCCCGTTTGCTGCCGCATCCATCGGCCAGGTCCACCGGGCCATCCTGCCCGATGGGACAGAGCTTGCCATCAAGGTGCAATACCCCGGCGTCCGCGCAAGTATCGACAGCGATGTCGACAACGTTGCCACCTTGTTGCGCCTGCCGGGCCTGCTCCCGCGCGGCATGGACCTGTCGCCACTTCTGACTGAGGCCAAGCGCCAGTTGCACGCCGAGGCGGATTATCTGGCCGAGGCGCACCATCTGGCACGCTTCGGCAGCCTGATGGAGGGGTCTGACATCTTTGCCTTGCCCGCTCTGCATGATGCATTGTGCACACCGCAAGTGCTCGCCATGCGCTATTTGGAAAGCGCGCCGCTGGACAGTTTGGTGGACGCGCCGCAAGCCCAGCGCGACCGGGTGGCCACGGCATTGATCGATCTGGTGCTGCGCGAGTTGTTCGTGTTTGGCGCCATGCAGACCGACCCAAACCTTGCCAACTACCGGTTTGATCCCAGCACCAACCGTATCGTGCTTTTGGATTTCGGCGCGGTGCAGCTGATCTCCCCCGCGCTTGCCGAAGATTTCCGGATGCTGGCCCGCGTGGCGCTGGATGGCGGGGCCGAGGCCACGCATGAGGCCATGCTGCGCATTGGATACTACGGCCCGGACACTGCCCCGCATCATCAGGCGCTGATACAATCCATGTTTGCCACCGCTATGGGCCCGGTCCGGCAAGACACTCTCTTTGATTTCGGCACCAGCACCTTGTTGGAAACGTTGCGCGACATGGGTCTGGCCATCGGCAATGACCGCGAGCTTGCCCATGTGCCCCCCGCCGCCACGCTGTTTTTGCACCGCAAGATCGGCGGGATGTATCTTATGGCCGCCAAGCTGCGCGCGCGAGTGGCCCTGCGCCCGATGGTGGAAACCTATTGCCGCGCACAATCCCCGGAATGACACTGATGACAGACTGGCCCCCCAGGCGCGCCGCTGGCGATGCAATCCTGCAGGCATTCATCCCCCGTATGGGCCGCCGTTATGCCAATTGCCGCAACACCGACCATGGGCCCGGCGCGCACAAAGCGGTGTCAGTCCTGTCGCCCTATATCCGGCGCAGGCTGGTGCTGGAGCAGGATGCGGTAGCAGCCGCACTGGCCGCCCATGGCCCCGAGGATGCCGAGAAATTCGTGCAAGAGGTGATCTGGCGAGGCTATTTCAAAGGCTGGCTGGAACGCCGCCCGCAGGTCTGGGCCAGCTACAGAACGGGGCTGGACGCCGACCTTGCCGCCCTTGATCGTGACCGCCGCCTGCGCCGTGATGTGGAGCGCGCGATAAGCGGGCAAACAGGGCTGGAGTGTTTTGACGCCTGGGCCACCGAACTGGTGGAGACCGGCTATCTGCACAACCACGCGCGGATGTGGTTCGCCTCGATCTGGATATTCACCCTTGGCCTGCCATGGCGGCTGGGGGCAGATTTCTTTTACCGGCATCTCTTGGACGGCGACGCCGCATCTAACACGCTGGGCTGGCGTTGGGTGGCGGGGCTGCACACGCGCGGCAAACCCTATCCGGCCGATGCCCAGAACATCGCCACCTTCACCGCTGGGCGGTTCACCCCTCGCCCGTCCGATCTGGCCGAGGTCACACAGGGCCTTGAGGCGACCGAGCCTGACGGCCTGCCTTCGGTGCGGCCTTTGCGTCCTGTCACAACCCCACAGCCCGGCAAGCCCACGGCCCTGCTGATAACCGACGAGGATTGCCGGGTGGAGGATTTCGACCTGTCCGCCCTTGATATCCGGACCACGGCCACGCTGACCACCAGCCACTTGCGATCACCCTTACCCGTGTCGGACCTTGTCCATGCATTCGAGGCGGGCGCCTTGGCAGATGCCGCCTTAAGGATCGGCGCAGCCCCCGTCACTCTGCACGCAGCCGACCCCGCAGCTCTGGCCAAATGGGCAGCTGCCAGCGGCGCCACGCAAATCGCCACGCCCTACATCACCACTGGCCCCCTGCGGGACTTTATGGATGACGCAGCCCCGTCGCTTGCCCGCGCAGGCATCACCTTTTGCGAATGGCGGCGGGGTTGGGATGCGGCCATTTGGCCCCATGCCACGGCTGGCTTCTTCAAGGTAAAGCAGAACATCCCGCTGATTCTGGAACAGGTGTTCCCCGCATGACGCCAATAATCATCATTGGCGCAGGCATGGCCGGACTGGCCTGCGCGCGCAAGTTGGCCGACGCAGGCATGGCCCCCGTGGTGCTGGACAAGGGCCGGGGCATTGGTGGCCGTGTGGCCACGCGTCGGTCAGGCGATCTGCAATTTGACCACGGCGCGCAATATGTGAATGCGCATGGCGCGGGGTTTTCCAGCGTGCTGGCGGCGCTGGAAAAGGCGGGCACGCTGGCCGGATGGCCGGATGGCACGGGGCGCACGCACAGTGTGGGTGTGCCGGGTATGTCGGCCCTTCCCAAGGCGCTTGGGGCCGGGCTGGATATTCGGCAAAATGCGCAAGTGCTGCGTCTGGTGCCAGATGCAGGGGGCTGGCTGCTGCATCTGGCTGACGGCACCTTACGTGCGGCATCGGTTGTGGTCACAGTGCCCGCGCCGCAGGTGGCGGCCCTTATGGGCGCGGATCACCCGCTGGTAGCGCGCCTTGGCGCGGTACAAATCGCCCCATGCCTGACGTTGATGGCTGCTGTCGCGGGCCGGGCCCCCTTCATCACCCGCAAGGATACCGATGATCCCTTGGCATGGATCGCGCAAGACAGCGCCAAGCCGGGCCGCCCCCAAAAACATGGCGCACTATGGGTCGCACAGGCCAGTGAGGCGTTCAGTGCGGCACATCTAGAGGATGATCCAACAATGCTGACAGCCTGCATGCTGCCCCTGCTGTGCGACAGGCTGAGTATATCCGCCGCCACCGTCACCCACGCCTCCACCCACCGTTGGCGCTATGCGCGGGTCACGCAACCGCTTGGCCAGTCGTTTTTGTGCAGCGACGATGGCAGCCTTTATCTGGGCGGCGACTGATGCCTTGGCGCGCGCATCGAGGCGGCATGGGACAGCGGCACCACTATTGCCGCTGATCTGCTGGCGCGAAGATGACCATGTGGACCGATCCCCGCATCGCCCGACTGATCACGCTGATCCGCGTCGCCCTGCGCCCGCCCGCTGGGGCGGGGAGGATCGCGTTGGCGCTGACCTTTGGTGCGCTGTGCCATGCTTTGTTTGCCGCAGGCGTTCTGGCGATGATCGTGGCGATGTTCTTTGGCCTGAGCGAAAGCCTTGGCACGGTGCCTTGGCCTTGGGCCACGTTGGCCAATGCAGCACTGATCGTGCAGTTCCCGCTGGCGCATTCACTGTTCCTGACCCCGCGCGGTGGGCGGTTGCTGGCGATGCTGATCCCAGGTCCGCATGGGCAAACACTTGCCACCACCACCTATGCCATCATCGCCTCGGCCCAATTGCTGGCGCTGTTTGCGCTGTGGACGCCGTCGGGCACTGTCTGGTTCCGGGCCGAAGGTGCCGCGTTCTGGGCCATGACCACCGCCTATGCCGCAAGCTGGTTGATCCTGCTGAAAGCCAGCTTTGATGCGGGGGCCGAAGTGCAATCCGGCGCGCTGGGCTGGATGTCGCTTTTGGCGCGGATCCGCCCGGTGTTCCCGGACATGCCGACCAGCGGTCTGTTCCGCCTGATCCGCCAGCCGATCTATGTGGCCTTTGCGCTGACGCTGTGGACGCCTCCGGTCTGGACGCCAGACCAACTGGTGCTAGCATCTGCGTTTACGGCGTATTGCCTGCTGGCCCCGCGCCTGAAAGAGCGCCGATTTGCCGCCCGCTACGGCGCCCGCTTTGATCGCTACCGCGCAGCCGTGCCCTACATACTGCCCCGCCTGAACAAGACAAAGGACCAATAAGGTGCGCAATGACCTGACGATCTACGACAAAGTGGCCGATCGCTGGTGGTCAGACGATATCCGCTGGGTGCGCACGCTGAAAAACCTTGTACCGGGGCGGTTGAAATGGTTCGACCGACAGATCGACTGGCAGGGCAAAGCGGTGCTGGACCTTGGCTGTGCCGGGGGGTTCATGGCCGAGGCATTGGCGGAGCGCGGCGCACACGTCACCGGGATCGACCCGGCGGCTGATGCCATCGACGCCGCCCGCGCCCATGCCCGCACGACAGGTTTGCGCATCGGCTATGATGTCGGCGTGGGCGAGGCTTTGCCCTACGATGACAGCAGTTTTGACGCTGTTGTCTGCGTCGATGTGCTGGAACATGTCGCCGACTTGACTAAGGTCTTGTCCGAAGTCACCCGCGTTCTGCGCCCCGGTGGGATGTTCCTGTTCGACACGATCAACCGCAACCCGCTGGCCAGGCTTGCCACCATCACGATCACTGAAGACCTGCTGCGCCTTTTGCCACGCGGCACGCATGACCCCACCATGTTCATCAAACCACGCGAGTTGCGCACCGCAATGCAGGGTGCCGGGTTGGTGCCGGGCGCCGTCACCGGCCTTGGCCCGCGCGGGATCAACCGCCGGTTCGATCTGACATTTGGCCGTCTGCCGATGACGGCCATCCTGTATATGGGGACCGCGCACAAACCGAATGGGGCTGACGCATGACCGAAATGCAACGCGAAAACGTGCAATCCTACCCCCGCCCGCCCGCGCTGGAACCCGTGCCGCAGCGGATCATGATCCGGCTGGGTGGTGTGCTGGTCGCTGAAACCACACGCGCCCTGCGGGTGATGGAAACCCACCATGCCCCCAGCTATTACCTGCCGTGAGAGGACATCCAAGCCATCCTGCGCCCGGTTCAAGGCAGCAGTTTTTGTGAATGGAAGGGCGTCGCGCGCTATTTCAATATAATCTCCGGAGGCAGGACGGCCGCCCGCGCTGCGTGGTGCTATGATCGCCCCACCGCCGGTTATACTGCACTTGCGGGCTATCTTGCGTTCTATGCCGGGCAGATGGACGAGGCTTGGGTCGGCGATCTGCGCGTCATTCCTCAGCCGGGCGATTTTTACGGCGGCTGGGTCACACCCAATCTGGAAGGCCAGATCAAGGGTGCGCCCGGCACGCAACATTGGTAGAAAGCGTCATGCGCACTCTTTTTCTAGCTATCCTTCTGGCGACGCTCCTTGGTGTGGCAATGCCGCCTGCGCTGGCGGACGGGTCTGCAACCGGGCCGATACTCATTGAGGATTTCACCATGCAGCCGGAAATCCGTTGGCGGTTTTTCACCGATCAGGTGATGGGCGGCGTGTCGACCGGAGGTGTCAGTTTTGCGCAAGAAGGCGGCCAGCCCTTCGCGCGCATGAGCGGCCGGGTCAGCACCGCCAACCGAGGCGGGTTCATCCAGATGCGACTTGATCTGACCAACCCGCCGCCCGAGGGCACAACCGGCGTGCGACTCGTCGTGCGCGGAAATACCCAGCGTTACTTTGTTCACCTTCGGACAGGGGGCACGGCTCTGCCATGGCAATACTATCAGGCCGGGTTCGAGGTTTCGGAAAGCTGGACCGAAGTGCACCTGCCGCTGGATGCGTTCACCGCCTCGGGAGCGTTGCTGCGCGACATCCCCCGCCCAGGCAGCCTGAGTTCAGTTGCTGTTGTTGCCTTTGGCCGCGACCACGACGCCCGGATCGACGTGCGCGAGGTTGGGTTTTACTGAATCACAAAAGCCCGGGCCTTCTTTCCGGCCTACCCCGCCTCTGGCTGAAGACGGCGCACGAGAGTTCCGCCCGTCTCGATGATTGTTTTCATCCGTTCTTCCAGCCGGGTCATCTCAGACATAGCACCTTTCAGGTTTTCGGTATCGTCCCCAACCGTGGCAAGGGACTCGAACAGCTTTTCCGAAGTGGCCAACTGGGCCTCGGCACTTGCGACAACGGCGCGCAATACTTCCAGCAACTCGTCCGCCTTGGGCATGTCGCCCGCCTTTGCCAATCGTTCATCAAGCGCCTGAACCGAGGCGCGGATGGCCGCGAACCAATCATTTGGCAGGCGCGGCTCGCGCTTGGCCGCCAACATGGCATCACGTTCCAGCCGCCGAACACCCGTTACCACACGGTCGATCTGGCCGCGTAAGTCACCCTGAACGGTGACAATATCGTCGTTCACAGTGACCACACGCTGCAGAACCTGATTAAGCTTGTCTTATGAAGGTCCCAGCTTTTGTGCGAAACAAGAGCCACAGACAAGCATTTTGAAATGCTTGTCTGTGGTGGTGGTTGGATCGTTTAGA
>NZ_FOCO01000033.1 GCF_900110135.1 Pseudorhodobacter antarcticus | reverse complement strand
AACGATAACCCGTTCTCAGAAGCCCACTTCAAGATGCTGAAATATCAGCCTGAATTTCCCAAGAAGTTTGAAACTATCGAGCAGGCCCGCGACTTCTGCCGCAGGTTCTTTGCATGGTACAACGAAGAACATCATCACGCAGGTATCGGGTTGATGACCCCCGATCAGGTCCACTTCGGACAGGCCGAGGCTATCTATGCCGCACGCCAGGAAACCCTCGATACTGCGTTCATCAGCACGCCCGAGCGCTTCGTCCGCAAGCCACCCAGGCCGCCTCACATCCCGACTGCTGTCTGGATAAATCCACCAAAGCAAACGGAGGGAAACCAAGCTTAAAGTCCAAAAGCCACTGCCTCAAAGTCGTTGACACGTTCCGTCCTGCCAGCCAGTCGCACGCAGCGAGATCTAGCGCTAATCACACCGGTGCCCTGCGCGCCAAAGCTGCGGATGGCGTGAAGTTCAGATAGAAAGCAAGAGGTATCAATCACGGCTTTCTCAATATCACGAATATCTCGACAAGCTTGGACCTCATGATCGAGATGTCTAAGGATTGCACCACGGACAATTCGCAGGGCCTGTGTGGGTGAGGCCGTCGCTACGGCGCCGTTCCTCCTCGTGAGTGCAGGCAGCACAACCAAAGACCTCGGACATGACCCATTCGGTCGCGGTGTCGCAGACCTCACAGGGCAAACCTCGGATCACTTTGATGCGTCCCCACCCCGGCGCTGCGCAGGACGGACAAAGGCACGACAGACGATCTGAAAGTCGCACCGCAAGGGCAGTCAGGGATTTCATGCGGGTCGGGTTCAGGTGCGCCCGCATATCGGTATCAACGCGCGCGCAGCCATCGTCAGAAAGCGCAGCGGCTGCCGTAATTGCGGACTGGAGGTTAGACAGATCGACTATACCTTTGAAAAGTTTTGTCTGGGCATCACCGACGTTAGGACGCACGATCAAACCATGCGACGGGAACCCCACCTGAGCCAGAAATTGCGTGATCGGTTCCGCTGGCGACGTTACGATATGCGCAAAGTTCGTCGCATCGATCACAAGGCTTTCGTGGATCGTCGTGCCCCGCTCATCATCGACGAATGCCAGCAGTTCAAAGCCTGCCGGTATGATCGCTAAAAGCGGGTGCGGCCCAAAGCTTCCCTCGCTTGCGATGCCAAAGGGAAGCCGTGCGCGTTCCATGCCAAGTCGCGCCTTGGCGACCGCCGTTTCAAGCATTGTGCCACGTCGTGGAACCTCGCCGGAAAATGTTCCAAGCGCGTCCGTGTCGACGCCCGTCGCAGGCACCACGATCAAATTCAGGCTGGTCCGGAACACCGGCGCGATTGCTTGTTCTTTACCGTGCATGGTCGCAACCACGGCACGTCGCCCAGAAAACACGTTTCTCTGTTCCGTCATGCGGCGAACGTCCATCCATCGCGCTTAACGGCAAACCGGTCTAATGTACCCCGCGCGGGATACGAACCGGCCCAGTCAATGCTGGAACGAATTGGCGACATCTGCATCCTTGCAAAAGCTGTTTGACCAGCAGCATCACAGTGAGAATAAAATGTCACGACAGAAATTTGATGCCACCAGCCTGAGCGGCGCATCTTCCCCCGAAAAAACAGCATTGCCCAAGACACCGCATATTCTTGGTAGATTGCAAAGGGAGGTCAATTTTTCGACCCAGCATAAGCAACCGCCTATTTGTGATTTTTTGCGCTGCGATTAGTGACCAGTTGAGCGGCACTATTGGATTAATCAATGCCTCCACAACGGCACGACTCATCACCTGCTGCCGCGAAACTCGAACACATTGCTTGTCGATCTTTACTTTCACAGCTTTCGCATCATAACTTTCTAATGAATTTCGATGCCGCTACCAACCACCTCCAACCCTGCGACAGGAAAGATACCGCCTTGACCAATCCAAACGCCGTTCTGATTGACAACCACCCCGGCCGCTCGACCCAGACCATCGGCCTTGCCATCGAGATCGGGACTGACCCGGCCCTGATCCACGAGCCGTCGGTAGGCGTGGTTGGCACCAAAGGCGACAGCCAATGCTATCTGGGCGTGGCCGCCAAGGTCGAGGCGATCCATCAAGCGCTGAAAGCCCGTATCGGCACCGGACCGGGCCAATTGAAATATCGCCTCGTGCAGCCCGAATATACAATCGCGACCTCGGACGGCATGCGCAACGGAACGCCCGAGATGCGCTATTCGCTGATCGGGCGCGAGGTGACGCATGATGCGCTGTGCGAACACCTTAGCGCCACGGGTCTTGCCGGCACGATAGCCGTGGTTGCCTGTGACAAGCCGCCCGTCGGCACGCTTGCGGCGATGCTGGAGCACAATCTGCCGTCCATCATCATGTCCGATGGTCCGATACATCCCGGCACCGATCCAAAAACCGGCGAAAAGCTCGATATCGTCAGCGCCTTTCAGGCAGCAGGCCATCCGGACCCCGAATACCGCGACCACATCGCTTGCCACGCCTGCCCGGGCTTTGGCAGCTGCGGTGGTATGTTCACCTACAATACCATGCAGACGTTCATCGGCGTGCTGGGCATGCAGCCCCTGCACATGGTGGCCCCCCCGTCAGACGATCCGCGCCGTCTGAAAGAGTTTCCGGATGAGTTGATCACTCTGCTGGCCCAAATGATCGAGAAAGACCTCAAGCCCCGCGATATCGTCGGGCGCGACAGCCTGCGCAACGCCACGATTGTGGCGTTGGCCATCGGTGGCTCCACTAACGCGCTGTTGCATGCGCCAGAGATAGCCCGCGCCGCAGGCTTTGCTGATTTCTGGAAGGACATCATCACCCCTGAGGAGTTCAATCACCTGTCGCAGCATGTCGTTCCCGTGCTGACCAACGCGCGGCCTTACGGCAAGTATTCCATGGTCGACATCGACGAAGTTGGCGGCGTGCAGGTCATCGTGCGCGAATTGCTAGAGGCGGGTCTGCTGAACGGTGACGTGCCGACCTGCACCGGCGAGACGCTGGCCGAACAGGTCGCGCGTCTTGGTGCCAAACGCGCCGACGGCGATGTGATCTATCCGGTTAAGGCACCCTATAAGCCCACCGGTGGGTTGCGCATGCTTGGCGGCAACCTGTCGCCCGAGTTTTCGGCCATCCTGAAGCTGGCAGGTGTTGAGGGCGGGCTTGAGAACAACCTGTTCCGGGGTAAGGCGCGCGTGTTTGACGGCCAACAGGCGCTGCTCGACATGCTGGACCAAACGCCCGAGGCATTTCAGGACAACGACATGATCATCGTGCGCTATGAGGGGCCAAGTGGTGCACCCGGCATGCCAGAAATGCTGGACCCAACCGCGCGCATCACAACCCTGTGCCGCGAGCGTGGCATCGTTATCGCCCTGATGACTGACGCCCGCTTTTCCGGTGGCTCGATCGGCCTTGTGATTGGCCATGTGGGGCCCGAAGCAGCGCTTGGTGGGCCGATTGCCTTTGTCGAAAATGGCGATGAAATCATTGCGGATCTGAACACCAACGAGATCAACTGTACCCAGCTTGCCGATCCTGCGATCCTTAATGCCCGCAAGGCCGCGTGGGACAAGGTGGTCGCAGACAACGGCGGGTTCCATCCATTTGCTGGCCTTGCCGACACGCGCCTGTTGCAACGTGCGCGGCACATGGCCGTTCCTGCGAGGCGCGGTGGCGGTCTGCACCCCAACCGGACCGTCTGGGTGCGCAACCCGCGCGAGGCAACAGCGTCTGGCTTTACGCCGCAAAATAAGTTCCGCCCCGGAACGGACAAGGGGGCTTGAGGCAGGCAATTTTGAGTCAAAGGCCATATCCAAAATATCGTCGTGCCAAAGGGCACAGCGAAGACTGCAGCAGTTACAAACTTGTTAGCCGATGATTACGGCAGATCCTTCCAGATCGTAAAACTTGACGATCCGCTCACGCATGAAAAGCTATATGAATAGCTGTAGTTTTCGCTTTGTTACCAATAACTTCGCTCCCTCTTGCTTCCGCAGTGCTTCCGGGCAATGTGGCAACGCAAAAAGCGCCCCGACGGGCGCTTTGCAAGTGACTGATAACACGTTATTTTTTGGTTGCGGGAGTAGGATTTGAACCTACGACCTTCAGGTTATGAGCCTATAATTCAAGAATTTTAATAAGTTAATAAAATCAGTATCTTAACTGGTAAGTCTTTGATTTTAGCAAGTTTCCAACCGCACATTCAGCAGCATTCACGCGCATTGGCGGGCATAGCCCCGCACTAGTGCGCGTTCGCGCGTTGATGTGGCGTTGAGGTAAGCTAATGCGTGCGACGGCCATTTACCATCGTTTTCGGCCCGAAGCTGCCGTTCACTAACGCTCTCAAAGCTGCGACGCAGCTTCCCTGAAGCGGGCATTGGAACAGGTGCGCAGCATTTGACCCGACTTAGGTCAGCAGTGTGTGACGAGGCGTGAATTCGCCGTGTCTGCCCGAACAGCAGCTAACTGCGCATCGCGACCGCGGTGAAAAGATCCTCCGTCGAAATGTGGTCATTGCCAATGGTTCGCACGGATATCGATTTGCGCTCCGGACAGGTTGTGGACGTCTATCCCGGCTGCGAAAACATTGCCTATATTCAGGTTACCGCGGGAGCAAAGCCTCCGGCATGTTCTGGTAGCAGACAGGCCTTAGGAACCGGCGGATTGAGAGTGTGCCAACTGAGGTATGGCCGAAATTGGTCGAGGCTGGGTAGGGGCCGCTGTGGACCATACTGTCAGCCACTTCTACGCCTGTGGCGAACCCATTGGCCAGCACACGGCCCGCTTTGCGTTCCAGCACAGGCATCAGAATTTGCGCGACCGCTGTGTCGGCATCGTCAATATGCAAGGTACAAGTTAGTTGACCCTCAAGGCGTTTTGCAATCTCGACCATCTGTCCGCAATTTTTGGCGCGCACCACAATGCCAAGCGGACCGAACACCTCTTCCCGAAGTGTGCGACTGTTCAGCCACGTCTGCGCATCGGTTTCATAAAGATTGGGTGTCGCTTGCCGCCCCTCGCAGGAGGTCGCCAGAACCTCGCGCACGCCGGACGTGCCTGCGATGCGATCACGTCCGATCCGGTAGGCCTGCGCAATCCCATCCGTGAGCATGGTCTGGCTGTCTACCTTGCCCAAGGCCTCTGCGGCGGCTGTAACGAACGCATCCGCATCCTGCCCGTCGATCAAAACTGCAATCCCGGGATTGGTACAGAATTGCCCCGCCCCAATCGTAAGCGACCCCGCCCAGCCCACTGCAATAGCCGCGCCACGATTGCTCAGCGCATCGGGCAACAAAAACATTGGGTTCACGGATCCAAGTTCGCCAAAGAACGGAATCGGCTCCGGGCGCGATGCACACAGATCAAACAGAGTCCGCCCACCGCCAAGACTGCCGGTAAAACCAACGGCCTTGATTAGCGGATGCTGAACCAAAGTGGTGCCAACATCGCGTTTACTTCCTTGGATAAGGGAAAATGTTCCTGGATGAATACCGCAGGCCCTAATTGCTGCATGGATTGCTTCTGCGACGATCTCTCCGGTGCCTGGATGCGCAGAATGGCCTTTGACCACCACCGGACAACCTGCCGCTAAAGCTGCTGCCGTGTCTCCGCCAGCAGTGGAAAAGGCGAGCGGGAAATTTGATGCGCCAAAGACTGCGACTGGCCCAATGGGGCGTTGCACCATCTTGAGGTCGGGACGAGGTGCGGGCGCGCGATCTGGCAGCGCACTGTCATGGCGCTGATCAAGATAGTCGCCCTTCAAAATATGGTCCGCGAACAGTAGAAGCTGCCCAATGGTTCGACCGCGTTCGCCCTGCAGACGTCCCTCGGGCAGACCACTTTCCTGCATACCTATTTCGGTGATCGCCTCGCCCCGCGCTTCAATTTCATCGGCGATCCGGTGCAAAAAGGCGGCGCGATCCTTGCGCGTGGTTTGTGAATAACTCCAAAACGCCTCTTCTGCCGCCTGCGCCGCCGCGTCTACGTGATCGGGTGTGCCAACAGAAAAGTCGTGGGCCGTGCCGTGTGCGGGAGAGGAGGAAAACGTGGCGTCACCAGCCACCCATTCGCCTGCGATCAGATGTTTTCCGTGTGGGGTGAAGGTCATGTCAAAGGAGTCCGATTTCTTAGGATTTCGTCATGTAAAGCTAGAGAGTGCTCAAGCGTCGGCGGTTTCAACACCTTCGGACACGTGGCGGTTGCTGGCCATGTTCAGGCACATCTTGAAGGCGTTCTTGGTGGGCACGAGGTTCGCCTTGTTCTGACCTGCGATGTCGAAGGCCGTTCCGTGTGCGGGCGTCGTGAGGGGCAATGGCAAGCCCGCCAGAACCGAGACACCCTTGTCGAACCCCAGCAGCTTGATCGCGATCTGGCCCTGATCGTGGTACATCGTAACCACCGCATCATAGTAGCCATCGCGCACTTTCAGCCACAGGGTATCGGCTGGAAGCGGCCCGACGGCCGAGATCTGCCTGAGCTTGGCGCGTTCCACCGCAGGGCGGATAACGCGGATTTCCTCGTCCCCCATTAGGCCACCATCGCCGGCGTGGGGATTATAGGCGGCGACAACAATGCGGGGGTGTTCATATCCTGCCATGCGCAGCGTCCGGTCGGTTAAGATGATGCTTTCCTCTATCAACTCTTCGGTCAGCAAGTCGGGCACGTCGCGCATCGCCACATGGCTGGTGACACGCCCGTTCCACATCCCATTGGCGACATTATATTCGCTGCACCGGGTCTTGAGTTGAAAGAAGTGGCTGGCGAAACCCAACTCATCCGCGAATTGGTTGCCGCCAAGATGCATGGATTCCTTGTTGAACGGCAAGAATATCGCGCCGTCGATTAGGCCAGCGCGCGACAGCTCGAACGCCTTCTGTAATCCCGTCAACGAGCTTTGCCCCCCGGCCGCAGAGACCTGCCCAATAGGAACACCGCTCAAGCCGTCGATCTGCATGTCGAGATGCAGCACCTCACCTTCGCGGACGTCGATGTCCGCATCGAAATCAACGTGGCGGACATTCTCGATGCTTACCCCACGCTGTTCCTCACCACGCGCGAATATCTCAGGCGCGCCGATCACCACTAGATTTGCCTCGGCGTGCACGTCCTCGTCGCTTAGCAATCTTGCCATCAACTCGGGACCGATACCGGCTGGATCGCCTTGGATCAATGCGATGGTCTTTCTCGTCATGTGTCTTTCTCCCCTCGAGTTGAGTCTTGTTTCACGATGCGTTCCGCCTAGGTCGTGTGTTTAACGGAGGTTTCGAGATGCTGGCGCAGAGGGCGAACCATCGCTTCCTCGGCCAGGCTTCGACGCGGGCGGATAGCTGTGCGATTTCCCGAAGTTCCGATGCCCAGTTAGACTGGTTCATGTTACTTTCCCCACCGCAGTGCGACTGGATCCAGTGGCCGCAACAACTCCATCAAGGCCGCGCGCGCTTCAAAGCCAAGTGGCGGGATCGGATGGCGACAGAAAGCCGACTTGATGACGCCGCCTTCCTTCATGGTTTCTTTGGCCGCGCGGAAACCGCACTGACGATTTTCATGATTGATCGCAGGCAACACCCGCGCATAGGCAGCCATTGCGGCATCGCGATCGCCGGAAAGGTGATGCGTGACGACCGGTTTGATTTGATCTGTCATCGTGGCCGAGGTCATCGTACCGGTTGCACCTGCGTCCATATCGGCCATTAGTGTGATGCCCTCCTCACCGTCAAACGGGCCATCGATATAATCCCCCGCCTCGGCCAGAAGCGCTCGCAGCTTTTCCGCCGTTCCGACGCTTTCAATCTTAAGCAGTTTCAGCATCTCAATCTCGCGCGCCATCTTGGCCAGCAGCGGCACGTCCAGTTCAACCCCGGACAATGGCGCATCCTGTAGCATGATGGGAATGCCGACCTCGCCCACGCGTTGAAACTGTTCGAACGTCTGCGCGGGCGTGCCCTTCATTAAAGCTCCGTGGTAAGGTGCCATCATCATGACCACGTCCGCGCCCATCTCCTTGGCCTGGTGCGCGCGCGCCACGGCGATGTCGGTCGCAAAATGGCTGATGGTGACAATCACCGGCACACGGCCCGCGACGTGCTCCAAACTCAACTGCGTCAGAGCTTCGCGTTCCGCGTCTGACAGCAGGAACTGTTCCGAGTAGTTGGCAAGGACACAGATACCGTCGCTGCCCTGATCGATCATACACTCCATGATGCGGCGATTGCCGTCATCGTCCAACGTGCCATCGGGATTGAAAGCCGTCGGCGCGACGGGCCAGATACCGTTATAGGGTTTCATTCAATGACCTCAAAATTTGCAATGTGTTCTTCCGTGATCTCGATCCCAAGGCCCGGAGTGTCGTCGTCCAATTGCAGGTACCCGTCGACGGCCTCCGCATCTCCCTTGAATATGTAATAAAACAGCTCATTGCCGACTTCGACATCGAAGACCGGGAAGTATTCGCTGATCGGACAATTGGCGTTGGCCATTGTCAGGTGATAATTGTGCATCTGTCCAGCGTGGGGAATGACCGGCACCTGAAAGGCTTCAGCGACCGCATTGATTTTCTGCGCCGCTGTGATCCCTCCCACGCGGTTGGTGTCGTATTGCAGCACGCTAACGGCGCCCTTGCGCAGCAGGTCCGTGCAGCCGATCAGCCCGAATTCATGCTCTCCGCCCGAGATCGGCACGATCCCCATAGCGTTGAGTTCCGCATACCCGTTCACGTCTTCTGCAATCACCGGCTCTTCTAGCCAGCGCGGTTCAAATTTTTCGAGCTTGGGCAACATGCGTTTGGTGTAATCGACGTTCCAGCCCATGTAGCACTCGAGCATGAGATCAACGTCGTAGCCCAAGACTTCGCGCAGGGCTTCAACCCGTTTGAGATTCTCGCGCATGCCGGACATGCCGTCCTTCGGCCCATAGCCAAACCGCGACTTGTAAGCCTGATAGCCGTGCTTTTGCGCCAATTCAGCTTCCTTTTGCATCGCGGGAATGCTGTCTGCGTAAAGCTTTGAATAATAGACCGGAATCTTCTCCTTGGTGCGTCCGCCCAGCAGCTTGAACACCGGTTTGTTTACCAACTTGCCCATCAGATCCCAGATCGCGATATCGATGGCGGAAATCGCGGTCATACCGATGCCTTTACGGCCCCATGCATGGGTGCGGCGGTACATCTTTTCCCAGATATAGGCGTAATCAAAAGGGTCTTCACCGATCACCAGAGGCGCGTACCAATCATCGATGGCTTTCTTTACGACCGTGGGAGCTAGCGCCGCATTGCCAATGCCGATGGTTCCATCTTCGGCCTCCACTTCGCAGGTCAGCCACTGATGGAACCGGAATGACGCCATTGCGTCGCCCTTGTCCCACAGCGCATCCGAAGCATTGGTGCAGAAATTTCCTTGCGGCGGGACTGTCGGGCCTGTCCAGTTCCAGACGCGGGTTCGAATGGATTTAATCTTGGTCATTTGGTTTTCCTTGTTAGGCTACCGCGCGGTTTGCGCGATGAGTTCCGGCCATGCGTACCACCAAGTTGAAGGCTTGCAGCGTAGCGCCGACATTCGCCTTGTTCTGTCCGGCAATGTCGAATGCGGTTCCGTGGGCCGGTGTGGCAACCGGGATCGGAAGGCCCCCGGCCACGGTCACGCCGCGATCAAAACCCATCAGCTTGATGGCGATTTGCCCCTGATCGTGGTACATCGTGACGACCGCATCGACTTCCCCCCGTTGCGCCTTGAGGAAAACAGTGTCCGATGGCCACGGGCCTGTTACGTGTTTCTGTTTGGCCTGCGCGGCCTTGATGACAGGCTGCAGTATGTCGATTTCCTCTCGGCCGAATTTGCCATCGTCGCCCGCGTGCGGGTTCAGCGCAGCGACGGCGATATGCGGCCGTTCCTTGCCTGCGCGCCGAAGCGTTTCTTCGGCCAGGCAGATCGATTTTTCCACCGCGTCGGCCGTTATCTGTTCGGCGACGTCCTTCAAGCCGATATGACTGGTGACCCGCGTCGTCATCAGATCGTCAAGAACATTTATCTCGCTGTGATAGCCCTTGAAGCCGATGTAGCGAGCCATGTAGCGGTGCTCGTCTTCCGCGTCGAGGCCCGCGCTCGTAAGCGCCGCCTTGTTGAACGGCCCGAACAGGATCCCGTCCACTTTGCCCGCCATCGCGAGGTCGAGCGCCTTGTCGAGGCAACGCAGGCTGGACGCGCCGCCGGCAACGGTAATTTCTGCGATCTTCACGTCCTCAGGCGTGATCGTCTGAAGCTGCAGCCAGGCCAGCCCCTGCTGCGTGGTGATAGCCTCTTCGTCGATCTGCGGCAGATCAACGTTCAGACCCGCTTGTTCTGCCCCCTGCCGCCAGACATGCTCGTCCCCGATAAGTAGGATGTTGGCAGCGTCTTGCACGCCGTCTTCGTTCAGCAGTTTGGCAATCAGTTCAGGCCCTATCCCGGAAGGATCCCCCGGAATGATAGCGATACGCGGTTTTGGATTGGTCATTGGATGATCTCCGTGAGTGCGAGAGACACCTGTGGCACATAGGTCACCAGCAAAAGGATGAAGGCGAGCACGCCGATGAACGGCAGGTTGGTGCGGGACGTTTCCCAGATTCCCGCCTTGGCAATGGAACATGACGTGATCAGTACCGACGCGACAGGCGGCGTCTGCTGGCCGATGGCGAGGTTCAGGGTGACCATAATCCCAAAGTGGATGGGATCGATCCCGACGGCGTTGACCAAGGGCATCACCACCGGCACCACCAGAATGATTGCCGCGGCGCCGTGCAGGAACATGCCCAGAACCAGTAACAGGAGATTAAGAAGTGCCAACACGATCAGCGGATTGGTCGTAAATTCCGTGATCTGCTGTGCAAGCTGCTGCGGAACCTGCGCCTGCGTCAGAAATAGTCCCAGTGTTGCCGATGTCGCGACTAGCAGCATCACCACGCCTGTCTGGCTGACACCTTCGAGCATCACCTTGCGCAGGCGCCACACGTCCATATCCTGGTAGACGAAGAGACCGATGATCAGGGCCGCCAGAACAGCAAGGCCAGCGCCTTCGGTCGCAGTCACGATGCCTGAAAAGATGCCACCAAGGATGATGACCGGCATAAGCAGGGCCCAGAACGCCTCCTTGAATGACCGCCAGACATGGCACAAATCGAAACTCTCCGCACGGGGCAGATCATAGCGGATCGCCAGTACGTAGGTTACCGCCATCAGCAAGAACCCACCAAGGACGCCCGGCACGATACCGGCCACGAAAAGTTTTAGCACCGAAACTTCGGCAATAGCTCCATACAGGATCATCGGGATAGACGGCGGAATGATGATGGCCAGTGAGGCCGATGACGAGGTGATCGCGGCGGCAAGCGTACGGGAATAACCGCGTTTCTTCATCTCGGGGATCAGCACTGTGCCGGTGGCCGCGACATCCGCGACGGCCGACCCCGATATCTCAGCAAAGACCATCGACACCCCGATGTTGACCATGCCAAGGCCACCGCGGACAAAGCCGATCAGGGATGTCACGAAGTTGATCAGCCGCACTGAGATGCCCGAGGTGTTCATCAGGTTCCCGGCCAAGATGAACAGTGGGATGGCGATCAGCGGAAACGACGTGGCGCCCGAATACAAAGCGATTGCCATATCATAGAGCGTCGCGCCGCCCGGCGTCAGGAGAAGACCGCCGACAGCGACGATGCCAATGGCGACGGCAATCGGCACATTGATCAGGATCAGCCCGATCAAGGCAATCGTTGTGAAGAGAAGGATCATTTGGGCGCATCCTTTCGGGATCTATCCGCGCTCTCGCGCTCTGCCTCGGCGATGGCGTGTTCGATATCTGCGTGCTCCATGTCGATTCCTGCCGCCGCATTCGCTAGGGCGCGCGGCAGTGTCAGCACTGTACCGATGATCATAAGCACTGCAGAAATCGGGATGATCGACTGGACAATGTCGAGTGTCATCCACCGGAGGCTGAGAAGTGAGTCCCATTTGGCAACGGCCAGCACGGCGGTTCCATACCACGCGACAATTGCGAAGAAGCTGATCACTAGGAGTTCAGAGAAAAGCGCGAGCGCGACTGCGGCGCGTTTGGGCAATGCCGTTACGATGCCGCCGAAACTCATGTGTTGACGAAGGAACAAGGCGTATGTGGCACCGAAATAGGTCAGCCAGGCCAGCAGCACACTCGCGATTTCATCGTACCAGGACGGCGATAGTCCGAAGTAACGCATTGTGGTCGAATAGATTACCGACAGCGCGAGGGCAACCATAAGCGCCAGGCAAACTGTTTCTATAACCCATAGAAGGGCTTTTTCGAACTTCTCGACCATTTGAGGCACTCCTTACGATGCGCGTGCGACCGGCCGGACAAACCGGTCGGCGCGATATAGGCAACTTACTTGGCCAGAGCCTGAGCGCGGCTAACCAGTTCTTCTCCGCCTTCGACTTGGTCGGCGAATGCCTTGTAGATTGGCGCAGAGGCCTCGATAAAGGTGTCCTTGTCGACTTCGTTTACTTCCATGCCGGCGGCCTTGACCTTGTCCACCAATTCGTTGTCGGCGGATTCACCTTCTTCTAGCGACCATTCCTGGACCGACGCCGCGACGATTCTGACGGCAGACTGCACATCTTCGGGCAGATTATTCCAGACTTCCAGACCAGTGGTCAGATATGATGGAGAATAGACGTGGCCGGTGAGGCTCAGGTACTTCTGAACTTCCTGAAAGTTGGCACCGGTGATGTTGGTCAGTGGGTTTTCCTGCCCGTCCATCGTTCCAGTCTGCAACGCCACGAATACCTCAGAGAAGGACATCGGCGTCGGATTTGCACCCCATTCCTTGAACATAGCGACACGCCACTCAGACGACGGCGTACGGATCTTGAGCCCCTGAAGGTCTGCTGGCGTATTGATTGGGCGCGTGCTGTTGGTGATTTGACGGAACCCGTTCTCCCAGGTGGACAGCACTTTCAGGCCAGTTTCTTCGGCCTTTGGCGCGAGGTCGGTCTGGACGATCTCGGCATCGATCGCCTTGAGATGAGCACGATCCTTGACAAGAAACGGCATGTCGAAGAGCGCGAATTCAGGTGCCACGTTAGTCATAATTGACGAAATCAGCGTGAATTGGACCGTGCCAAGTCGAAGCTTCTGCATCAGTTCTTTTTCGTCACCCAGCTGCGCGTCGGCATAGAATTCCACAATATGTGCATCGCCAAGTTCAGCTTGCAGATCTTCTGCAAACTTGGCCGCACTGCGCCCCTGAAGGCTGTTCGATGGGGCGCCGACTGCGACGATGTAGGTCTCAGCGACGGCCGGCGCTGCGGATAGTGACACGGCACAAACCATTAATGTGGCGGACACGCCATTGCGAAGCGATTTCATTGGGTGGTCTCCTCTCCTTGCGGCATGCAAGCTTGCATTTCCGCTACATGTATTTTGTATACACTCTTGAGGTATGGACCTGCAAGCTGAATATGGATACAATATTCAAACGCACCAAGGTCAGAATTAAGCCATAATAAGTAGAGAGTTAGCCATGGTTCCATCCATTGCCATAACGAACCGGTCTCTTCATGATCAGGTTGCGAATCGTGTTCGCGACTTGATCATCGACGGTTCGCTGGAGCCGGGAAGTCGAATAGATGAAGCGCAACTCATCGAGGATTTAGGCGTGTCTCGTACGCCATTTCGCGAGGCGCTCCGCACTCTCGCCGCCGAAGGGCTTGTGATTGTACGCCCATCAAAAGGCAGCATCGTTAGGAAGCTAACCCCAGAGGATGTGTTTTCTATGCTTGAGGTGTTGGGCCAGCTTGAGAGGCTCGCCGGGGAGCTAGTCTGCGTGAGAGCGAGCGACGAAGAGATTGAAAGTCTCGTTACTTTGCATGAGCGCATGATGAGCTACTACGACGACCGCGATAGGATGCCGTACTACAAGTTGAACCAAGAGTTTCATTCGCGTCTGACGGAGCTTTCAAAGAATGAAACGCTGAAAGAGATGCAGTCGAACATTCAAGCAAGGTTGAAACATATCCGATATATCGGGAGTCAGAAGCCAGGCTCGTGGGACGGTGCAGTGGCGGATCACGAGGAAATGGTGCTTGCACTAAACGACAGGGATGGAGAGCGGCTTGGTGAAGCCATGGCAAGTCATCTCTTAAAGACTTGGGTTCGCGTGAAGGACAGTATTTAGATCACCCGCTTGCAATAGAAAATTGTAACGGATGCCCGAACGACCGAAATCGACCGTAGAGCCACAGGAAATCGTAGACCGGATAGTTCGAACGCAAGAAGAACTGCCGTTCGGCGCAGCCTTTTTTCATGGGTAGCAACGAGCCGTCCTGACCGTTGGCAATGGCAACAATACGAATTTTTCGCTCGTTCAGGCATCCCGCAGGATACGTAGGTTCGGGCTCGAAGCTGACACGCGGCGGTACAAAGAGAAGCCCTATTTCAAAGCTGAATGAATGTCGGTTTCCGACATTGGGGCGTAGCAGGCCCGCGCACTTGTAGCTAATGACCGCTTCCCGCCCTTTTCAACCTTCAAGGCAGGATTTCTACCTCTCCGCGCCTTACGCGCTCCAGCATGTTCCTGAGCTCTGGCGGATCCAGTACCTCGACGGCATTGCCCCATTTGACGAGATGCCATGCCATCTCCAGCCAGCCGCTGGCCTCGAACTCGACCAAGAGGCTGCCATCGTCTAGCTCGGTTAACTCCTGATTAGGATGGAACACGAAGTCGCGCGCCTCGGATGCCGCGCTGGGCGAGAAACGCCAGCGGACTGGACCTTGCTCCGCGTCAGAAACGAACGACCCAAAGCCTTGGGCGCTATAACGCTCAACGTCGAAATCTGGGTCGCGCTCGAAGACCTGAACGGTACCGCGCATCTCGAAGATGCGGTCAAACCGAAACTGCCGGTATTGCAGGTCGGCATTGATGTCTCGGGCAATCAGGTAATGACGGGTGCCGACAATCACGGCGTGGGGCTCCACCAGACGCTTTCGTGGCTCTGGATCGCGCGCGCCCTGATAGACGATCTCGACCATGGTGGGCCTGCGGAAGGCGGTAAACAAAAGATTGAGGTAATCCTCGGGCACCCTCCGGGTTGGGCCTGGCCGAGACGCAAAGCCATTCGCCAGCAAAAGGATCTCTGAGTATCCCTTTGCCCCGCGCACCATGGGGCGGGAGTAAGACGCGACGAGACGGTCGCGTGCGGTTTCCAGTGCTTTGGCCTCACCTTCAGCACCATCGCGTGCCGCGCGTCGGATCGCCAAATCAAGGGCTGCCAGTTCGTTCTCCTTGAGAACGCGGTGCTGAATGTAGGGCACATCTGTCAACGACCACCAACGGCGACGGTCATCTGCGTCCGAGGTCTGCACACCAGGGAACAGATCTTCGAACTGGCGCAACATGCGTCGTGCCGTGCGCTCCTCGACATCGAACTCCTCCATGACAATGCGCATAGAGATCCCCAAACGCCGTGCAGCGGCCATTTCAGCCATTCGGTAGAGCTGCTGCGCTTTGATGAAGGACATGGAGGATTTCTTGAGAAGTTGGAGCCACAACAAGGGGTAAGAGACTGACCCCCTAGCCCGTCTATAATTGGTAGTCGAGGCCGAATCGTTACCGCTGGCGCCCCGTGCGGCAGGATCAAGCCTCTGATCACAAGTTGAATTTGCCGCTCAAGGGGCCTGCTCGACCCGACAGCGGTGCATACGCAATGGGAAGCTGAAAATGGGATTACCACAACGTGTTTTCTACACTATCCACGAAGCTGCCGCACGCTGGGGCTGCACGGTATCAGACATAGCCGGTTGGGCTGGAACGGGATCTTTAAGGATCGTCACCGGCATTCCGCCCGTCGAATGCGCAGACAAGCGCGCCAGCGGGCTGGTCCAAATCCAGCCGATGGATATCCTGCCAATATTCCGCCGCTGCGGGACTGGGCCGCAATCGGCGCATCTGCACCGCATCCGCCTGCCTGATGACGACGAGTGGCTGTACATCAGTGCGCCGGAGGCGGGCGTCATAGTCTCGATTGGGGATGTGATGATCTTGGGCGAAGATGTTCAAATCTTTGAGGACGCTCACAATCTCTTCGGTCGGATCGCCGAGGGCGCTGGGCTGAGCGAGGAAGGGGATTACGACTGGCCAGCGATGAATGTCGAGATCACACGGCGCGTATTCGAAGAGGGCTTGCCCGCTTCACAAAATGAATGGATCCGGGAACTGCAGGACTGGTTCGCCGCACGATCGGAAGGTGGCGCATTCCCGGATGAACGCTCGATCCGTCGGCGCCTCAAACCTATTCTTGACGCCCTGAAGTTCAAGAAGCCGAAGCGGTAACCCGGCCGGGCCCACTGCGCGAGGTCATCGATGCCGAAGCTGGCTCTGCGGTGTGGACGAGGCGGGGCTTGGGCTTGAAGGCATTGGCGACGGCATCGACACCCGCGCGCAACGGCGAGTCCATCAAATGCGCATACCGCTGGGTGGTTTGCATCTGGCTATGGCCAAGCAGCTTGCCAATCATCTCGAGCGAGGCGCCACCGCTCACCAGCAGCGATGCAAAGGTGTGGCGCAGGTCGTGGATGTGCACGCCAGGGATGCCAACCTCCTTTTGGATCCGCGCCCAGAAGCGGCGGATTTCCTGTACAGGCTGGCCGGGCGTATCGCCCGCAAACAGCCACGGCGATCCAGAAAGCACCACAAGGCGGCGCTGGCGCACGATGGCAGCCGCCTCGTCAGAAATCGGCACGCGGTGCACGCGGCGCTGCTTTGTCGTCGTCGCGGGTTTGGTCCATGAAAGGTGTTCGAGGTTGAAATCCTCGAATCTTGCTTGACGCACCTCGCCCACGCGCGCCCCGGTCAACATGCACAGCCGGATAATCCCTGCGCCACGATCATCGTGGGAAGCGTCAAGGGCGGCAGCGAGGCGGCTGAGTTCATCTTGCGACAGATATCGTTCGCGCGGCGTTTCCATTCGCCTGCGAAACCCCATGGCCGGGTTATCTTCGCGCCAGCCCCATTTGACGGCATAGGCGAACATCTTTCTGACCACCTCGCCGACCCGGTTTGCCCGCACGGGCGTGGGCTTTGCGCCCTGCAGCTTGCGTGCTCGGTTGTTGGGCTTTGCTTTGGCAGGCCGCGCGCGCCCCTCGGCGACCTTGTTCAGCAGCAGTTCCACATCGTAGGAGCTGACCTCGGTCACGAGCATCCTGCCCCAGGCAGGTCCTATGAACTTCTCCATCATTGAACGCTGATCGCCCGCATTGAGCTTGGCCAGATGCGTCAGGTGCACCGCGACGTAGCGCGCGATCAGATCCGTCATCCGGGGTGCCTCGCGCAGGGCATCCTTGTTCGCCAATGGATCGCCCCCCGCATCGATGTCCCGGCGCAACTCTTTGGCGCGCGTGCGTGCTGCCGACACGCTCCATTCCGGCCAGCGGCCAAAGGTCATGCGGCGTTGCCGACTGGCGTAGCGATAATCCAGCGTGAAGGCGCGACCACCACCGCGGTAGATGCAAACGGCAAAACCGCGCACCTCGGTATCAAAGATCTGATAATCCCGACCCTCCGCAGGTTCGGCCTCGCGCACGATCACTTCCGTCAGTTTCTGTCTGTTCACCATCTGAATACCTTTCTCTTGCCCTGTCATGACGCGTAGATCGCGCCCTCTATCAAGCAGAGCATGGCCCTGAGGGTGGCAGGGAGGCACGGGGTGGCACGCTGGAGACAGTGGGCGTGCCACCCCCTGTTTTATTGGGAATTTGCGCGCTGGGCCGGTTTCCAGCCTGAGCGGTGCCCCGTGTCATCGATCAATATTTCCACCCACACATGCCGTTGGCGGCCAGAATCACGGCCGGAAGGGGCGAGATGTGCAAAATCGTCAATAAAACAGGGGGTGGCACGCGTTTGTGCACGTTGCCACCCCCTGTTTGCGCGCCAATGCGCGCGAAAGCCCGCGAACAAGGCGATTTGCATAGGAATGAACGCGAAAGCGCATTGAACCGGATTGCCGCAGTGCAGCGAGACTGCGAACCAACGGAGCTGAGATCGCCAAAAAGCCAGTAAAACAAGGGGTGGCACGAGGGTGACGGATTTCGTGCCACCCCGTGCCTCCCTGCCACCCCCAGCGATATGCGTGAATGGCCAGCAGCATTTGCCCGCATTCGGGCACTTACACTGGAGAAAACACATGCAGGAACTCACGAACGCCAAAGGCAGCAGGGATCCGTCCCGCGCGCTGCTAAACGGTTGGATCAGCCGGTCCGATCTTGCCCAGGAACTCGAGGTGACCGAAGGAACCCTGCGGCGCTGGACAGCCGAGCGTTGGGGGCCGCCCTGCATCCGTGCGGGTCGGAAAATCTATTATCGCCGCAGCGTTGTTGTGGAATGGTTGGAAGATCAGGAAGCAGCGGACCATCGCCGCGCACGCCGGGGGATGCGTCGATGAGCATCCCCCTGCCCTTCCGCAAGCGCAACACCCGTGACGAGATCCGCCAGGAGTGGATTGAGGAGCGGTTGCATGAGGCCCGCATTGTTGTGGCCGATGTTGTCCACCACTCGGATCATCTGCTGCGCATGGCCTGCAATGTTCTCGTGCGCCATAGCCAAACTCCAACGGAGCGCGAGGATGCAAGGATCTTGCTGGTCATCCTTGAGGCCAAATCGCCCGGGCGCATCGATCGCAACCGATCAGACCCGGAGGTGCGGCGATGAAGCGGCACGGGACACCAGAGGCCGATCTGCAGCGTGCGGTTGTCATTGCGCTGCGCTTTGCACTCCCCAAAAAGGCAATCCTCCATCACTGCGCCAATGAAGTGACCGAGCCGGGCTCGCGCGGTGCCAAACGTCAGGCCATCCTGGTCGGCATGGGAGTGCAGCCCGGCTTTGCCGATCTGATAGTGCTCTGCGATGGGTGCGTGCTGTTTCTGGAGCTGAAATCTCTCAAGGGGCGGCTCAGCCCTGCACAGGAAGCGTTTCACGATCGAGTTTTGGCGCAGGGGTTTGGGTGGGCGCTGGTGCGCAGCCTTGACGACGCGCTGGGCGCACTGGCCGACAATGGCTTCACCAGTCGTGTGGTGCTAAAAGATACAGGCCAGCGCCAAGCAAACGGCACAACGCGGAGGCCTCAGCCATGAGCCATGCCGCTACCAATTGGGCCATCCAGCAGCGCGGGCTGAAGCCCACCACCAAGATATTGCTCTGGCATCTGTGTGATCGGTTCAATCCGGATTACGGCTGCTTTCCTTCACAAGAGCGGCTTGCGCATGATTGCGAAATCGGGCGCGCTACCCTGAACCGCCATCTCGATGATCTGGAGACGCGCGGTCTTATCCGGCGGATCCGGAATGTCGATCTGCGGACAGGCCAGCATCGACCGACACGGTACCTTCTCAGCTTCGAGCCAAGTTTTACTTCTCCAGGACCGAGCGGCAAGAACCCGCCAGAAACAGGCGACAACGCACCTTTCGACCCTCATATCCCGTGTCCTAATTTGAGACACGGCACGAACACGGAAAAAATGCGCTCTGACAATGGGTTGGCGCAAGAAATATCGCAGACGCCGTGTCTCGATCTGGAACACGGGCCCGTGTCTCATTTTGACGCAATCCCGTGTCTCAAAAACAGCGATTCCCGTGTCTCAAATTGGGACACTAACCTTGTAAGAGAACCTTTAAGAAAACCAGTAAAGGAGGAGGAGGACGCGCAAGCGCGCGATTTCGAATTTGATCAGTTTTTCGCAGAGTTGATTTTGGCGCTGGGCCTGGACCCCGCCGCCCTGCCGGGCTGGTGGCAGGGTTGGCCGCCCCAACTGCACGTCCAGCGCTGGCGCACCGAGCTGGGGCTGACCGAGGCCGAGATCGTCTCGGCGGCGAAGGACACGCGCCACGATCATCCCGAACCACCCGATGGGCCAAAGGCGCTGGACCGCGCCATGCAGCGTGCAGCCCAGCGCAAGTCGGAAAGTTCGGGTCGGAAGCGTCGCAAGCGTAAAACCGATCCGGCACCGGCGGTGAAGCCAATCATCGATCTGCCGGTGTTTTACGCCGAGATCATCAATTCTGATCGCTACTTGCCCGTCAGCGCCATCAACAACACCGTCCGAGACGCAATGCTGGGCCGGGGCTTGGTCACGGCCGAACAGCTCCGGATGCGGGGAATTAGGTGAATGGCATGGTGTCGCGTCCCCGGCATGGATTGTCCCTCTGCGCAGGCGGCGGAGGCCTTGATCTGGGCCTCATGCTGGCCGAACCCGGATATCACACTCGCGCCTTCGTCGAGTGGGAGGACTGGCCCCGCGCTGTCCTCATCGCCGCCCAAGCCGCGCGGTATTTTGCGCCCGCGCCAATCTGGGATGATCTGCGCAGTTTCGACGCCCGACCTTTCCGTGGTGCCTTCGACACAATCCTCGCCGGATACCCCTGCCAGCCCTTCAGTGCCGCCGGAAAGCGCGGAGGTGCCGACGATCCCCGCCACCTCTGGCCCGAGGTCGCCCGCGTCATCGCCGAATGCCGCCCCGAATGGGTGTTCCTCGAAAACGTCTCCGGGCATGTCACCCTCGGTCTTGAAACCGTGCTGCGAGAGCTTTGGGACATGGGCTACTCGCCTGCGGCGGGTCTGTTCTCTGCGGCTGAAGTCGGCGCGCCGCATCAGCGGATCCGCATCTTCATCCTGGCCCACACCGATGAGCCTGCATCCCGGCACTGCCAGCTACAACCCGGCCGGGAACAGCGATTTCACCCGCAAGGCCGAAGCGCTGGCGCTGGGCATCAGCAACTGGTCGACACCGAAAGCGACGGATGGCGCGAAGGGCGGACCGGGGCAGAGCTATGGCTCGGGCGGGATGCCGCCCCTGCCAGCGCAGGCGGCGCAATGGCAAACGCCGGTGGCCGACGACCAGATGGACCGGCTGCGCGGCAAGATCAACAGCCGGGGCGAGCCGAAGCTGAGTGCACAGGCAATCCAATGGCCGACACCGGCGGCGCAGAACTGGAGGGGATCGAGCGAAGGCAACATCATGCGGGCGGATGGCAAGTCCCGGATGGATATTCTGCATTACCGGGCGGAACAGGGCTTCACCCGCCCGGACCCGGCGATCACGCCGGATGGGCTGCGACCCTCGCATCACGCCCCGATCTCGCGCCCGCTGTGGGCTTCAATGATTGCCTCGCATGGGCCCGTCGTCTCGCGGCGGATCCTGAAAGCCCGAGCACGGCGGCGGCTCAATCCGCTCTTCGTCGGATGGCTGATGGGTTGGCCCATCGGGCACGCGCTCTGCGCCTGCTCGGCAACGGAGTTCACCCTCTGGCAGCATCGCATGCGTGGCGCTCTCTCGCAGCTGCCCATGGTCTTGGGCCCTTGGATCTGGCGACCAAGCGAAGGGCCGGAGGGCCCATCGCAGATGAACCTCTTTGAAGGATTGCAGCCATGAGCATGCAGGGACGGATCGGACGGATCGGCGGCACAAAGGTGAAACGCCCACTAGGCGTGCAAGCAGCGCTGGAATGGGCTTTTCGAGTGGAAAGGGCACAGCTGGAACTGCCAGTGTCAAAGAACGTCTCAGAAGAGGGCTTTGGCTTTGGGCTGGAATATGTCCTGCTGCAACGCGCAGCGCTGGGCTGCAAAGTTGACGGCGGGCAGCACAAGATGGGCAGCTACACCCATCCCGACGCAGAGGTGATCGCCGCCGCCGTCGCGGGAATGCCTGACAGCCTCGGTGGCATCCGGATGGCGATCAGCGTGGCCGAAATGGCGCGCGCTGGGATTACGCCCAACTGGATGCCCGGCGCAGTGCCGCGCTGCGTGCCGGTTGATATGAAGCGCAACCGCCATGGCGATCGTGCCGTCAGCGTCGTTGTCGGCACCGAAAAAGTACTGGTCAGCGACAAATGGCGGACAATCGAAGTGCGGGCCTGTCCGGTAACCTGGCGGCCGCATCCCGAACAGATCACCTCCGCTCGTCGCGGGTATGAGGATTGGTGGCAGGCATTGGATTGGGTGCAGGATGGGCTGGTGACGGGGCGCATGCTGCGGGATGTCGAGGTAACGGCTGCGATGCCGAAGGAGCGGCCGTGGACGCGATAGGTTGGTCGGAAATGACTGGAACAAGGGGCCTTCGCGGCGGCGCGAGGTGTTTTTCTGGACACCCGCACTTGGTCTGTTTTTTAGATGTCAGCGCGTCTTACAGCATCGATGCTACGACGCGAGGCTGCGATGATCCACAAAATAGTGCGGTCGCACCATCAGGGCTGGTTGGTGTTTACGACTTATAATGCCTCTGCCAAATGGTGGCTGCGACGCTGGAATCGATCAACAAGAATCATGTGGGGAATAGTCAAGGCTGCCAATCCTATGAAGACGGTTTGAGAAATGCTCTCCACAATCAAACCTGCCTTGAAGCTATCCAGAAAGAGAATACTTGAAACTGCCATCAAGGCCGTGATTGCAGATAAAAATCCCGCAGTCAGCAATGCGTCCTTGCGGTCTTTTAGCGACTCGATCGTGGCTACAGTGTGCCGCACGGAGTGCAATACGCAAAAATAGACGATGAAGTAGACAAGTGGGACAAGTAAACCTGCGGCAAGCCATATCGCTGCCTGCTCTGCCGCTGCGCGGGTGCGCGTTGTCGGTTGCAATATCAGCATTGCGACGAAGATCACCAAGGCTGTGCCGCCAGCAATGACTAGGCAACTTGTTGCAAGATTAGCAGCGGATTCGGGCACGAGGTATCCGAAGATATGCGCAACATCGCCCTGATGAAACAGCGCTGGCCCCCCGATGGTTGCAGCACCGCCGCACCATCGCAAAGCAGTGGGGCTGTCACTCCAATCACCCGAAAAGTGAACCGCGGAATAGATCAGAAATGCGAACAGAGATGCGCTTGGGAACAAAATCCAGAAAATAACGATCAGAGCAGAAAGGCTTAGATAAAGACTGACAAACTTAACTTTTCCATGCCACCCTCGAAGAGGCCAAAGCACCTTTGCGATCGACAAGTCAAGTGCGCCATGGGGCAGGCCAATCACGGCAACAAAGGGCGCAAGCAGGAAAACCTGAGTAGTCAGGTCGGGTTCTAGCAGGCCTGTCAAAACGACGGCAAAGGCGGCAGCACAGATGAATAGCCAAGTTTGCCAAGCGGGAGAACTGGTCATGCCGGGAATGCGGCAGCCCGCAAGAAAGGCATCGGCGGCAGTGACGCCATAACCGATAACCGGTCAAACGTGCTCGTCGAGCCCGACAGAAACCTTTCCAAGCGATCTTTCGGCGCATTTCGAAATAACGCCTCGAACAAAGCGGGTCCGCGTGCAGGATTTGTTTTCATAACCTGAAGGAATACGCGGTCCATGAAACGGGTAATCGGGCCATCGAGACTGGTTTTCGGAGTATTACCTTTTATCAGTGCGGCGGCTACCTGATCTGCCTGAATCTGGGTTCGGCTAAACGCATACCCGGTTGACGGTCGCGCAGCACCACCCCCTAATCCCATGCGAATGATCCCTTGGACTTCAGGATCAGCAAACCCTGCTTCCATCGGCAAAGCGCCCGCTTCGGTACGCAGGGTTTCGGTTTTGCCGGGATCAAGAGCATCTATCTCGGCGTCCAACCAAGGCCCAAACACATCAGGCCCCGGGTTATGAGGTGCGAACGACGTTACCTCGACCAATGCGCGGTCGGGCGCAAACGGAAGGATATAGACGAAATCAACGCCCGCACTTCGCGCCGGGCGAAAATGCATCAATTGCACGACATCGGGATCGAAGACATGCCGTTCTGTCTGGATTTCGCGACCCAGAAAGAATTGACCATAAACGGGCACACGCATTGGTGGCCGCGTGTCTATCACTGTTCGGGCCGTGAACGCCCCGGCATTCGTCTCGATTCTCCAGTTCTTGCCCGCCCGAATAACGTCGTTGGCAGTGACACCCATTGACAGCGATGTACCCTGACCCTGATCGATACACTCACACGCGCGGGTGTAGAACGCGCCAGACTCAATCGTCTGGTACCGCAAATGGGCGGATGTTCGTGTGCTTTGATGGTTCGGTCCAGCCACGGTCCAAGATGTCCACTCTTTGCGCACGCAATCCTCAAACGGATCGCTGCGGGTACGCCAGAAACTCCAAGCCCGATCATCAACATATTCGGCCCGGGGTTCGATCACCCGAACCGAAAGATGACTTTTCGCCAAGCGAATAGCCATGCTTAACCCCGCGCAGCCGCCACCAAGGATCGCAATATCAACGTCAGATCCGGACATACGCTGACCTCACTTCCGATTTTAATGCTTGTGTTGTTTCACGAACAAGGGCTGCAACGACCAGCCCGACTTTGCGTTCAGCCGGAACCACCGTACGCCCCAGAAGCGGGGAATAGTTACGACGGCGTAATTCCGTTCCGATCCCTGCATACATCGCAGCAGCTGATGCCACGGCAAGTCGCAGCCGAACCGGTAGTGCGACCAATCCATGACGACCCGTCAGATAGAAATCATCGGCCCGGTGCAATAGATGCGCCATGGATGCCGAGGCGGCGGCGATGGCATCCGGCGCACCTGCCGTGATGGCATCCGGCGGATAGGGACATTGCGAAAAAGGTAGGTATCGACGCCCGACGCGAGCATCTTCTGCCACGTCGCGACAGATATTGGTCAGCTGCATGGCCTTGCCCAAATCCGCTGCAGCCTTGTGCCAGCCTCTGTCGATGTCGAACAGCGCGCAAATCATGACGCCGACCGTGCCCGCGACCCCCATGCAGTAGGTGTCAAGCGCATTGTCATCCGCGATACAGGTGCGCCCCGTATCTGCCGCCGCCGCAGCCACAAGTTGGCGCAGCGCATTCATCCCGTCGGGGCGCCCTGCAAACAGCGCGCGGCCCTCGACAGCAAGCAGGCTTGTTGTGTCCATCCGCTCCAGATCCGCATGCAACGTCTCTAATTCAGCGCGACCTACATCGCCCCCGATCTCATCCGCTATGTCGTCAATGGTCCGGCACAGAACGTATAGGCGCGCAACGCGCGCACGGTCTGACCGTGACAGCATGCGTGCTGCGGGAGCGAAACTGCGCGCATGGCGCGCCATCGTTGCCTCAGGACTCATATGACAGCCTCGGCCACCGGGATCAAATGATCAAGAACCTTGGCTGAGGAAACGACACCGGGCACGCCCGCGCCGGGATGCGTGCCCGCGCCGACAAAATAGAGGTTTTGCACCCCCTCGCCACGGTTATGGAACCTGAACCATGCCGATTGCGTGAAGAACGGAGAGAGCGAGAACCCAGCGCCATCTACGGACAGGTAGTTGGTCTTGAAGTCTGCCGGCGTCATGGCAAATTCTGCCGTAATATGGTCTTTCAAACCCGGTAGCATTGAGGCATCCAGCGCCGCAACAATCCGGTCGCGCAGCTTTGACCCCTCTACCGCCCAGTCCTGCCCGCCAGCCAGGTTCGGAACCGGGCAGAGTACATAAAAGCTGTCGCACCCTTCAGGCGCAAAGCTGGGATCGGTGGCCGTGGGACGATGCACATAAAGCGAGAAGTCATCGGCCAGCTTCTTTTTCTCGAAGATATCGCGCAGCAGGTCTTTGTAACGCTCACCAAACCAAACAGTGTGATGTGCAACGTCCGGCCAAGTCTTCGTCGCCCCAAAGTACAAAACGTACAGACCCATGGAAAGCTTGGAGGTTTTCACGCGCAGCTTGGCGACATTTGAAATCTGCGCCGCAGGTAACATCTCGCGGTAGACGTGAACAGGATCCATGTTTGATACGACCAGATCGGCGTCCAGCTCCTCTCCCGTTTCGAGCACTACGCCCGTTGCGCGGTCACCTTCGACCTTGATCCGAGAAATGGTTTCACCCAGCGAAATCTTGATCCCTTGCTCTCGCATCAGCCGCTCCAACGCATCTACAAGAGCGCCGGTGCCACCCATGGCGAACCAGACGCCATGTTCGCGTTCAAGGTGATTGATCATGCCGTAAATTGCCGTGGTCGAAAAAGGATTGCCGCCCAGCAACAAGGGCTGAATCGAGAACGCCCTGCGCAGCCTGTCGCTTTTGAGGTGACGCGACACCATCGACCAGACGCTTTCATACGACCGAAGCCGTAGAAGATCGGGTATCTGCTTGATCATGAAAGCGAGTGAATGAAACGGCACATCCGACAGACCGGTGAAGCCGACATCATATATTTTCTTGGACCATGCCCCCATGCGGCGATAACCATCGACATCGCCCGGAGACAGACGCGCGATTTCAGCCTCGGTCGCCTTTTCGGTCGGACCGTAGTCAAAAGTTTCGCCGTCGTGGTAATGAAACCGGTACCATGGGTCTGGCTGCACCAGCGTCACATAATCGGACATATTCTCGCCAAAAAGCGTGAACAGTTCTTGAAACAGATGTGGGGCCGTCAGCACCGTTGGACCTGCGTCGTGACGAAATCCTTCCTTCTCGAACACCTGACCACGCCCTCCTAGACGCGCGCAACGATCAATCAAATGGACATTATATCCTTTTGCCCGCAGGCGCAAAGCTGCTGCGATACCACCGAAACCAGCACCGGCGACAATGGCCGTCTGATGACCCAAAAAAGATGTATCACGCGGCATTATCAAGTTCCTTCAGTTGGGCTTCAAGTCGATTGACAAGGGTCAGTAGCGGCGTACCCGCGCTGTTTGGCAAATCGCGCGCGTCTTGTCTGGCGGACATTAGTGCGGCCTGCGCACGAGTGCGGGCAACTGAGATGGCAGCTGCAGGGTCGTGGCCCTCTGCCTCAAGTGACAAGCATATATTGGTCGCACTGGTTGCACGATCGGCGGCCTTGTCAACGAAATCATCAAGTGTTTGATATGCAATTGCAATGGCGCGACCGGCACGGATCGCAACTTCTTGGCCCGGTGCGTCAGCTGCAATTAACGCAAGGCGGACTGGCAAAGCCAAAAGTGGGCCAGACTTGTCGGCAGCAATGCCTGCGCAGTCTTCTGATGAATGGTTCCTTGCACTGCAATCTTGCGCCTGGCCTCTGATCGTGACGGAAACCGCGTCGTGCATCGCACAAATGGCGGCGCCAGCATTTGGGTGTAAGGCGATTGCCTTATAAGCTGCTGAAATAAGCAGATCGCCGGATGATATCGCAGCATCCCGCCCATAGCGCGACCAGACCGCAGGCATGTTGCGGCGCAGTGCATCGCCATCCTGCAGGTCGTCGTGAATTAGGGACGCATTATGCAGAAGTTCTGGGGCCGCAGCACAGGCCAGCGCCGTTGTTGGCGACAACCCAAGCGCGATGGCGGCGTCCAGTCCAATCCGAGCACGGACACGCGCGCCTCCCGCTGTCAAATGATACCGCGCGGCATCGGATACCGGTGAGGATGTTTCGCAGGTGCAACGCAACATGTAGGCGTCCACATCTTCAAGCGAGATGGTCATCTTTGATTTGGTGTCAAACATTCCAATAAACCGGTCTGGTGAGAAAAGGGGACCGCCCCCGACCTTCGGGGGCGGTCCAAGCCGTTATTCTGCGGGAACTACTTTTGCCCCACCGACGTTGGCCAAATCTTCGCTCTTGCGCATTGCAATCAGGAAGATAAGCACACCAAAACCGGCCTTCGCGATGATATCGGCAATTGTGTAGCCAACTTCGACCACAACTGTCGCTGTCGCACCCTCAAGCCCAACTGCACCTGCAAAGTAGACGACGGGATAAAAGCACCAGCTGCCGACAGTTACGTTCCGCGCAAGACGTACAAGGCCACGTGCGCTTTCTGGCTGACTTTCGATCGCCCTGCCCAGACCAGCGTACAGTTGGTAGACAATCCACAAAAACGGAACCATCGACAACAAACCAAAGATCCAGCGAGTGTTGTTCGAGTCTGACACTTCGCCCGGATATCCCAAGGCGACCATCAGCAGTGCTGCAAGACCAAGGCTGGTTGCGCGCGACACAGTCTCGGATCTGGAAAGGCTCATCACGAGGATCAACTCGACAAGAAGAAGCGGGACGGTCAAAAGCCAATCTACGTAGCGATACGCAGAGTTAAAGGCCATTTCAGTAGGCACGTGTACACCATCAACGAGTGTGTACGCGTCACTCCAGCTTTGACCGATGCGCCAGTAGTGGTAGGCCGCAATGAACGTTACCAAACCGGTAACCACAAGTGCAGTTTTGTATTGCGATTTCACCTGACCAATACCTAGCCAGAAGAAAAGCGTTGCGGCCGCGAGCGTCGCAAAGCCGAACGAGAACGCGTTATAAATTAGGTCGTATTGACCTATCGATAGGGTTTCCATCAGTTGTCTCCGTTGTTCATTTATCAAAAACTCAAACTAGGCCGAAACATTTACATTCAACAGCATACAGGTATAACAAAATGACGCAGGTATGATTTGTATGCAAGCAAATTGACACAGATTATGACGTATTTTGAGACCTAGGCGCTGGAATTAAGTTCAAAAACGTGCCGTCACCGCAGATTTCCTCTCCGGTCGCTGCTTCACTTTCAACCGATATTGAAACTGACCTTACTTGTTCCAAGTCTCTCAATCCGCGCATGAAATGGGAGACAAAAGCGAATAAAATCCGCAAACATGGAGGAAGTGGGCCGGAAACGATGCTGTCCCCCCCGGCATGGTTCCTCCCGGGCCCCGAACGTATGCGGGGGGGCGCAGCGCGGCATTTCGCTAGCGGAAGTGGATTTTGTGGGGGAATCCAGGCGGAATCCACCTGCCACTCGATTTTGAAAAAAGCGACTCATTATCAAAGGCTTGCGGAATCACGATCTTGGCGTGCTGGATTCCTTTCGGAATCCAGGGAATCCAGTTTGCGGAAGCCACCCAGCCGGAAGCCAGGCACCGGAAGCCACCTGCTGAGAAGCCTCTGAATCCAAATCAATTTACCATTTGGCAAAGCTGTCCGGCGTCTGGAACAGCCGCTTGGCCCCACCGTACGAGTTCGTTTTCCCTTGCAGCCGCGCTCACCGCAAACCGCATAAGGGGTTTCGTCCAAGCATGCGGGCAAAACCATTTGCGGCAGTGGTCGATGCCGGGCCGACGGCACCGTCCACGCCAAGACCGGCAGTGGCAACACGATCCAGAGCCGCCGCATTTCGGATAGCCTCTTCTGCATCATGCGGCAAAAGGGCGGTTTGGGTGCTGCGGGGTGGCACCCGGCGGTGTTCCCTGTGGCGCTGGTCGAGGCGGTGCTGACAGCGTTCAGCGACCCCAGCGACCTGATCTATGAGACTTTCCACAGCCATGGCACCCAGTTGGCCGCCGCCGAACGCACTGGGCAGCGCTGCGGTGAGAGATGGCGGCCGGACACAGTGCCGCCAGACTGCAAGGGAGTAGCTTTCATCAGACGGGAAAGTGAAAGATGATGCCCCAGATGCAAAGGAATGCGAAGCCCGACCAACCATTCAAGATGATACCACTATAAATCCCACCACCCTCATCAAAATGAAGGCGAACGTCTGCTCGATCCTGTTTCTTTGGTCGTCTGTAGAATGTGAGATTACCGAGCGGATCAACCAACTGGACATCGGGGAGAGCCGGAACCGGGCGAGATCTACCCATTTGAACTGCTTTTGACGCATGACATCCTAAAGGCGGCGGCCTGCGATCTTCTGTCGTGGCAATGAATGATCGCAGTCCGGTCGCAGGCGACAGCCTAGCTCAACAGTCGAGGACGGCTCAGGCGGGCAACTTGTAGACTATTCCCTTACCCTCAACCTTCTCGGCGATAATCGGCAGGCCAAGCCTCTTCTTCAGCGCGCCCGAGATTGCGCCCCGGACCGTGTGAGCCTGCCACGATGTCGCTTCGACCATCTCGGCGACGCTTGCTCCCTCGGGGCGCTGCAAAAGCGCGATGATCTGCGCCTGTTTGGTCCCCGCACGCGGGGTTGCCGGTTTGGGCGCGGGAGGTTGGGCCGCGTGGGTGCGGATCGCAGCCATGGTTTGCACCACAACCGGCTCCACCCCGATGGCCAGCAGCCCCGCGTCAGTGACGACCAGCGTGGTCCCGTGACCATCGCCGGTCTCGCGCCAGAGCGGCTCGTTCTTGCGCAGGTCGGCGTCGACCTCTTCGAGCCAGCCGCGTCCGATCATCATGCTGATGACCTTTTTCGCGGCAGCACCGTGCAGCCCCTTGGGGAGCGGCATCGCGAGATTGCTCGCGCGCTGGGCTGCGGCGCTGAGAATTATGGCTTGGGTTTCAGTGAGTTTGGTCATGGTGGCCTCTGCGTTCACGGCGCGCGGGATGCGGCACGCTTCTATGAGGCCAAGCCCCGCCATCGCGGGGCAGGCTCGAGGCGGGATCGCCTCACTCGGCGTATTCGCCCTCTTTGAAGGCGCTGTCGGTGATCTGGCGCAACAGGCTGGCGTAGTGGTTGAGGGTGCCGACATCGCCCCAATTGATCTCGTCGGGGTGGGTGTTGAAATGATCGTCGCTAAGGGCTTTCAGGCGCTCCAGCATCGTATCGATCTCGGCTTTGGCAGAGATGAAGGCGTTCAGGGCTTTGTCGTTCGGGGTGGTGGCGCGGCGGGTGGTCATGGCTGCTCTCCTGTTCAGCGGGCTGCGACTTGGCCAGCCGCGAAGGCCGCTTCCAGTGCGGCGCGGATCGACCAGACCGACACATCGTGAAAGTCGAGGCTGTCGCTATTTCGCGTCTCCAGCGTCTCAAGATGAAAATGCTTGGCGGCAATCTCCAGCAGCAGGGCTTCGCGAGGGGCTTTGGTCTTTGTGGTCATGGCTTGGTCATCCTTGGGTGAGTTGCATCGTTTTCCTGCACCCAGATTCGCTCTAGTGGCGAGTGTAATCAACTGAATAACAAGCAATATCATTACCTTAATGGATGTCTGCGTAGCTACGCATTTTTTCAGTACACATGGATCTGGTGATCGGGGCTGCAACGCCGCGCGAGGCTATTCACGCTGCGATCCAGACAGGTTAGCCCGGTCGCATGGGAAATCACAGCACCGGGGCCATCGGTTTGACTTCACGGGCGGTAAATCTAACTGAATGATATGGAAAAAAGCACCAAAACATCCGTTCTCTACAACGCCAATTGCCCAGTCTGTAACTTTGAGATCGGGCATTACGCGCGATATGCGGGCGAGGCGGGTCTGCCGATCAGGTTTGATGATCTGAACACGGACGCGCGCAGCCAATGGGGTTTGGATGCCGATACGGCGGCGCGCAGGCTCTATGTGCTGCATGACGGGGTGCTGACATCCGGCATTCCGGCGTTTCTGGTGCTCTGGGCGCAGATGCCACGCTACCGTCTGCTGGGCCGGATCGTGGGCTTGCCGGGGATCAAACAGATCGCGGGTGCGGCTTATGACTTTGCGCTGGCCCCGTTGATCTACCGCTGGCACCTGCGCCGGTTGCGCAAGCAGCGCGTCTCCACCTGATAGGGGAGCAGGCATTTGAGCAATGGCAATGACAGCAATGGCGCTGCGGTGCCGACCGGGCGCGGGTCCTTTGCTGGCGTGGTCACGGGCCATGTCGGCGATGTGCAACCGGTTGCCCCGTTAGTTCCGCATCGCAAAATCGGGGGCATGTCTTTGATGGCCCCCAACCAGCGCGCGCGCGCGGCACTGCAACCATCGTTCGAAATTTATGACCACGATCAACCCTTGGAATGACCCTGATGACAGACTGGACCCCCACCCGCGCCGCTGGCGATGCAATTCTGGAAGCCTTTGTCCCCCGCATGGGCAGTCGCTATGCCAATGGCCGCAACACCGACCACGGTGCAGGCGCGCACAAGGCGGTGTCGCTGCTGTCGCCCTATATCAGGCGCAGGCTTGTACTGGAACAGGATGCCGTGGCGGCGGCGCTGGTGGCGCATGGCCCCGAAGGTTCTGAGAAATTCGTGCAGGAAGTCATCTGGCGCGGCTATTTCAAAGGCTGGCTGGAGCGCCGTCCGCAGGTCTGGGCCAGCTATGTCACCGGGCTGGAGGCTGATTTGTCAACCCTTGACCGCGACCGCCGCCTGCGCCGCGATCTGGACCGCGCGATGAATGGCCAAACGGGGCTTGATTGCTTTGATGCATGGGCCACAGAACTGGTCGATACCGGCTATCTGCACAACCATGCGCGGATGTGGTTCGCGTCGATCTGGATTTTCACCCTTGGCCTGCCGTGGCGGCTGGGCGCGGATTTCTTTTACCGGCATCTGCTGGACGGCGATGCCGCGTCCAACACGCTTGGCTGGCGATGGGCGGCAGGGCTGCATACGCGCGGTAAACCCTATCCGGCGGATGCGCAGAACATTGCGACCTTTACTGCCGGGCGGTTCACCCCGCGCCGATCTGATCTGGCGGAAGTCACCCAAGGGCTGGAGGCGACGGAACCCGATGGCCTGCCATCCGTGCTGCCCTTGCGGGATGTGACCGCCCCCCAGCCCGATGTGCCCACAGCCCTGCTGATCACGGATGAGGATTGCCGACTTGAGGATTTCAACCTCGCAAGCCTTGATATCCGCAGCATTGCCACGCTGAGTGCTAGCCATCTGCGGTCACTCTTGCCCGTCTCAGGCTTGGTCACCGCGTTTGAAGCAGGCGCGTTGGCAGATGCCGCCCGACGGATTGGCGCAGAGCCATTGCAGTTGCACGCGGGCGACCCCGAAGCCCTTGCCAAATGGGCCAGCGGCGCGGGTGCCACACAGATTGCTACGCCTTATATTACCCAAGGCCCGTTGCACGACTGGCTGGAAGAGGCAGCCCCATCGCTTGCGCACGCGGGCACAACCTTGTGCGAATGGCGGCGCGATTGGGATGCTGCCATCTGGCCCCACGCCACGGCGGGATTCTTCAAGGTGAGAAAGAACATTCCCCGCATCCTCGAACAGGTGCAGCCCGCATGACGCCTGTCATCATCATTGGCGCGGGCATCGCCGGGCTGGCCTGTGCGCGCAGATTGGCTGATGCGGGCATGGCACCTGTGGTGCTGGACAAAGGGCGTGGCATTGGCGGGCGCGTGGCCACCCGGCGGGCGGGGGCTTTGCAGTTCGACCATGGCGCGCAATACGTTAATGCGCGTGGTGCAGGCTTTGCGAGCGTTCTCGATGGACTGGAAAACGCAGGCACGCTGGCCGGGTGGGCAGATGGAACAGGCCGCACGCACAAAGTGGGCGTGCCGGGCATGTCGGCCCTGCCCAAGGCGCTTGGGTCCGGGTTGGATATTCGGCAAAATACCCAAGTTCTGCGCCTCACACCAGATACAGCGGGCTGGCTGCTGCATCTGGCGGAGGGCACCTTGCGGGCGGCATCGGTTGTGGTGACGGTGCCCGCGCCGCAGGTTGCATCCCTTTTGGGCGCGGATCACCCGTTGGTCGCACCCCTTGGCGCGGTGCAAATGGCCCCCTGCCTGACGTTGATGGCTGCGGTTGCGGGCCCAGCACCCTTCGTCACCCGAAGAGATCCCGACGACCCGCTGTCATGGATCGCGCAAGACAGTGCCAAGCCGGGCCGCCCCCAAGGGCACGGCGCGCTGTGGGTGGCGCAGGCCGGTGCGGCGTTCAGCATGGCACATCTGGAAGATGATCCAGCCACCCTGACCGCCCACATGCTGCCCCTGCTGTGCGACAGGTTGGGTGCACCCCTCGCCACCGTAACCCATGCAAGCACCCACCGCTGGCGCTATGCGCGGGTAACGCAACCGCTTGGCCAGCCGTTTTTATGCAGTGACGACGCCAGCCTTTATCTGGGCGGCGACTGGTGCCTTGGTGCGCGCATCGAGGCGGCGTGGGACAGCGGTACCGCCATTGCCGCCGATCTGCTGGCGAGCCGATGACGATGTGGACCGATCCGCGCATCGCCCGATTGATCACGCTGATCCGCGCCGCCCTGCGCCCGCCAGCCGGTATGGGACGGGTCGCACTGGCGCTGACTTTTGGTGTGCTGTGCCATACGCTGTTTGCCGCCGGCGTGCTGGCGATGATCGTGGCGATGTTCTTTGGCCTGAGCGAAAGCCTTGGCACCGTGCCTTGGCCTTGGGCCGTAGTGGTCAATGCGGCCCTGATCGCGCAGTTTCCGCTGGTCCATTCCGTGCTGCTGACTGGGCGCGGCGGGCGGGTTTTGGCACGGCTGATCCCCGGCCCGCATGGGCAGACGCTGGCCACCACCACCTATGCCATCATCGCCTCGGCCCAACTGCTGGCGCTGTTTGCGCTATGGACACCGTCGGGCATTGTCTGGTGGCGGGCCGAAGGGGTGGCTTTCTGGGCCATGACCACCGCTTACGCGGCCAGCTGGCTGATCCTGCTGAAAGCTAGCTTTGATGCGGGGGCAGAGGTGCAATCAGGCGCGCTAGGCTGGATGTCATTGTTGGCGCGTATCCGCCCGGTGTTCCCCGACATGCCGACCAGCGGCCTGTTTCGCCTGATCCGCCAGCCGATCTATGTGGCGTTTGCGCTGACGCTGTGGACGCCCCCGGTCTGGACGCCGGATCAACTGGTTCTGGCCATCAGCCTGACCGCCTATTGCCTGCTCGCTCCGCGCCTGAAGGAACGCCGCTTTGCCGCCCGCTATGGCGCGCGGTTTGATGGCTACCGCGCCGAAGTGCCCTACATTTTGCCACGCTTGACCAAGACGAAGGACCAGCCCGATGCGCAATGACCTGACGATCTATGACAAAGTGGCAGACCGCTGGTGGTCGGATGATATCCGCTGGGTGCGCACGCTGAAAAACCTCGTGCCGGGGCGGCTGAAATGGTTCGACCGCCAGATTGACTGGCAGGGCAAAGCGGTGCTGGACCTTGGCTGTGCCGGGGGGTTCATGGCCGAGGCATTGGCGGCGCGCGGCGCAGATGTCACCGGCATCGACCCGGCGTCTGACGCCATTGACGCCGCCCGCGTCCATTCCCGCGCGACAGGTTTGCGCATCGGCTATGATGTGGGCGTGGGCGAGGCTCTGCCCTATGGCGACAGCAGTTTTGACGCTGTTGTCTGCGTCGATGTGCTGGAACATGTCGCCGACCTGAACAAGGTTCTGTCCGAAGTCGCCCGCACCCTGCGCCCCGGCGGGCTGTTCCTGTTTGACACGATCAACCGCAACCCGCTGGCCCGGCTTGCCACCATCACCATCGCCGAAGACATCCTGCGCCTGCTGCCGCGCGGCACACATGACCCCGCCATGTTCATCAAGCCACGCGAATTGCGCGTCGCGATGCAGGGAGCCGGGTTGCTGCCGGGCGCTGTGACCGGCCTTGGCCCGCGCGGGATAAACCGCAGGTTCGATCTTACCTTCGGGCCGCTGCCGCTGACCGCCATCCTCTATATGGGGATTGCGCGCAAACCATCGGTCGGGGCTGCATCATGACCGACCTTTTGCGCGAAAACGTGCAATCCTACCCCCGCCCGCCCGCGCTAGAATCTGTGCCGCAGCAGATCACCATTCGGCTGGGTGGCGCGCTGGTGGCCCAGACCATCGGAGCCCTGCGCGTGCTGGAAACCCACCATGCCCCCGCTACTACCTCCCACGCGAGGATATCCACGCCACCCTGCGCCCGGTGCAAGGCAGCAGCTTTTGCGAATGGAAAGGCGTCGCGCGTTATTTCGATGTGATTGCCAGGGGCAAGACCGCGTCCCGCGCCGCATGGTGCTATGACTGCCCCACCGCCGGTATTGCGGCCCTTGCAGGCTATGTCGCGTTTTATGCCGGGCTGATGGATGAGGCATGGGTCGGCGATCTGCGCATCATCCCGCAGCAGGGCGACTTTTACGGCGGCCGGGTCACACCCAACCTGGACGGCCAGATCAAGGGCGCGCCCGGCACGCGACATTGGTAAAAGACGTCATGCGGATACTTTTTGCAGCGGTCTTTCTTGCAACGCTCTTTGGTGCGGCCATGCCGCCCGCGCTGGCTGACAGATCTGCAACCGGGCCAACTCTTCTAGAAGATTTCACCATGCTGCCGGAAACCCGTTGGCGGTTCTTCACCGATCAGGTGATGGGGGGCGTGTCCACCGGAAGTATCGGGTTTGTGCAGGACGGCGGAACGCTGCGGTCAAGCGCTACCTCTTTGGGGCACCTCTATAAATTGCCCCACCCCCTGCACTGCGGTATGGTGGGACAGTGAACCGGCAGTGGAGATGCGGCGATGGCGCAGATGGGTTTTTTCGATCTTTCGGACCGTTACGCGAGTCTGGATGCCAAGAAGGACCCGCTGGTCGAGATTGACACCGTCGTGCCGTGGGAGGAGTTCCGTCCCACCCTTGAGCGAGCCTGGCGCAAGCCGGATGCGGATCGCAAGTCCCGCGCGGGACGCAAGCCGATGGACGCGGTTTTGATGTTCAAGACGCTGGTTCTGAGCGCGCTCTACAACCTTTCCGACGACCAGATCGAATATCAGGTCCGCGACCGGTT
>NZ_FOCO01000042.1 GCF_900110135.1 Pseudorhodobacter antarcticus | reverse complement strand
GCGTCCCGAGCAACTGGTGCGAGGCATTGGCCAAAAAATCCCGTTCCACCACAAGTTGGCCAATCTTGGAATGCAGCTTGTCGAGTTCAGCCGCACTTACCTGCTCCGGGGCGGCACCTCGGCGCGCAAAAGCTGTCGCCATGTTCTCTATCGCCGCGCGCTTCCAAGTGCCGAGTTGTGTCGGATGAACATCGTACTTCTTCGACAGCTCCGCCAGCGTCAGCTCCTCACGGATCGCTTCAAGCGCAACCTTCGCCTTGAAATCAGGCGAATGGTTCTTTCGTTTCTTCATTCTGGATCACTTCTCTCATCATGCGATCCAACTTAACAACTGGTCCGAAATTCCGCGACCAACTCTCTGCTGCGCGTTGAACATGGCGTTGAGTTCCGCCGGTTGAGCCGTGAGATTTTGGTGGCACTGGGGGCCGCTGCGGGCGAGGTGGTTGAGGAGTCGTATGAAAACGGCGATGATATTACGCGCCGCATCTGGGACAGCTATTTGGCCAGCCGCGCCGATACATCGCGGTTTATGCGGTTCAATGAACAGGCGTTTTTGAACGCCCGCACGTTGGACTTTCCGTTCCCGGGGCCAGCTTCGGAATAAACGCACATCTTGCGAAACGATCAAGGGCCCCTTGCGGGGCCCTTTTTCATGGTTGGGTTTGGCTTTTTTACAGCAAACTGTCGGGCAGTTTTTGTTCCGCCGCCGTGTTGGCACGCCGAAACACCAGCGTGACGAGGGTGGAGACAATCACGATGAACAGCGAATAAAGCGCTGGCACGGCCATATAGCTTTGCGCCTCATCCCCCGCGAAGGTAAATGCGATGATTGCAATCGCCAGCGGGCCGTTTTGGATGCCCGTTTCCAGCGCCACGGTGCGGGCGTTGCGCGGGTGCAGCCGCAGCGCGCGGGCAAAGATATAGCCGATGGTGATGCCAAACACGCCCAAACCAATCGCCGCCACATAAGTCGCGGGCGTGGTGGTGACCAAAAACTGCCAGTTGCGCGGCACCCACGACACCAGAATGAACAGGATGAAAAACAGCGCCAGCAGCGATCCCATAAATTCGGTCACAGCGCCCGCGTTTGCGTTCCATTTGCGCAGCCCCATGCCGATGGCTACAGGCACCAGCAACAACACCAGCGTCACAATGATGTTTTCGCGCGGAATATCAAGGTTCAGCGCGTTGGCATAGATCAGCAGCAAAATGGGGATAAGGAACACCCCGAAAATGGTCGATGTGACGGTCATCAGCACCGACAGCGCAAGGTTGCCCTTGGAGAAATAGGTGAAGATGTTGGAGGTGGTACCCCCCGGCATACAGGCCATAATCAAAACACCCACAGCCACCGCAGGCGGCAGCGGCAACAGCGTGATTAGCATAAAGCCGATAAACGGCATGAAGCCATATTGGCTGATCACCCCAATCGCGAGGCCGTAGGGGCGTTTGAGGGCAAGGTAGAAATCACGCGGGGTCAGGGATGCGCCCATGCCCAGCATGATCACGAATATCATCAACGCCAGCAGCGTTTGCTCGAATGCTCCGACCATCTGCGCTCACTCCGCTGCGACGCCGCGCGCGATTTCCGCACGCAGGTCTTTTCTAAGGATTTTGCCGACATTGGATTTCGGCAGCTCGTCGCGGAATTCCACCTGTTTGGGCACTTTGTACGGGGTCATGTGTTCCTTGCAATAGGCGCGCACGGCGTCCACGGTCAGCCCCGGATCGGCCTTGACGATATAGGCTTTTACCGCCTCGCCCGCCGCACCGTCAGGCACGCCGATCACCGCCACCTCCAACACGCCGGGGTGGGCGGCCAAAACATCCTCCACCTCATTGGGGTAGACGTTGAAGCCCGACACAAGGATCATATCCTTTTTGCGGTCCACGATGCGGAAATAACCGTCCGCCTCCATCACGCCGATATCACCCGTCAGGAACCAGCCGTTTTTCATGCTGGCCGCCGTTTCATCCGGTTTTTGCCAATAGCCCGCCATCACTTGCGGGCCGCGCGCGGCGATTTCGCCGGGGGTCCCTTGGGGCACTTCATTGCCCGCCTCATCCAAACAGACGATGTCGGTGGATGGGACAGGCACGCCAATGGTGCCCGCGCGGGTTTTGCCCATCGGTTCAAACGTCAGCACGGGGGCGGTTTCGGTAAGGCCGTAACCTTGCAGCACGGGTTTGCCAGTGATTTTTTCCCACCGCTGCGCCACGGATGTTTGCAGCGCCATGCCACCCGCCGAGGCGAATTTAAGGTGTTTGGGCGGGCTGTCGGTGAACCACACTTCGTTGCAAAGGCCGTTGAACAGGGTGTTTACCCCGCTCATCCACGTCACGTTGTAATTTTCAAAGGCGCGTTTCAGGTTGGCCAAAGGGCGCGGGTTGGGGATAAGGATGTTGCGCGCGCCAAGCCAGTAAAACCCGATCAAATTCACGGTAAAGGCAAAGATATGGTACATCGGCAAGGCGGTTAGCGCGACCTCTTCGCCGCGTTTCACATGCGCGGCGATCAATTCCATCGTTTGTTCCATGTTCACGATCAGGTTGCCGTGGGTCAGCATAGCACCTTTGGACACGCCCGTGGTGCCGCCGGTGTATTGCAGCACGGCGACATCATCGGCGCTGATGGTTTGGTGATAGCTGTCCACCTCTATATGGTGATCGGTGATTTGGCGGCGGCCTGCGGCGATAGCTGCGGGCAGGCGGATATGCGGCACCTCGATAGGTTTTATGCTGCGATCCCAGTGTTTTTGCACCAGCCCCACGATGCCGCGCGGCAAGGCGGGCAGAAATTCGGCCACCCGCGTCACGATAATATTGGGAATTTTATGGCCGCGCATGGCGGCCGGAATTTTATCAGCGAACATATCGACGATGATCAGGGCGGCGGGGGTGCTGTCCTCAAACTGGCGGGCCATTTCCTCGGCGGTGTACAGCGGGTTCACGTTGACCAAAACGCAGCCCGCCTTTAGCACGCCGAACGCCGCCACCGGAAACGCCAACCCATTGGGCATTTGCAAGGCCACCCGGTCGCCTGTATTCAATCCCGCCACCTCGCGCAGATAGGCCGCTATACCATCAGACATTTCGTCGACTTGTTCAAAGCTGAGCGTGCCATTCATCCCATTGGGCAAACAGCAGGTGAACGCGGGCGCGGTGCCATGCGTTTGCGCCACCGACCGGATGAGATCGGCCAGATTGCGATAGGATGGGGTGTCAATGTCGCTGCGCACGCCGGGGCCGTAAAATTTCGTCCAAGGACGTGGTCTGTCAGCCATTGAACCCTCCCAAGTTCCAGTTTGCATGACCATACAATGCGCAGGCTGGATTTTGAAAGCCAAACTGTTGGCGGTGGGCGCTATCTGACGCAGGGTTTTAAGGCGGGCGACGTTAGGCTGCTTCAAACCCCATCAAAGTGCTGGTCAGGTTGTCGGCCAATTCGGGGCACAGATACCCGCCTTCTTGGACAAACAAGGTGGGCAGGTCCAGCCCCGCAATCGCCGCCCCGATCTGGCCAAAGCCGGGGGTGGTCACGGCCAACCCTTTGAACGGGTCACCGACAAAAGCATCAAGGCCCAAAGCCACCACCACACAATCCGCGCCAAAGCTGCGGATTTGGCGCAAAGCCACGTCCAGCGCCGCCAGAAAGCCAGCATCATCGGTGTCGCGCGCCAAGGGCAGGTTAAGGTTATACCCAAGCCCCGCATCCGCGCCGCGTTCATGGGCATGGCCCCAGAAAAACGGGTAAAACCGGGCGGGATCGGCGTGGATGGACACGGTCAACACATCGCGGCGGTGATAGAAAATACCTTGGGTGCCGTTGCCGTGATGCACGTCCACATCCAAAATGGCGGGGCGTTTGCCCCGGGCCAACAGCCGTTCAGCGGCGATTGCGGAATTGTTCAGAAAACAAAACCCACCCGCCAGATCGCCAAAGGCGTGGTGCCCCGGCGGGCGCGACAGGGCATAAGCGGCGCGGTCGGTTGCCAGAAAATCCGCCCCTGTGATCGCCGCCTGCGCGGACCAATAGGCGGCCTGCCAAGTGCCCGATGCGATGGGACACGCGGTATCTCCCTGATGAAACCCGGCCTGACCAATCGCGGATTTGGGATAACTGTCGGTACGGTTGGCGGGGTGGATGTTTGGGATAACTTCGGCCCCTGCCCCGTCCATCCGCTGCCAGCGCGCATAGATGGTTTGCAAAAACGTCAGATATTCCGCCGAATGAATGGCGGCGATCGGGCCCAACCCTGCATCCGTTGGGGCGTGGATGGTGCAGCCTGCGGCGCGGGCCCCATCCCGCAGCCGTGCAATGCGTTCGGGCTGTTCAGGATTGGGCAAAATCGCGCCATTCGCCATGAAATGCTGGGGGTCATGGCCCCATTGCCGTTCGTCAAATACCGCCTTCATGGCTGTCCTTTCTGGTGCATTGCACCGCCCCTACATCTTTGTTTGGTCCGCACCTTTCAGCGCCAGCATCGCCCGCGCCTGCGCCGGGGTTGCCACCTCACGGCCCAATGCCTCCACTATACCGCGAATTTTGGTCACTTGTTCGGCGTTGGATTGGGCCAGCACCCCGCGTGCGATCATCAAGCTGTCCTCCAATCCCACGCGCACATGGCCGCCCAAAATGGCCGACAATGTGATCAAGGGCATTTGGTGCCGCCCCGCCGCCAACACGGAAAAGATGTAGGTGTCGCCAAACAAACGATCTGCAATCAATTTCATATGGGTCAGGTTTTCGGGGTCGGGACCGATGCCGCCCAAAACGCCAAACACGAATTGGATGAACAAGGGCGCTTGCACCAACCCACGGTCCACGAAATGGCGCAGCATGTACAAATGGCTGACATCGTAACATTCAAATTCAAACCGTGCGCCGCGCTGCGTGCCCATTTCTTGCATCACAAGGCGCATATCGCGGGGGGTGTTTTTGAACACCAAATCCTCGGACCCTTGCAAAAACGGCTGTTCCCAGTCGAATTTCCAATCGGTGATGCGGTCTGCGGCGGGATACAGCGCGAAATTCATCGTGCCCATGTTCAGCGAACACATTTCGGGTTCCGCGCGTTTAGGGGCGGCCAACCGTTGGTCCAGCGACATGGTGGCACTGCCCCCGGTCGAGATGTTGATGACAGCATCGCATCTCTGTTTGATGCGCGGCAAAAACGCCATAAAATGTTCAGGCAACGCAGAGGGGCGCCCATCCGCCGGGTCGCGCGCATGCAGGTGCAAAATGGCCGCCCCCGCCTGTGCCGCATCCAGCGCGTTTTGCGTGATTTGATCGGCGGTGATCGGCAAATAGGGCGACATCGACGGGGTGTGGATGGAGCCTGTGACAGCGCAAGTGATGATGATTTTTGACATCTAGGCGACCTGCGCGGGCAGTTCCGCCATATATTGCGCGAGGGATTTATCAAGCAGGTCGGTGATTTCGTCCAGCTGCACCTGCGTCGTGATAAGGGGCGGGCAGACAAGGAAATGATCGCCCGATGTGCCACCCCGCGTGCGGCGGGAATAGATGATCAACCCGTTGTCATAGGCGATATCGACCAGCCGGGCATGGGCGTGCAAGGCGGGGTTCAAGGGCGCCTTGGTCGCGCGGTCGGCCATCAATTCAAACGCGCACAGCAAGCCTTTACCACGCACATCGCCAATCAGCGCATAGCGTTGCATCAGGCCCATCAGCCGACTGTACAACGCAGCCCCCATGCGTTCGGCATTGCCCACCAAATCACGCGCGGCAATCTGGCCCAGCACCGCCACCCCCGCCGCACAGGCCAAAGGGTTGCCCGCATAGGTGAACCCGTGGATAAACCCGCCGCCGTCCATCACCGCATCCACAATATCATCGCGCGCAATCATGGCCCCCAAGGGCGCATAGCCAGACCCGAACCCCTTGGACAGCGCGATCAAATCCGGGGTCGTGCCCCAATGGTCCGCCCCAAAAAACCGCCCCGTGCGCCCGCCGCCTGTCATCACCTCATCATGAATCAATAACACACCATATTGGGTGCAAATTTCGCGAATACGCTGCATATAGCCCACAGGTGGCACCAAAGCCCCGGTGGACGCGCCGCCAATCGGTTCCACGATAAAGGCAAGAACGGTGTCCGGCCCTTCTTGCAAAATCGCGGTTTCCAGCATGTTGGCGTAATGCAGGCCCGTGGCGCGGTCATCGGGGTTCAGACCATCCAGATAGGCGCGGGGGGCGGGAATTTTTGGCATCCGCTGCATCATCGGGTCGAACGGGGCGGTCATTGGGGCGTATCCGGTGATCGCCAGCGCACCCAAGGTGCAGCCGTGATAACTGGGATAGCGCGAAATCACTTTGAACCGCTGCGGCTGGCCTTGGGTCAGCACATATTGCCGCGCCAGTTTTAGGGTGCTTTCCACCGCCTCCGACCCGCCCGAGACGAAAAACACCTTGTTCAGCCCCGCAGGTGCCAGATCGGCGGTCATGCGCGCCAAGTCATCGGAGCTTTCGGTTTGGAAATGCAAACGGTAGCCAAAGGTGGCTTTGTCCATTTGCGCGCGCATTGCGTCCAGCACGGCGGGGTCGGAATGGCCGAGGTTGGACACCATCGCCCCCGACGACCCGTCGATATAGCGTTTGCCCGCTGTGTCCCACATATAGATACCACTGGCACGGTCCAACACAGGGCGCGGCGATTTGGTTTGGTAAAACAAGTTTGACATATCAACCGCCATTGCGCGCAAGATGTTTGCGCAGGAAATTGCGGGTGCGTTCTTCGACCGGGTTTTGAAAAATGACCGATGGCGGGCCTTCTTCGACCACCACACCTTGGTCCATGAACAAAACGCGGTCGCACACGGATGCGGCAAAATCCATTTCATGCGTGACGATGATCATGGTCATGTGTTCGTCGGCCAATTGTTTCATGACCATGTTCACCTCCTCCACCAACTCGGGGTCCAGCGCGCTTGTCGCCTCATCAAACAGCATGACCTTGGGTTTCATCGCCAATGCGCGCGCAATGGCCACGCGCTGTTTTTGGCCGCCCGACAGGCGCGATGGGTATTCGTCAATCTTTTCCAGCAGGCCGACTTTGGTAAGCTGTTCTTCGACCAGCGCATTCGCCTGCGCCTCGGTCAGCCCCTTTAACATGCGCGGGGCAAGGGTGATGTTGCCGCGCACGGTCAGATGCGGAAACAGGTTAAAATGTTGAAAAACCATGCCAATATCTTGGCGCACTTGGTTCACATGCGCCTCATACTGGCGGGGGGGCAGATGGCGGTTGATTTGCACCCCTTCCAGCCACACCTCACCCGATGTCAGCGGGTCCAATTCGTTGATGGCCCGCAGCAAGGTGGATTTTCCCGACCCTGACGGGCCGATGATCGCCACGATCTGACCCCGATCCACCGTCAGGTTGATGTCTTTTAGCACCTGCAAATTGCCAAAACTTTTGGCGGCGTTCTTAATCTTGACAAAGGAGGTGGTCATAGGGGGGCCCTTTCAGCGCGAGGCGGCAATGCGGCGTTCGACGTGCCGCAAACCAGCCTCCAGCGCGAGATTGATGAAATAGTAACAAAATGCGACGGCAAGGTAGAATTCAAACGGGCGGTAAGTGCGGCTGATGGCCTGCTGGGCGGCCAGCGTCAGTTCCATGACGCCGATCACCGACACCAAAGCGCTGTCTTTCAACAAGGCGATCATGTTGTTGCCCATCGGCGGGATGACGGCGCGCACCGCTTGCGGAATGATAATGCGGCGCACGGTTTGACCGCGCGACAGGCCAAGGGTGCGCGCGCCTTCATACTGGCCCTTGTCCACCGCCAAAATCGACGCTTGGATCAATTCCGAATTATAGACCGCGAAATGCAGGCCAAGGCCAATGACGCCCGCGACAAAGGCGGGCAAATCAATGCCCACTTGAATCAACCCGAAATAGATCAAGAACAGTTGCAGCAACAACGGCGTGCCCATGAACAAAAACGCAAAAGCGCGCATGGGAAGGCGGATGATCATGGGGGCATAAAGGGCGGCCACGGCAAACACGATGCCGCCGAAAAACGACAAGATACCTGCACAAATTGTGATGGCGATGGTCAGGCCCATGCCCTGCAACAGCACCCCGAAATAACTGGGCACCACGCTGAAATCAAGACCCATGCGGAAAATCCTTCATGTTATCCGTGCCTTGCGGTCCAGCCACGCAATACCAATGCCAACCACATATATGATGATCATGTACAAAGCACCCGACAGCAAAAACATCTCAAACGGTTTGTAGGTGGACCCGATGTAGCGTTGCGCGGTGTAGGTCAGTTCGACAACCGAAATGGCCGCGACCAAGGCGGTGCCTTTGATCAGCGCGTTGATGTTGACGCCCAAAGGCCGGATCATCAGCCGCATCGCTTGGGGCAAGATCACTTTGCGCATGGCTTGTGCGCGCGACAGGCCCATCGTGCGCGCCGCCTCGCGCTGGCCTTTGTCGACAGATTCAATCGCGCCGCGCATGGTTTCGGCCATATAGGCGCCGATGTTCACGCCAAGGCCGATCACCCCCGCTTCAAACGCGTCCAGTTGAATCCCGATTTGCGGGCCGCCGAAATACAGGATGAACAGTTGGATTAACGCAGGCGTGCCGCGAAAAATGCTGACATAGGTGGCCCCAATCGCGCGCAACACCCAACTGCGCGACATGCGCGCCGCAGCCCCCAGCGCACCGCATGTTAACCCCAGAATCGTGGTTAGGATGGACAACTGGATGGTCACCACCGCCGCCTGAAGGAAAAACGGATAAACGCGCAGGATTAATTCGGTGTCCATATCAGTGATGGTCCACGCGGGACAGGATGGGCAGCGCGCGGATTTCGTGGATAAGGGCCGTGGTTTCTTCAATCGCGGCGTCCAAAAACCGCTTGCCGTTTTCGGGGGTGGCCACGGTTGGGTCGCCCATCGTGCCATCGGGGCTGACCGCCGACCACCAGCGCATCAACATGGCACCGCCACCCTTGCCCGCCAGATCAAGGTTGAAAAACTTACTGTTGGGGTCGTGGATGTTTTGCGCAGTGGCGCGCGACAGATCAACGCGGTCGGGGTGCAGGTGCATATACATCGCCGCCTCAAATTCCCCCGCATGCGCGATGCCGCCAATGGCCGAGGCGCGGATATCATTGATGCGCGCCGACATCAGGTTCCAATAACTGGCCGAAACGCAGATAATTCCCGTATCAATCACCGTTTTGCGCGCGGCAAGGTCCAAAACCGGGTGGTTGGACCCGTGCGAGTTCAGCAAAAGGATGCGGCGAAACCCGTGATGGGCCAGCGATTTGGTGATATCGCAGACAAAGGCGATCAGCGTTTCGGGCTGTATCCAGATCACGCCGGGAAAATCCTTGTGGTGTTCGTTAAAGCCGTAAGGGATGGGGGGCATCACAAACACCGCATCCGGGGCGGCGGCGGCCACACCATTGGCCACCGCCATGCCCAGCACCGTGTCCGTGTCCAGCGGCATATGCGGGCCATGATCTTCGGTTGCCGACACGTTCAAAATTACCACGCGGTCCTTGTCGGCGTCGCGCACGTTTTCCCATGTCAAATGGCCATAAGTGGTTGTCATGCCGCCCCCCCAAAGGCAAACGGCCCGCCAGTTTGCGGCGGGCCAGATTGATCAGCGAATGTCGCCGCCGACCCATTCATTGGCGATGGTCATATAGGTGCCATCCTCCATCATCGCGTCCAGCGCGGCCTTCATCGCGGCGGCAAGTTCGGGGTTGCCTTCGCGAATGGCGATGCCCGCGCCCACAGGCTCGGCGCTTGGGTCGGTGATCACCGCAAGGTCATATTGCCCCGCCTTCATCGCCAGCATCACGGGGATGGAATCGTTCACAATCGCATCGACGCGGCCATTGGTCAGTTCCAACAGCAGCTCCGGCAGGCCTTTGTAGGTGTTGATGTCATAACCTTGGTCGCGCGCCCATTGTTCGTGGGTTTCGCCCAAAGTCACGCCGACTTTTACATCCTTTAGCTGGTCAACCGATGTGATCGGCGACCCGATTTTGGTGAAAATCGCGCGTTTGGTGGTGTAATAAGGGCCAACAAAATCAATCACCTTGTCGCGTTCTTCGGTGATCGACATTGACCCCACCACGGCGTCGTATTTATTGGCCAAAAGGCCTGCGATGATGCCGTCCCATGCGGTGGTGATCACCTCCACCTCTACGCCCATACGTTTGGCGATTTCGGTGCCGATGGCGGGGTCAAACCCGACCACCTCATTCTTTTCATTGACGAAATTGAACGGCGGGTATTGCCCGCTCATCGCGATTTTCAACACACCGCGTTCTTTGATTCCGGCCAATTCATCCGCAAAGGCGGCCGGGGCCAGCGTGAGGCCAAAGGCTGCGATGCCGCCTGCGAGGACGCTGCGGCGCAGGATATGTGTGACTGTGGTCATATGAAATCTCTCCCGTAAGGTTGGTTTTGGTGGGGGCCAAAGGGGCGTTGGGTACCGCCAAAGGCATGAATTGGCACAGAGTTGCATTGCAGGGCATCATAGGGCAAATAGATAATGGAAATGTCCTGAATAGATGAAATCTATGTCAAAGAAATATGAACAGCGGTTGCCATGGCAATTGGACTGGAATTTGCTGCGCACGTTTATGGTGGTGGTGGACGAATGCGGCATCACACCCGCCGCCAATTTTCTGGGGCTAAAACAGCCCACCATATCTGCCGCGCTGAAGCGGTTGGAGGACAGTTTTGGCGGGCGGCTGGTCAACCGATCCCCCACGCATTTCAGCGTGACCCCTTTGGGCCAAGTGCTGTATGCCGAGGCGCGATCCGTGTTTGGCACCGTGTCGCAATTGCCCAATTTGATGGCAGGGATGGATGATCAGGTCACCGGGCATATCAGCATTGCGGTGGCCAGCCATGTGGTATCGCACCATTTTGACGCGGTGCTGGAACAGTTCAACGCGGCCCATCCGCAGGTCACCTACAGCTTTTCCACCATTGAAAGCGCGGATGTGGTGGCGCATGTGCAGCAAAACCGCGTCACGCTGGGCCTGTGTTTGCTGCAAGAACCACCCTTACGGCTGGACACCAAGCCGCTGTTTCGCGAATATTTCGGGTTTTTTTGTGGGCCCAAACACAGGCTTTTTGGGAAAAAGGATATTCCGCTGTCGGCGCTGCGCGGCGAATATGCCGTTTCGTTTCAAACAGATGAGGCGAATGGCCCTTTGTACAGCGTGGCGGCCATGCGCGCCAAGGCAGGCTTGCAGCCGGGGCTGAAAGGCATTTCCAGCAGCCTGCCCGAGGTGCGTCGCATGATCATGTCCAATATCGGAATTGGGGCGTTGCCCGTGCATGTCGCCGCGCGCGATGTGCGGCAGGGGTTTTTGTGGCAACTGCCCCCGTACACCGCCTTGCCGATGGTCGATGTTCACCTGCTGACCAACCCAAAACGCACAATGAACCGGGGCGAGGCGGCGCTGCTGGCGTTGCTTCACGCCACCTTGAACGACATAAGCCTTGAGGCACGGACCTACCGCTGACCGCGCCTGCCGCAACCTTGGGCGACCGCGTCAGGCTTGCGCCAACAACGCCGCGCGGGTGGCATCCCAAAGGGCGCGCAGACCCGCGTGATCGGCCAAAACCGCCGTGCGATTGCCTGCATGACACAAAGCCTCCATCCGCGCCAAATGGGCGTGCAGGCGTGTGGCACCGATCACTGCCGCAGCGCCCGCCCCTTCGTGGCAGGTTGCTGCCAAGGATGCCGAAGGGGCAGCCGCCGCATGGGCGTCGATGCTGTCCAAAATACCGTCCATATTGGTTTGAAACTGCGCCAATAACCGTGCCAGCGCTTGGGGTTCGGCGATCTGTGCCAACTCCGCCATCCGGTCCATATCCATCAAAGGCGCATCTGGGCCTGCAAGGGCTGCGCCAGTGTCAAACGTCAAGGCCGCTGCCAGATCGCGGGTGGACAAAGGTTTGGTCAACCAACTGTCGATGCCCGACTCCGCAAAGCGGTCCATCCGGTCGGGGCGGGCGTGGGCGGTGACCGCAATAATGCGGCTGGACCGTGACGCGCCTTCGCTGCGGATCAGGGCGGCGGCGGTCCACCCATCCATCAAAGGCATCGACAGGTCCATCAAAACAACGTCAAACGGATGCGCGCGGGCCGCCACAACCCCTTCGCCACCATCCATCGCCAAGGTGACCTTATGGCCCAAATGCCGCAGCATTTCTTCCAAAACGATGCGGTTGGTTTCATTATCCTCGACCACCAAAATATCCAGCGCGCCGCTGGTGGCCACGGCCAGCAGCGGCGCAAGAAGATTGGGGGCGGGCAAATTGGAGGCAAGCGTCACCGCGCGGTTTGCCGCAACATCGCCCGCAACGGTCAACGGCACGCGCAGCCAGAAACAACTGCCCGCCCCCCATGTGCTTTCGACCCCTACCTCGCCGTCCATCGCGCGGGCCAAACGGCGCGAAATGCCAAGGCCAAGGCCCGTCCCCTCGCCCGTGCGCCCAAAGGACGGGTCAACCATCACAAAATCATCAAAAATGCGGTCTTGGTCGGCCTCCAAAATGCCAATGCCGCTGTCGATCACGCGAAACTCAATCTCGGCTTGATCGCCTTTGATCTGCTGCATCTCTGCCTCTAGGGTCACCGTGCCATCTTCGGTAAACTTGATCGCGTTGGAGATGAAGTTTTGCAAGATTTGCCCCAAACGGAACGGATCACCGCGCAGGGGCGGGAAATCGGACAGCAGTTGCACCGCTATCTGAGTATTTTTCTGCGCAGCCGCAGGGCGCAACGGGTCGACCAATGTGGCCAGCAATGCTGGCAAATCCAGACGATCCTCGGCCAGCGCGACAAATCCTGCGTCGATGCGCGAAATGTCCAAAACATCGTTCACATGGCGCAGCAATTGCTTGGATGAACTGCGCGCCAAACCCAAAAACCGGGCCTGTTTGGCATCAAGGCTGGTGCGGCCAATAATTTCCAGCGCCGCGATAACGCCGTTCAGGGGGGTGCGCATTTCATGGCTCATCACCGCGATGAAGTTGCTTTTGGTCCGTTCAGCCCCTTGCGCCTCATCGCGCGCGGCAACAAGTGCCGCCTCGGCCTGTTGAGCATCGGAAATATCGCGCAAATAGGCGATAAAGATCATCCCATCGGGGCTGTCATTGCTGGCGATCGACAATTCACAGGGAAATTCCGCGCCCGATTTGCGCATGGCGGTCATGCGCATCCGCCCGGAATCAACCACATGCTTCACGCCCGTGGCCTTCATCCGCACCATTCCCGCATCATGCATGGCGCGGTGGTGGGGGGGCACGATCAAAGTGCCAAGCGGCTGGCCAATCGCCTCGGCGCAAGTATAGCCAAAAATCCGTTCGGCGGCGGCGTTGAAATCGATCACCAGCCCGTCCATGCCCGCCACAACCACAGCATCCAGCGAGGTGCCAACCGTCGCCTCCAGCCGCGATGTGATGCGCTTTACCTCGCGTGCGCGCCGCGCCGCTTGGCGGTTCAGCGTTGCCACCAGCCCCAACAGGCCCAGCAGCAGCACAATCAACGCCACGCTGGCAATCGCGATCATTTGCAAAATATCAGACAGGCCCGTGCGGCGGCTGTCTTGCAGCGCTGCGTTCATATCAATCACCTTGATCGACATCACGCGCATATCTTGGCGCAAGGCCCCGACGCTGGCCAATATTTGCGGCAAGGCGGCGCGCAGGTCGACGTCTGTGCCATCAATCAACGGGGTGGTACTGTCCAAAAACCCCTGCATCCGCGCTTTCAGCGGCAGCACAGCCTCTAACAGCCCCAGTTGCGCAAACATCGTGCCTTGCGTGACCGTACCCGCCCTGTTGTAAAACAGATCAAACCGTTTGCGCAATTCTGTCAGGCTGACCTGTGCCTGTGATTGTGGGTCTGCCTGTGCGGGCGCTTGCGCTTGCGCCAAGGCCACCGCCGCTTCCAGCCGCACCACATCCAGTTCCAACTGGGTGACGTTCCATTGCAGGCTGTCCACCGGTTCTTCTTGCAGCGTCCGCAATTCGGCGCGCAGTTCCAGCGACAAAACGACTATCGCCCCCAGCGCAAAGGAGATGAGAAACGCCACAAGCGCGCGCAGCCCACGGGCCCGGAGGGACCGGGACAGCAGGCGGCGTGACAGGGGTTTCATAGGGGCTGCGGTCAGTCTGCGACCTCAATCCGGTTCAATTGCCAGATGGACCGCGCATAGGTTTGTTCGCTGCGGTATTCAGCCACATCATCATAAGGATAAACCAGCCAGATCGGGCCTTTGTCGCGCAACGACATCGGTTGCCCATCCGACAGATTGGCCAACAAGGGGCCATTTTCCAGCGCATCGGATGCGGGCATTTCAATCAGATAATCATTCAACGCGGTCAACATCACGGTATCGCCTTTGGCCCCAACAGCGGCCAAAAGATCGCGCAACAAAACGCCCGTATAAGTCGCGGTGCCTTTGGTCCAGATGGTTCCCGTGGTAAAGCTGTGTTGCGGCAGGGCGGCGAACAATTCAGCGTCCAGCGCCAGCACATCATTGCCGTTGGATGAAGCGATATTGCCCGACACGGTCAGGATCACATCCCCCGTCGGCGCGGCCATATCTTGGGCAAACACGGGTGCCGCGCACAGGGCCGCAAGGGCAAAATTGGCCCCCAGCAGGGATTGGCGCAAGATGGAGACGGACATTTGCATGATATATCTTTCTTGAGGTCTATTGTAGCACTTTTGATAGCACCACCGCCCTGCCCTGTCGCGGGTGCAAGCGGACAGCCACCTATCCTTTGGGATAAGACGCGGCCTTAAAACAACCCCGCCTCTTTGGCGATCATCGCGGCATGGGTGCGGTTTTTCGCCTCAATCTTGCGGTACAGGGTTTTGACATGCAGCTTGACCGTCACCTCTTGCAAATCCAGCGCGCGGGCGATTTCCTTGTTGGCCATGCCTTGGCACAGCAGGCGCAGCACGTCGGTTTCGCGCGGTGTTAGTTGCGCGCCCGCCAGCGTGGCGGATGGGGCCTCGCGTTCGGTCATCATGGCCATGGGGGCATACACCTCGCCTGCGGCCATGAAACGGATTGCGGCGATCAGGGTTTTGGTGGACATGGTTTTGGGCAAAAACCCTGCCGCCCCTTCGGCCAATGCTTGTTCGGCCACCGCGCGCGGGGCGGTGCCCGACAAGATTGCCACCGGAATACCGGGCAAGGCGGCGCGCATTTCGGCCAGCCCTGCCAGACCGTTCATGCCGGGCATCATGTAATCCAGCAGCACCACGTCAAAATCCCCGGCCTTGCGCGACAGGGCCAGGCTTTGGGGGAAATCGGCGGCCACCTCCACCTCCATCGACGGATCCAGCCGCAAAAATGCGGCGATGGTGTCACGGACCAATTCTTGATCGTCAGCCAATAATATCTTCATAAAATCCTCTGCTTCAAGCGCGCCCTTGGCGCGGACCTTGGCCCCTGTGGCCCCTGCATAGCGTCTGGTTCGGGCAGAACTGTGGCACGCCGCACTGTCGCGCCCCAGCTTAGTTGTTGTTCAAACTTTCGATCAAGGTGATGGGCGTCAAAACCCCACCAATCAGCTGCAAACTTGGCAAAATTTCCCCAATTGCCACGTTCCAATCGCCCAAAACCGATCGCGGCACAAACACCACATCCCCCGGTTCCAGTGGAAAATCAAGGCCGCGCCCGGTCAACATGCGGGTTGCATCGACCACGATCAACTCGCCTTGGGTCGGGGATGCGGTGCGGATGATGCGAATTTCTCTTAGCAACGCTTTGCCCGCTTCTGGTCCGCCCGCCTCGGTCAGCGCTTGCAACAAGGTGCGCCCATTGGCACCAAACGGCACGGCCTGCGCGCGGCCTACAGCCCCCAGCACATAGACCGACATATCTTCCTTGCGCGGGGCAAAGATCACATCGCGTGGTTTCATCCAGACGTTTTGGTCAAACGCGCCGTTGCGCAGCAGCGCGTTCAGATCGACGGTGCAAATACGGTCATCGCGCAGCAGGCGTGCGCCGGGCAAATAGGCATCGCCCGACAATCCGCCCGCCAGTGCCACCGCCTCCACCACATTGGTGCGGCCTTTCATGTAGCGCACACCCGGTTCACGAAATTCGCCCAGGAAATACAATGGCGCGCTTTCGGCGGCGATCAGTTCCACCGTGACCCAAGGATTGATCATATGGGGCCCATAGGCCTGTTTCAGATCGGCCTGAATGTCGCGGGTGGTTTTGCCGCCAACCCGCACCAATTCCACGATCGGCAATTGCACAAACCCTGCATCATCGACGCGGGCGGTCAGGTCCGACATGCCCTCCTCGCCAAAGATGTTGAATTTCAGGTTGTCGCCGGGGCCGACCTTTGGCGTGAACCCTGCGCTGCCACCTTTGGTGCCAGCTGCCAGCCGGGACGTCCCACAAGACGGCCCGCCCGACCGGGCAACGGCGGGTGCCGCCACAGACATACGTTCCACCACCCCGTCATGACGCAGGGATTTCGCATCCAGCGCAGGCGTGCAAGCGGACGCTGCAACCAGCACCGCCAAGGCCAAGGCCAACCTGCGCCCTATGCCAAAGGATAGGTTTGCGCCCCCAAAGGTCATTGTGCCAATCCGATATCGCCAAACTGCATCATAAGTCCCTGAAACCTATCCCGCTATATATGAGACAACGCAAAGGGGAAACGGATATCGCGGTGGCAGTCAACAGCTTACCAAAGGTTTCCCCGATGATCACCCTTTTGAATGCAGCGCCCGATACGGGCAACCAAGGCGTCAGTGCGCTGTCACTATCCGCCCTTGCGGGGCTGGCCGCGCGCAACATTGGCCCTTTGGCCGTGGCCGACCATGGCCGGGGCGTGCGCCGGGTGGATATGGGGTTTGCCGATGTGGACCAAGTGGGCCTGACCCACAACCGCCGCTTTTGGCGCGGTGACAGCCTGACAACCGTACGGGCCTTGGCGCGCATTGGCGGGGGGCCCAGCGCATCGGCCCGCGCCGTGGCGAAATCGCGCGCGATTTTGGATGTGTCGGGGGGCGACAGTTTCACCGATCTCTATGGCCCGCGCCGGTTTCGTGCGATGGTGCTGACCAAGCGGTTGGCGCTGGACAATGGCGTGCCGTTGATTTTGCTGCCCCAAACGCTGGGGCCGTTTCGCGATGCCGCCAACCGGGCCGAGGCGGTGGCGATTTTGGCCGCAGCCCGCGCCGTCTGGGTGCGCGATGCCGCCAGTTACGCATTTTTGCAAGACGGGCTTGGCGCGCGGTTTGATGCCGACCGTCACCGCCTTGGCGTTGATATGGCGGTGGCGTTGCCCCGCGTGGAACCCAAAGGCCTGTCGCCCCGCTTGCAGGTCTGGACCGGGCTGTCACGTGGATTTCCAGTGGCAGGGCTGAACGTGTCGGGGCTGCTCTCCCAAGATGCGACAGGCGCGCAAACTCAATTTGGCCTGGCAGACCGCCATGACCGCCAGATTGAAGCGGCGGCGCGCGCGATTTTGGACCACAGCCCCCGCATGCGTCTGTTGCTGGTGCCGCATGTTCACCGCGATTTGGCCGACCGCGAAAGCGATTTGGCGGCGTCATTGGCGCTGAAGGCGCGGCTGGACGCGGATTACCCCAACCGGGTGGAGGCGCTGCCCGGCCGCCTGAACGCGATGGAGCTGAAATGGGTTCTGTCGCGCCTGACATGGTTTGCAGGCGCGCGAATGCATGCGACCATTGGCGCGTTTTCATCGGGCACGCCCACGCTGGGTTTGGGATATTCAGACAAGGCCGCAGGGGTGTTTGCCCAATGTGGGATTGGCGATCATGTGGCCGATTTGCGGGTGATGGATGCGCCTGCACTGGGCGTGGCCGTGCGCGACGGCCTGCACAATTGCGCGGCCATGCAGGCCGATTTGGCCGCGCGCCTGCCCGCACTTTTGGCCCGTGCCGAAGGCCAGATGGATGTCATCGCCCAGCAGATCGGGGCGTAAGGGGATGCGCGCGCCCCTGACATCGCGATTGATCGGCTGGTCCGTGCCTTTGCTGGTTGAAGCGGGGGCGCTGGCACGCTCGGCCATTTTGGCCCGCGTGATTGGCGGCGATGAATTGGGCCGCGCCATGGTGCTGACGCTGGTGTTGCGGTTGGCGGAAATGATCAGCGATGTGGGGGTGGAACGCTTGTTGATGCAGCGCCACGCGGCCGCCACGCCCGGCTTGATGGCCGCCTTGCACGGCGCGTGCGTGTTGCGCGGGCTGGCGATGGCCGTACTGTTGGCCGCATTGGCGCTGCCGATGGCATGGACGTTTAAGGGCGGCGCTGGCGTGGAAATCTATGCGGCGCTGGCGTTTGCGCCCTTGCTGCGCGCGTTTTTGCATTTGGATTACCGGCTGGCGGAACGCGATTTGCGCCTGTGGCCGCTGGCGATTGTTGAAGGCGGTTCGGTGGCCGTGATGCTGGCCGCCTTGCCGCTGGCGCTGATGGTCTGGGTCGATCATCGCGCCATGCTGCTCGTGTTGTTGGCAGCCGCGGGCGCGCAGGTGGCGCTGTCGCATTTGGTGGCGCGGCAGGTCTATCGCATCCGGTTTGACCGCGCTGTGTTGGCCGAGGTGTTGGGCTTTGGGGCCCCTTTGGTTGTGAACGCAGGCTTGATGTTTTTGACCTTTCAGGCGGACCGTTTAATCGTTGCCGGTTGGTATGGCTGGGCCGAGGTCGCGATTTACAGCGTGGCCATGCAACTGGCGATGCTGCCCGCACAAATCACCGGGCGCGCGGCGGGGTCGCTGCTGGCCCCGCGCCTGCGTGGCCTGACGGGGGCGGGTTTGACGGGTATGGCCCGGCGTGCGGTGGCGGCATATCTGGCCTTGGGCCTGTGCTTTGCCGCTGGGTTTGCCATTGCCGCCCCGTCTTTGATCGCGCTGGTATACGGCGCTGGTTTTCGCCCCGATACGGGCATCGCCCTTGCCTTTGGGCTGGCGGCCGGGGCGCGGATTGCGCGCACGCCCGTGTCACAACTGGCCGTGTCGCTGGGCCGCACGGGTGATCCGGCCCGCGCCAATCTGTGGCGTGCCGCAGCCCTTGCCCCCGCTTTTATCACCGCAAGCATGGGCCTGCCCCTGACAGCCATCGCCATTGCCGCCGCGGTGGGCGAGGCGGCGGCCACGTGCCGCGCGTTACATTTGGCGCGCGGCGTTTTGTTCCCCCTTTCAACCCCAAAGGTTTTCGCGTGACATATATGGACCCCATCACCCGCACCGTTGCGTGCAATCTGTGCACCGGATGCGGGGCCTGCGCTGCGGCGTTTCCTGCCGCCATTCAGATGGTCGATGACCCCGTGAATGGCCGCCGCCCGGTTGTGGCCGCATCGCCCGATGGGCGCGCGGCGGCGGCGCAAGCGGTGGCGCTGTGCGCGGGCACAGGTGCCGATTTCGCCGGGTTTGCGGGCGATGACGGGTTTGGCCCGGTGCTGGCCGCATGGGAAGGGTACGCCGCCGACCCCGATATTCGTCACCGGGGGTCATCGGGCGGCGCGGTCACGGCGCTGGCGTTGTTTGCGTTGCAAAGCGGGGTGGTGGGCGGTGTTGCCCATATCGCCGCGCGCAACGATGATCCGCGCTTGAACCAATCGGTGATCAGCCATGACCGCGCTGGGTTGCTGCGCGGGGCCGGGTCCCGCTATGCCCAAGCCAGCCCGGCAGAGGCGTTGGGGCCGATTGCAGCGGGCGACATTCCCGTGGCGTTTATTGGCAAACCTTGTGACGTGGCATCGGTTGCCAAGGCCAAGGCGCTGGACGCCGGGTTGGCCGCCAAACTGCCGCTAACAATCGCGATTTTCTGCGCGGGCGCGCCGAACCTTGTGGCGACCGACCGTTTGTTGGACCGGCTGGGCGTGCCCAAAGACGCCACATTGACCGATCTGCGCTATCGCGGGAACGGCTGGCCGGGGTTGATGCAGGCGCGGTTTCGCGGGGCGGATGGGGTGGAACAGACCAGCACGGGCATCCCTTATGGCCAAGGGTGGGGCCAGATTTTGCAGGCCGAACGCCGCTGGCGCTGCCGGATTTGCACCGATCACACCGGGGCCTTTGCCGATGTGTCGGTGGGCGACCCGTGGCACAACCCGCCCGCTGGCAATGTGGATGCGGGCCGGTCCTTGATCATCGCGCGCAGCCCCGCTGGGCTTGCGTTAATCGAGGCGGCACTGGCGGCGGGCGTGTTGATCGCCACGCCGCAACCCCGCGATGTGATCGCCACCGCCCAGCCGAATTTGGTGGCCGCGCAAGGCGCTGTTTGGGGCCGCCGTTTGGCCATGCGCGCCTTTGGGCTGGCGGTGCCGCGCGATGCGGGTCTGCCGTTGTTTGCGGCATGGCGCGGCTTGCCTTTGCGCGCAAAACTGTCGTCGGTCGCGGGCACCGCGCGGCGCATTTTGCGTTTGCGGTTGTGGCAGCGCGTTATCATCAAAGGGGTGCGGCCATGATGTTGGCGCACGCCTTTGCGCCCGGCCGCGCCAACAACCTGCACGCGGTGCGGCTGGGTTTGGCAGGCGCAGTGATTGCCAGCCACGCGTGGCCGCTGGCGCATGGCGCGGGCACATCGGAGCCGTTGGCGGCCCTGACCAGCCATTCGCTGGGCGGTTGGGCGGTAGGGTTGTTTTTCTTTTTGTCCGGGTTGTTGATCACGGGCAGCGCCGCGCGCAGCACCGCCACAGCGTTTTGGACCGCCCGCGCGCGGCGTATCCTGCCGGGGTTGGCGGTGGCGTTGCTGGTGACATTGGGTTTGGCCGCGCTGTCGGGCGCCGACCTGACACCATTGCTGGCCGTCACATATTTTGTCCGTGGTATCACTTTGATATCCTTGGAGCATAACCTGTCCAACGCATTCGCCAATGCGCCGATGCCCGGTGTGGTCAATGGCCCTTTGTGGAGCTTGTTTCACGAGGTTGCCGCCTATGCGCTGTGCTGGGGTGCAGTAAAGCTGGGCCTGATGCGCAGCGCGTGGGGTATGGCGGTGTTGATGGGGGCGGCGCTGTTGGTGTGGGCGTTGCCGGGGTTGCCTGCGCGCGCCGCCACCTTTGCGCCGCTGTTTGTGGCCTTTGCGCTGGGGATGCTGGCCCATGCTGCGCGCGCGCGCTTGCCCTTGTCGCCTGTGGTCACGCTGGCGCTTTTGGTGTTGGCCCCGTTAGCCTGGCCCTTTGCCATTGCAGGGCTGGGGCATGTGGCGTTGATGCTGGCGTTTGCGCTGCCTGCGCGGCCCTTGTCGCGCGATTTGTCCTTTGGCCTGTACATTTACGGCTGGCCCGTGGCGCAATGGCTGATGCATCACAGCCCCGGTCTGGGCGCACCGCAATTGGCGGTGCTGTCGCTGCTGGCGACCCTGCCCTTTGCCGCCATTAGTTGGATGCTGGTCGAGGCCCCGATGCTGCCCCGCCGCATGGCAAAGGTGTAATCCCATGCCCGCGATCGCCGCAAAAACCCGCCGCAAAGGCACCATTTTCGGCGTGCCCATCGTGGTGGCGCTGTTCTTTTTCGGCATGATGATGCCCACATCCGTGGGCATCAGTTTGGGCGGGTTGCGGCTGTCGGTGTACCGCGTGGTGCTGTTGGTGATGTTCATCCCGATGTTGGTCATGCTGTTTTCGGGCAAACGCGGCCAGCCACATCTGTTTGACGCGCTGGCGCTGGGGCATGCGGGCATGGCGCTGGTGGCGCTGATCCATTGGGGCGGGTTGCAGCAGGGCATCGAATCCGGCGGCATTTATATTGTGGAGTTTGCAGGAGCCTATTTTCTGGGCCGCCTTTACATCCGCAGCCATAATGATTTTCGTGCCTTTGCAAAGGCTTATGTGGTGATTGTGGTGGGGATGCTGGCCTTTACCATCCCCGAGGCGCTGACCTCGGTCCACATCTTGCACGATGGAATTGCGGGGGCCACGGGCGGGGCGATGGCCCCCTACATTGAACAGCGCATGGGGTTGGAACGCACGTTTGGGCCGTTTGACCACCCCATCCTCTACGGCGTGTTTTCGGCATCGGCGTTTTCTTTGGCCTATTTCGTGCTGGCAGAAAAGCGGTTGACCCATTGGCGCGGCATGGCTTGGGTGATTGGCGTTTGCATCGCCACCTTCCTGTCGGCATCGGGTGGCCCCTATGTGGTGTTAATGATGCAGATGTTTGTTGCGGGGTGGGAACGGGTTTTTGGCAAAATCGCAGGCCGCTGGCGGATGCTGTTTGCGCTGTTTGCCATCGTTTATCTGGTCATTGATCTGTTTTCCAACCGCACGCCGTTCCATGTGTTTGTGACCTACCTGACGTTTTCCACCGTGTCCGCCTATAACCGCATCTTGCTGTTTGAATTTGGCACGGCGGAGGTGGCGCGCCATCCGTTCTTGGGCATCGGTCTGGGCGATTGGGTGCGCCCGGTTTGGATGTCGGACAGTATGGACAATTTCTGGCTGTTGATCGCCATGCGCTACGGCTTGCCAGCGTGGGCGCTGCTGGTCGGGCTGATGCTGGGGCTGATTTACGCCGTGGGCCGCCGCAAGGGCATCCCCGACACATGGAAACGCGCGCGCCATGCGTGGGCGTTTACGCTGTTTGGCATCGCGGTTGCGGCGGCCACGGTGCATTTGTGGAACGCGTTGTTTGTGCTGTTCTTGTTCCTGATCGGGTCGGGCGCATGGATGTATGATGCGAAAATTGACAGCAACGCCCCCCCCCAAACCAAGCGCAAAAGGATAGGGGCCGCTGTCCCCTTGCCCCGCGCCGCCCCCCCGCTGCGCCGCCCCAAAGCGCGGATGTTCTGATAGCCAACGGGCAAAGATAAAGGAGAGCGAAATGGATTTGTCCATCGTCATTGTAAATTGGAACACCCGCGATCTGCTGCGCGATTGCCTGTCATCGGTCATGGCAGGCCTTGGCGCATTGCACGCGCAGGTTTGGGTGGTTGATAACGGGTCCACTGACGGGTCGGTGGCCATGTTGACGGCGGAATTTCCGGGCGTCATGGTCATAGCAAATGCGCAGAACCGAGGGTTCGCTGCGGCGAACAACCAAGCTTTGGCGCAGGCGACCGGGCGGTTTGTGCTGTTGTTGAACACTGATACCATCGTGCATGGCGATGTGCTGCCTGCTGCGGTGGCGTGGATGGACGCGCGGCCCGCCATTGGCATCCTTGGCCCCCGCATCTTGAACCGGGATGGGTCGGTGCAAGGGTCCGCGCAGGCCTTTCCAACTTTGCGCCGCTTGCTGCGCCAAACCGCAGGCCTGCACAAATCCGAGGTACCAAACCTTGGCCTGACCACCGATGGCACCGCCGAGGTGATTTCGGGCTGTGCGATGTTTGTGCGCCGTGCGGCGATGGCAAAGGTCGGGCTGCTGGACGAGGCGTTCTTTTTCTATGGCGAGGAAACCGATTGGTGCCGCCGTTTTCTGTGCGCGGGCTGGAAAGTCATGTTTGCCCCCGTGGGCGAGATTACGCATTTTGGCGGCGGATCGGTGCGCCGTTTGAACCACATGCGCGACGTTTTGCTGACCGAAGGCACGGTGCGGTTGCACACCAAACATTCCGGCCTGATCGGCGGGCTTGCGTGTTACGGCGTGTTGGCGCTGTTCAACACATCGCGCGCGGCGGGTTGGGCGGGTATGGCCGTGTTGCGCCGCCCGAGTGCCGCCGCCCGCGCGCGCCATTTCGCGGGCGTGGTCCTGAAACTTGGCCGCGCTTGGCCGCGCAAGGTGCGCCCATGAACATTCTGCTGATCGCGCCAAACATCGACGGCACCGATGTGGGTGAGGCGTTTGTTGCCTTTAAATGGGCACAAGCCCTGTCCACCCGCGTGAACCTGACCGTGCTGTCGTTTGAACGTCCGGGCCGCACGCCTTTGGCCGATCAATTGCCCGGCGCGCGGTTGGTAACATGGCCCGAACCCGCTTGGGCACGCCGCAATGAGCGCTTGAACGCGATGTTAAAACCAGCCTGGCCAGTGCTTTGCGGCCATGTGCGCCGCTGGATGAAACAGGCGCTTGGCGCTGGCGCGCAATTTGATGTGGCGCATCAGTTGATGCCACAAGCGGCGCGGTACGCCTCGCCGCTGCGCCATTTTGATGTGCCTTATATCATCGGGCCTTTGGGCGGCGCGCTGGACACCCCCGCAGCCTTTCGCAATGAGGCAGCGACCGCGCCATTGTTCACCAAACTGCGCGCGTTGGATACCTACCGCTTTCGCCATGACCCGTGGCTGCGCGCCAGTTACACAGGGGCGGCCTGTATTTTGGGCGTGGCCCCTTATGTGGCGGATGTGTTGGGCGATATTCCCTTGCAGCGGTTTGAACCGATGTTGGAATTGGGCATCGACGCGGTGGAACCGCCGCGCGCGGCCCCAGCAAATACGGGCGCTCATAAGGGTGCGCTGCGGCTGTTGCATGTCGGGCGCGGCGTGCGCACCAAAGGGTTGCGCGATGTTGTCCGCGCGCTGGCCCATTTGCCCGATCTGCCGCATATCACCTTGACCAGTGCGGGCGCAGGCGAAGAAATCGCGCTGTGCCGATTGGAGGCGCAAGCCTTGAGCCTTGGCGCGCGCATCGAATTCCTCGGCCGCCAACCCCGTGAGGTGGTAGAGGATTTGTACCGCAGCCATGACGCTTTTGTGTTCCCGTCGTTTCGCGAACCCGCAGGTGGCGTGTTGTATGAGGCGATGCGCCACGGATTGCCCGTGATCACCGCCGCGCGCGGTGGCCCCGATTTCATCATTGATGACAGCTGCGGTTTGCGCCTGCCCGTGACCACACCCACAGGCTTTGCCGCAGATATTGCGCGGGCAATCCGCAATCTGGATGCCAACCGCCCCTTGCTGGAAAAGCTGGGCCAAGGGGCGCGCGCCAAGGTTTTGCGCGATGGGCTGTGGGCGGCCAAGGCGGACCGGCTTGTGACCCTCTATAATGAGGTAAAAACACCTCCCGTTCGGCGCGCAGCCTATCCGCAAGGATAGGCCCACACCCCCACCGCCCCCCTGAATTTCCCTTTTGATACAAAGTGTTTGCTTCGTACCTCTGCTACATCTTCCCCCATGAAGACACACCAGACCGGAGCTTGACGATGTCCTCTTTTACCCCCGCCAACACCCCCCGCACAAAGACCACCCGCCGCGTTTTGGCGGTGGCATCCGGCGGCGGGCATTGGGTACAACTGCTGCGGTTGCGCCCCGCCTTTGCCGGTGCTGAAATCCATTATGCAACTGTGGATGCAGGCGCACGCAGCACGGTCGCCCCTGCCCCCGTCTATGTTTATCCCGATGCCAACAAGGACACCAAGCTGCGTTTGATCGCATCAACGCTGGCGCTGGCGGTGATTATGCTGCGGGTGCGCCCGCATGTCGTCATCTCTACGGGTGCTGCGGGCGGATATCTTGCGATCCGGCTGGCCCGGTTGATGGGCGCGCGCACGGTGTTCATCGATTCCATCGCCAACACCCGGCAATTGTCCGTGTCGGGCCGACTGGCCCAAAAGGCCGCCGATCTGGTCCTAAGCCAATGGCCCACCGTGGCCGCCGCCAGCGGCGCGCAATACCGCGGCGCCGTTCTTTAACCCCCCCTGTTTTCCAAAAGGAATATCCCATGATTTTCGCAACTGTTGGCACGCAATTGCCGTTTGACCGCCTGCTGCTGGCCCTTGATACTTGGGCCGCGATGCACAGTGACGTGCCCGTTTTGGCCCAAACGGGTCAAACCAACACCCTTTATGCCAACCTAACCGTGGTGGCGAAAATGGATGCCGCACAGTTTGCCGATGCCGTGGCGCAGGCAAAGGTTATCGTGGCCCATGCAGGGATGGGAACCATCCTGACTGCGATTGAGGCGGGCAAACAAGTGATTTTGCTGCCCCGCCGCGCCGATCTGGGCGAACATCGCAACGACCATCAGCGCGACACGGCGATGGAAATGGCCGCCTTGCCCAATGTCACCGTGGTGGAGGATTCGTCCAGCCTGTGCGAAGCGATCGGTGCTGCCCTTGCCCGGTCCAACGACCCGCTTTTGGCGGCGCGCAGCACCGTGGCCTCTGCCAGCCTGTTGGAAACCATACAGGATTTTATCTGGTCCGAGGCCAGCCAGCCGCACCGCAAATCGCTGGGCAAAACGCGGCGCGCGCGCCTTTCCAGCCTTTTGCGCAATCCGTTGCGCACCGCCTTGCCCTTGACCCAATCGTTGCGCACATGACACCGCTTGCAACCATCCTGATCCCCGCCTGGAATGAAGGTACGCAGATCGCCCGCACTTTGACTTTCTTGCAAAATGGCATGGCGCGGGGGCGGTTTCGCATCATCATCATCGCCAATGCGTGCAGCGATGATACGGCGCGCGCAGCGCAGCTGGCCGCCCCAGATGCGTTGGTTTTGGAAACCCCTATTGCGGGCAAATGCCACGCGATGAACCTTGGGATGGCCTATGCCGAACCGGGCGCGCCCGTGGTTTGCCTTGACGCCGATCTGGACGTGTCAGCGGCAGAAATTCTGGCCTTGATCGAACCCTTGCGCAATGGCACTGCCCTTGCCGCGTGTGGGAGGATGCGGGTGGACACGGCGCTGGCATCGGCCCCGGTGCGCGCTTGGGTGCAAGCGTGGCAGATGAACCCCTATCCCTCCGTGCCAATAATCGTGAGACAATCGACTGGCTGAAGTTTACACTTGAGGGCGCAGGAGAACGAACAGATGGTCATGCCTTCACAGATGC
>NZ_FOCO01000040.1 GCF_900110135.1 Pseudorhodobacter antarcticus | reverse complement strand
ACGCCCATTACAGAAGTCGTGGGATAAGTCTGTCCGGGGATAGGGGAACCCTCACCGTCAGACCATTTGTGCAACAGAGCCCCGCCGATACGGACTTCGATGTTGGGTTTGGTTTCTTCAACGGTGATGTCTTTGCCGTTCTCGTCATTGCCTTTCACCTTTATCGTTTTCTCGGCCCCCAGATGTTCCACCGCTTTGGAAATGCGGTCAGTCATGTGGCCTTGTTCGGCGGTGCGGGTTTGACGCTCAGCCGTGTAGACGCGGATGAGGGCGAGGGGGCGGAGACGAGGGCCCCAAGGGCGGTGATAAGGCCGAGGAAAGCGAGGATGTGCCAGCGCAGGTTGGCGGTTTGCTGGGCGGGGTTAAAGTCATCGACCATGCGCACGAGGGCGATGAGGATATAGGCGATGAGGGTGAGCCAGATGGGGGCCAAGAGGGCGGCGACCGTATCCATTGCAGTGAGGGGTTGCGAGATTTGGGTGTTATGGGTTTGGCGGAAATATGTGAGGGAGCCGTAGACCACAAGGCCCACGCCTGCGAGGAGGAGGGCGAGCAGGATGGTGTGAAGGAAGGGTTCGGTCATGGCGGGCCTTGCGTCTGGGTTGTGCGATATGGGCATGGGGGGCGGGTTTGGGCAAGAGGGGGAGTGCGACCCTATCTGGTGTTTGGTGAGATGGGGGGGACGGGGTGAACCCCGACCTACTTGGGGGGTGTTGGCGTGTGGCGCGGTTTTCGGGCTGCTGGGGGGTACACATTTGGGGGGTGGGGGATTATATGGCGGGTTGGCGTGGGGTGGTGATTTCGCTGGCTTGCGGACAAGACGCGCCGGATATAGGGTGCGCGGCAATTAAACAGGGGCTTTGGCGGTGTGCCGGGCTTTGGAACCGGGGCGGATGCTCCACCGATTGACCGGGGCGGATGCCCCACCGACTGAGAGGATGACTTTGATGTTTGCTACTCCCGCTTATGCGCAGGCTGCTGGTGGTGCCATGGGCGCTGTAACCTCGCTGATGCCGCTGATTTTGATCTTTGCGATCATGTATTTCCTGCTGATCCGTCCGCAGCAAAAGAAGCTGAAAGAGCATAAGACCATGGTGGAAGCGCTGCGGCGTGGCGACCAAGTGCTGACGCAGGGCGGTATTTTGGGCAAGGTTGTGAAAGTGGCCGAGGACGGGATCATCGAGGTGGAGATTGCCGAGGGTGTGAAGGTCAAGGTAATGAAGCACACGGTCGCACAAGTGATGTCCAAGACCGAGCCTGCGGCGGCCTGATTTCAGGTTTCACGGTTTCTAAGGTCAGGCCTACAGTTCAGAAAGCCCATATCCTATGTTGAATATCCCGCTGTGGAAGCGCGTTTTGATCTGGGGGCTGTGTGCCCTTGGGGTGGTCATGACTGCGCCGAACCTGTTTTACACGCAGGTGGAAACGCATAATGATGCCGTGATTGCGGTGGAAAAGGCGGGGGGGGTGGCAAGCCCGGAGCAAGAGGCGGCGCTGGCGCTGTGGCCATCGTATTTGCCGACGAATTTGGTGAATTTGGGGTTGGATTTGCGCGGCGGGGCGCATTTGCTGGCCGAGGTTCAGGTGGCGGATGTGTATGCCGCGCGGATTGATGGCATGTGGCCGGATGTGCGCGATGCGTTGCGCGATGTGCGGGACCAAGTTGGCAATGTGCGCAGGCAGCCATCGGTGGACGGTGTGTTACGGGTGGCGATTTCGACGCCTGCGGGGATGCCTGCGGCGTTGGAGGCCGTGCGCGCGCTTGCGGTGCCGGTGGTGACGCTGACGGGGGCGGGGCAGACCGATATTGAGGTCACGGCAGAGGGCGACACGATTGTGGTGCAACTGTCAGAGGCCGAGCGGGTATCGACCGACACGCGCACCATGCAGCAATCGCTGGAGATTATTCGCCGCCGCGTTGATGCGGCGGGCACGCGTGAGCCGACAATTCAGCGGCAAGGCGATGACCGGATTTTGATTCAGGTGCCCGGCATCGGGTCGGCGTCGGAGTTGAAGGCGTTGATTGGGACCACGGCGAAGCTGACGTTCAACCCGGTTGTGGGGCGGACGGGCGATGCGGGGGCCAATGCGGGGGCGCGCAACTTGTTGTTGCCATCGTCGGACGCGCCTGGCGAATATTACATTGTGGAACAAACCCCCGTCGTGACGGGTGAGGATTTGACCGATGCGCAGCCTGCGTTTGACCAAAACAACCGCCCCGCGGTGAGTTTCCGGTTCAACCCATCGGGTGGGCGCAAGTTTGGCGATTACACGGCCAATAACATCGGCAGCCCGTTTGCGATTGTGTTGGACAATGCGGTGATTTCGGCGCCGGTGATCCAGTCGCATATCTCGGGCGGGTCGGGGATTATTACGGGCAGTTTCAGCGTGGAGGAAAGCACCAATCTGGCGGTGCTGCTGCGCGCGGGGGCGTTGCCTGCGGAGATGACGTTTTTGGAAGAACGCACCATTGGCCCGGAGTTGGGCCAAGACAGCATTGACGCCGGGCGCATGGCGTCTGTGGTGGCGATGCTGGCGGTTGTGGTGTTTATGGTCGCATCTTATGGCTGGTTTGGCGTGATGGCCACGGTGGCGCTGGGGTTCAACGTGACGTTGATCTTTGGCACCCTAAGTCTGATCGGGGCCACGTTGACGCTGCCGGGGATTGCCGGGATTGTGTTGACCATCGGCATGGCGGTGGATGCCAATGTGTTGGTGTTTGAACGCATCAAAGAGGAGTTGAAAACCGCGCGGGGGCCAGCCCGGGCGATTGAGTTGGGGTATGAAAAGGCGTTGTCGGCGATTGTCGATGCCAACGTGACCACCTTTATCATCGCGGTGATTTTGTTCATGGTGGGGTCTGGCCCGGTGCGCGGGTTTTCGATCACGCTGGGGATTGGGATTATCACCTCGGTATTCACAGCGATTTTTGTGACGCGGCTGTTCGTGGTGACGTGGTTTCAATACCGCCGCCCCAAAACCATAGAAGTGTGAGGGCGAACCGATGCGTTTGAAACTTGTCCCCGATGTGACGAATTACAACTTTTTTGGCTATGCCCGCGCGACGTTTGGCGCGTCGGTGGTGGCGGTGATCATCTCCGTCATTTTGGTCATTACGATGGGCCTGAATTTTGGCATCGACTTTAAGGGCGGCACGACCATTCGCACGGAAAGCGCGCAGGTTGTCGATATTGGAGCCTACCGCGCGGCAATGGTGCCGTTGGATTTGGGCGATGTGTCGATCACGGAGGTGTTTGACCCCAGCTTTGGCGCGGAAAAAAACGTGGCGATGGTGCGGGTGCAAGCGCAGGAGGGGTTTGAGGCGGTGACGCCTGAACTGATCTTGGCGATTGAGCAAGCGTTGCAGACGGTTGACCCGAGCATCACATTCCCATCGGTGGAATCGGTGGGGCCAAAGGTTTCGGGCGAATTGATTTGGTCCGCGATTTTTGCGGTTGTGGGCGCGACCAGTGCCATTTTGATTTATATCTGGTTGCGCTTTGAATGGCAGTTTGCGGTGGGTGCTGTGGTGGCGCTGGTGCATGATGTTGTGGTGACAGTGGGCATTTTCGCACTGTTCCAGATCAAGTTTGATTTGGCGGTGATTGCGGCGCTGCTGACCATTTTGGGCTATTCGATCAACGACACCGTGGTGGTGTTTGACCGTTTGCGCGAAAACCTGATCAAGTATAAAACCAAGCCGTTGATTGAGGTGATGAACCTATCGGTGAACGAGACGTTGAGCCGGACCGTGCTGACATCGGGCACCACGCTGATTGCGTTGATTGCGCTATTGGTGCTGGGCGGCGATGTTATTCGCGGGTTTACCTTTGCGATTGCGTTCGGGATTGTGATTGGCACCTATTCGTCGGTCTATGTGGCGAAAAACGTGGTGTTGTATTTGGGCCTGAACCGCGACCCCAATAAGGACAAAACGCCGGGGTCGCCGTTTTCCAACGTGGATGCGTAAACGATGCGGTTGACGGAAATCACCTATGACAATGCCCAGCCCATTGACAGCTATGGGCCGGGTTTCTTTCGGATTGCCGGAAAGGTGCTGCGCGGCCCGGTGGTGGTGACACCTTGGGATGCGGGGCCGTGGGGGGGCCTTGATGATACCGCCACGCCGTTGGCGTTGGCGGGCAAGATTGACGTGTTGTTTGTGGGGATGGGCACGGAAATTGCCCATGTGCCGCCTGCGTTTCGGGCAGCGATTGAGGCGGCGGGGATTGGCGTTGAGGTGATGAATTCGCCCGCTGCCGCGCGCACCTATAATGTGCTGCTGTCGGAAGGGCGCCGGATTGCGGCCGCCTTGTTGCCTGTGGTGTGAGTGCGGTCACGTTTGCGTTAAATTCCCCGTATTCGTCCCTTGCTGGCAAGGCGTGCTGGACGGACGATCGCGAGAATAAGGGCCGTACTGGTTGACAGCATGGCACAGCAGCACCAGATAAGATGTCCAAGTGGGGAAAGCCGTATGTTGCCGACATTCGGGACAGGGCTTTCCTGCCAATAAAGGAAATGAGATGAGCCAGATCAAATCCCCCAGCTATCCCGTATTGCCGTTGCGCGATATTGTGCTGTTTCCGCATATGATCGTGCCGCTGTTTGTCGGGCGCGAAAAATCAGTGCGGGCGTTGGAAGAGGTTATGGCAGAAGATCGCCAAATCCTGTTGTCCAGCCAGAAGGACCCAACCGTGGACGACCCGCAAGCAGACGGTATTTACCGCGCGGGCGTGTTGGCCAATGTGTTGCAACTGCTAAAGCTGCCCGATGGCACTGTGAAGGTGTTGGTGGAAGGCAAAACGCGGGTGTGTATTACCAATTTTGTTGAAAACGATCGGTTCTTTGAGGCCGAGGCGGTGGCGCTGGAGGAAACCCCCGGCGATGCGGCGACAGTGGGCGCGTTGGTGCGCGCTGTGGCCGAAGAATTTGAACGCTACGCCAAGATCAAGAAAAACATCCCCGAGGAGGCGCTGGTGGCTGTGGCCGACACGCGCGAACCGTCGCGGTTGGCCGATTTGGCCGCCGGGCATTTGGGGATTGAAGTGGCCGACAAGCAGGTCTTGTTGGAGACGCTGGACGTAGCCGCGCGTTTGGAAAAAGTATACGGCCATATGCAAGGCGAGATGAGCGTTTTGCAGGTGGAGAAAAAGATCAAAACCCGTGTGAAAAGCCAGATGGAGCGCACCCAGCGTGAATATTATTTGAATGAGCAGATGAAGGCCATTCAAAAGGAGTTGGGCGACGGCGAGGACGGCCAGAACGAAATTCTGGAGTTGGAAAACCGCATCGCCAAAACTGCTTTGTCCAAAGAGGCGCGCGAAAAGGCGGATGCTGAGGTTAAAAAGCTGAAGAATATGAGCCCGATGAGCGCGGAAGCGACCGTTGTGCGCAACTATCTCGATTGGTTGCTGGGCGTGCCGTGGGGCGTGAAATCCCGTGTGAAAAAGGATTTGGCCAAGGCGCAAGCGGTGCTGGATGCCGATCACCACGGGCTGGAAAAGGTCAAAGAACGGATCATCGAATATCTGGCGGTGCAGGCACGGTCGGCCAAGCTGAAGGGGCCAATTTTGTGTCTGGTTGGACCGCCCGGTGTTGGGAAAACATCGCTTGGGCGGTCGGTGGCGAAAGCCACGGGGCGCGAATTTATCCGCATTTCCCTTGGTGGGGTGCGTGATGAGAGCGAGATTCGGGGGCACCGCCGCACCTATATCGGGTCGTTGCCGGGCAAGATCATTCAAGCGATGAAAAAGGCCAAGACGACCAACCCGTTGATTTTGTTGGATGAAATTGACAAAATGGGGCAGGATTTCCGGGGGGATCCGGCATCGGCCATGTTGGAGGTGTTGGACCCGGAACAGAATGCGACCTTTACCGACCACTATCTGGAAGTGGAATATGACCTGTCGAACGTCATGTTCCTGACCACAGCCAACAGTTACAACATGCCAAGCCCATTGCTGGACCGGATGGAGATTATTCCGCTGGCGGGCTACACCGAGGATGAAAAGCGCGAGATTGCAAAGCAGCATTTGATACCGAAGCAGGTGACGAACCACGCGCTGAAAAAGGGTGAGTTTTCGATCACCGATGATGCGCTGTTGGAGGTGATCCGCACCTATACCCGTGAGGCGGGCGTGCGTAACTTGGAGCGCGAGCTGGCAAAGCTGGCGCGCAAGGCGGTGACGGAGATTGTGAAAGCGAAAACCAAAGCGGTGCAGGTGACGATTGAGGGGCTGGAAGGGTTCCTTGGGGTGAAGCGGCATCGGTATGGGTTGGCGGAAACTGAGGACCAAGTGGGGGTTGTGACGGGCCTTGCGTGGACATCGGTGGGCGGCGAATTGCTGTCGATTGAGGCGCTGCGCCTGCCGGGCAAGGGCCGGATGAAAACCACGGGCAAGCTGGGCGATGTGATGAAGGAGTCCATTGATGCCGCGTCATCTTATGTCCGGTCGATCAGCCCGCAGATTGGGGTGAAGCCGCCGAAGTTTGAGACGATTGATATCCATGTGCATGTGCCGGATGGGGCGACGCCCAAGGATGGACCAAGCGCCGGTTTGGCGATGGTCACGTCGATTGTTTCGGTTTTGACGCAAATTCCGGTGCGCAAGGATATTGCGATGACGGGTGAAGTGTCATTGCGCGGCAATGCGATGCCGATTGGCGGCTTGAAGGAAAAGCTGTTGGCGGCGTTGCGCGGCGGTATCAAGACAGTGTTGATACCGAAGGACAATGAAAAGGATTTGTCGGAAATTCCCGACAATGTGAAAGAGGGTTTGACGATTATCCCCGTCAGCCATGTGCGTGAAGTGCTGAAATTGGCACTGGTGCGCCAGCCAGAGCCGATTGAGTGGGATGAGGCCGCCGAAGAAGCCGCCGCAGCCGCACGCAAGGCAACGGCGGATGCAGCGGTGCAGCACACCGCGCATTGACCCAAGCTTGATCGCAAAGGGGCGCAGGGGAAACCTTGCGCCTTTTTGCATGGGGGGGAGGGCGAAGCCGAAATCCCCAGTTTGCAAATACTGCGATTGCCGTTAGTTTATTTCTAATCGCAGAACAAACAAACAGCAGGACCCAATGGCCACACCCAAAACCGCCGCCGCCAAACCAAAATCTGCAAAACCAGTTGAGACGCGCGGGCCGCAGGGCGTGCCTGCCCCCAGCATCAAACCCGCCGCTGTTGTGGTGGCAGCGGTGTCTGTCGTTGGTGCGCCCCCTGCGATGACCGACCAGACCGCCAATGCCGATAGCGACAGCGCGCAGGCGCCCATGTTGAAAAAACAGGCGTTGGTGGACCGGGTTGTGACGGCGACAGGGGCCAAGAAAAAAGATGTGAAGCTGATTTTGGAAGCCGCCCTTGGGGTGCTGGGCGATGCGCTGTCGGCGGGCGAGGAGTTGAACCTGCCGCCCCTAGGCAAGGTGAAAGTGAACCGCCAAAAGACCGAAGGCGGGGCGGAGGTGTTGATCTTGAAATTGCGGCGCGGCGGCGGCAAGGTGGGGGCAGCACAAGACCCGAACGAAGGGGTTGCAGAGGACGACGAAGACGATTAAACCGCGCCGCACGGGTGATTAGCTCAGTGGTAGAGCGCTTCGTTCACATCGAAGATGTCAGGGGTTCAAATCCCTTATCACCCACCATGATTTGGCAGTGATGCCCCAAGCGCCCACCTTTTTGGTGGGCGTTTTGCGTTTTGGCGCGGGGTTTGTTGTGCCGCGCGCGGCAATCGTTTAACTGGGGCGGGAATCCATCGGGCCGTTGCGGCCTTTGACAACCGGGGGCCGATATGACGGGCAAAAACGGGCTGACCTATGCCGATGCGGGCGTGGATATTGATGCGGGCAACGCGTTGGTGGAACGGATCAAACCAGCGGCCAAGCGGACGAACCGACCCGGCACCATGTCGGGGCTGGGTGGCTTTGGCGCGCTGTTTGATTTGAAAGGTGCAGGGTTTGTGGACCCGATACTGGTCGCGGCCACGGACGGGGTTGGCACCAAGCTGCGCATTGCGATTGATACCGGAAATGTCGATACCATCGGGGTTGATCTGGTGGCGATGTGCGTGAATGATTTGGTGTGTCAGGGTGCGGAGCCGTTGTTTTTTCTTGATTATTTCGCGACGGGCAAGTTGGAATTGGAGCAGGCCACGCGGATTATCAACGGCATTGCGGCGGGGTGCGAAGCATCGGGTTGCGCGTTGATTGGGGGCGAGACGGCGGAAATGCCGGGGATGTACCACAAGGGCGATTTTGATTTGGCGGGCTTTGCGGTAGGCGCGATGGAACGCGGCACGGCGCTGCCTGCGGGGGTTGTTGCGGGTGATGTTTTGTTGGGGCTGGCGTCGAATGGCGTTCATTCCAACGGGTATTCGTTTGTGCGCAAGGTTGTGGAGCGGTCTGGGCTGGCTTGGGATGCGGACTGTCCGTTTGGGGAAGGTGATTTGGGCGCGGCGCTGCTTGCACCCACGCGGTTGTATGTGAAATCCTGCCTTGCGGCAGTGCGGGCGGGCGGCGTGCATGCGCTGGCGCATATTACAGGGGGGGGGCTGACCGAGAACCCGCCGCGGGTGATCCCTGACGGCTTGGCTTGCGAGATTGACCTGTCGGCGTGGGCGTTGCCGCCGGTGTTTCGTTGGTTGGCGCAAACGGCGGATATGGCGGAAGCGGAGCTGTTGAAGACGTTTAACTGCGGGATTGGCATGATGTTGGTGGTTGACGCCGCGCGGGCGGATGCTGTGGCGGCGGTGCTGCGTGAGGCGGGGGAAACCGTGGTTGCGATGGGCCATGTGGTGCCTGGTGAGGGTGTGATTTACAAAGGTGCCTTGCTGTGAAGCGGGTTGCCATCCTGATTTCTGGGGGTGGCTCCAACATGGTGACGCTGTGCCGGGATATGGTGGGGGACCACCCCTGCCGCCCGGTTTTGGTGGCGTCAAACGACCCCGGCGCGAAGGGTTTGGTGCGCGCGGCGGATATGGGGATTGCCACGGCGGCGGTCGATCACCGAGCGTTCAAAGGTGACCGCGCGGCATTTGAAGCGGCGTTGCTGGCCCCGATTTTGGCAGCGGCGCCTGATATTTTATGCCTCGCGGGCTTTATGCGGGTGCTGACGCCGGATTTTGTGGCGCGGTTTGAAGGGCGCATGTTGAACATTCATCCCAGTTTGCTGCCGAAATACCCCGGCCTGCACACCCATGCCCGCGCGATTGCGGCGGGGGACGTTGAGGCGGGGTGTTCGGTGCATGAGGTGACGGCGGTTTTGGACGCAGGGCCCGTTTTGGGGCAAGCGGTTGTGCCTGTGCGGCCCGGCGATACCGAGGCCGATTTGGCCGCACGGGTGTTGGTGCAAGAGCATGTGCTGTACCCGGCGGTGTTGCGCAGGTTTGCCAGCGGGACGCGTGGGATGCTGTTGATTTAGCCCGTTTTACGGCGTGAAATAATCGGGGTGGGCGGATTGTATGCCGGGCAAGTCCGCCTCGATCAAGCGCAGGTGGGTGCGAATTTCAGCCTCGGCGCGGTCGGGGGCGCGGGCGGATATGGCATCGACCATGCGGGCGTGCGCGTCGATCAGCGCGGGGATGGGGAAATCTTGGAGTTGCAAAAACCGCACGCGGTCCATCTGGGATTTCAGGCGTTGCAGGTGATCCCAAGCGCGGGCCTTTCCAGCAATCTGGGCGATGGTGCGGTGGAAGGTTTCATCCAAACCCATGAAATCGGCGGGGGTTGCGGCGGCGGATTGCCGAGCCACAAGGGCGCGCAGGGTTTGTAGGCCCTCGGGGGTGGGATTTTGGCAAGCAAGGCGGATCAGATCCACCTCGACAGCTTCGCGCACGAACCTTGCATCCAGCACCTCTAGCGCGTTGATTTTGGACACGAATGTGCCGCGCTGGGGGCGAATGTCGAGCAACCCTTCGCCCGACAGGCGCAAGAACGCCTCCCGCACGGGTTGGCGGGAGGTGCCGATGGCATCCGCGATATCTTGTTCAGAAAGCCGGGTGCCGGGGGGCAGGATGCCCGTGAGAATGGCGTGGCGCAGCGCGGTTGCCGCCTGCGGTTGGACGCTGCGGTTGGGATGCAGGGCGAACTGGAAGGCGGCGGGCAGGGTCATGGCGGCCTTTGACAGCTGGGACGGATTTTACCTTTTCGCAGGAAAAACCGGGTGTGGGAAGGTGGCATGATTGAATATTTGCGCGATTGGGTTGGCAAATTGGGGGGTGGGGTATAGGGGGGACACTTGGTTTTTGACGGCGGGGCAGCAGCGCAATGATGACGTATTACCTTTATCGGCAGCAGTGGTTTGGCAATATCCGGGCGGATTTGCTGTCAGGGCTGGTGGTGGCGCTGGCGCTGATACCGGAGGCGATTGCGTTTTCGATTATCGCGGGCGTGGACCCCAAGGTGGGGCTGTATGCCAGTTTTTCCATTGCGGTGATTTGTGCGTTTACGGGCGGGCGGCCGGGGATGATTTCGGCGGCGACGGCGGCGACGGCGGTGTTGATGAAGCCGTTGATCGATGTGCATGGGCCGGAATTGGGGTTGCAATATCTGTTGGCGGCGACCGTGTTGGCGGGGCTGTTGCAGATTTTGGCCGGGATGTTTCGGCTGGGACGGGTGATGCGCTTTGTGTCCCGGTCGGTGATGACGGGGTTTGTGAATGCGTTGGCGATTTTGATTTTTCTGGCGCAGCTGCCCGAATTGGATGTGCGCAATGAGGGCGTGACCGCGCTGACGTTTGTGTTGGTGGCGGCGGGGTTGGCGATAATCTATTTGTTTCCGTATGTTACCAAGGCCATTCCATCGCCGTTGGTCACCATCGTGGTGTTGACGGGTGCGGCCTTTGTGCTGGGGTTTGACACGCGGGTGGTGGGCGACATGGGGGCGTTGCCGGACACGTTGCCGTTTTTGCTGTTGCCCGACATTGCCCTGACGATGGAAACGTTTTGGATTATTCTGCCGGTATCGGCGGCGATTGCGGTGGTAGGGCTGCTGGAAAGCCTAATGACCGCCAGTTTGATTGATGATTTGACCGATACGCCATCGAGCCGCGACCAAGAGTGTATTGGCCAAGGGCTGGCCAACACCGCGACCGGGTTTATTGGTGGCATGGCGGGCTGTGCGATGATTGGGCAAAGCATGATCAACATCAAATCGGGCGGGCGGGGGCGGTTGTCGTGTTTCGCCGCCGGCGTGTTTTTGCTGTTTTTGATCGTGGCTTTGGGTGATTTGGTGCGCCAAATTCCGATGCCTGCGCTGGTGGCAATTATGATTATGGTCAGCATTGGCACGTTTTCTTGGTCGTCGCTGGGGGCGATGCGGGTGCATCCGCGGTCCAGTTCCATTGTGATGTTGGCGACGGTGGCGGCCGTTTTGTACACCCATAACTTGGCGATTGGCGTAGGGATTGGGGTGCTGTTGTCGGGGATATTCTTTGCGGGCAAGATTGCGCAACTGTTCCGCGTGACATCAGTATTGTCAGCAGATGGGCGGGCGCGGACCTACAGCGTGCAGGGGCAGTTGTTTTTCGCAAGCGTTGAGGATTTCATGAAAGCGTTTGATTTCCATGAGGTTTTGGACCGCGTGGTGATTGACGTGTCGGGTGCGCATATCTGGGATATATCGTCGGTGGCGGCACTGGATATGGCGGTGCTGAAGTTTCGGCGCGACGGGGCGGAGGTGGAGATTGTGGGCATGAACACCGCATCCGAAACCATTGTTGATGAGCTGGCGCTGCACGACAAGCCCGGCGCGCTGGACAAAATGCTGCAACATTAAGGGGGACGGGACATGAAAATCATCGCTTTGGTCGACGGGTCTGCCTATGCCCATTCTGTGTGCGCGTTGGCGGGATGGGCCAGTGCGCGGCTGGATGCGGCGGTGGAAGCGCTGCATGTTGTGGGGCGGCGTGAGGCGGTGGCGCAGGATTTGTCGGGCGCGATCCGGTTGGGCGCACGCACGGCCTTGATGGCGGAATTGGCGGCGCTGGACACGGCGCGGGCGAAATTGGTGGGCCAGCAGGGCCGCGCGATTTTGGACGATGCGGCCCGCGTTTTGGCGGGGGCGGGGGCGGCGGATGTGACCACGCGGCTGCGCACCGGGGATTTGCTGGAGGAAATGGGCACCGATTTTGACCTGATCGTGGTGGGCAAGCGCGGCGCGGCGGCGGATTTTGCCAAGGGCCATTTGGGGTCCAACGTGGAGCGGATTGTGCGCGGGGCCAAAGTGCCTGTTTTGGTGGCGACGCGCGCGTTCAAGCCGATCGCGCGCGTTTTGGTGGCGTTTGATGGGGGGCCATCGGCGGTGCGTTCGATCAGCCATATTGCGCAATCGCAGCTGTATCATGGGTTAGAGGTGGTTTTGGTCAGTGTGGGCGACGTGCCTGCGGCGGGGGTTGAAGCGGCGCTGGCGCGGTTGCACGAGGCGGGGCTGACCGCATCGGCGGAGCATCGGCCGGGCGTGGCGGATGCGGTGTTGGTGCAGATGGCGGCAGAGTTTGATGTGCTGGTGATGGGGGCTTATGGGCACAGCCGGATTCGCAATTTGATCATCGGGTCCACCACCACCGAAGTGATCCGGTCGTGCAAAATTCCGGTTATGTTGGTGCGATAATGGGGTTTTTGGCGGCGTGACCTGTTAGCCGTGCAAGATGGTTTGCACCGCGCGGATGGCGGAAAAAGCGGCGCCGTGGACGGTGGATTGGTGTTCGCCGCCCATCGCCTCACCCGCGAAATGCAGGCGGGCGCGTGAGGCGAGGAGTGTGGTGAGGGGCGTGTCGCCGCTGCTGTCCATCGCGTAACTGCCCATGATGTAGGGGTTTTTGGTCCAGTTTTGCGCGACACCTTGCAAGAATGATTGCGAGGCAGCACCATTATACATGCGGTCAAGTTCCTTCAGCACATCGCTGATCATCGCGGCATCCGACAGGCGCGCGCGCGGCAGTGGCGTTGGGGCTGCGCTGAACAGGCCAAGGATATGGTCGGTGGTGGGTTTGCCAAGCGCTGCGTCATAGAACAGATTTTCCGTCCAGCTTTCATCTTGATACGCGCGCAGGGGGCCTGCGATGATCGCATCGGGGTAAAAGCGCGTTTTGAAGCGGAGGAACAATTTGAACCCCGCGCCGAAGGTGATGGTTTGCAAGCCTTCGGTGGTGGATTTGGGCAGGGCGGGGGAAAAGCGGATTGCGCCGTTTTGGAGGACGGAAAGCGGCGTGGTGACCAAGATGTGGTCGGCGTCGATGCGGCTGCCATCCCCTAGCGTGGCGGTGACGCCGCGCCGATCATGGGTGATTTCACGCACCTGCGCATTGAGGGTAATGTGGGCCGCGAGGGGTGTCGCGATGAAGCGGTCGAAAAAATCATACCAAGTTGTGGTGTGAAATTTATGTTCGGTTGGGCTGGTGTCGAGGTTGGGCGTGGGGATGCGGGTGAGGCGGTCATTGTGCCAAACATCAAAGGTTTTGGGGCTGTCGGGGAAGGTGTCGATGCCAAGATCGGTGGCCCCTTGGCCAAGGATTTCGCCCAAAAGGGTGGGGGCACCGTGAATCCATTCTGCGCCGATGTCCAAAGGGATATCGGACAAGGTGGTGATTTTGGCGATGCGCCCGCCCCAGTAGGGTGCCGCATCGACCACTTGGGCATCAACGCCTGCGGTGGTGAGGTGATGGGCGGCGGTGAGGCCAGCGGCCCCGGCCCCGACGATGAGCACGCGGGTGGGGCGGGTGGCGGTGACGATGTGAGGGGCGGCGAGGGTGGCACCGCCCAGTGTCAGGAACAGGCGGCGGCGCATGGGGGGCCTTTGTTGGGTTTTGGGGCCTGCCCGAACGCATGGTCCGGGCAGGCCGTTTTTGGGGGTTTATCAGAAGCCAGCTTTGATATTTTCAAACTCTTTCAACATGCGGTCGCGCATGGCGGGGTCGATCGGGGTTTGAGACAGCAGCGTGGTGTCGATGGGGCTGACATCGGCGGCCACCAGATCGGCGTCGGGGATGGTGGCGAGGGCCACGGTGTTGGTGTGGGCGTAACCGAACCCATCCAGCAGGCCGCGCGCAGAGCCGTGATCGAGCCACGCGTTGATGAAGTCATAGGCCTTATCTTCGGACCCCGGCGAATCCTTGAAGTTCACATAGCCGCAAAACCATGTAGCAGCGCCTTCTTTTGCTTGGCGTTGAAAGCCGACCGGGAACCCTTCGGCGCGCATCAGGGCCACGCCATCATTCCACGACCAAGACACTTGCACTTGGCCGCCTGCCATCAATTGCGACAATTCGGACGGGTCGGACCAATAGGCGACGACGTTTGGATGGGCCGCGCGCAACCAAGCCGCACCTGCTTGAAACTGTTCCTCGGTCAAGTTGGTCCAGTCTGTGACGCCGGTGGCGAGAAGCGCAAGCGACCAGATGTCATCGGTGTTGTCGGGCAGCGAGATGCGGCCTGTGTATTTTGGGTTCAAGAACACATCGAGCGAGGCCACGTCCGCTTCTGGCACATCGGTGGTGTTCCACGCAATCGCGGTATAGGCGAAATCGGTGGGGATGTACCAAACGCCGGTATCATCCTTGAAAATTGGGCTGTCGAGGAAACGCGGGGCGATTTCACCGAAATTGGGGATGCGCGAGACGTCCCAAGGTTCAATCAACCCGGCGTCGCGGTATTTGGACACCATCTGCGAGCAAGGGTGCGCCACATCGGCCTTGAAGCCGGAGGATACTTTTTGAAACGCCTCATCATCATCGCCGTAAAGCGCGTAGGTGGGCATTTGGCCGTGCTTTTCAACGTAAGCTTTGATCAGGCTTTCATCCTCAAACCCGGCCCAGTCGAAGACGATCAATTCTGGGTCTGCCGCGTGGGCTGCGGTCATGGGCAGCGCGAGCGCAAAGACCGCGCCAAGCATCAACTTGGTTTTTGTGTTCATGGGGTGGTTTTCCTTATCTGTTGGGGTGGTTTTTTATATCGTCTAAAGGAAAGTTAGGGGCTAAGGGCTGCGCACTCAAGAGGGAATGCGTTGATTGGTGGGGCGTATTGCGGGTTGCGGGGGGGATGGCTATCATCAGGGCAAAATTGGGGGGATGTGATGCAATTGGATGTGGATTTTGTACGCGCGCAGTTTCCGGCGTTTTCTGTGCCGGGGTTGGTGGGCCAAGCGTTTTTTGAAAATGCTGGGGGATCGTACACTTGCGGGGCGGTGATTGACCGTTTGACGCGGTTTTATACGGAACGCAAAGTGCAGCCCTATGCGCCTTATGCGGCATCCATCGCGGGCGGGGCGGAGATGGATGAGGCGCGCGCGCGGTTGGCAGGCCTGATGGGCGTGGAGGTGGATGAAGTGTCATTTGGCCCATCGACCAGCGCCAATACCTTTGTTTTGGCGCAGGCCTTGCGGCGGATGATTGGCGATACTGGCGGCGCGGTGGTGGTGACGAACCAAGACCATGAGGCCAATTCGGGCGTGTGGCGGCGGTTGGCGCAAGACGGGGTGGAGGTGCGCGAGTGGCGCATTGACCCCGTAACCGGGCATTTGGATTTGGATGCGTTGGCGGATTTGTTGGCGGATGGGGCCGTGCGGATGGTGTGTTTCCCGCATTGTTCCAACGTGGTGGCCGAGGTGAACCCGGTGGCGCAAATCTGTGCCATGGCGCGGGCGGCGGGGGCGTATACTTGCGTGGACGGGGTCAGTTACGCGCCGCACGGGTTCCCCGATATTGGGGCGCTGGGGGCGGATATTTACATGTTTTCGGCCTATAAAACCTATGGTCCGCATCAAGGGATCATGGTGGTGCGGCGCGCGGTGGGGGCGGCCTTGCCCGCGCAGTGCCATTATTTCAACGAAGGGGCTTTGTACAAGCGGTTCACGCCTGCCGGGCCGGACCATGCGCAGATTGCGGCCTGTGCGGGGATGGCGGATTATATTGACGCGCTCTATGCGCACCACATGCCGGGTGGGGATGCGGGGCCGCTGGCACGCAACAATGCCGTGCATGATTTGATGCGCGCCCATGAGGTGGCGCTGTTGCAGCCGTTGCTGGATGATTTTGCGGACCGCAATGATGTGCGACTGATTGGGCCGCGCGATGCGGGTTTGCGCGCGCCGACCGTGGCGCTGGCGCTGGACCGCGCGGCGGAGCCTGTGGCGGCGGCGCTGGCCGCGCATGGCATTATGGCGGGGGGCGGCGATTTTTACGCCGTGCGCGCGCTGGAGGCGATGGGTATTGATGCAGGTGCGGGCGTGTTGCGGTTGAGTTTTGTGCATTACACAAGCGCGGAGGAGGTTGCGCGGTTGCGCGCGGTGCTGGCGGAGGTGTTATGAGTGTTTGAGTGCAGATTGGGGGCTTTGCGCCCCGTCGTCCATTGGGCTTGGACCAATGGCGCAGAATGGACGACTCCTGCAGGATATTTTTGACCAAATGATGGGGAGTGATCCAGCGCTGGGTGGGGTTCGTAAGATAAGTAAGATTTTTGGCGGAGATTTATGACGAATCCTTTGATTTGGTGGGTGCGGCGCGATTTGCGGCTGCGTGACAATCCTTTGTTGGTGCAGGCGGTGGTGTCTGGGCGGGCGGTGGTTCCTGTGTTTATTTTGGACGCTGAGACGGAGGCGTTGGGGGCTGCCGCCAAGTGGCGCTTGGGGTTGAGCGTGGCGGCGTTTGCGCGTGATCTGGAGGCGATTGGGTCGCGGTTGGTGTTGCGGCGCGGGCCTGCGCTGGAGGTGTTGCGCGGGTTGGTGGCCGAGGTCGGTGCGGGTGCTGTGCATTGGGCGCGGCTGTATGACCCGGCATCGGTTGCGCGCGACACGGCTGTGAAAGCAGCGTTGCGGTCGGAGGGTTTGGAGGCGGTGAGCCACGCGGGCCATTTGCTGTTTGAGCCGTGGACGGTGGCAACCGGGCAGGGTGGGTTTTACAAAGTCTATACGCCGTTTTGGCGGTCTGTGAAGGACCGCGATGTGGCGGGGCCGAGTGCCGCGCCGCGTGCGTTGCTGGGGCCGCAAGCGTGGCCTGCCAGTGATGATTTGGCCGATTGGCGCATGGGGGCCGCGATGAACCGGGGCGCGGGTGTGGTGGCCGTGCATGCCTGCGTGGGCGAGGCTGCGGCGCAAGCGCGGTTGGCGGCGTTTTTGGACGGGCCGGTGGGCGGGTACAAGGAACGCAGGGATTTCCCGGCGGAGGCTGCGACATCGCGGCTGTCCGAAAACCTGACCTATGGCGAGATTGGGCCGCGCGATGTGTGGCACGGCGGCATGCGCGCGCTGCAAGACGGGCGTGCGGGCGCCGAGCATTTTTTGAAAGAGCTGGTGTGGCGCGAGTTTGCCTATCATTTGCTGCACCACACGCCGCATATCACCACGCAAAACTGGCGGCCTGAATGGGATAATTTCGCGTGGCGCGGCGATGGGGCGGACGCGGAACGCTGGCGGCGTGGCATGACCGGAGAGCCGTTTGTCGATGCCGCGATGCGCGAGATGTATGTCACGGGCACGATGCACAACCGCGCGCGGATGATCGTGGCGTCGTATTTGACCAAGCATTTGTTGACGGATTGGCGCGTTGGCCTGCGCTGGTTTGAGGAATGTTTGATCGACTGGGACCCGGCGGCCAACGCGATGGGCTGGCAATGGGCGGCGGGGTCGGGGCCGGATGCGGCGCTGTATTTCCGCGTGTTCAACCCCGAAACGCAGGTCGAAAAATTTGACCCCAAGGCGGTTTACAGGCATCGGTTCATTGCGGAATTGGCAAATGTGCCGGGGCGTGATGCGCGAGCGTTTTTTGATGCGGTGCCGCGAGCCTGGGGGTTGGACGCGGGGGCGCCCTATCCGCGGCGGATGGTGGATTTGGCCGTGGGGCGAAAAAGAGCGTTGGAGGCCTATGCGCAGCGAAACTCTGGCATAGATCACGCGTAGATATAGAGACGGGCCTTTGGGGCCTGATTGGGATTTGGGGTGGACTATGGACGTTTTGACAACAACCGCCGGGCAAAAGAACCTGCCGCGATATTTTGCGCAGGTGTTTGCGCAGGCCCAAGGGTTGGGGCATGGGCGGCTGGATTTGGTGCTGGATGACGGGCGGCGGTTTCGCGCGATCGGGCGCAACCCCGGCCCCGTGGCGGTTTTGGAAGTGCATAACAGCGACCTGTTTGCGCGGCTGATCCGCGAAGGCGACATCGGGTTTTCAGATGCGTATTTGGAAGGGTGGTGGTCCAGCCCCGATTTGCAAGCGTTCATGGATTTGGTCCATGCCGACAATGACGAGATTTACGACAGTTTTTACGGCATGGCGATTTTGCGGCTGTATGAGCGGATGCGCCATGTGTTGCGGGCCAACACCAAGCGGGGGTCGAAAAAGAACATCTCGTACCACTATGACCTTGGGAATGAGTTTTATGGGCTGTGGTTGGATGAAACCATGACCTATTCATCGGCGCTGTTCACCACAGGGCAGGAAAGTTTGGAAAAAGCGCAGGCGCAGAAATATGCGTCGATGGTGGACCAGATGGGAGTTTCGCCCGGCGATCATATTTTGGAAATTGGCTGTGGGTGGGGCGGGTTTGCGGAATATGCGGCGGGGGAGCGGGGGTTGCACGTCACGGGCCTGACGATTTCGCAAGCGCAATATGATTATGCTGTGGCACGGATGGCACGCGCGGGCCTGTCGGATAAGGTCACGATCAAGTTGCAAGATTACCGCGATGAGGCGGGGCTTTATGACGGGATTGCCAGCATCGAGATGTTTGAGGCGGTGGGCGAAAAGTATTGGCCCGTCTATTTCAACACCCTGCGCGATCGGTTGAAACCGGGGCGGCACGCGACATTGCAGATCATCACCTTGCAGGAAAGACGGTTTGAAGTGTACCGCAAAGGTGTTGATTTCATTCAAAAACATATCTTTCCGGGGGGGATGTTGCCCAGCCCCAGTGCGCTGCGCGCCGAAGTTGCCAAGGCGGGGTTGGATGTGAAAGGGTCGGTCGAGTTTGGCAAATCTTATAGCGACACGTTGCGGCGCTGGCATGTGTCGTTCAACGACCGTTGGGACGATGTGGCGCGGCTTGGGTTTGATGATCGGTTCCGGCGGATGTGGAATTATTACCTTACCTCTTGCGCGGGGGCCTTTCAGGGCGGAAACTGCGATGTAACGCAGATCACCGTGACGCGGCCCCTGTAGGGGCGGCGCCCCGGCCCCAAACACGGGAAAAACCGCTTTCATGCCGACCTTATCCAAACTGATTGCCGCCGTTATTTTTGCAGCCACCGCGTATTTCGCGGGTGAGGCGTTCAAATTGGGCCTGCCCGAGGGAACACAATTTGGGTTGTACAGCATCATGTGCCCCATCATTGGGTTGATTTGTGGCTGGCGGATTATGGGGGCGGTCACGGGGCATGGGTATAGCGCGGCTTTGGGGTCGGGGGTTAAAACTTCGGTGGCGGTGGTGGTTTGGGCGCTGTTGATTTTTTCCACGATTTTGATGGTGCGCAAGGCGTTCAAGCAACGCTATGACGGCGCGCTGGAGGCGATTGTGGATATTTTCGCACTGGCGGTTGAAAACGGTGCGTTGGTGTTCACGCAGCCGGTTTTGGTGGCTTTGGTGGGGGGCGCTGTTGCTGGTGGCTTGGCGTCTGAATGGGCCAAGCGGCGGTGGGATTGATCGGTGGCGCAGGTGTTTCTCTATGGCAGCTTGTGCCATTTACCTTTGTTGGCGGCGGTTTTGGGCCGGGTGCCTGTGGTGTCGGCGGCAATGTGCCCAGATCACGCGGTGTATTGGGCAAAAGAGCATGATTTTCCACTGATTGTGGGGCAGGCGGGCGCGCGGGCGCGGGGGTTGTTGCTGGCCGATTTGACGGATGCGGATGTAGCGCGGCTGGCCTATTACGAAGGGCCGTTTGGGTTTTCAGCGCAACCGTTGGCGGTTGAGGGCGCAGAGGGGGAAGGCACGGGGGGGGAAAGCGCAGGTTTGGCGCAGGTTTTTGTGCCGGATGCGGGGCTGTGGGTGCCGGGCGACGTTTGGAATTTGGACGATTGGGTGGCGCGATGGGGCGCTGTTCATGTGGCCACCGCGGCGGATGTGATGGCGCTGTATCCCGCACCGATTGCGGCCACGCGGCGCGCACCGATGTTGGTGCGCGGTGCGGCGCGGGTGCGGGCGGGCGGCGGTTTGCCCGCAGGCGCGGTGCAGGTGGCGGCACAGCGCACGCCCTATGCCAATTTTTTCGCGGTGGAGGAGTATGATCTGTCATATCGCCGCTTTGACGGCGGGCAGAGTGCGGTGGTGACGCGGGCGGCGTTTGTATCTGCCGATGCGGTAACGGTGCTGCCTTATGATGCGGTCCGCGACCGGGTTTTGATTGTGGAGCAGTTTCGCATGGGGCCATTTGCGCGCGGGGATGGGCAGCCGTGGCAGATGGAGGCGATTGCGGGCCGCATTGATCCGGGTGAAGGGCCGCAAGATGCCGCACGCCGCGAGGCGGTGGAGGAAGCGGGGCTGACCCTTGGGGCGCTGTTGCCGATTGGGAATTATTACCCATCGCCGGGGGCCAAGACGGAGTTTATTTATTCCTTTGTAGCACTGACCGATTTGCCCGATGGCACCGCCATTGTAGGCGGTGCGCCCGAGGAGGCGGAGGATATCAAAGGGCATTTGCTGTCGTTTGAAGATTTTGCGGATTTGGTGGCGCGCGGGGGGGTGACGACCGCGCCCTTGTTGTTAAGTTATTATTGGCTGGAGCGCGCGCGCGGGCGGTTGCGCGATGGTGCCAAGGCTTGAGTTTGCCCGCGTCCTTTCGTAGACCAAGGACAACAGCAAAAGGATATTCGGATGCGCACGTTCCGCGATTTGGCAGACGCCATTGGCAAGACCCCCCTGATCCGGTTGAAAAAGGCGTCTGACGCCACCGGATGTGAGATTTTGGGCAAGGCGGAGTTTATGAACCCCGGCCAGTCGGTCAAGGACCGCGCTGCGTTGTACATTATTCGCGATGCGGTGGCCAAGGGGCTGTTGAAACCCGGCGGCACGATTGTGGAAGGCACGGCGGGCAACACAGGGATTGGCCTAGCGCTGGTGGGCGCGTCGATGGGGTTTCGCACCGTGATTGTGATTCCCGAAACCCAAAGCCAAGAAAAGAAGGATATGCTGCGCCTTGCCGGGGCGGAGTTGGTTCAGGTGCCTGCCGCGCCCTATAAGAATCCGAACAATTATGTGCGGTATTCTGGGCGTTTGGCCGAGAAACTTGCACTAATCGAACCTAATGGCGCAATTTGGGCCAATCAGTTTGACAATATCGCCAACCGCCAAGCCCATGTGGAAACCACCGGGCCCGAGGTGTGGGAACAGACGAATGGCAAGGTGGATGGGTTCATTTGCGCTGTTGGGTCGGGGGGTACGTTGGCGGGGATGGCACTGGCCTTGCAGCCCAAGGGTGTGAAAATCGGTTTGGCGGACCCCGAAGGAGCGGCGCTTCATTCGTTTTACACCACGGGGGTGATGGACAGCCCCGGTTCGTCGATCACCGAAGGGATTGGGCAAGGGCGCATCACGGCGAACCTTGAAGGGTTGAAACCCGATTACAGTTACCGCATTTCGGATGCCGAAGCGCTGCCGATTGTGTTTGATTTGCTGGCCGACGAAGGGCTGTGCCTTGGCGGGTCATCGGGTATCAATATCGCGGGTGCGATGCGTATGGCGCGGGATATGGGGCCGGGACACACGATTGTGACCATTCTGTGCGATTACGGCACGCGGTATCAATCCAAGCTGTTCAACCCGGAATTTTTGGCGTCCAAGGGGCTGCCTGTGCCGGAATGGCTGGCGCAAGGTCCGCGCGATATTCCTGCGGTGTTTGAAGGATGAGGGGGGCGGCGCATTTGCGGTTTTGGGCGGTTTTGGCGCTGGCCTTGTGCATTGGTGCGGTGGCATCGGTGCCAGTGGTGCAGGCACAAACGGTGCAAGGCCCCGTCTTAGAGGCGCCGCTGGATTACAAAGCCTGGGAAAAACTGGCGGCATCAGCGGATGATCTGATTGATGATGCGTCCACGTCAAGTGCCGAGTTGGAAACCCTGCGCCTTGAAATTGCAGGTTGGCGCACCCGGTTGTTGGCGGCGCAAGGCACCAACGCGTCGCGGATTGCGACCATCCGCGCGCAGGTGGATGCGCTGGGCGCGCCGCCTGCCGAGGGGGTGAGCGAGCCGCGCGATGCGGCAAGCCGGCGCAAGGAATTGGCCGATCAATTGGCCGTGGCGCAGGCGCCTGCGGTGGCGGCCGTCGAGGCGTACAGCCGCGCGGATGGGGTGATCACCGAGATTGACCGCGTGTTGCGCGAACGCCAGACCGAGGCGCTGTTGGAAGTGTGGCCGCTGCCCATCAACCCTGCGAATTGGCCGGTGGCCGCCGAAACGGTGCTGGGCAAGGTTGCCGTGCTGACGGGCGAAGTGCGCGAAAACCTGAACGATGAGGCCAAGCGCGAGGAGGCGGTGGCGGCTTTGCCGTTGATCATTGGCCTTTTGTTGTTTGCGGCGCTGACGATTTTGCGCGGGCGCGCGCTGCTGGAGGGCAAAGCGTTTCGCCTGATGGAACGCGGCACGTCGGACACGCGCGAAATTTGGTCCTTTGTCACCTCGCTGGGGCAAGTGGTTGTGCCGATTTTGGGGGTGTTGGCGCTGACGATCGCGCTGGCGCTGTCGAAATTGCCGGGCACCTTTGGGTTGGTTGTGTTGACCGCGTTGTTCACGGCGGGGGGCGCGGTTTTCATCGCGCGCTGGCTGGGGTCCTGCAGTTTTCCGCGCGCGGCTGCGGCCCCCACCCATTTGCGGCTGGAAGAGGGCGACCGCGCATCGGGGCGGTTTATGGCGCAAGTGCTGGGGGTGACCCTTGGGCTGGAAATTTTGCGCGATGCGGCGTTTACGGACAGTGCGGCCACTGATGCCGCGCAATCTGTTTTGTCGTATCCCACGTTGCTGGTGGCGGGGTTTTTCCTGTTCAAACTGGCCAAGCTGTTGTTGCGCAGCACAAAAGGGGCGGTGGTTAATGATGCGACCACGCCGTTTTCCAACCGGTTGATTGCGCTGATTGCGCGGATTGCCCTTGTGGTTGGGGTGTTGGGGCCGTTGCTGGCCACCGTGGGGTATGTGCGGGCGGGGCAGGGGATGGTGTTCCCGATGATCGTGTCCTTGGGGTTGGTGGCGTTTTTGTTGGCGCTGCAAAACCTGGTGGGGGCGGTGTATGCCGTGCTTATTCGCAATGATGAACGGGGCCGCGATGCGTTGGTGCCGGTGTTGGTGGGGTTCTTTCTTGCCTTTGCGTCCACCCCGTTTTTGGCCCTGATTTGGGGCGCGCGGGTGGCCGACCTGACTGAGGTGTTCACCAAGCTGCGCGATGGGTTCCAAATAGGGCAAACCCGGATTTCGCCGTCCGACTTTATCTTGCTGGCGGTGGTGTTTGGGTTTTGGTTCCTGATCACGCGGTTGTTGCAGGGGGCGCTGAAAACCTCGATCTTGCCCAAGACCAATTTGGACCAAGGCGGGCAGAATGCGATTGTGGCCGGGGTTGGCTATATCGGGATTTTCCTTGCGGCGCTGATTGGGATTACGGCGGCGGGGATTGATTTGTCGGGCCTTGCGATTGTGGCAGGTGCCTTGTCCGTTGGCATTGGTTTTGGTTTGCAAAACATCGTGTCGAATTTTGTGGCGGGCATTATTTTGCTGATTGAACGCCCGATTTCCGAAGGGGATTGGATTGAGGTGAACGGCGTGATGGGCACGGTGCGCGGGATTTCCGTGAGATCGACCCGCATCCAGACGTTTGACCGGACCGATGTGATCGTGCCGAATTCGGATTTTGTGTCGGGGATGGTGACAAACTGGACGCGGTTCAACCTGTCGGGGCGGTTGATTGTGAAGGTGGGCGTGGCGTATGGCACCGACACGCGCAAAGTGGAAAAGATTTTGCAAGAGATTGCGGAAGCGCAGCCCTTGGCCGTGTTGAACCCGCCGCCTGTCGTGGTGTTGGCGGCATTTGGCGCGGACAGTTTGGATTTTGAAATCCGCCTGATTTTGCGCGATGTGAATTTTTCGGTCACGGTGCGGTCCGAGATCAACCACGAAATCGCGCGGCGCTTTGAGGAGGAGGGGATTGAGATTCCTTTTGGCCAGCGCGACATCTGGATCCGCAATCCGGAGGCGTTGGGGCAAATCTCCAAAGCGCCTGATGCCCCCAAACCTGCCTGAACGGAGCGTTCTATGACCGAGTTGTTGTTTCGCAGTGATGCCTATCAAGCAGAGGCGGAGGCGGTGGTGTTGGCCCACACGGCGGAAGGCGCGATTGTGCTGGACCGCACGGTGTTTTACCCCACGGGTGGCGGGCAACCGGGTGACAGCGGCCATTTGATTTGGGGCGCGCACAGGCTGCCGATTGCAACGGCGGTAAAGGTAGAGGCTGGCGTGGGCCTGTTGCCCGCAGCCCCCGATGCGATGCCCGCCGTGGGCACGATGGTGCGCCAAGTGCTGGACTGGTCGCGGCGGCACCGGATGATGCGGGTGCATACTGCGCTGCATTTGCTGTCCGTGGTCATTCCTTTGCCCGTGACGGGGGGACAAATTGGGGCCGACAAAGGCCGGTTGGATTTTGCCATGCCAGAGGCACCCGGCGATATGACGGCCGTAGAGGAGGCGTTGAACCGCCTGATTGACCGCGATTTGGCGGTGACGGAGGAATGGATTACCGACGATGAATTGCTGGCCAACCCGGGATTGGTGAAAACCATGTCGGTAATGCCGCCGATGGGGCAGGGCCGCGTGCGCCTTGTGCGGATTGGGGCAGGCAGCGGGCAGGTGGATTTGCAGCCCTGCGGGGGCACCCATGTGGCGCGGACGGGCGAAATTGGCCGCGTCACGCTTGGCAAAGTGGAAAACAAAGGCCGTCAAAACCGCCGGGTTTCGTTAAGTTTGGCGGATTGACCAAAAGGGCGCGCAATTGCAGGAATTCTGCACGGCCCCCCTTGCCACCCGTTGCAATAGCAGGCTAAAGACGCGCCAACGGAGCGGTGGCCGAGTGGTCGAAGGCGCACGCCTGGAAAGTGTGTAGGCGGGGAACCGTCTCGAGGGTTCGAATCCCTCTCGCTCCGCCAATAGATCAATAAAATCAATGACTTAGGTAGACCGCTGCGATTTGGCCCCTAACCAGCCACTAAAGCGGCAATGGCTGGGCTTGTTGGTTTTGTAGGCTGGTTCTGCGGTGGTATCCGTAGGGGTGCGACATTCTGACGCAGGCACGGCGCGCGGGCGTTTGAAGGGTTCGGCACGGGCCAGAGGGCAGACCGCAGGAGCCGGACGCCAAGGTGGGCCAAAGGCCCCGTTGCCAAACACTTCCCCCAATGCACCAACACCCACGGTTGAACCTTCACACACGCCGCCACGCCTTTGGGTAATATCCCCCGCCACGATGGACGCCGGGCTGCGCTGGGCGCGGACGGCGTAGGACGTGGGACAGTGCGCGGACGTGGACGCCGTGGGGGCAGGGCAGGACGTGGGACCGGACGGAGACACGGACGCAGCGCCGGACGTGGCCGGACACGGACGCCGACCCCGCCCCCCGGCCTACCCCGGCGGCGCGGCTGTATCCTCTCTAAGCGTCACGCACAAAGCGGCGCATGCTGGGACTTTTTGACAAAGCAGACAACCTAACGGCGGGGGCGGCGCAAACATTGCCTGCCCCGGCACTTAGCCCCTTGGCATCCACAGTCGTCCGGTGCTTACTTGGTTGTTAAGCAATCAAGGCCAGAACATGACCCCCCAAGAGTTTATCGACAAGTGGCGCAATGTGGACCTGAAAGAGCGCACGGCGTCCCACAGTCATTTTCTGGACCTTTGCACCCTCTTGGAAATCCCCGACCCGGTGACAGCCGACCCGAAGGGCGAATGGTTCACCTTTGAAAAAGGCGCGTCCAAAACGTCCGGCGGCGAAGGCTGGGCCGATGTTTGGCGCAAAGACTGTTTTGCTTGGGAATATAAGGGCAAGCGCAAAGACCTAGACCGCGCCTTTGACCAACTGCGCCAATACGCCATTGCGCTGGAAAACCCGCCGTTGCTGATCGTGTCGGATATGGACCGCATCCGCATCCACACCAACTGGACCAACACGGTCCAAAAGGTCCACACGATTGAATTGATGGACCTGACGGACGCCACCACCCGCGACCTGCTGCGCCATTGCTTCACCGAACCCGAACGCCTGAAACCCGCCAAAACCCGGCAAGTCCTGACCGAAGAAGCGGCCCAACGCTTTGCCACTCTTGCCCAACGGCTGCGCGGGCGGGGGCATGACCCCGAACAAGTCGCGCATTTCGTAAATCGGCTGGTGTTTTGCATGTTTGCCGAAGATACCAACCTGCTGCCCGGCAAAATGTTTGAACGCATGATAAAGGCCGCGCGGCCAAAGCCGGAAACCTTTGCGCAACACGCCCAAACCCTGTTCAGCGCCATGAAGTCCGGCGGGATGGTGGGATTTGAACCCGTGGAATGGTTCAACGGCGGGCTGTTTGACAGTGACGCCACGCTGCCCCTGACGTGGGAAGACCTCGACGACCTTATCCGCGCCGCCAGCCTTGATTGGTCCGACATTGACCCGTCCATCCTTGGCACCCTGTTTGAACGCGGGCTGGACCCGGACAAGCGCAGCCAGCTTGGCGCGCATTACACCGACCGCGATAAGATCATGCAAATCGTTGGCCCGGTGATGGTGCAACCGCTTTTGGCCGAATGGGACGGGGTACGGACGGCGATTGCGGACCTGCTGGAAAACGCCCCCAAAGCCACCAAAGAAAAACTGCTGCGCGGCAAAGACCTTGCGGCCAACACCAAGGCCCACCGCGACGCGGGCGCGCTGCACAAAGCCTTTATCGACCGCCTGAAAGCGTTTCGGGTGCTGGACCCGGCCTGCGGGTCGGGAAACTTCCTGTATATCGCGCTGTTGGAGTTGAAAAACATAGAACACCGCGCCAACCTAGAGGCGGAGGCGCTGGGCCTGCCGCGGGCTTTCCCCTCTATCGGGCCGGAAGCGGTGCTGGGGATTGAGTTGAACCCCTACGCGGCGGAGTTGGCCCGCGTATCGGTTTGGATTGGTGAAATCCAATGGATGCGCCGCAACGGGTTTGAGGCGGCGAAAAACCCCATCTTGCGGACGTTGGACACGATCCAGAACCGCGACGCGGTGTTGAACGCGGACGGCACCCGCGCCGATTGGCCCCGCGCGGACGTGGTTGTGGGCAACCCGCCGTTTCTGGGCAACAAAAAGATGATTGCGGGCTTGGGTGAGGATTACACCGTGGCGCTGCGCAAAGCCTATGCCGACGCGCCCGGCGGAGTGGACCTTGTGGCCTATTGGTTTGTGCGCGCGTGGCAAGCAATGCAGGCGGGGGAATTGACCCGCGCCGGGCTGGTTGCCACCAATTCCATCCGCGGCGGGGCCAACCGCGAAGTTTTGAAACCTATCGTGGACGGCGGGCGGATATTTGAGGCGTGGGCCGATGAGGCTTGGACCGTGGACGGCGCGGCGGTGCGCGTGTCGATGGTTTGTTTTGATGGGGTGAAGGGAGAAGCTGGGCGGTTGGAGGGGGGCACTGTCGAAGAAATTTTCGCCGACCTTACCGCAAGCAAGCAAGCAGTAAATCTAACTGACGCAATCAAGCTAAGTGAAATGACGGGACTTTGTTTTCAGGGCACCATTAAGAATGGAGCGTTTGATTTAGAACCGGAAGTCGCAAGGGATTGGTTGCGCCAACCGGCTCTGTTGCACAAATCCCATGAGGGATTCATCTTGTGAATCCAGCATGGTAGCTGTGTGGTATGAGTAAACCGACACCCCTCGCCTACAAGACCAGGAACTGGTCCGCCTATAACGAAGCGCTCAAGCGTCGTGGCTCGCTGACGATTTGGTTCGATCCCACCATGACCTGGGAGGCTGCGCCGACCGGAAAACGTGGCCGACAGCCCGACTACAGTGACGCTGCGATCCAGACATGTCTGACGATGAAAGTACTGTTCGGCATGGCGCTGCGGCAGACGACGGGGTTTGTCGAGAGCCTCCTGCACCTGATCGACTTGGATTGGGCGGTGC
>NZ_FOCO01000097.1 GCF_900110135.1 Pseudorhodobacter antarcticus | reverse complement strand
TAAACGATCCAACCACCACCACAGACAAGCATTTCAAAATGCTTGTCTGTGGCTCTTGTTTCGCACAAAAGCTGGGACCTTCATAAGACAAGCAAGAGTGATGTATTCTCCCAGAAATCGTTCGATTTCAACAGTCGCGACATAAACGGTGCCGTTCAGGTCTGCGATGGCCGAAGCAGGCGCAAGCGAAAGCCGAGGACCGCCACGCTTTGCTTGGAGCAGCTTTTTGACGGACTTCGGCGAAATACCGAGGGTCCTTGCAAAAAGCGTGACACGGTTGAGGTCAGGTCCGCGCCGATCTTTCGCCAATGACAATATTGCATGGCGATCAAACCGCAGGTGATCGAGCCGCTGGACGCCGTTCAGCAGACGGGTCCCGCGAAGTTGTCCAGCGAGTTGCCACTGCAGGATCTCGGCCGTTGAAGATTTGCCGGCGATAGCCGCCGTCAAGCTGACGAAGTCTTTAGATTCAGCCGTGTCATGCCGAGTATCGCGAAGCACCTCGTCCTTGAAGGCCTCCGGATCATCCCGGTTGAACTGACCCCAGGGTCTGGCTGATCTGATCGTCCGCGATCGGCGTGATAGAAGTGATCAGCCCGTGTCGCGCGAGGACTTCGGCCTGGGTTTTACTGCACCCCAACACATGCTGAACCTTGTTCAGATGAACCGAGTTTGTGATCCTGGTGACCAGACGCTCGCCCTCCTCAGCCGGAAATACCCACTGATTGAACGCTGCGTCGTCAGCCGTTTCAGGAATCATCCCTGACTTGCGCATCACCCGGTAAAGCCGCCACCGATTGATCCCCGTCGCATTGGAGAGCGAATTTACGGAATGGACGCGCCTCTGGGTGATCTCCTGACCCAGAATGACCTCTCCCGGTCCGATCGCGAAATTGTCGACGATCGCGTCGCGCAATATGTCCCGAAACGGGCCTGAATCTTGCGCACTGCTGGCGTAGTTCAACCAGTTGAACACAAACCCATAGGCCGCCTGCGGCCCTGCGCGGCCGCTGGTGCGTCCGCCAGCAACCCGCAAACGCCGGAAGACATCAAGCATCTCATCTGGACCTGAGGAACAGACTTCGAACCCGATATCGCCCACCCGCGCCCACTCCTCCTCTGTATAGGTTATCACCTGCGCGTTCGGCCCAGCCTCGATCAACGCGCCCAGCATCTCGCGCCTTGACTGCTGGTGCGATGTCCTGACCGTCCAGCCATGCGCTCCCTGCCCCACCCGTCGTCATTCGGTCCACAACATAGCGTTGGAGCGGGCCGGGTGTGAGAACCTCAGTGCTGGCAATGTCTGCAAGCTCAACATCATGCTGAGCAAACAGCCCCGGAAGGTCAAAGGCGTTGACAGGATCGGGTGCGGCCAACTCTGTCAGGCGCACATTATGGACCGGACAGGCAACGACGGGACGCATGAGCCAGGCCCACCGAAGTCGGCTTGCACCCTCGGCGACACCCGAAAATCCATCGGCATCAGCACGAAGGCAATCAGGACAAAATCTGGCAACGTCCGCCGGACGACCGGAAGCACAAGCTTCTGTCCCCGGAGGTGAAAAACATCGGCCCCATCCTGACGCAGGGTGTGGTATTCGGCGAGGCTCCCGCAGCGCGAAATCTGTCCCGGATCCTCGTCGCTGTCGTGAATGACCATCTGCACCACGAAATGCCCGTGGGCGGATCAGGGGATTTCTTTTCGCGCTCTCGAGGGGCGCGGTTCTTTCCATTCGTATTCGGAACTCATATGTTCAGTCCATAATTTCAGGCCCGGCGGCGAACGCCCCGGCGATTGTTGTTTGACTGGACTGGGGACTTCCGGTATTTCATACCTTGTAAGCGAAGTTTTCTCAGCCAGTGTTGAGATGCAAAATCCGGACCCGGCCAGGTCCGGCTTTTGTGTTTTAGGGCTACGTCATTGGTCCTCCCTTTCGCCCGGGTATGCGCTTCCAGTCCATGCGAATTGGAGAGGCGCAGTTTTTGTTGTTTTCAGGCACGTTAAAAATCACTGTGCTGACTGAATGATTCGAGTTAAAAAACTGATTTTCATTGATGTTTTGGAATTTACTAAGGCTATCTTTTTTCCGGGCGCCTACTTCCGGTGCGGTAAATTCCACCTCATCGAACCCCTGGAAAAAGTCAGCTTTTGCGCGTGACACCTTGGTCGCCTGCAACACTGCACGCGACCTTGTCCAACCGTCACCGGCCGTATGGCTGTAAACAGACAGATTGCCCGCCCCGGCACAAAAATGTGTCAGTAAAAAAAGCACGTGCGAAAGCCCGACGATTGTTGATCGATGGACCTTTCGCCGTCTGGCTGCACACGCCTGGCTCAAGGGATGGGGGTCCCGTTTCCGCCGCCCCGCTTTCATGCACTAAGATGATGTCCTACCTACCGGGCTCTATCCTGTCCCGATTTCCTGAGGGTGTGCCGCCCTCGTGACCCTTACGATGATACTGGATCTGGCAGTTTGAGTCTCATCCGAGGCGTAAGAATCGCGATTCTTTTTCGATTCCGTTTTTTGCCCTACGGCAAAGGGAAAAAATTACGGACTATAATTTATCGGCATAAGCAAACTGCAGTTGACCGCCGGCTCTGTTGCACAAATGGTCTGACGGTGAGGGTTCCCCTATCCCCGGACAGACTTATCCCACGACTTCTGTAATGGGCGT
>NZ_FOCO01000113.1 GCF_900110135.1 Pseudorhodobacter antarcticus | reverse complement strand
GGTTTACTCATACCACACAGCTACCATGCTGGATTCACAAGATGAATCCCTCATGGGATTTGTGCAACAGAGCCCCGCCACCTTAAAACCGCCGCCCAATCAAGCCTCACCAACTTTTGCGCACATATCACACCAAAGATATAGCTATAAATCTTTAGGTGGTGATGTGTCTGCGCGATGCCTAGGCTAATGCAAAATTAGTCTTTTTGATACACTGCTTTGGCCTATTGGTTGGTACGCAGAAAATCGACATGCCCGATGCCAGTGAAGCTACAGTGGATAAGTGTTGCTTTGCTGCGCATGCATAGTTCGACAAAGGGTGGTTGGTTTATTAAATATCCGAATGTAGAGTTTAAGGCTGCCATTCAAGGCCCTTTAGGCTAGCTCATTAGCGATCAACGGAGGAAGGCCTAATAATTTTCTGATCCACTCAAACATGTTTGGTTGCGTTAATCAATTGAATTCGAAAGGAAATAAAGTTATGGTAAGTCAAGATGCAGCACGCTCATTATTCGCGTCTGATAGTGTGAAGGTATTGGTCGTCGACGATCATGAGCTTGTGGCTGAGGCGATGTCTTCATATCTGTCGACAAACTCAGGCTTCGAGGCCGTGGCCGTTTTTGACATTAAATCTGCGCTCGATGCAATCAAGCTAAAAGGACCGTTCAGCGTAATTCTACTCGACGATGATATGCCTTTGTTAGAGCCGATGGAAAGCATGAGTAAGCTTTCAACTGCCAATGGTGGGAGGATTGCAATGCTCTCTGGGATGGCTAACAGCCATGCTGTAGGACGCGCACTGTTGGCTGGCGCAATTGGCTTCGTCCCAAAGACACTGCCCTTAAAACTGCTACAAGACGCCATACGCTTGATGGCGGATGGAGAAATATTTATGCCGTCAGAGCTGTTGCGGACGAGTGCAGCTTGAGGAGACACAAGCTGGCGCCCTGAAAGATGTCGAGAGTCCAGTTGTGGCACATTGGTCTTGCCCCGTTTCAGTTCCGGTCTCTTTCGAGCAATATTTGCTATGAAGGAGATATGGAATGGCAAGGAGATACAAAGACGAGTTTCGGCGTGATGCTGTGCGGATGGCGACGACCAGCGGCTTAACGCGTCCGCAGCTTTCATCGGATTTGTGAGTTGTGTCGCAAACTTTGTCGTTGTTTGAGGATGCCCATTTACAGGACATAATTATGCCGCGAGCCCAGCAAAGGTCTGGAAGGCGGTG
>NZ_FOCO01000034.1 GCF_900110135.1 Pseudorhodobacter antarcticus | reverse complement strand
GCCCGGCAGGCGAATGCGTAGCATTCACCGAGAGGGGGCACACCGCCTTCGGCTTGGCGCAGGATCGCAAGGATCTGCGGTTCGCTGTATCTTGTCATCTTCATCTGAATCTCCTCGTTTATCTTGCCGAGAAAATTCTACTTCCGCAGCCCCTTACTTTCGGGGGGGATTACCAATGCCCCTGATATCGACTTGGATGTTTTTCACCGCCAGCTTCAAACCATCGGCGTATTGACCCCACCGATCACCCTGCTCGTCTCACCCGATGATCGTGCTTTGCAGTTTTCGGAATGGCTGGCAGGATCGCGCGCGCGGGTTGGCACGACGGATGCAAACAGCCCACGGGTGCAAGCGTTGGCCAAAACCAACAGCATCAGGGTGGTTGATATCTCAAAGCTGGAGGCGCAGGACGTCAGCAACCATAACAAGTTTGTGGCTTTGATGAACCTGCTGCCCCGCGCGCGCAAAGGTGTATTCGCATCCTTGTCCCGCGCTGGCGCCTTTATTCTTGAACCGATAGGCGCCACGCTGATGAATTCCAAAACGCAATAAATACCCAGCGTGTTGAATTCTGCGAGGAATTGACCCATTTTTCCGAAACGCCGTGACCCACCTATATCAATAATTTCGCGGACTTTTCATGAGATTAGCATATTTCAGAGAGGTCAGCGTCAAATGGAAAAACGGCTCAATCCTACACGAAAATCAACAACATGGCTCCACTCGCCACCCTGCGCCTTGTGGCAAGTAATGGCATAGCTAAACCGGAGGCGAAGCGCGTTGAAATATGGATCTGAACATAGTGCAAGCTGGAACTCGTCACGCTCCTTCTTCCGGTCGATATGCTTATGGCGCTTAAGGAAATCTACGTAGAGGGCGCGCTGCTGCGCTGATTCCAGGCTGGCGTCGTCGCCGTGCAGAAAATCATCGAGGATCTTGGCCTTCAGGATCAGAATATCGGCATCTGGTTGCGGCAGAGCAACCGTGACGTCCCGGAAATTGAGTCCAATATTTACAGGTTCCGAAATGTCGCTATTGCCAATCTTCTGGAGCAACGTCACCAACCGCCGCTCGACCGCCGTTTCAACTGAATCGATCCGCGGGATGTCGATTTCTGCGAAAATTTGACCCAGTTTTCCGTAACTCCGTGACCCGCAGGTTTCAATATTTCCGCCGACTCTTCATGAGATTAACAATTTTCAGACGGGTCAGCGCCAAATGGAAAAGTGGGTAAATCTAAGACGAAAATCAACAACATGGAAAATGATGGAATTCGAGGACATAATAAAAAAACAGTCTTGACTGCTTTTTTTATTGGTGCAGTATGGCAACACGTTCTTTCACTGAGGGGGTCGTATGGCAGATCAAGATGACTATAAGCACCGCAGTTATGGTGAAATTCCGGTTGGCACGGGCTTGAAGCCAGGGATCGTTGTGGTGGATTTCCAAAAAGGTTTTACAGACGCGCAGTATCCGTTAGGGGGCGCGCCTCTTGTAATGCGTGCGCTTGAAAATACTGAAAAGTTATTGAAGGTTGCCCGTGCTTATGGGGTGCCGGTCGCGAACTGCAACACCGCGTATATGAACGAACGGGAGATGCCTTACTGGAAGATTACTGCAGTGCGCGATACTTTCCGGCATGACCATCCCAGCGTGGAGTTGGACCCAAGGATTTACGACCCTGATTATGATCTGTTTGTTTGTAAAAAGGGGCCGTCCATCTTTTTTGAAACAGATGTTGCCAGCTTCTTTACAAAGGAGCGTGTGGATACGGTTATTGTCACGGGTTGCAATACCAGTGGGTGCATCCGTGCCACATCCATCGACGCTTTCAGCCACCGTTATCGGACCTTGATTCCCGAAGATTGCGTTGGCGACATTGAAGAGCAGCCACATCGCGACAACTTGCGCGACCTTGGGCGGCGTTATGTTGATGTTGTTGATCTGCAATATGCCCTCACATATCTTGAACATTGGCACAACGCCAAAGCCGACACTTGAAAGCTTTGGGAAGGGATGCTGTGGATTGCTTGACACCCCCTTCACGCGCCGCCCCTGACCTGAAAGAAGCAAGATGACCCTGATTTTATTAAAAAATGCCCGCATTGTTGACGGTGTCGCTAGTGAGCCAACCGACCCGATGGGGATCGTGATTGAAGACGGGATGATCCGCGAAGTTGGCCCCAACGCGACCGCAAAGACGGATCTGGTGATGGATTTGGCCGGGCTGACGGTGATGCCGGGGCTGATTGATTGCCACGTCCATGTCATCGCGACGACTGCGAATTTGGGGCTAAATGCAGTACTGCCGCCGTCATTGGTTGCGGCGCGCAGCAGCGTGTTGATGCGCAACATGGTGATGCGTGGCTTTACGACCGTTCGCGATTTGGGCGGCGCCGACCGTGGGTTGCAGCTTGCGGTTGAAGAAGGCGCGTTTGTCGGGCCACGTTTGGTGATCTGTGGCAAAGCCCTGTCGCAAACGGGTGGACATACAGATTACCGCGGTCCCTATGATAGCCGAGATATCAGCTGGTATGCGCAAAGCCTTGGTGCGATGGGACGCATTTGTGATGGCGTCGCGGATGTGCAACGCGCCGCGCGCGACGAAATCAAAAACGGTGCACAATTTGTAAAGGCCATGGCGGATGGAGGCATTTCATCGCCATCCGACCCTGTGGGCTATCTTGTGTTTTCGGTCGATGAGTTGAAGGCGATGGTCGAGATTGCAAAGGGATTTGGCACCTATGCCACGGGCCACCTTTATACCGACGAGGCGATTGTGCGCGCGTTGGATTGTGGGTTTGAATGTATCGAGCATGGCAACCTGATTTCAGACGCAACAATCCTGCGGATCGCCAAAGAAGGTATCCCTTTGGTTCCGACCAATATCACCTATGACGTTCTTGCGAAATCTGGGGCTCATTTTGGGTTGCTGTCGGAATCTGTCGCCAAGATCGCGGATGTACGCGAGGCCGGTTTGGCGCGGCTGGAAAAGATGCATGCGGCGGGGGTTGTGATGGGCTATGGCTCGGACCTGTTGGGCGGTATGCAGACCGAGCAGTCGGGCGAATTTCCGTTGCGCGGGCGCTATATTCCCGCTGATGCGGTGATCCGGTCGGCCACGGTGGACGCTGCAAAAGTGTTGCGGATGGAAGGTAAGATTGGCACGATTGCGCCGGGTGCCTTTGCCGATATCATCGCGGTGGATGGAAATCCGTTGCAAAATCTTGATCTGCTGACGGCGCAGGGCGCACATATGCCGTTGATTATGAAAGGTGGCAAAGCGGTTAAAAAGACCGCGGCACTCTGATGGTCAGACTGCGTGACGGGTTGGCCATTTGTCATAAAATCTTGAACAAGCGCCGGTTTGGGCGATAGGGCCAATCCATACATTTGTTTTACGGCCCGCATCGCAAAAGAGCGGTCTTTACGATCAACCAAAAGGGGAACGAGATGAAAAAACTAATGACCTACACTGCGATTGCGGCGCTTTTTTCAAGCGTTGCATCGGCTGAGACAAACTTTATCGCCAACAGCTTTTATGAAGGTGCGGTGCCAATGTCGGGCGAAGGGTATGTCCGTTGGGCCGAGCTGGTGAAAGAGCTGTCGAACGGTGACTTGGTGCCTGAGGTCTTTACAGGAACGGTGCTTTTGGCGCCCCGCGCAGCCCTTCAGGGGATACAAGACAACGTGGTGCAAGTGGCGCATCACGCGGCCATTTATACGCCGTCCGATCTGCCGGTCGCCAATGCGGTGCAAGAACTTGGCTTTGCTTACACAAATCCCACTGTAGCAATTCTTGCGGTTACAGATTTTTCCATGAACAACCCGGTTCAGCTTGCTGAATGGAAAGACAAGCGGGTGGTATACCTTGGGGCCTATGCAACCCCAGCCTATGTTTTGATGTGTTCAAGCCCGGTTCGCACCCTTGAGGAGATGAAGGGCAAGCGCATCCGGACCGCCGGGTCCGCCGTTTCGGTCTGGGTTGAAGAGGCGGGGGGGATTCCCGTCAACGTACCGTCCAGCGAAATGTATACAGGGCTGGAACGTGGCACCTTGGATTGCGCCACAAATGCCGCAAGTGATCTTTTGGACAGGTCGCTTCTTGAGGTGGCAGAGCATACGACACTGCTGTCAACGGGGATGTATTGGTCTGGCCCGCAATGGGGCTACAATCCCGACTTTTGGGCGGGCCTTACGCCTGGGCAGCGCGAAATCCTGATGCAAGCCTCGGCACGGTCGATGGCGCGTATGGTCATTGCCTACGGCAGCAAAGTTGATGCAGGTCTGGAGGCCTCCAAAGCGGCAGGCGGCAATGTATACGAGCCAGAACAAGATCTTGCAGATCATGTCGCTGAGTTTCGCGCCCGCACGTCTGCCTCAGCCGCAGCAAAGGCCGGCACTGATTTTGGTGTGGCCGAGCCCGAAGCTTTGATTGCCGACTTTGAGGCGACGATGCAGAAATGGGTCGATTTGTTGGCCAGTGTCGACACAAATAATGAAGATACCCTGACTGATCTTGCGCTGCGGGAAATTTTTAGCAAGGTTGATGCGACAACCTATGGCGTAAATTGATCGCTTGCGGGCCTGCGCGTGTCGCGGGCCCGCTTGACCCTTACAAGAAAGGCTTGGGTTGCAAGATGAATTTGGTTCTTGGGACCATCCGCTGGTTGAATATTGGCACCGCTGTTGCCGCCTGTATGGTCATGGTGCTGATGATGCTGCACATCACGCTTGATGTGGGGGTACGATATTTTTTCAACGGGCAGATTGTGGGCACGCTGGAATGGGTTTCGTTTTACTATATGGTCGCGCTTGTTTTCCTTGGGTTCGGCTATGTCGAATACAAGAATGAAAATATTCGCGTCGACCTGTTTGCCCAGTTGATGCCAAAGCGGGTACAGTTTGGCCTGTATATATTTGCTTGCCTGCTTGGCATGATCTTCTTTGGGATGCTTTTCTGGCGGACCTTGCTGGACGCCATCAGTGCAACCCAACGCAGCGAAGAGGCAATGAGCAATTTTCAATTTCTGATTTGGCCTGCGCGTTGGACGCTTCCTATCGGCTTTGGCGGCACCTTTCTGGCCGTATTTGCAAACTTGTTGCGCGCGATTGCGCGCCGAGAGGCCCTTTGATGCAGCAAGCCACGAAATTTTCGGAGGGCCTGATATGAGCAACCTCGATATCGGGATCGCAGGGGTGGTCGCGGCACTTGTGTTGATCGCCATCCGCGTGCCAATCGGTCTGGCGCTTGGCCTTGTCTCAATCGCGGGCGTTGCTTTCATGTTTAACATGAATGTGGCTTGGGGGATGATATCGACCACGCCCTTTGACTATGTTGGCCAGTGGGAACTGTCGGCCGCGCCAATGTTCTTGCTGATGGGGTTTATCTGTTCATCCACCGACATGACGCGCGGCCTTTTTACCGCGCTTCGACTATATCTAGCCAGATTGCCCGGTGGCTTGGCGATCACCTCGGTCGCGGCCTGCGCCTTTTTTGCGGCCGCGTCGGGGTCATCGGTGGCGACCGCTGCTGCGATGTCTCGTATGGCTGTGCCGGAAATGTTGAACAACGGGTATGATAAGGGTTTGGCGACAGGCACGATTGCCGCATCGGGCACTTTGGGGTCGCTTATTCCGCCTTCAATCTTGCTGATACTTTACGGCGTCTATGCGCAGGTGTCGGTCGGTCAGCTTTTCATGGCGGGTTTTCTTCCAGGCCTTTTGTCGGCGTTTATCTACATCGCGATGATTTACATCCGCGTTAAATTGAAACCAGAGCTTGCTGGTAAAGTGCAAATCGATCCCACAGCACAAGAGCGGCGCGATGCGTTTCGCGATGTCTGGCCCTTGCCAACTTTAATACTTGTTGTGCTGGGCGGTATCTTTTCTGGCGTCTTTTCACCCACAGAAGCGGGCGCATTAGGCGCTTTTGCGGCCACCGTTATTGCAATCGTGCGCCGTAAATTGACCCGCGCAGCCTTGGTTGAGGCGGTTTCACAGGCCATTGTGTCCACAGCGTCAATCTTTATCATTTTGATTGGGTCGTTGTTTTTCACTAGGTTTTTAGCCCTGTCAGGATTTCCGCGGGCCTTTGCGGATGCAATTTTGTCTGTCAGCACTGAAACATGGTGGATTTTGCTGGCTGTGACGATGATTTTTCTGGTGCTGGGGATGTTGATTGACAGTATCGGCCTGCTTTTGCTGACGCTGCCAATCCTTGTGCCGCTGGTGAATGAGGCCGATATCAACCCTGTTTGGTTTGGGATTATCATCATCAAGCTGCTAGAAATTGGGTTGATCACCCCGCCGATCGGGCTGAATGTTTATGTGATAAACGGAGCGCTGAACAATCGCGTGACCTTGCCTGAAATTTTTCGGGGGATTAGCTGGTTTCTTGCGATGGACCTGCTGACGTTGATTATTCTTATCGCGTTTCCGATCATTTCGCTTTGGCTTCCATCGCTCGCGTTCTAGAGACATCGTAAGATGCGCAACGCATGGGATTAAAGTGAGTTTGCATGACCAAAAACGTGGAACTAACCATTAAGATCGGCAAGTATGTGCAGGCGCGCAGCGTTGTAATGCGCGAAAAGCTAATCGAGACTGCGCTTGATGTCATTTATGATAAGGGGTTTCGGGGGGCATCCACCCTTGAATTTTCGCGCCGCGCGGGCGTTTCGCGTGGGGCATTACTGCATCATTTTCCAGCACGTTCTGACATCATGATCGCCGCCATGGAGCATCTACTCCAGGATGGAACGCATCAAATTCGCAATATCGCGGTTAAAGTTGCGCACCAGCTGATCAGCCTTGAAAGTTTTGTGGAATTTCTTTGGCAGCTGTTTTCGGGACGGTTTTTCTACATTTCGCTCGAATTTATCAACGAAGCGCGAACAGATGCCGAATTGCGTGATCGCATGGTTCCACTTGTCAAAGATTTTCACGCCGCACTTGATGGAATTTGGAACGAATTCGAAAAACAGTTTGAGGCAACGCCACGCGCCACTCGCGTTGGTTTGAACCTGACAATATGTCTTGTGCGGGGCATGGGGGTGCAAACTGTTTTGAAGAATGATCCTGAATATTTTCAAACTATGCTGGATACTTGGAAAAGGGTTTTGCCGGGTCTTTTGCACAATGAATAATCCAAAAAGCCATTTCTTCGTGGGGGGAAATCGGCGTTGGCTTATGTTCTCTCTCCCCCAAACCAAAAAGTTCGAAAGGCGCAGACGTGATTGAGAAAATACGATTGGCGGATTTAACGTCCCAAGAAGCGCGCGAAGCCCTGAACGCTGAAGCCGTGGTGCTGTTGCCGATGGGCTCGCTGGAGGATCAGGGGATTCATGCGCCGATGGGTGATTATATGGCCGCCGATCTGGTTGCCGTTGAAATCGCGAGGGCGGCGCGTGGGTTTGGCATCGCCACGTTTGTGGCACCGGTTATACCTTTTGGCGTGCATGACAATTTCGGTTTTGGCCATGGGGGCATTTCGATCAGTCATGCAACACTTGCCTCTCTTGTAGACGACATGTTTGCATGCCTGACGCGCCATGGTATTTGCAAGATTATGGTCATCAATGGGCATGGTGGCAACGTGCCTGCCATTGCCGAAGTTGCATTGCGCTGGAGGCAAACCGTTGGACTTTTTGTGCCATCTATGTATGTGTGGCAGGCCGCGTTTGGCGTGTTGCCAAACTTGATTGGAAAAGAAAAAGCTGCGCAATCTTTGGGACATGGCGGTGATCCGCTTACATCCGTTGGGCTGCATTTTTACCCCCATCTGCTGCGCAAAGATTTGATACGCCCGGCATCATCGAGGGGGCAGGTGAAGTGTATGGACGTTTCAACTATTTCGACGCTTCGGTATGATGGGGTGGATATTCATGCGCCAATCATGGCGCAGGAAGTAACAACAACCGGGGCTTTCGCCTGTGACCCGTCGCTGTCTTGCGCCGATACTGGGGAGCGTCTTGTAGCGCGTTTGGCACAGATTGGTGCAGGTCTTATTCGGGATCATGTTGCGCGAGGACTTCACGATTGAAATGCTTGTCTTATGCTGAACTTGGCTCCTGAGTTATAAAGGAGCCACTGCCCGCCACGCCATTTATGGCGGGCAGTGGCGGCGGTTAGATCGTAAGTGGCTGGGTCGTGATGAACCGTTCCAGAGTTTGATCATACCCTTGGTCCGGCGCTGGAGCAGGTGGGGATCCTGACAGACCAGCACCCCGACCTGGCTGTGGTCGACCGTGGTTATCGTAGCCACGGCGCAGACAAGACACGTGTCCTGATCAGCGGATGGTTATGTCTCGAAACTGGTGGAAATTCTCTTGCGGCGTTCCCCGAGCATGTTGATGTGGACCTGATCAGGCCGCGAGGTCAAGGCTGATTGGGGCGATAGGCTGAGCCAAGGTTTCCCAACCATCGATCTTTCGCATCTGGATCTGGCCAGATGCTATCAGCGCCCAGAGGAGCATTGGCACGGTTTCAGCGCAAGGCAGCACGGTCTGTGTCTTGATGCGGCGACGGAATTCCTCGTTGAGGCGCTCGATTGCGTTTGTCGTCCGCGCCGATTTCCACTGCGACGGGTCAAGGCGCGTAAAGGTGAACAGCCGATCCCCGTCTTCTTCCAAGCTGTCGGCGACCGCGCGACATTTCAGGAGCCACTCGTTGCCCGGCAATGGTTTGCTTACAAACCATGAGAGGGTGCGCAAGAATGCCTTTCGCCGCTTCTCGATGTCTGCCGCGGTGTTGGCATAGATCATGTCGCGGTAATCCTCGGTCAGCTCGTCATGCATGTGTTTGGGGGCATGGCCCAGAAGGTTGCGGTGTTTGTGAACCGTGCATCGCTGGATCGGCAGGGCCTCGCCCCAGAGTGCGACCAAGGCGGCTTCCAGCCCGGGTGCGCCATCAACAAGGACGAACTCAGGCCGTTTCAGACCGCGTGCATCGAGATCGCCGAGGAACATGCCCCATGCAGCTTTGCTCTCGCCGCCCATATTCATGATGGAAAGCAGCACCTTCTGCCCGTCTCGACGCACGCCTATGGCCGCCAGCACCGAGATATTCGTCGCCGCATCATCCAACCGGGTCTTGATGACCGTGCCATCCAGAATGAGCCGGACAATATCTTCGCAGGCCAGGTCCCGCGCCACCCAGACGTCCCAGTCGACCTTCACCTTTCGCCACGCGCGGCTGACGACGTCCTTGCTTACCGCACCTTCGAACAGCCCATAAAGCGCTCGTTTGACCCGCCGTGTGTTGGTCCCAGCCAGATAAACCGAGGCAATGAGCGCTTCGGCCTTCTTGGTCAGCCGCCCCCTCTCATGCTTCCTGCGGATGCACTACCGGGCAACGGATAACGCGGCAGCGCCTTTGATCGCCATTCCGTGGTCTTGCCGTTTTCATCGACGGCCCGGGCACGCGGCACGCTTATGGTCTCGGTACCAAATGTGCCTATCAACTGGCGCTCACGATGGCCGTTGCGATAGCCCGTGGGCTTGTCGATGCGACGATCATAACGGCATCGTCCCAGAAACGCGTCCAGCTCCTCCTCAAAAACCGCCTCGATGGTGGCGCGGATGTTCTCGCGCAGACGATCTTCGATCGGATCATAGCCCGCTTCATTGGCAAGTAGCGAAAGCGTAGAAGTGTCGGTATTGTTCTTCATGGTGTGATCTCCCTGGCGGTTGCTGCCGCCCGTTGGGTGGGTTCAAGTCACCCAGAGATTACGCCACCTTCAAATTTTCACCACCTTCGCGACACGACCCAGCGGATCTCGACGCGGCCTTACACCCAAGCTGATCGCCGACCTCGGACGCCGCAGCGCCATCGAACCCGAAATAGGTCATATGAAATCCGACGGCCGGCTCGCGCGTTGTCCCCTGAAAAGCACCATCGGCGACGCCCTCTTCGCGGTGCTCTGCGGCGGCGGCCACAATATCCGAAAGATCCTGGCCCACCTCAGGGCTCTTTTGGCTCTCATCATTGCAGTTATCCTAGTGACCTGCAGGCACCACCAGAGTATCCGTCTTGATCAAGTCGCTTTTTTCACCCAATTTCGATTTGCTTTGATGAGGGCGTTGGCGAGTTCAATCAGCTTCCGCATGAGCGCAGTAAGGGCGACTTTTGGTGGCTTTCCAGCTTTAATCATGGCTTGATATTTTGCCTTGAGGTCAGGGTTGAATCTCATCGCGCCCAAGGTTGGCATGTAGAGGGCGTCCCTCACTACTTTGCGACCACCTCTGCTTGATGTGGCGTGGAATAGTCCAAATCCCCCATGCGTCGACCGCAAACCGGCGGCTGGCACCGTGAACAGCCACCGCCTTTGGGTCAAACCGCCTCTGACCTATCTGTGGCCGGGGTTGGCGTTTGGCTTAACGCCGAAATCTGCGCATAAATATCTGTGGGCAAGTCCAGCCCCATCGCCAAAAGTGACGGCTGCAATTGCGCCACCGACCGCGCCGAAATCAGGGTTGATGTGATATCCGCATGATGCGCCACCCAAGCCACCGCCAGCGTTGCCGGGTCCACGCCCAGCGCCCCTGCCACACCGCATAAATCGCGCGCGGTTTGATGCATCCAAGGCTGGCCATAGCGCGCGGCGTAAATCGCATCGTCAACCAACCGCCCCCTGCCACCATCTCCGTATTTCCCCGTCAACAACCCACCGCCCAGCGGCGAAAAGGGGCAAACGGCAATGGCTTGATCGTGGCAGGCGGGCAAAATCTCCACCTCCACTTGCCGTTTCACAAGGTTGTACATGGGCTGGATTGCATCAATTTTGGTGCCAAACTGCGCGCACACCGCCTGCGCTTTCATCACCTGCCACGCTGCAAAGTTGGACACACCGATGTAACGGATTATCCCCGCCGCCTGCATCTGCGTCAAGGCACCAAACGTCTCTTCCAACGGGGTGTCATCGTCAAAGCGGTGCAGGTAATACAGATCGATGCAGTCCAGCCCCAACCGCGCGCGGCTTTGATCGCAGGCATCGCGCAGATTGGCGCGGGTTGCGGGGCGGTCATTTGCGGCCTTGCTGGCCACGATCATCCGGTCCGCCAAACCCGCCACCAGCCCACCCAGCATCCGTTCAGACGCGCCGCCCGTGTAACTGAACGCTGTGTCAAAATGGTTGATGCCCGCGTCCAAACACGCTTCAAACATCGCGCGCGCCGCCGCCTCATCGCAGGTACGCCCAAACTGCATCGCGCCAAACCCAAGGCGCGAAACGCGGGCACCCGACTTTGTGGTCAACCCCACCATAAAGCCCCCAAACCCCTACCCAATTGGCCCAAGGTCCAGCCGCACAATATGCGCCGCCCTGTCTTGGGGGAACGTGGTCATCACCAACGGGTCATGCCCCGGCACAATCAACGCAGGGCGGCTGGCCAAACGGTCCAGCACCCCAAACCCGTCCAGCATATCTTGCACGTCCACCACGATGGGGAACGGCTTGCGCATCTGAAAATTCTCATAAAAATGGGCGGCGTCGGATGCCAGCACCAACCACCCCGCCTGTGTGCGCACCCGCACCGCCTGCAAACCCCGGCTGTGCCCGCCAATCCGGTGAACGCTTACCCCATCGGCAATCTCGGCATCCCCGTCGTGAAACACCACCTTGCCGGAATAGAGCCGCTTGACCGCCTCACAGATATGCGCGCCGGTATAGGGCAAGCGCAGCATATCATGGCACATGCACGGCCCCGTGGCATAAGCCATTTCCGCCGCTTGCATATGCAACACCGCCGCCGGAAACAGATGCAAACCACCCGCATGGTCGTAATGCAAATGCGTCACGATCACCGTCGCCACCTCCTCTGGCACAATACCCAACGGGGCCAAGGCGGCGTGCGGGTCCAACCGAATGGGGCGGCCCCGCAGCGCCGCCTCTGCCGCGTCATAGCCGGTATCAACCACGATCACTTGGTCCCCGCGCCGCAACACCCAGATGAAATAATCCATCGGATGTGCCACGTTCGGTGCGCTGTCCAGCATGAAACTGTCGCCGCGCACCCGCGCGTTGCGGTCCGCGTATTTGACCGCGTGAACCTGCCATTCGCTCATGGCGTCACGGTGTCCCACAGGTCCAGATGCTTGCCCACGATCATGGCGTTGGTGGCATCATCAAACACATGGAAATGCGGCGTGGTCAGATGCACATCAAACGCCGCGCAATCATCATACAGCTCGTATAAAAACACCTGCCCCGGCTTGGTGGCGTCTGTCAGCACATCGAACCGGTGGCATCCCACCTCATCGCGCACAGACGCCGCCGCATTGGTGCGCACCAAAGGCAAAAACGCCGCCATCTGCCCCGCCGCAATTTCAAATTTTACACATACCGCGTACATTATCGCCCCCGTAATCTGCCAAAGGCCCGGCGCACCATCGGCACCTGCCCGGCAATCAATGCCACATTCAGCAACAACAGTATTGCCGCAGTCGGTCGGTTGATAAACCCTGAAAGATCCCCATCGCTTAACAACAGAGACCGCCGAAAGGTTTCATCAAACAACCCGCCCAAGATCACGCCAATAACCAAAGGCGCTATGGGATATTTCATCAGGTTCATGAAATAGGCCACGCACCCCACCCCCAGCATCAGATACAGGTCGTTAATCCCGCCCCCGACAGAAAAGCTGCCAATCGTGGTCAAAACCATCACCACAGGCAGGAACAAAGTTTGCGGCAACCGCAAAATCTGAATGAAAATCCGCGCTGTAAACAACCCCATGATGAACATCGTGAACGATGCCAACACCATGATCGCACAGACGCGCAAGATAATCTCGGGGTCAATCGTCGGCCCCAGAATGATGTTGTTAATCTTGAACGCCCCCATCAATGCAGCGGCGGGCGGCGACCCGGGTATCCCCAACACCAACAAAGGGATCAGCGCGCCACAATACAGGCGTTGTTGGCAGTTTCGGAACACAACAGCCCCTCAACCGACCCTTTGCCAAAATTCGCGCCATCCGGGCTAACCGATTTGCCCACCCCGTAACTGACCCAGCCCGCAACATCCTCGCCCACCCCCGGCAAGGCCCCCACACCCGTGCCAATGATGCCCGACCGTGCAATTGTTGGCATATGGCGGCGCATGGTGCGCAGGTTGGGCAAAATCCGCCCGGTCAGCGCAATCGCTTGCGACACTTGGGTTTGGCGCAACCCGTCTATGATCTGCGGTATCGCAAACGCCCCCATCAAGACAGGCACCACCTGAAACCCCGACAGCAAATAAGACCAGCCAAAGGTGTACCTTGGCTCGCTTAGCAATGGGTCCAACCCCACCATCGCCATCGCCAACCCCACCAGCCCCGCAATCCAGCCTTTGACCACCAAATCCTCGGACATCAACGTGCCCGACAGCAATATCCCAAACAGCGCCAGCAGCGCCTTTTCCGGGCTGGCGATGGATTGTGACAGCATCAACAACAACCACACAAACACCAACAGCGCTGCCGTCCCAATCAGCGTGCCTATGAAACTGGCCGTTGTGGTCAACCCCAACGCCTCTGCGCCGCGCCCTTGCTTGGCCAGCGGATAGCCGTCCATCGCGGTCGCAGCACTGGCCGCCGTGCCCGGAATGTTCAACAATATCGCCGGATAAGACCCGCCATAAATCGCGCCCACATAAGCGCCCAGCAGTGCGATCAGCGCATAATCCAGCGGAATTTTATTGCCGAAAAAACCGGTCAAAATCGTCACCGCCAAGGTCGCGGTCAACCCCGGCAATGCCCCAAACACGATGCCCAAAAACACCGAGATGATGATGTAGGGATAGGTGATCGGATCGGAAATCAGCGCCATAAACGCCAACCCGAACCCCTCAATCTGGGTAAAGAAAAACTGCATCATTTGCTCCAGATCGGGGACAGGGTGACGTAATAATGATATTCAATCTGCGAAAACAGCAGGCCGCCGCGGTTCGGCACATTTTGGCGAAACCCGAACGCCATCGCACAGACCAAAACCAACGGCGTCAGCAGCGCAATCCACGGGGTCGCCCGCGCAACCCGGCTTTTGTCGCGGCTGCGCATCCACAGGGTCAACGCCCCCCAAAGCCGCCAACGTGACCCAATCATCATCATGCGGCGTGTTCCATTCGGCCTGCGGGAAATGCGCAATCAACGCATAGGCCCCCGCCACCGCAACCGCGCCCGCCGCCACCAGCATCCGTTCGGTTTTGCCGTCATGAAACCCAAAGATAAACGCGGTGATCACCAGACCACTCGCCAAAATGAAATCCACGCGCGGCACCAAGGAAAAGATGAAAAACACCATAATCACCGCGATGCTGGCAATGCGCAGCGCCTCTGCGCGGTCCCATCCAATGCCCACGGCCGATAACGCGCGCGCCGCCCCGCCCGCCTGAATGGCCACGCGCAACAGCACAAATCCCAGCATCAGCATCGCCATCCAAATACCAAACGGCACAATCGCCGCCGAATTATACCAATCCGCGCCGCTAACCCCCGCGCGGTTTTCGCCCAAAAACGGAATAAAACTGGTGCGCCACAGGAAAAACACCGACAGGCCAATCAACACCAGCGCGCCCCAAAAATCGCGCGCCCGCAACACCGCCAGCGCCTCGCGCGCGGCCTCGTCTTCTGCCCCAGTCACACTCATGCCGTCCCCCCCTCTTGGTTGCAACAAACGGGGCACACATCGCGCGCCCCGTTCTTTTTCAAACCAATCGCTTACGGCTTCATGATGCCAAGGGATTCAGGCTCCACAGTCGTCGACCCCAGCTCCTTCAACGTATAGGCAAAGGTGCTTTCCAACTTGCCAAACACAGCTTGTGCTGCGGCACCCGACTGCCCGCCAATATCGTAATGGTTGGCCGCAGCCCAAGCGGCCACCGTGTCCGATGCCATTGCCGCATCAAACGCCGTGGTCAGCACGGCTTTCACATCATCGCTGGCCGAATTGGCCACGCCAAACCCGATGGATTGCTTCAGCGGCAAATACGCCTCCAGGCCCGTGTACATCCCAAACGCCGATGGGATGGTGATATCACCCAGCTTGCCTTCTTCGGGTGTCAGCATCGCCAAGGGCCGCAACTTGCCGCCTTCAATCAGCGGTGCCTGTTCGGCCAATGATGTCACAACCAGCGCCACCTCGCCCGCCATCGCCGCCTCTTGGCCCGCCGCAGACCCTTCATAGGGGATGAATTTGAACGCCACATCCGCGCCTTTTTCAATCGCCAACAAGTTCAAATGGTGGATCGACCCCGCACCCGATGCCGCCGCAGGAATAGTGCCGGGGGCCGCCTTGGCCGCATCCACCAACTCTTGCAGCGTGGTATAGGGGCTGTCCACCGGCACCGAAATCAGGTCCGGCGACCCGCCCACGATGAACGGATACCAATAATCAAACTTCTTATCCCAACCGCCCTGAATGGCCGCCGTGACGTTGGATTCCGAAATCCCCGCCAGCGTGTACCCGTCATCGGGCTGGTTCATCACATAAACCATCCCGTTTGACCCCGCGACACCCCCGGTCTGGTTGGTCACGTTGATCGACACCGGCAAATGCTTTTCCATCTCGGCCATGATCATGCGATTGATGGTGTCGGTGCCACCCCCGGCCCCCCATACAACCACAGCCGTAATATCGCGGAACGGATAGTCTTGCGCCTGCGCTGCCCCGGTTATGCCCGTGGCAAGGGCCACCGCCCCCGCAATCAGTGAAAATCTTGGTTTCATGTCATCCTCCCTTTGGATTGATTGTCCTTTAGATTTGATAGGCTATTGCATTTACTGCGTATGCATTAATAAATGCATTGTTAACTATCAGATCACATCAGGCTGGCGTTCCACCGCAAAATGGAAAATACAGCCAACACAACAGCGGGGGGCCCAATGCAGACATTCGATATCGCGGTTTTTAACGGGGATGGGATTGGCCCAGAAATCATGGCGCCCACCGTGGCGCTGCTGACCAAACTGGCCGCCCGCGCAACGGATTACGCGCTGACCTTTCAATCCTTGCCCGCCGGGGCCGCCCATTACGCCAAAACGGGCGAAAGCTTGCCCGCAGCGTCCATGACCGCCGCCCGCGCCGCGGATGCGATATTGCTGTCGGCGATGGGCCTGCCTTCTGTGCGCTATCCCGATGGCACCGAAATTTCGCCCCAAATTGAATTGCGCAAAGTGTTGCAATTGTTCGCAGGGGTGCGCCCCGTGCGCATTGGCCCCGGCCAACCCACGCCCCTCAAAATGCCCCCCGGCCGCACCGTCGATTTCGTGCTGATCCGCGAAAGCACCGAAGGGTTGTTTTTCAGTCAGGGCCAAGGCGAGGTGTCCGAAAATGAAGCCCGCGAAACCTTGCGCATCACCCGCGATGTGTCTGAAAAACTGTTCCGCTTTGCCTTCCAACTCGCCACCGACCGCAAGGCCAGCGGCTTGGGCAAAGGCCGCGTGACCTGCGTTGACAAGGCCAATGTGTTCCGCGCATTCGCCTTTTTTCGTGGCATTTTTGATGCCGAGGCAAAAGCTTTCCCTGATCTGACCGCCGATCACGCCTATGTCGATGCGACCGCCCTGTGGATGGTGCAAAAACCGTGGGATTTTGATGTGCTGGTCACCGAAAACATGTTTGGCGACATTCTGTCCGATCTGGGCGCAGGGCTGATGGGGGGGCTTGGCCTTGCACCATCCGCCGATATTGGGCTGCACAATGCGGTGTTTCAACCCTGCCACGGCTCCGCCCCCGACATCGCGGGTCAAGGGCGCGCCAACCCTATGGCGATGGTACTGTCCGCCGCCATGATGCTTGATTGGTTGGGCCTGCGCCATGACGTGCCGGGCCTTGTGCGCGATGGTGCGGCGTTGCGCGCAGCGGTGGAACGCGTGGTGGCCGAAGGCAAAGTGCTAACGAGCGATATTGGCGGCACCGCCACCACCAATCAGGCCGCACAGGCCATTGACGCAGCGCTGCCTGCATGACCGCCCCTTTGCGCATCGCTTGCCTTGGGGCTGGCTATTTCAGCCAGTTCCACATCGACGGCTGGCGGCGCATCCCCGGCACCACCCTTGTCGGGGTCGCCGACACCACTTTGTCCAAGGCAGCGGCCACAGGTGCGCCCGCCTTTGACAGTTTTGACGCGCTGCTTGCCACCAAACCCGATATCATCGACATCATCCTGCCGCCCCCCGGCCATGCAGACGCTATCCGCAGCGCGCTGGCGGCAAAACCCCGGGCGATCATCTGCCAAAAGCCCTTTTGCACCTCACTCGAACAGACGCGCGAAATCACCGCCCTTGCCATGGCCGCAAAAATCCCCCTGATCGTGCATGAAAACTTCCGCTTTCAACCGTGGTATCGCGCGATAAAACAGGCCCTTGATGCAGGCCGCATCGGCACGCCCTTGCAGGCCACCTTTCGCCTGCGCCCCGGCGATGGGCAAGGGCCACACGCCTACCTTGCCCGCCAACCTTATTTTCAACAAATGCCCCGCTTCCTGATCCACGAAACCGGGGTGCATTGGATTGATACCTTCCGCTATCTCTTTGGCAATCCCAGCCACGTCTATGCCGACCTGCGCCGCGTCAATCCGGTGATATCGGGCGAGGATGCTGGTTTTGTCACCTTTGACCACCCAAACGGCCTGCGCGCCTTGTTTGATGCCAACCGTCATCTGGACCACGCCGCCGACAACCCCCGCCGCACAATGGGCGAGGCGCTGATCGAAGGCACCGATGGCACGCTTGATCTGGCAGGCGATGGCGCTGTCTGGCACCGCGCTTTTGGCAGCCAAACCCGCAGCGAAATCCTGCCGCCCGACACGCATGCAGGTTTTGGCGGCGATTACACACGCGCCTTGCAAAACCATGTGGTTTCTGCCCTTCTGACCGGGTCCGTTTTGGAAAACCAAGCCCACGATTACCTGCGCGTGATCTACATTGAACAGGCTGTATACCTGTCCGCCGCAACGGGCCGCAAGCTGGAGATATGATGCCCGACCCCGTCGAAAAGCCCCTCTCCAACGCCGCCAGCGCCGTGGACAGCCTGCGCGCCCTCATCTTTGACGGCAGCCTTGCCGCAGGCTCCGACCATCTGGAAAGCGAACTTGCCCTGCGCCTTGGCATGTCACGCACCCCCGTGCGCGAAGCGGTGCTAACCCTTGCCGCCCAAGGGCTGCTGGACGTGCGCCCGCGCAAAGGCGTGCGCATCCTGCCCGTCTCCCCCGCCGATATGCGCGAAATTTACGATGTGCTGACCGAACTCGAAAGCCTTGCCGCCGCCGATGCCGCGCGCCGCAACCACAGCCCCGCAGCCCTGCAACCCCTTGCCCAAACCATATTGGACATGGATACCGCCCTAACCGCCAAGAACCGAGAGGCGTGGGCCGATGCCGATGACCGTTTTCACACCGAACTTGTGCGCTTGGGCGGCAATTCCCGCATCATCATGATCGTTGGCATGATGGCCGATCAGGTGCGCCGCGCCCGCGCCGTCACGCTCTACATGCGACCGGTCCCCTCACAATCCAACGCCGATCACCGCGGTGTGTTGGAGGCAATCCGCAACCGCGACCCCAAGGCCGCCGAACGCATCCACCGCGCCCACCGCATCGGGGCCAAGGAAATGCTCACTGAACTGCTGGACCGGTACCGTTTGCAAAACCTGTAACCCAAACCGCACCGCGCGCGCGCCCCAATTCCCCCGCTTTGCGCGTTTGCAACTTGCCCCCCCCGCGCTATGTTTGCCAACGCAAGCACCGCACAAGCCAATCCAAAGGGGGCCTATGCTGATCGTCACCAACGCCACCTTGCTGAACCCCGGCATCTTGGACACCAGCAGCCTGCCCAAAAAGTTTCTGGGCCACGTGCTGGTGCTGCCACGCGGCGCGGGCCTTGGCGTCTGGTTGCGCATGGTTTTGGAAATCCAAATCCTGCGCTATCTCGTTACCCTCTTGCCCTTCATCGCGGCCCCTCTCATGGTGCCAAAGCTTGCCGTACCCGTCATGCAGGCCCCGGTCTTGATGCTCATCCTCATCGCCCTCGTCGAACTGAAGCTGCTGCGGCTGTCAAAATCCGCCCGCGCGCGCAGCATGACAGATGATGACGCGGCGCGCAGACTGGACACCCTGACCTTTCGCGCCCGCGCGTGTTTGCGCGCCATCGCCGCCAATCACCAAATGGCCGATGGGGATTTGCGCCTTGTGATCGAACAATCCGAACTGGCCCGCGTCGCCCCCCTCACCCTTGTCTCTGTGCAAATCGAAACCCCCAACCCGCATTTGCCCCCGCTTGACGCCCGCGACCGCGCCATTCTGACTGCGGGCCTGTTTGATGCCGACCTCACCGAACGCGACCTGCTTGCCGTCAACCACAAGGCCGATCTTTATATGCGCGACATCGCCCAACCCGCCCGCGCCGTCTCCGCCCACGCCCGCCTTGCCGCCTATCTGGAACCAAAGGGGGCCACGCCATGACCGTCAACGCCACCACCGTCTCCGCCGGTGAGGCGCTGCGCGTCCTGACCGCAGGCTGGCACGCGCAAACCACAGGCGGCCTTACCGCGTCATGGATGCTGCACGGCCGCCCCGGTGTGGGCAAAACCGAAATTGTGCAAACCCTTGCCAACAGCATTGGGGCCGCATTTTTCGATCTGCGCCTCACCACAATCGAACCCCAAGACCTGCGCGGCCTGCCCTATTACGACCATGCCACCGCCAAAACAGTGTGGTATCGCCCCGAGGATTTGCCAGACGCCCCCACCCCCGCGATCCTGTTCCTCGATGAACTCACCGCCGCCGCCCCCAGCTTGCAACCCACCGTCTACGGGTTGTTGCAAGAACGCCGCGTGGGCCGCCACCGCCTGCCCCCCTCCGTGATGATCATCGCCGCCGGGAACCAAGTCGAGGATGGCGCCATCGCCTATGACATGGGCACTGCCCTCAGCGACCGCCTGATCCACATGATTGTGCAATCCAACGTCGATGATTGGCTGAAAAACTATGCGCTCACTGCAGGCATCCACCCCACCGTTGCCGCCTTCATCCGCACCCGCCCCGACCTTCTTGACACGACCGAGAACAGCATCCGCCGCGGCCACATCATCGCTTGCACCCCGCGCAGTTGGACCCGCGTCAGCGCAATCATGACCGCAATCCCCGACCGCGCCACCCGCCAAGTGATGATCGCAGGCACCATCGGGGCCACCCCCGCCGCCGAATTTGGCCTGCTGGCCGATGATATCGCAGCCACCGTGCAAATCGGCGCGATTATGGCTGCGCCCCGCGCCGACCGCGCAGCGATGTATCCGCGCAGCCTGCACGGCCTCACCGCCCTCACCTACGGCCTTATCGGGGCCACCACCCGCGCAAACCTGCCCGATGCGATCGACATCCTCGCCGATCTGCGCAGCCTTGGCAGCACTCACGCAGGGCTCCCCCTCGCCGAACTCACCAGCTTTGGCTTTGAACTTTTGATCGGGCACGCACTGGAAAAAGGCTGGCAAGACGCGTTTGCCACCTCCGCATCCTACGCCGATTACGCCGCCACCCGCCGTGCCGCTGGCCTGCCATGACGCAGCGTGCCACCCGCGCGCTGGCTCATTTGGGCGAGGTGGACCCAGCCCTTGCCATCCTGTCGCTGTGGTGCCGCCACCGCGACGGGCTGCACACCCGCACCGACGGCGACACCATCACCTATGGCGCAGGGTTTGATACGCTGGGCCTGCCCGAACAAGTCGGCCTTGCCGCCCATCACATCCTGCATGTGGCCTTGCGCCATTCCACCCGCCAATCCGCCCTCGCCGAACGGCTTGGCGATGCGTTCAACCCCACCCTTTACGGCCTTGCGGCGGATGCGATCATCAACGAAACCCTTATCCTCGCGGGCCACGCGCTGCCCCGCCCCGCCCTGACCCTGAATGATCTGTTGGCAATTGCGGGCATCCCCGCCAAATCCCCCATTGCAGCCCTGCAGGAATGGGACGCCGACCGCCTCGCCATGGCCCTGCACACCGACCAAACCCGCGCCAAACGCCTGTCCGATTGGGGCAAAACCCGTGGCTATGCCCCCGACCTTGGCGCAGATCGTGGCGGCACCGCAAACGACACCGGCCAAACCCCCGCCGATTGGCGCAACCAACTGCTGCGCGCGATTGCTGCGGGGCGCAAGGCTGGCAGCGGCATCGGCAAACTCGGCGCAATCCTTGCAGACCTCGCCCCAGATCAAACCCCTTGGGAGGTGCATCTGCGCGGCCTCCTCAACAGCGCGCTGGTCGACCGCCCCAGCCCCAGTTGGCGTCGCCCTTCGGGCGCATGGGTCGCGCGCATGGCCCATGCCACCCAAACCAACACCCCCACCCCGGTGTTTGAACCGGGCCGCCAACGCAGCGACCACCGCCCCCGCATCGTGATCGGCGTTGATACCTCCTCTTCAATCCTCCCCCAAACCCTGCGCCTTTTGGTGGCCGAGGCGCATACCATCGCCCGCCGCACCGGGGCAGAGGCGCATTTGCTGGCCTTTGACGAAACAGTGTTTTCCCAAACACGGCTGGACCAAACCGGCTGGGCAAACCTGCAAACAGGTCACATCCCAACAAACACATGGCGCACGGGCGGCGGCACCGATTACGCCGACCTATTCACACAGGCCGCCAAACTGCACCCCTCCATCGCTATCATCCTCACTGATCTCGACGCAGCCCTGCCGCCCGCTCCCGGCTTTGCCGTGATCTGGGCTGTGCCAAACGCTGTGCCAAACGCTGTGCCCCCGCCCGCCTATGGCCGCGTTTTGCGCGTGGCAGACGGCCAAATCCCAGACTGAAAACCAATACGGCGCGTCCCTACGGTGCCAACCATTGCCCCGCCCATCCATCGCCCACCTCAAACCGCGCGCGCCGATGGTCAGGCCCCAGATGCACCGCATCAATCGCCACCACGCGGCAGCGCAACACCGCAAATGACGCCGCATCAGGGGTTTTCAAATACGCCAACGCCGCCGCAATCGGCACCCCCGGCGCAGGCGTGGTGCCATAGCTTTGGCGCGACGGGTCGGGCACGCGCGCCCAAATATCCGCCACCTCAGGTCCCGTCAGCACCGCCACCTCCACCGACAAACGGCTTTGCAAATGCGCACTGGCATCCCACACATGCACCCCCGCACGCGGATGTGCCCGCAGCGCCGCCACTTTGGCAGACCGCAAGTCGGTATGCACCTCCAGCATCCCCGCCACCGGGTCCGCCCCGCGCAACACCACCGTGCGCAGGTCTGGCCAACCATCGGTGGTCACTGTGGCAAATGTCGGGTGGCGCGCGGGCGCATGACGGTCCCCCACCCCGCGCACCAACCGCGCCCAAACCTGCGCGCGCAATGTGTCCAGTTCCGCCGCCCAAGCGTGGGGATCAATCGTCATAACCTGTCATCTCCAAATATCCAACGCCCGTATGACTGCCCGAAACCACCACCGGCCCTTCCCAATAGGGAACAGACGTGGCCATCCACGCTTGCGTATTCAACGCGGTCACGGTCACATCCACCCCCCGCGCGGGCAACCGCAGGCCCCAAGTCGTCGGTACATCGCGCCCCGCAACCCGGCTGCGGGCCAAAGGCACGGCCGAAAACGCCCCATCCGGCAGCGCGCTTACCGCCCCATCCGCCGCAATCCAAGTGGCCGATGTGTAATCTTGCCCGCCGCGCAGCACAAATCCCATCATCTTGTCGCCACTGTCAAACGACAGCGAAAACCAATCCCACCCGGTTTGGTCCTGCGCCAGCGGTTGCGACGACCATTCCCGGTCCAACCATGCCTGCCCCGTCACCGCCACATCGCCACTGGGCAAGGTCAACTGCCCCGACAGCGCGTAAAACGGCTGCGAATAATAATGGCTCGCTTGCCCCGCCGCCGATTTCACCGAATACCCGGCATCGCCGTGCAACACCAACGGCCCCTGCGCGCGCAGGTCCACGTCAAACGCAAACTCCGCCCCCGCAGCCGTCAGCCGCAAATTGCCAAAATCGGGGCCCGCCATCGCCCAATCATCAATCCACGCGTTGAACGGCGCAGCCGTCACCCCCGCTTGCCCAATCCCGCCGCGCGCCAGCCGTTCCGCCACGAAATGCGCATCCCGCGTTGTCACCGCCGCATGCCCCATCCACAGTTGCGGCGACGCCCAGCCCGCACCCTCCTCCGGCGCAAGGGCAGACCGAAACAGCGTCCATTGCAGCCCATAGGGCGTGCCATCTGGCCCCGTCATGTTCGCCGTCAAATACCACCATTCAATCCGAAAATCTGGGTGCGCGCCGTGATCGGCGGGAAACTGCAATACCCTGCCCCGCAGCGGATTGGAAAAATCGCCCGCCGCCGTGCCCAATCCCGCAAACCCTTGCGCCACCGCCTGCAACGACAACATCAGGCACGGCATAAGGCACAGCACCAAAACCTTAACGTTCATGGCGAAACACCCCCAACAATTGCGCCGGCGGCACCCGCGCCAACCGCCACGCAGGCCACAGCGCCGCCAAACCAGCCGCAATCAGCGCCAGCCCCCCCAACCGCAGATAATCCAGCGGAAACAGATACATCGGCAAACGCCAGCCAAACGCCTCTACGTTCACCACCGCCAACAACGCCCAAGCCAGCGCCAACCCCAACGGCAACGCCAAAACCGCCACGCCCGCCGCCAGCATCACCGTGCGCGCCAAATCCAACGCCGCCAATCGCCGCCGCGTCAACCCCAGGGCCCACACCGGGGCCAGTTGCGGCAATCGCATCGCGGCCAACGTCAGCAAACTCATTAAAATCGCAAACCCCGCCACGGCCAGCGTCAGAATGTTCAGCGCGGTCGTCACCACAAACGTGCGATCAAACACCGCCAGCGACACCGCCTTGATCGCCGCTTGGTCAATCATCGCGCCGCCCGCCACGCCCAAGTCGCGCAAACTGGCCCGCACACCCGCCACATCGCCCGCATCCATCCGCAGCCCAAACCGCAGCGCCACAACATCCGGAAACTGCGCGACAAACACAGTTTCCGTCAAAATCACCTGCCCAACGGGGTTCCCGTAATCGCCGTAAATCCCCAAAACGGGCAAGGACACTCCAGGGGCCACCCCCACCATCGCCCCCAATTCCAGCCCCGCGCGGCGGTACAACTGTTCGTTCACCAACACACCACCGCCCCGCGCCAAAACGTCCCAAACCTGTGGCACCGCTTGCAAAAACTGCCAATTGTCGCGGTAGGTGGCATGGTCACGCGCGCCGTATATCTGCGCAGGCACGCCCCCCGCCACGCCCGCCACCACCCGCTCCACCTCCAACACAGGCAACACCGCCGCCACCCGCGCATCCGCCATCCCCACAATCTGCGCCGCCTGCCCCGCATCAACCGCGCTGACATACAGCTCCGACGCAAGGCGCTGGTCCAAAAACCCGGTGAACGTCAGCCGGAACGACGACACCATGGTCGACACCCCCACATTCGCCGCCATCGCCAGCAACAACGCCATCAACGCCAGCGATAACCCCGGCAATTGCTGCCGCGTATCGGCCCAAAACCACTGCGCCACAGGCCCCCGCGCCCGCGCCGCACCAATCCCCAAAACCACCGCCAACATAGGAGGAAAGGCCAGCGCGCCACCAATCAACAGCGCGCCCAGCATCGCAAATCCCGCGATCAACCCTTGCCCCCAAACCGCCAGCCCGCCCGACAGCGCCAACAACACCGCCGCCGTCACCGCCAACCCGCGCGCACCCCGCGCCACCAATCCGGCCTGCGGTTGCGCCGCCGCCAACAGCGGCATCCGCGCCAGCGACCACAGCGCGCCCGCCCCGGCCACCCCCGTCCCCAAAACCGCAATCGCCATCCCCGACAGCCACCACACCGGGCGCAACGCCAATTGCCCCGAAACATCCGCCCCATAAAGCCCGCGCAACGTCGCCGCCACATCCGGCAACAGCGCCGCCGCCACGCCATACCCCAGCGCCACACCCACAGCCCCGCCCAACAGCGCCAGCACCACCAACTCGCCCACCATCACCCAAATTACGCTGCGCAGCGGCGCACCCAATGCCCGCAAAGTCCGCACCATCGCGCGCCGCTGTTCAAACGCCAGCCCAATCGCACCATGCACAATGAACAACCCCACCGCGAATGACAAAAGCCCGAACGCCGTTAAATTCAGATGGAAACTATCGGTCAAACGCGCAACATCACTGCCCGTTTGCGGGGCGACCAACACCAAATCCGGTGCAATCTGCGCCAAGGGCGCGCGGTTCAACGGCTGCACCGGGGCCACCAACAAGCGGTCAATCTGCCCCGCGCGCCCCAACAGCCCCTGCGCCACCCCAATATCGGTGATCGCCGTATTGGGCGCGATACTTGGTGACACAACCGCCCGCACAGCCATTGCAGGCAACCGCGCCAACGTGTCCGCGCGGGCAAAAATCTGGCGCACGCCGCCCAAAAACCCTGTTAAATCACCCACAGCGGATACCGGACCAACCCCGCGCGGCGCTGTCAGCGGTTCAATACCCACCAACCGCACACCGCCCAAATCGCCCTCAATCACGGGCGACACGGCCCATCCCGCCCGCCGCAGCGCGACATAGGTCGCTTGCGAAATCACCGCGCCCTCACGCCCCGTAATCTGCGCCAGCCGCCCCTCATCAAGGGTGGCCGCCGCCGCATCATAACTCGCCCGCGCCTCCGCGTTGATCGCCTGCACCCCAGACCACAGCGCCGTCCCCAACGCCAATCCAGCCAGCAAAGTGAACAATTGCAGCAGGTTGTGCCGCCAATGCGCCAACAACGCCGATAAAACCGCCCGCCTCACGTCAGCAGCCCAGCCCGCAAATGCAACCGCCGCCCCATCCGCGCCGCCAACCGTTCGGAATGGGTGACCAGCACCAAACCCGCCCCGGTATCCGCCACCAAATCGCACAGCAGCGCAAACACCGTGTCCGCCGTCGCCTCATCCAGATTTCCCGTCGGTTCATCCGCCAGCACCAAGGCGGGGCGCGGCGCCAGCGTGCGCGCAATCGCCACGCGCTGCTGCTGGCCACCCGACAAATGTTCGGGGTATTTGTGCAAATGATCGCGCAACCCCAACCGCTGCGCCAAATCATCCGCAAACATCGGGTCAAACCGCCCCGCCAACCGCGCCTGAAATGCAATATTCGCCGCCACGTTTAGCGATGGGATCAAGTTAAATTGCTGAAAAATCACCCCAACCGTGCCGCGCCGCAACCCTGCACGCCCCGCGTCATCCAGCCCCGTCAGGTCGGTCCCTTGCACCGCAACCACGCCCGCATCTGCCGTGTCCAACCCCCCGATCAGGTGCAACAACGTGCTTTTGCCCGACCCCGATTCGCCCGTCAGCGCCAGCATTTCACCCGCGTTCATGTCAAACGACACGCCGCGCAGCACAGGCGTTTCCGCCCCATAGGTCTTTTTCACATCACGCAAGCGCAGCAGCATGTCGCACATCCCTTTTGGAGCGATCTAACCCGCAGCCCGCGTGTGAACAGGGCACAACGCGCAATTAAGCCAAGGTCGCCCCTGCGCGCGCGCGCCGCACCTGCACCCACACCATCGGTGCCAGCAATACCGCCGCCAACGCCATCGTGGTCAACCCCGGCGCCACAAACAGCAGCGACACCAACCCGATGTACCAGCGTTCCCACACTTTCACCGGGGCAAGCAAATAGCCCGAAAACGCCACGCCCAACCCCGCAATCCCGATCATCGCACCGACCAGCGTGACCCCAAACGCGGCCCAAGTGAACCCTTCGGCCACCAGCAACAACGACGGCGAATACACAAACACAAACGGCACCAATGCTTTGGCAATCCCCAAACGAAACGCGGTGTTGCCCGTTTCAAACGGGTTCGATCCCGCAATCCCCGCCGCGGCATAGGCCGCAAGCGCCACGGGCGGCGTAATGTCCGCCAACACCCCGTAATAAAACACAAAGAAATGCGCCACAATCGGCTCAATCCCTTGTTGGGCCAAGGCAGGGGCGGCCACCGCGACCAAGATAATATAGGTCGCCGTGGTCGGGATGCCTGCGCCCATGATGATACAGGCCACCGCAATCAACAAAAGCGACAAAAACAACGACCATTGCGCAACGCTGGCGAATGAAAACGGCCAAATCTGCCCAATCACCGCCCCCATATCAGACGCGGTTTGCACCACGACATAGCCCAGCCGGAACCCAACGCCCGTCAAGGTCACCACGCCAACCACAACGCCCACTGTCGCCGCCGCAGCGCCCACAGCCAACGTGTTTTTCGCCCCCGCCGCCAGCGCATCCCACAGGTCATACAGCGTCATGCGGTTGACCGGGTTCAACAACCCGACCACCACACAGGCGATAATGCCATACACCGCCGCATAATCCGGCGTGCGCCCGGTCAAGATCATATAGACCAAAATGACCAACGGAATAACCGACAGCCAATGCTGCTTCAACACCAGCCCCAGCTTTGGCATCTCATCCGCCGTCAAGCCCCGCAGGCCCAACCGTTTCGCCTCCAGATGGACCATGATGAAAATGCCAAAATAATGCAGCAAGGCGGGGAACAGCGCTGCCGCCAGAATATCACGCAGCGGAATTTCCAGATATTCCACCATAATAAACGCCGCAGCGCCAAGGATGGGCGGCGTAATTTGCCCACCCGTCGATGATGTCGCCTCCACCGCCGCCGCAAACCGCCCCGAATACCCCACCTTTTTCATCGCGGGAATCGTCAGCGCCCCAGTGGTCACAGTATTGGCAATCGACGACCCCGAAATCGTGCCCATAAATGCCGACGAAAAAATCGCCACTTTGGCAGGCCCGCCCGCATAACGCCCGGCAATCACCATCGCCAAATCAATGAACAATTGCCCCAACCCGATGCGGGTCGCCAACACGCCAAACAGAATGAACAAAAACACATATTTCGCCATAACCCCAATGGCGATGCCGTAAATCCCTTGGTTGGTCATGTACAAATGGTTGATCAACCCCAACCAACTGGTGCCGCCATGCTTCAACGCGCCCGGCGCCCAAGGGCCAAACAGCGCGAACAAAATGAACACAATCGCAATAATCGGCAGCGTTGGCCCCACCGACCGCCGCGCCGCCTCCAGCGTCAACAACAACAGCGCTGTGCCCATGAAAATATCGGTTTGGTTTGGGTTGCCCACGCGCTGCGCAACCACCTCGGGCGGCAACAGCGGCAAATACATCGCCGCCCCCACGGCCAAAACGGCCCACAGCAGGTCCAAATACGGCACGCCTTGGATGCGCCACCACACCGCAGGCGCAACGTCGGTCGTCGGCGTGTTGCGCCAGCCAAACAGCACAAACACCAAACCCAACACAAAGGAAATATGGATCCCCCGGTGCGTCAATTCCGGAATCAACGCAAAGCCTGATGCATAGAAATGATACACCGACATCACAACCAACGCTGCACTCACCCCCCAGCCCAAATACCGTCCCGTGGCGCGAAACGCGGTTTCCGGGTCATATTTGCGTTCAATTTCGGCCAGTTCGGCGGCTGTCAATTCTGAGGCACTCATCGCGATAATCCTTCTTGGCCGCTATTCGTTCGATAAAAAACAGGCGGCCCAATAAAGGCCGCCTGCCGTCACTCACGTCACATTACTTCAGCAAACCCGCTTCACGGTAAAACCGCTCCGCCCCGGCGTGCAACGGAATCCCGATGCCGTCCAGCGCGGTCGCCGCTGTGATCGACGCACCTTTTGCGTGGCCCACATCCAGCAAAACGCGGGTTTTGTCGTTCCACAGCGCCTTGGTGATTTCATAAATCAAATCATCGCTTTCATCCGACGATGTGATCCACTGCGCGCCCACGGCCACAGTTGTTGTGGCGGGGACGTTTTCATAGGCACCGTCTGGGATGTCGGATGCACTGAAAAAGCCGAATTTTTCGGTCAAACCAGCAGCCCCTTCACCGTCAATCGGCACCAGCTTGATCGCGACCGACGATGCCAGTTCCACAATTGCGCCCGTGGGGAACCCACCGACGAAAAAGAACGCATCAATCTGCCCGTTGCGCAGCGCATCGCCCGCCGCGTCCGGCTTCAACGCCTCTGCCGTCACTTTGTCGGTCGACAGGCCATAAGCCTCCAAGATCAACAGCGCGTCAACATAGGTGCCCGACCCTGGCTCATCCAACGACACCCGCTTGCCCGTCAAATCGGCGACCGAATTGATACCGCTGTCGGCCATAACGACCAAGTGGATATGCTCGGGGAACAGCGCCGCAATCGCGCGCAGCTTTTCGGCTGGCGGCTGGCCTTCCATCGTGCCAGTGCCGGTATAGGCCCAATAGGCCACATCCGACTGGGCAAACCCGGAATTGCGCAACCCCGAACTGATGGCGTTCACGTTGTCCACCGACCCGCGCGACGATACCGCCGATGCGATCAGCCCCGGCACGCCACAGCTGCCACCCTCATCACACCCGCGCGACCCGGGCGGGTTGGAAATGGCGTTCGCAATCACGCCGCCCACCGGGTAATAGGTCGCAGCCGTGCCGCCCGTGCCGATGGTGAAAAAGTTCAGCTCTTGTGCGACCGACGCGCCCGCCAGCCCCAGTGTCATGGCGGCTGTCAACGCAGCCGTCTTGAAAAATGTCATAATCGTCTCCCTTTTGCTTTCGCCCCGCCCCAAGACCATCGGCCCCGGCCCTTTGACCTTGACCTTGACCTTGGCCATCCGGCCCTTTGGTCCTAACCCTTGGATAAAGGCAAATATTCTGCAGCTTTGGTTCGCTGTTCAAACAGGATGCTTTTTTCACGGCCCGCTGTAAAGGCGCGCGGGGGGCAAAGCGGGTTATTAATCGTCAAACTTCCATACCAGCCGCCCACACGCCTTTACCTGCCGCAACGTCAGGCCACACCCCACCCCCGCAAACTGCCCGTTTTCGCCGAACGTCCCACGCACCAGCGGCGAAATCATGCCTAAGCCACCAATATCGCGGCGTTTTTCAACACTTGGCGGTTGACGCGCCCCCCCCTTGCGGCGCATCTAGGCTCAAACCGATGCTGCCGCGCAGCAAGGCCCAGATCTGCGCAGCAAGACCCCCCGTATTTTGCGCATTTTGCATGGCAGCAATGCAAGTTTTGCATCGCACATGATCTGGCATTGCGCGCGGCAATCTGCGAAATCTATTACGTTTTTCCCATGATCGAAGTTTCGAGGTCTCTATGCCGATCCCTTTGGGTTCCCCCCACGCCACCCTGTCGCGCCGCGCCCTTTTGGCGGGCCTTGGTGGCATGGCCGTTCTGCACTGCAGCACCAGCCTAACCATGGCGCAAACCGCACCTGTCCCCGATCTGTCCACCCCGTTTGATTTCGATTGGCTGACCGCCAACGCCCGCACCCGCGCCACCACCCCCGCCCAAACGCCCCCAAAGGCCGAAGGGTTTTTTACCAGCTTCACCTATGATGATTACCAAGCCGTGCAATTTAACCCCGCACAATCGCGCTTTGCCGGTCCCGATGCGGGCTTTCACCTGCACGCTTTCCACCTTGGCTGGCTGTTCGCCGAACCCGTGTTGATGTACCAAGTGGGCGCAGGCACCGCCACGCCCATCACCTTCACCACCGATGATTTCTTCTATTTCGATCTGGTCAAGGACCGCGTGCCTGCGCATGAACCCTTGCCCGGCATCGCGGGGTTCCGCCTCAATGCCCCCCTCAACCGCGCTGATGTCTTTGATGAAGTCGTGGCTTTCCTTGGGGCCAGCTATTTTCGCGCAGTCGGGCGTGGCACGGGCTACGGCCTGTCGGCCCGCGGCCTTGCGATCAACACAGGGCTGGGCCAGCCCGAAGAATTCCCGCGATTTTCGCGCTTTTGGATCGAAACCCCCGTGCCGTTTGCGCGCGATATCACCGTCTATGCAGCGCTTGACAGCGACAGCTGCACCGGGGCCTACCGCTTTGTCATCCGCCCCGGCGCCAACACCGTGATGGACGTGACCGCCCGCCTGTTTTTCCGCACCACCGTGAAACAGATCGGCATCGCCCCCCTCACCTCGATGTTCCTGTTTTCCGAAAAAAACCGCGCCGAATTTGATGATTTCCGCCCCAATGTGCATGACAGCGACGGGCTGATCATTCACCGCCGCGATGGCGACCACATCTGGCGCCCCCTCAACAACCCCTCCCGCCTGTCCGAAAGCTGGCTGGTCGAGGAGAACCCAACCGCCTTTGGCCTGATGCAGCGCGACCGCGATTTCGCCAATTACCAAGATGCGGTGTCGCATTACGAACGCAGGCCCTCGCTGTTGGTCGAGCCGCTGGGCGATTGGGGGGGCGGTGCCGTGCGCCTTGTCGAAATCCCGACGCGCCAAGAAATCAACGACAATATCGTCGCCTTTTGGGTGCCCGATGCCGCCCCCACCCCCGGCGCATTGGTCGAATACGCTTACCGCCTGACATGGGGCGCGCTGCCCGCCGATCCAACCGCCGATCTGGCCTATGTGATGGAAACCCGCGCGGGCGTGGCGGGCGTGTCTGGCTCTGAAAACAGCAATGACGCGCGCAAATTCGTGGTGGATTTTGCGGGCGGTATGCTGGCCGCTTTGCCCGGTGATGCGATGCTTGACGCGGTGGCCTCTGTCTCGGGCGGGGAAATCATCGTCAAAACCCTGTCTAAAATCGACAGCGAAAATATCTGGCGCATGGTGCTGGATGTGATGCCTGACGCAGGTGAAACTGTGGAACTGCGCGCCCATGTGGCGGGTTATGGTCGCAAACTGACTGAAAATTGGATTTATCAATGGGTGACCGCATGACCAACCAACTGGCAATCGCGCCCGACCTTTTGGCCCCCCCCATCGCCCCGCTTGCGATGCCCAAACAAACCCTGACACCGGATGCAGGCGCGCCCACCCTGTTGGCACGCGCAGCCCTGCTTATGCTCAGCTTTCGGCGCATCGGCTAAGCTGTGGCCCGGGTGCCACCCCACGCCCTCCACCCCCGCCCCAACGGCGCGCGTGCATTGGCCTGCGCCGCCAGCGTTCTTGCGGCCTTTGCGGCGGGTTTGGTGTTTTTGGTTTATGGCGCGGCCGATGGTCTGTCGTGGATTGATGCGGTGCGCGCGGGCCTTATTTCGCTATCCACTTGGTGGCTGGCATGGGGGGCCGCCACGGCACTTTTGGGCCTAACCGCGCACCTGCCCGCGCCCCCCACCAACACCAACCCCATCCGCGGCACCACCGTTATCATCGTCCCCGTGTATAATGAGGATCCGCGCGATACCTTTGCCCGCATCGCCGCGATGGATGCCTCGCTGCACGCTTGCGGCCCCCAGTTTACCATTGATTTCGCCGTGCTGTCCGACACCCGCGATGATGCGATCGCCGCCGATGAACGCCAATGGTTCGCCCATCTGACCGCGCAGCAAGCGGGCGCAGGCCGCATGTTTTACCGCCGCCGCACCGATAACACAGGCCGCAAAGCGGGCAATATCGAAGATTTCATCACCACCTCGGGTGCTGCATGGGATTATGCCGTAATCTTGGACGCCGACAGCCTGATGGAAGGCGCGACAGTGCTGGAAATGATCCGCCGGATGGAAGGCGACCCCAGCCTTGGCCTGCTGCAAACCCTGCCCAAAACGGTGGGCGCGCAAACGCTGTTTGGCCGCGCCATGCAGTTCTCCGCCGTGTTCCACTCCCCCGCTTTCGCGCGGGGAGTGGCCGCGATGCAAGGCCGCTCTGGCCCGTTCTGGGGCCATAATGCCATCGTGCGGATGCGCGCTTGGGCCGAAAGCTGCGGCCTGCCCGTCCTGTCTGGCCCGCCCCCTTTCGGCGGCCACATCCTTAGCCACGATTCGGTGGAGGCGGCGCTGCTGGCCCGTGCGGGCTGGACCGTGCGCCTTGATGATGATCTTCAAGGCTCCTACGAAGGCGGCCCCGAAAACATCATCGACCACGCCAAACGCGACCGCCGCTGGTGCCAAGGCAACTTGCAACACACAAAGGTCATTCGCGCACCGGGCCTGCTGGCATGGAACCGGTTTTCCCTGTTCCAAGGCATCTTTGCCTATGCCGCCCCCTTGATCTGGCTGGCCTTCATCGCCGCCTCCATCGCCGCAATCCCCTTGGCCGATGAATTGAATTATTTCCCCCAAGCCAACTGGCCCTTTCCCGTTTTTCCAAACGACCAAACGTCCAAGGCCATCGGGCTGGCGCTGGGGGTGTTCGGGCTTTTGGTCATGCCCAAACTGCTTGTGGCCCTTGATGCCATCCGGACAGGGCGCGCGCGCGGCTTTGGGGGCGCGGGCAAAACCCTGCGCGCCGTGCTGGCCGAACTCGCACTCACCTCCCTCATCGCGCCCATCCTCCTCGCATTCCAAAGCCGCTCGGTGATCCAAGTGCTGCTGGGCCGCGATGGTGGCTGGCCCACCAACAACCGTGGCGATGGGGGGCTGTCCGCGCAAACCGCTTGGGTCGCTGGCCGCTGGATTATGCTGTGGGGGGCTGGCGGCATTGCCGTCACCCAAACACTCGCCCCCGTGCTAACCTTGTGGTTGATGCCCGTGGCCTTGCCCATGATCCTTGCCCCGCTGCTGATCTGGTGGACCGCGCGCCCCGCCGCCGCCACGCGTTTCAGCGTTCCCCAAGACAGCACGCCCCCCCCCATCCTCGCGCGCCACGCAGCCATCCTTGCCGCATGGACCACCCCAATTGCAAAGGCGAAACGTGCCTAATCCCCCCCACACCCGCGACCACCGCATCGACCTGTTGCGCGGTCTGGCCTTGATGATGATTTTCATCAACCATATCCCCGGCACGCTGTGGGAAAATTTCACCTCGCGCAATTTCGGCTTTTCCGATGCCGCCGAAGGGTTCGTTTTGATGTCTGGCATTGCCGCGGGCCTCGCCTATGGCCCTGCGTTCTTGCGCGGCACGCCCAGCCTCGCTGCCGCCCTGCGCCCGTGGCGGCGTGCCTTTACCATTTGGTGGGTGCATTGCGTGGTGATCGGCTGCATCCTTGCAATGTTCATCGCCGCAAACCACCTGCCCGGCATCGCGGATATGGCCTACCGCCGCAACATCATCCTTGCGGTGGATGACCCCGTTGCCCTGTTGCTGCCCCTGCTCACGCTTGGCCACCATTTCGCCTATGCCGATATTTTGCCGCTTTATGTGCTGCTGATGATCGCTGCCCCCGCGCTGCTGTTCGCCTGCGCCCGCGCGCCAAAGGCCACGATGCTGGCCTCGCTTGCGCTGTGGTTCGCCGTTGGCATGCTGAAATATAAAATGCCCACATGGCCCACCGACAACGGCTGGTCTTTTAACCCAATGGCGTGGCAAGTGCTGTTCGTCGCGGGTATCCTAACGGGCCTAGCCTTGCGCCAAGGCCGCCGCGTGCTGCCCATCAACACAAACGCGCTGCGTCTTGCCATCGCTTTTTTGGTCGTCGCGGCGCTGTGGAACCAAGTGCCCGTTATCGGCGCATGGGGCGGTCACGGGCTGTGGATGCTGCACGAATACGCCTATGTGCCGCATGTGTTCACCTCATTTGACAAAAGCTTTGTGTTCTTCCCGCGCCTTTTGCACATCCTCGCCTTGGCCTATGTCCTCAGCGCGCTGCCGATCGTCAAAACCATCGCAGCAGCGCCGCGCGTGGCCCCCATCACCCTCCTCGGGCGCCATTCCCTGCCCGTGTTCGCAACCAGCTCCGTCCTCGCCTACGCCGCCCAATTGATCAAAGCACTCACGCCCTCCTCCGCAGCCCTCGACACCGCCCTGATCGCCACCGGGTTTTGCATCCTCTTCCTGGTCGCCCACCTGCGCGACCGCCAACGCAGCCCAAAGCTGGGTTTGGCGGCGGCAGTTTAGCAAGCTTACTTCAAACGTATCCGTCCGGTGTGACTGGCGTTGACTTATTGAGCCGGCCAGTTCCATGGCATGAGGTCATCAAGGCGGTTCATTTTGTGATCAGCGATGCGGGCCAGAACCCAACGAAGCCACGCTTCAGGATCGACCTTGTTCATGCGGCAGGTTTCGATAAGCGTGTATGCAATGGCGGCAGCGTCACCACCGCCCTTTGACCCCATGAACAGATAATTCTTGCGCCCGAGGGTCACCGGTCTGATTGAGCGCTCACATATATTGTTGTCCAGCTCCAGCTTGCCGTCGTCGAGATATGCCC
>NZ_FOCO01000039.1 GCF_900110135.1 Pseudorhodobacter antarcticus | reverse complement strand
CAGACATGAAGGCAAAATACGAGCAGCTGATCTCGACCGGGAAATGCAAAAAACTGGCCATCACAGCCGTCATGCGAAAACTGATTGTCATGGCCAACGCACTGCTTCGGGACCAGAGAAAATGGACGCAAAACCCAGCTTGACCAATACGGATACTCGCGCATGTAAACATGCACTGCCGGGCAGTGGATGAAGGCCATAACATAACGACAGCGCTAATGTTGGTTGAGCTGGGTGTGCTCAAATCCCACAGCCGTCCTCATACATCAAACGACAACCCGTTCTCGGAGGCCCATTTCAAAACTTTGAAATATCAGCCCAAATTCCCTAAAAACTTTGCAACCATAGAAAAAGCCCGCGCGTTTTGCCGCCAATTCTTTGCTTGGTACAATCAGGATCATCATCACGCGGGCATAGGTTTGATGACGCCTGACCAGATCCACTTTGGACAGGCAGAAACGGTCTATGCTGCGCGACAGGCCACGCTGGATGCAGCCTACATGACCAACCCAGAACGCTTTGTACACAAACCACCAAAACCGCCAAAAGTCCAGACCGCCGTCTGGATCAACCCACCAAAGCAAACGGAAGAAACACAAGCCTAAAGTCCAAAAGCCACTGTCTCAAAGTCGTTGACACGTTCCGGCCGTTCAAGGGGATGGGTCAGTCAACGAAAGCCCGTTCCACAACAAATGTGCCAGGCTTGTTGTTGGCCCCTTCGACCAAACCAAAGCCTTCCATCGCTGCCTTAGTGTCTTGCAGCATCGCCATGGACCCGCAAATCATGCCGCGATCATGTTCAGGGTCAATTGGCGGCACGCCGAGATCACTAAAGATTTTGCCGCTTGCAAGCAGATCCGTGATCCGCCCGGTGAATGCGTAGGGTTCGCGGGTGACGGTGCAATAGTGGCGCAGCTTGTCCTTGGCAAACTCTCCGATCAAGGGATCGGTCATGCAACTGTCATAAAGCGCCTTGCCGTAAGCCAGCTCTGCCACGGTCCGGCAGGTGTGCGTCAGAATGACCTCATCAAACTTTTCATAAGTTTCCGGGTCGCGGATCAGGGAGGCAAAGGGCGCAATCCCGGTGCCCGTCGAGAACATATAAAGCCGTTTTCCCGGCAGCAGGGCATCATTCACTAATGTCCCGGTTGATTTTTTGCGCATCAAAACGGTGTCCCCGACCTGAACGTTTTGCAAATGCGCGGTCAGCGGGCCATCTGGCACTTTGATCGAAAAGAACTCAATCTCCGCGTCCCAAGACGGGCTGGCGATGGAATACGCACGATAAATCGGTTTTTCTGCATTGGGCAGACCGATCATCACAAATTCGCCCGACCGAAACCGAAAGCTGGCCGGGCGGGTGATCCGAAAGCGAAACAGCGTGTCGGTGTAATGCTGAACTTCGGTCACGGTTTCGGCAAAAACGCCCGCGGGAATTGGAAACGCGGTTGGGTCAATCACGGGTGCGGTGGTGTGCGTCATGGTATCCTCGTGCTGGGCTAATCACTGTTGGGGCGGGTTAGCGTGAAAGCCATGCAAACCTGTGGCATGATGCGCCCCAATATCATTGGTCTACAAACGATAATTCAAACTTGGATCTTTTGTCAACGCAAATGCCGATGGACAGGCTAGGTCGCGCCCGGCGGCCCTTGCGCGCCGGGCACTAAGCAATCAGCGCAGGCCGTCTTCGCCCAAGGCGTCACCAGCTTTCAGCCCACCGACACGCGGCAAGGGGCGGCCACTGTCGGTCACGGCGATGGCCACGAGGATTTCATTCGCTCGGGGGGCGTCGTTAAACCTAATCTCAATCGCGTCAAAGTGGCTGCGCACATAGGCGGCATCCTTGTGCCCTAAAGGGATGTCCAAATCCTGCCCCAACCCGCCACGCTTTTTAGATGACGGCACAAGGGCTGCCCCTTTTTCCACGGCTTTGCGCAGCGGTGCCCCCATCTTGGGGTGTAGAATCGCGGCGGCATGTTCCAGCTCACCATTCTCGCCAACCATCGCGGCCTTGCCATAGCTTTCCGCCTGATCAGGCGTGATCCCCAAAGCGGCCACACAGCGCGCGCCAAGCAATGCGCCAAGATCAGCGCCAATATCCATCAGCAGCGACAAATCTTCAACATATTGCCCGGCATAGGGGTTTTCGATCACCGCTGCCGCCACCGCCTTGCGCGTGGGCGGGGAAACGGCCTTGCCGCCCTCGCTATGCGTTTCTTCAACCCAAACGCCGATTTTCCTGATCTTCGCGCTCATTTCAAGCCATCCTCGCCTTTGATGTCGCTGGCCTCCAGCCCGCCGGACCGGGAATGGATGCGCGGCCCGGTGGACATGACCAGCGCCAACAGCATCTCATCCGCGCGCGGGGCATCGTTCACGCCGATTTCCATCGAATCGAAATGGCTGCGCACATAGCTGGCGTTTATATGGGTGATTGGCACATCAATGCGCGCCCCCATGCCGCCCACCTTTTTGGCCGATGGAACAATCGCCTTGGTGCCTTTCAGCACCTCGCGCATGGCGTAACCGCCCGGCGCGTGCCACAAGGCGCCATGCTCCAACTCGCCGGCAGCACCAACAAGCGATGCCTTGCCATAGCCTTCGATCTTGTCCGCACCGCCAAGGGCATACGCCAGCTTTTGTGCCAGTTGCAGGCCCAAGGGGCGCAGATCATCCATGAAGCCTTGAATATCCGCCTCATACCGGCCCGCAAACGGGTTTTTGATGATCGCAAAAGCGGCCCCCCGCATATGCGGCACCTCGACAACCGGGCCGCCTTCGTGAAAGATTTCCTCAATGGCAAGCACTTGCTTGCGAAGCTCAAGTTTCGACATTGTTCGCCTCCTGTAGCTGGGCATTTTGCCCGAAATATGTGCCGACCACCCGCTGCTCATCTTGCAAGAACAGCGCGGCCCCGGCGATTTGACCTTGGCGCAGCATCGCCTCGGCCCGATTTGCACCCAAGGACAGGGCATGGTTTTGGTCTGCCCGGGTCAGCGGTGGAATATGGGTTACAACCATGCGACCGCCCAAATCACTGTCGGGTTGCAGATCATGGGCCGGGCTGCGCCGGATGCCCGAATGATCCGGCACATCAACGGCATTGGCAATCAAGGTCGCCGCAACATCAGCTTGCGCTGCGGACGCGGCAAGCACCGTCACGCTGCTGGCAATGCCAAACGAATGGCTGCGCCCGCCTGCGCCACTGGTCGCCATGCCGCCAACACCGTCCGCCGCATCCAGCGTGATACGGCCCAGATCCGCACCAGTCACGCCCGCCATGGCAGTGATGAACCGCGCGCCGGGGGCAAGATGGATGGCAATATCGCCGCCGTTATTGACATAGGCCCGCAACAAGGGTTCGGCTACCACCATCGCCGCCAAAATCTCATCCGCCACCGACCCGGCCACGGCGGCCATGCAGGTAACAAAACCCTCGGCGCAATGGGGCTGGCAGGCCTTATACATTCGCCGCGCAACCGCCCCTTTGGGGGTAGGCGTGGTAGGGTGCAGGGGCGCGCTTAATAAAGGACGCTCTGCCACCAGCCCCTCCAGCAACCCCTCAAACCGCGCGGCGGCGGCGGCAAAGGCACGCTGCCGCCCGCCCGATTGCACAGCGTCCGCCCCGATGATCAGATCAATCGGGCCGTGCGAGAGGTGAAGGCGTGCGCCATCCCCCAGCAGTGCAGCAACAGGACCGGGCATGCCCATGGTCAGGTGTCCGGCGACCAGCGGAAATTGTGCCGGTCAGTCGGGTCCACGCCGCCCGCGTGCCGCGCGACCCGGCGCACACCTTCGGTCAATACCTCCTCAATCGGGCGGATTTGGTCAACATGACCGCCAAACGCGACGTAATCGCTGCGGCGCATGGTAAATTCAATCGGGGCGACCAGCGCGGGTGTAGGCACATATCCAAAGGCGTTGCTTGGCATATCCAGCACATCGGCCATGACGGTAATGCCACCGCCCGGCCAGACATAGGCCTTGGCCCCGCCACAAGACACAAAGGTTAGCGACTCCTTGACCGACCGCGTAAGCCCGACAGGGTTAACCGTAACCCCCGCCCGCAACGACCCGCCTGCGCCGCCCATAAACAGCACCGAACACATCGACGGCTCACAGTTTTCCGCAATCCGCTCGACCGAGACATTCAGCGCCGCAGGCATCGGGACCGGAACCGGTTTCAGGCCCGCATCCAGCTCAAAATAAGCAAATTGTTCGCCCGTGGTGGACACCATCAGCAAACGCAGCCCCTGCCATGCAACCGCCGGATCAAATTCCTTCAAAATCGTCAGCGGGTCTTCAATATCCGTCCCACCCCAGCCAGTGCCGGGATTGGCCACCTGAAAATAACGCCCGGGGGTGGAGCGGCGACCCTTAATCTTGATGCCACTGGGCGGCACATTCAACAACTTGCCAGCCTGATGTTCAGACAAGACGCCAGTGATATGGTCATCAACCACAACCACATCATCCACATGCTGCGCCCATTGCGCGGCAAACATACCAATGGCTGCCGACCCGCACCCAACGCGCATCAGCTTTTCCGCAACCCCGTTCACAATCGGGGCCTTGCCCGCCTGCACCACGATGGTTGCACCCTCATCAATCACCAGCTCCACCGCTTCACAGTTGCACAGCTTAAGCAAGGCGTCACAGGTCACGCGCCCCTCTTTCTTGGTGCCGCCGGTCAGATGTTCCACCCCCCCAAGCGAGAGCATCTTGGAGCCGTATTCAGACGTCATCACATGGCCAATAGGTTCGCCATCATAGCGTACGATGGCGCATTCATGGCCCAGAAAACGGTCGGTATCAATTTTGACCTTCACACCACAGTAGCTGAAAATCCCTTCGGTGACGACCGTGACCATGTCCACGCCGTCAACCTCTTGCGACACGATGAAGGGGGCGGGTTTGTAATCGGGATAGGTGGTGCCCGCGCCGATGGCCGTGATGAACGGACGGCTGCTTTGCACCAGATCACCGTCCCAATCTGTGCCTTCGCCCTGCTTCAGGAAGGGGACCGCCTTTGCACCCCGGTCAATGGTTTTCTCGATAATCGTCAGCGGGTCATGGCGCACAAGCACGCCGCCCTCATTGCCATAACGGTCACACGCACCCGACCGTCCGTCTGCGATGTAGCACAGAACCGGGCAGGCATCGCAGCGTATCTTCTCGGGTTTGGTGCCGATGACATCAACCATTTGCGTCCCCATGTAGTGCTGCTGAAAGTTTGGATGGAATGGCGGGCACGCTGTACAATCGCACCCCGCAAGCCCGCTTGATCGCGTTCAAAAGTGCTGGCGCTGTTGGAATAAGCACATGTTCCCCCAGCCCTTTTGCCCCATACGGCCCATGGGCATCCGGCACCTCGACGATGATCGATTCAATCGGGGGAATATCCCCCATGGTCGGGATAAGGTAATCATGCAGGTTCTCGGTGCGGCCTGGCAGATAATCCTCCATCAGCGCCATGCCCAAGCCCTGTGCAATGCCACCCTGAATCTGGCCTTCAACCAGCATGGGGTTGATCGCGCGGCCAACATCATGGGCGGCGACAAACTTGACCGCGCGCACTGTGCCAAGGGCCGTGTCCACCTCTACCACCGCCAGATGGGCGGCATATCCGAATTGGGCATAGGGCGCGCCTTGACCGTTCTTATCCAGCGGTTTGGTTGGCGGATCGTACTGTTCGACAGCGGCAAAGACATAGCCATCGGCATCGACGGGCAAGCCCGCAAGCGCGATCCGGTGGGTGGTGCTGCTGTCCTTGACATAAATGTCGCCATCCGCAATCGACACCTCCGCATCACTGGGCGCATTCACCGCGCGCAAAATGGCGGCACGCAGCGCGTCTCCACACAGCCGCGCGGCATTGCCGGATACGAATGTTTGGCGCGACGCCGATGTTTTGCCCGCATCCGGCGTCAGGTCCGTATCGGGGCCGATCCGTTCCAACGTGGTGGATTGCACGCCCAGCGCCGTCATAAAGATTTGCGAAATAACCGTGTTCGCGCCTTGCCCAATATCCATAGCGCCCTGATGCAAAACCAGCGTGCCATCCGCCCGGACCCCGGCCTTGATAATGGACGGGTTGGGCAGTGAGGTGTTGCCACATCCGTACCAGCCGGCTGCCAAGCCCACACCGCGCCGCAAGCTGCCGGTCGCAGACGCGTTGAACGCATCGGCGGCCGCACCTTCATTGGCCCATGCTGGACGCAACGCTTCCAGACAGGCCTTGATGCCCACGCCTTGCGCAAACACTTGGCCGCAGACTGTTGGCACATGATCCTCCAGTGCGTTCAGGATGCGAAATTCCAGCGCGTCCATGCCCAACGTGTCAGCCAATTCGTCAAACAGCGATTCCTGCGCGATGCTGGATTGCGGCACGCCAAAGCCGCGAAACGCCCCCGAAGGCGGACAATTGGTGTGGATGGCCTTCGCCTCTGCCCAATAATCGGCAATGCGGTAGGGGCCGGAGGCATGCACCGGCACGCGGTTTGCCACGGTCGGCCCCCAAGACGCATAGGCCCCGGTGTTGAACTCGCCTGAAAACGCGAAACCGCTTATAAGACCATCGCGCATTGCCCCGATCCGCAGGTGAATTTCCGACGGGTGCCGTTTGGTGGTGGATTGCATGGATTCCGTGCGGCTATAGGTGATGCGCACCGGCTGCCCCGTTTTCAGCGCCCCAAGCGCAAGGTAGGGCTGCACGGAAATATCCAGTTTGGACCCAAACCCACCCCCAACAGCGGTGGGGATAATCCGGATTTTGCTGCGATCCATGCCAAGGATCAGTTCCATCGCCTCAAGGTCCATCACCGGCGCTTGGGTGCAAGCGTGAATTTCAATGCGACCATTCACGATCTGGGCAAAGCCTGCTTCCGGCTCAATATACGCATGTTCGACGAAACCGGTGGAAAACCGGCCTTCAACCACTACATCCGCCGCCGCCAGTGCGGCCTGCGCATCGCCGCAGGCGACAAAACCCTTGCACATCAGGTTGTTCTGCCGCTCGTCATGCAGTTGTGGCGCATCCTTGGCCTGTGCCTCCGCCACAGTGCTGATTGCATCCAGCGGGGTCCAGACAACGGGAAAATCATCGGGGTTCAGGTCGCGGATCGCCTCAGGCGTGCCAACCACGGCGGCTACCGCCTCCCCCCTGAAACGCGCCAGGTTTTCGGCAAAAACCGGCTGGTCGCGAAAGGCCGGGATAACACCAAAAGCGTTCAGGCCCGGCACATCGGCGGCGGTCAACACCGCCTTGATACCGCCGCGCGCTGCCTGCCACCCCGCAATATCGCCCAACGCAAAGGCCGCGCGTGCATAGGGCGAGCGGATCACCCGAATTTCCAGCGTTCCCGCCGGGGCCACATCATCGCCAAACGCCTCAGTCCCCGTGACCTTTTCCAACCCGTCCAGCCGCCGGATAGACGCGCCAACCCCAATCGTGCCCACAGGGGCTGCGGGCGTGGCAATCACTGCGTCTATAATCTTGCGATAGCCGGTGCAGCGGCACAAAACACCGCCCAACGCATCCTGAACCGCCGCCACATCCGGGGTTGGGTTGTCGCGCAGCAGGGCCACGGCACAGACCATCATGCCGGGCGTGCAAATGCCACATTGCGCGGCCCCGTGATCCTGAAAGGTTTGCACCAACCGTTGCGCCGTCTGATCGGTGGCCACAAGGCCCGACAGGGTTTCAACCCTGCACCCTTCGGCCTGATGGGTCGGGACCAGACAGGCGCACACGGTTTCACCATCAATCAGCACCGTGCAGGCACCGCAGTCGCCCGCATTACAGCCAATTTTGACATCTCGCGCGCCCAACCGTTCGCGCAGGGTTTCGGACAAACGCTCTCCCGGAACGGGGGTAATATTGACCGCTTGGCCATTCAGCACAAAGGCAAGGCCCGTATCCGTCACCCGTTGGTCCATCTCATTTCTCCCCTGTCGCAGCCTGTATCAACGCACGGCGGCACAATTGCGCGACCGCGCGCACCCGGTAAATTGCGCTGCCGCGCACATCTGCAATCGGGGACAGCGGTGCAAACAGGGCCGCATCGCCAAAATCGAGCCCTACCAAGTCCGCAACTGCCCGGCCTTGCACAAGCGCCTCTAGCGCGGGCAACCGCTGCGCCACGGGCGAACAGGCCCCGCCCGCAACACGCGCCTGCTGGATGATCCCGTTTTGCACCCGCACATTCGCCGCCACCATTACGATGGAAATGACCATATATTTGCGACTGCCCAGTTTGACAAAGGCGCTGGTCATATCCTCCGGCACGGCGGGAATGTGGATCGCTGCCACCAATTCATCCGCAGCCAAATCAATTTTACGCACCCCAGTCACGAAATGCGACAGCGGCACGCGGCGTGGGGCATCCGTTGATGCAATCTCCACTTCGGCATTCAGCGCAAGCAGCGGCGGCAATCCATCAGCGGCAGGCGAGGCATTGCAGACATTGCCCACCAAAGTGCCCCGATTTTGGATCTGGATGGAGCCGACCTCGCGCGCGGATTGCTTTAGCGCGTCAAAGGCCGGCGGCAAAACCGCTTTCACAATGTCGGTCCATGTGGTCGCAGCGCCGATGCGCCAACCGCTGGCGGTGCGCGTGATGCCGCGAAGCCCTTCGATACGGGTCAGGTCCAGCACGTTGCGATCTTGCGCCCCGGCGCGCTGACTGGGGAAAAAATCCGTACCGCCTGCGACAATGCGGGGCTGTGACGATTTCAGAACAGCAAGCGCATCTTTGACTGATGTTGGTGCCGAATAAATCAACAGACAGACCCCCCGTTTGTATTTTTCGTTTGCACACCAACATTAAACCAAGGGTTTTAGTCCTGTCAAACGGAATTGGGGGTGGGACGGTTTGGGGTTTCGCCAATCGCGCAAAGCTGAATGATTGGTCACGCGATGTCGTCGCGCGAGGCGTCGTTTACCTTGCGTCGCGTTGATTTGATGTTAGCATACAAATGAAATAACCGCAGGAGGGCCAAGCGAATGAGTGAGACACCACAGAAACTTGTGATCAAAAACATTGGCTTGCTGTTGACGGGCAAGATCGAGGCCCCAATCGCAGATGGCGACTGCATGATCGCCATCAACGGCAAAATCGCAGCTTTCGGGTATGAAAAAGATCTGGATACCGAAGGTGCCACCACCACGGTTGACGCAAAAGGCGTGACGCTGGCCCCCGGCCTTATCGACAGCCATGTCCACCCTGTGATCGGGGATTACACCCCGCGCCAGCAACAGTTGCACTGGATTGATTCCACCTTGCACGGCGGCGTGACCACCATGATCTCCGCCGGTGAAGTGCATATGCCCGGCCGCCCCCGCGATATTGTTGGCCTGAAAGCGATGGCGATTGCGGCGCAGCGTTGGTACGAAAACTTCCGCCCCTCGGGGATGAAGGTGCTGGCGGGCGCGCCGGTGATCGAACACGGGATGGAGGAGCATGACTTCAAGGACCTCGCTGATGCGGGCGTGAAATATCTGGGCGAGGTTGGCCTCGGCTCTGTGAAAGATGGCAAAACGGCGCGTCAGATGGTGGATTGGGCGCGCAAATATGGCATCCAAAGCACGATCCACACGGGCGGCCCGTCCATCCCCGGCTCCGGGCTGATTGATGCGGATATGGTGCTGGAAACGGGTGCCGATGTGGTGGGCCATATCAATGGCGGCCATTCGGCGCTGCCCGATGACCAGATTATTTGCCTGTGCGAAAGCTGCCTGAAAGGCCTTGAAATTGTGCATAATGGCAACGAGCGCGCGGCCTTGCTGACCCTGAATACAGCCCGCGAATTGGGCAAGCTGGATCAGCTTATCCTTGGCACCGATGGGCCAGCGGGATCCGGGGTGCAGCCGCTTGGCATTTTGCGGATGGTGGCGATGCTGTCTGGCGTTGGCAATGTTCCCGCCGAAATTGCGTTCTGTTTTAGCAACGGCAACACATCGCGCCAACGAGAGTTGGATGTCGGCCTGTTAGAAGTTGGCTATTGCGCCGATTTTGTTTTGATGGATCAGGCGCAGCACACACCGGGCAAGACCATGCTGGAAAGCGTGCAACTGGGCAATTTGCCCGGCGTCGGCATGACCATCATTGACGGCGTTGTGACCAGTGGGCGCAGCCGCAACACCCCGCCCGCCAACCGTGTGCCCGAGGTGGTGCCAAACCGATGAAGCCCCTGCAAAGCAGGTAAAACGCACCAGCGCCACGCCGGGACTTGCGCCTTGCAACAGATGTTGACGCAAGCGAACGCAAACCGTTAGCCTACAAACAACAGGGATCGATTCTGACCAATGACCCGATCTTCAGAACATATCTTCAGAATGGAGAGAGACAGATGAAAAGCACGCTGCGCCGCCACCTTATCCTTGGTCTGACCACGACACTTCTGGCAGGGCCGCTTGCCTTTGCCCCCGCAGTCGCACAGCAATTTCCCGACAAGCCGATCACCATGATCGTCGCATGGCCCGCAGGCGGTGCGCATGACACCGTGGGTCGTCTGGTCGCGGAATACCTGAGCAAAGAGTTGGGGCAGCCCGTGGTCGTGAACAACCTGCCCGGTGCTGCGGGCACCACAGGGGTGCGGCAGGCGGCAGCGGCCGAACCTGACGGCTACACAATCGGCGTGATGGGCCTGCATGTGGTCGCACAAACTTACATGAATGCCAGCGCCACACCTTTTGCCACGCTGGCCCCCTTGGCCGTGATCGAAAGGTCCCCCGCTGCCATCAGCGTGCGCACAGACAGCGGCATCGACAGCTTGCAAGCCTTTGTGAACAAAGCGAAATCTGACGCGGCGGCGATCATTAATTCCGATGACGGTCCGGGTGGTTTTGCCAATATCAGCTCGCTTCTGATCCAAAAGGCAATCGGCACAACCTTTGCAACGATCCCGTACCAAGGGTATGCCCCCGCAGTGGCTGCAATTGCATCCGGCGAAACCAACACGACCACAGTGCCAACAGCACAGATGATCGGTTTGTCAAACAGCGGCGATGTTAGGATTTTGGCCGTCGCAGGCGACGTGCGCCACCCTCGTGCCCCCGACACGCCGACCTTTACCGAAAGTGGGTTTCCCTTTGTCTTTCAGGATTTCGTCGGCCTATTCACCCCCCAAGGTGTGCCAGAGGATCGCGTCGCGCGGCTTGAACAAGCGGTTCTAAGCGCTGTCGCCAACCCAGAGTTTTTGGCCACAGCCCAGTCAGCAGGGTTTATTATCGCGCCAGATGGCCGCGAAGGTTTCGCCGCCTTTCTGGACCGTCAGGACAATGCCGTTTATCCAATTCTGGAAGAAAGCGGGCTGGTCATCGTGAACCAAAAGTAAGCTCACGTTTCCCAGACAACCATGGGCCGGGATCCTCCCCGCCAGAAGGACTGCGAAAGTGTCAGACATCGACAAGCGAGAAAGCATCGCGCCGCCGCCCCCGGGGTACGGCGCGGGCATTTTCTTTCTGGCCTGGGCCGCAGTCGGTTGGTACGGGGTTTTGTTCAGCCCTACGTTGATGGCATCCTTCACGGCCCCGGGGCTGGACCCCGGTGCCGCCATCCTGCCGATGATGGTTAGCACTGCGTTAACGGCGGGGGGTGCTTGGCTGGTCTTGCGCGGCTTGATGACGCGCAACTCCGGGATGAAGCGTATCCAACTGCATATCGTTGCCATTCCGGTTCTGTTTTTGCTAAGTGCTTTGTTGGCTGCTGCCTTGATCGGGTTTGTCGGGTTTATGGGGCCAAGCTTTGTCTTTGCCTTTGTCTGGCTTGCCGCGCTGAACAACCAGCAGCGGATTTGGTGGAAACGGACCGGGTTGGCGCTGATGTTGGCCGCAGGGTTCACAGCCCTTATCCAGATTGTTTTCGTGCACCTGCTGCGCGTCCCGCTGCCCTAAGGATATCGGATGCTTTTTGACGCCTTCCTCGACTCCTTTGGTATTTTTGCGCAGCAACCGATACTTATGCTTATGGCCATCGCGGCCGTGGCCATGGGGATCGTCTTGGGGGCCTTGCCGGGCGTCAGCTCTACCATGGCGCTGGCGATTTTGCTGCCGCTGACCTTTGGAATGGCGCCGGGTGTGGCGATGATGCTGTTGCTCATGGTGCTGGTGTCCAGCGTGTTCGGCGGCTCCATCTCGGCGATTTTGCTGAACATTCCCGGCACGCCCGGCGCCATTGTCACGCAGTTTGATGGCTATCCCATGGCGCAGCAGGGGCGCGCGGGCCACGCACTTGGCCACGCCCTGATTGCATCCACCGTGGGCGGGGTGTTGGGGGTTATCGCGTTGATGATGATCGCGCCCGTCATTGCAAAATCCGCGATGGAATTTCGCAGTCCGGAATTTGCCCTGCTGGCACTGTTTGGGTTGGTGCTGCTGGCCTATACGGTGGAAGGTGCGATGCTGGCAGGCCTGCTGTCAGGCGCAATCGGGCTTATGTTTGGCATGGTTGGGTTTGATACCATGTCTGGGGTGGCACGGTTTGATTTCGGCTCTGCTATATTGCAAAACGGGATTGATATTATCCCCGTCACTATCGGAATTTTTGGGATAACCGAGGTGTTGACCACCCTAAGCGCGTCCCGCCACGGCGCGCTGCCATCGGTGCCAAAAATCGGCAGTCTTATCCCGCCGCGCCTTGAGATTGCGCGGGTTTGGCCAAGTTGGTTGCGTGGGAGCACAACAGGCACCCTGATCGGCGCAATCCCTGCGGCGGGGTCTGCCATTGCCGTGGCCGTCGCCTATGCGCTGGAACGGCGCTTCACGCGCGGCGAGGCACGTTTTGGGAAGGGTGAGCCGCGCGGTGTCGCCGCCCCCGAAGCGGCAAACAGCGCCCTGACAGGCGGCGCCATGATCCCGCTGGTCACTTTGGGGATACCGGGCGATTCAATGTCGGCAATCTTGATCGGCGCGCTGATCATCCATGGCCTGCAACCCGGCCCGATGATGTTTGTGGAACACCCTGACATGATCGGCACGATCTATGGCTCGTTGATGCTGGCGACGCTTTTGACCTTTGCGGTTGGCGTGGTGTTTCTGCGGGTGATCGTGCAAGTGATGAAGCTGCCCACCCTGGTGATGATGGTGCTGATATCCTTGCTGTGCATGGTCGGCGCTTTTGCCATCCGAAACAGCCTTGCCGATGTGAGCGTGATGCTGCTTTTTGGTGGGATGGGGTATCTGATGACCTTGATCCGGATCCCCGTGGCCCCGTTGGTCTTTGGCCTTATCCTTGGGCCATTGATGGAAGAAAACCTGCGCCGCACCCTTATCCTTAGCCGTGGATCGTGGTCCGTGTTTGTGGAACGGCCAATTTCAGCGACCATTCTGGCCTTGATCATCATGGTGATGCTTTTGCCGATAATCGCCCACTGGCGCCGCAGGGCGTAAGGCACCCTGCCCCACAAAGCCATTGCGGCAACAGGCTTAACGCCTTGCAAAACCGCGCCACACGTTATTGTCTGGAAAGCGATGATTTGAAAGAGTTGAGTGCGCAATGACAAACCAAACGGACCAAGACCAGACCGAACCTGCCGGGCTGACGGACTATCAGCTTGATGGGCAGATCGGTTTTCTTTTGCGCAGGGCGCATCAACGCCACATCAGTATTTTCACGTTGAATATGGAGCGCAATCTGACCCCGCAGCAATTCGCCGTCCTCGCCCGCTTGGGTGAAGGTGGCCGCGTGTCGCAAAACGAACTTGGCCGGCAAACGGCGATGGACCCGTCCACCATGAACGGCGTGGTGCAACGCCTGATAAAGCGCGGCCTGATTGCCAAACATAAATGCCACACAGACAAGCGGATGATCCTGCTGGACCTGACGAACGCCGGAACGGCAGCACTGGACCAGCTGCTGCCCCCCCGCACATCAGATCACACGCGAAACGCTTGCACCGCTGAGTGACGCGGAGCAGGCACATCTGCTTGATCTACTGCGGCGAATTTGCTGAAAGACTGCGCCGGTTTTATAAAAACGCGAGGCTGATCTGCGGGAACAGCGCAAGAATGACCAAAGCGACAAGCGTAACCGCAAAGAACGGAAGCGAGGCACGAAACACCGCAATCGGGCTAATTTTTGCAACCCCGGCGGCAACATACAGCCCAATCCCCACTGGCGGAGACAGCAAGCCCAAAATCAGGTTGATCGACACAACCACGCCAAAATGGATGGGATTGATGCCATACACATCTGTGGCAATCGGCAACAGAATCGGCACAACCATAATCAATCCGGGGATCCCATCAATCACGGTGCCAACCATCAACAAAATGACCAAAACCAACAGCATGAAGGTGACAGGCGTTGTCGCCACACTTTGAATCCAGACCGCCACGGTTTGCGGCACTTCCCCAAAGATCAGCACCCAAGAAAACACCCCCGCCGCCGCAACCAAAAACAATACTAGCGAGGAGCTGATGCCTGTACGCAGCAAGATCGGGCCAAAATCGCTGAATTTAAGGGTTTTGGTAAAGAATAATCCCAGCAAGGCCGCGCATAACGCCCCTAAAGCCGCCGCCTCGGTCGGGGAGCCGAAACCACCCAAAATGGTGCCAATAATGATTGCCGGGATCAAAAGCATCGGCAATGCGCCCCAAAGGGCTGCAAACCTTTCGCGCCAGCTGAGGCTGGGGCCGCGGGGATAGTTGTAGCGATACCCCAGAAGCGCGATTGTGCCCATGAACAACCCGCTCAGCATGAGTCCGGGCAGGATACCCGCCACCAGCATGTCACGCACGGCAACCTGCGCCAGCACCGCATAGACCACGAACACAATAGACGGCGGGATGATTGGCCCCAGCAACCCGCCAAAAGCCGTAACAGCCGTCGAAAAATCACGCGGGTAGCCGTCTTTTTCCATCTCGGGCACCATAACTTGCGTCATCATGGCGATCTGTGCCGTGGCGGAACCAAGGATGGAGGCGACCATCATGTTGGCGACAAGGTTGACATAGGCCAGCCCCCCTTTCAACGACCCTACAAACGCGGCCGCCAACCGGATCAGCCTTTGCGTAATCCCCGCCCCGTTCATCAACTCGCCAATCAGAATGAACAACGGAATCGCAAGCAATCCAAAATTGTTCAGCGCCTCAAACATTTGCAGCCCAAAGCTGGACAGCAAAATATCGTTCCCCGATGAGGAAATAAACGCCAAGGCGGCAATACACAGAATAATCCCAATCGGCGCACCCAAAACCAGCAGCACAAGGAAAACGACAGCGGTCATTGAACTTCATCCTTGAAAAGGCCCGCGGGGTCCTGGCCACGGTCCAGCAAGCCCAGATCTTCGCACAAATTGGTCAAGGCATGGACGGTAATCGCGACGGCAAAAAACGGCAGGATGAGAAAGAAAAAGAAGGTCGGAACCCCCATGATCGGCGTCACATTCGTATAGACGAAGTTAAAGGTCGCCGCCTCAAACGCGGCCACGTCAAAGCCTGCGGCCACAAGCGCGGCGGGGTTGAACCAAAGCCAGCACAGATAGCACAAAACAAGGCCAAAACTGGCAGAAATGCCAGACACAATCGCGCGCAGCACATGGTGCAGATGTTTCGGCAAAACCTCTTGCAGCAACAACACCGCAGGGTCAATGCGCGCCCGAAGCATCAAGGATGCGCCGACAAAGCCGGACAGGACCATGGCATAAACCGCCATTTCATCCGCCCAGGCAATGGTGATGCCAATCATGCGCAGCAAAACATTCATCAGCACGAAAAACGCGATGGAGGCGATAAGCACCTGTAACAAAAAACGCTCTATCATATTGAAGGTAAATGATATTTTGCAAAGAAATCGGGCTATCATGCACACTCCTGTGCGAAAAGCGAAAATCCAGCGGCAGGGGGCCTGCCGCCGGATATCACACTACAATGGCTCAGAACGACGCCACCAGCGCCCGCAGGCGTTCCACATAAGGGGTCTGCTTGGACCATTCGGCATCCCAGCGCGCGACAATGTCACCAAAGAATTCTGGGCCAACGTTTTCGGTGATGGTCAACCCTTCGACGGCTTTCAGCTTGTCCAGCTTCCCGGCTTCTTCTGCCACAAAGCGATCAATTGTCTGATCGCAATGCTTTTGAGACGCCTCTTGTACGATCTTTTTATCTTCGTCCGACAATTCGGCCCACACCCGGCCAGAAATCACCGCAACCATGCCAAACATCTGATGGTTTGTAACCATCATGTTCTTGGCATGATCGTGATAGCCAAAGTTGATGATCGACTCGTGGTCCATGTCAATCGCATCAATCTGACCATTTGCCAACGCGTCGTAAACCTGCGTCAAGGGCATCGGCGCGGGCGCTGCACCAAACATTTCAAAGAAGGTTTGGATGGCCGGGGCGGGTGTAATCCGGAACCGCTTTCCCTTCAAATCTTCCGCCGAGGCGATGGCGTCCTTGGTCAACAGCTGCCGCATGCCTGTCATGGCATAGCACAGACCGACAGTGCCGGTCGCCTTCGGCATCGCGTCCAGAATTTCCCGGGCTTCGGCAGAGCGCAGAACTTTCGCCGCATCTTCAATATTTCTGACCAAGAAGGGTGCGTGTAGCGCGCTCATATCCGGCACACGTATCGTTACGCCCGCCGTTGTCAGCCACCCCATATCCAACGCGCCGGTCTGAAGCTGTTGCAGCATGGTTGCTTCGCTGCCCAACTGGCCCGACGGAAACGCGATTACACTCATGCGTCCGCCCGACATTTCCTTCAACGTCTCGCCAAGCCCATCAACCTCTTGGTTCCAAACATGGACCGGGGGCGTGATCAGGCCAACGCGAAATTCACGGTCCTGTGCAGCCACGCTGATCGGAACCAGCATCGTCGCGGCAGTGGTAAGGGTAGCTAAAATTCTTTTCACTTTTTTTCTCCTGTTGAAGGCGATTACCGGGTCGGTTTAAGGCGCCTTGCACTGAGGCTGCCGTTTTTTTGTTCGTATAGAAACTTGTTTGGGATGCGGCCATATGTCAAGAAAAATTCATCACGCATCAGTTTTGGCACAGAATTGGCTTTGATGATGTAACCGCCCCCCGACGACATCTGTGTGCCAAGGTGGGTCTGTGAGGATCCACAAAGGGGAGCGATCATGTCGGAGATTATCACGGTCGGACTAGATCTGGCGAAGAATGTGTTTCAGGTCCACGAGGCGGACGGCGCAGGTCATGCGGTGCTCTGCGCAAGAAGCTGAGGCGGGGGCAAGTGCTGGACCCCACGGACCATGCGATGATCATCAATAAAGCGGATCATGGCTTGAACGGGCGGTCGAGTTCCCGTTGCCCGGCAGCGGTTTGCCTTCAAACCGCGAAAGGGGCCTGCGCAAAATACGCTGACGCCTTGCGCAGGATCTCGTTTGCCTGCCGAAGCTGGCGCAACTCACGTTCCAGTTCTTTGATCTTGTCACGCTGCGCATTCCACGGAAGTTGGGCAGCTATTCCACGCGAAGGTGGGCGGCCAATTTGACCGACGGTTTCATGGAGTCAGGCTTGTCGTGTCAGGTCAAGGCTTGAGTTTCGTGCGGCTGCCTTTCGTATACTTTCTCCGGTAAGTTTTAGCCTGTGGGCGTTATGAACGAGACGATCGAGGATGGCATCGGCCAGGGTTGAGTCGCCGATGGCCTCGTGCCAGTGCTCAACGGGCAATTGGCTTGTGACGATGGTGGAGGCGCGGCCGTGGCGGTCTTCGAGGATTTCCAGCAGGTCGCGGCGCTCTGCTGCGGTCAGGACGGCGAGACCCCAGTCGTCAATGATCAGCACTTCCATGCGGGCGATGGTTTTGAGGATGCGCGCGTGGCGGCCATCGCCTCGGGCGAGGGCGAGCGCTTCGAACATGCGCGGGCACGCTGGTAGAGGACAGGCCGCCCGTCACGGCAGGCCTTGTGACCTAGGGCGCAGGCGATCCAGCTTTTGCCAAGGCCGGTGGGGCCAGTTATCAGCAGGTTCTCATGCCGCGCGATCCAAGCGCCATCGGCAAGATGCGCCATGACACTGCGGTCAATGCCGCGGGGTGTGCGAAGGTCGAGATCCCAAAGCCTTGAAGATCTGCGCTTGCATTCTGGCGCAGGGCGGCGAACTTGAGCCGCGCCGCCAGCTTTTTGGCGTCGCCTTCTGCGGCTTCTCGGTCAACCAGTAGGCCGAGGCGATCTTCAGACGACAGGTCATCAAAAACGGTCGACCTGCGTTGTTCTTCAAGCGCCGATGCAATGCCGGTCAGGGCCCCCATCAGATCGGCGGCCAGCAATCGGTCATGGGTGGGATGGATCAGCATTTTGGTCCTTTATCAGTGGTAATAGCCGCCGCCGCGAATGTTGGCGTGCTGGAGGGGGGCAACCTCTTCGAAGCCTTCTAGGAAGGCGCGATCGAGGCCGTTCTTGAGGATTGAACGGATGGACGTAACCGTGCGAGCACGGATGGTAACACCCCGCTGACGAGCCGCATCCACGCGCGCTGGTCCGTAAGTTTTGACCAAGGCCAGCACGCCCAGACAGGTGCGGAAGCCTTGTTCAGCCATCTCGGTGAATGCGCGCATTCACCTGTCTGGTGACAGATGGGGGCGGTCGGCCATCACAATCTCGCAAAAGGCGGCCACCGCCGGGCCGGTCTTCGTTGCCTGCGCCAACATTCTGGCCCGAATTCTAAAAAGATGGCGGCCATTCGGCAAAGCGGCGATGTGCAGAGGGCATGAGGTCGGCCACAGTCACGTGGCTGCGCCGACCCGGAGTGCGCAGATGGCTCGCAACCCGTTGACCACGATGGAATATCTCGACGCTCGGACCGCTTGTGCGAACATCGACCTCTTGTTTGATCAGCGCGAAAGGCACGGAATACCAAGAACTGTCGACTTCGACATGATAGTCAGGTGCAATACGGGCGCGCTTCCGCCGGGCGAAGACATAAGGCTCGGGCGGCAAAGGCTGAAGGTTGGACCGGTCCAGCGCAGGTCCTCACCGCGACAATGCATGCAGTTCTCAGCAAAAGCCCAAAAGATCACGATACTGCTCAGGCCTTAGCAGCCCAACGACCTAAATCTTAACCCGCGACACACAAACGGCAGATATAAGAATCGCGCGATCATACTCGTTCAGTAATATCCGACGAGTACCGAAGAACATCACGCATAATAAGGTGGATATTTTGGTGGATATTTTGGTGGATACGAAGCGGTCGACTTCAGCTAAGACGCCGATATTTCTAAAAAAATAATAGAAAAGTGGTGCCCGAAGACGGATTTGAACCGCCGACACGCGGATTTTCAATCTTCGTATCGCAGAAACAAAGCACCCTTGGATATATCGGAAAAGTAATACATACTCAATTTAAATCAATCAGTTAGTCTAAAACAGATCATTGCATACTATTGCAGGTGGATGCATCCGATAGTAACAAGTAGAACGCATTGTGTAGCCCATGTGTAGCCCAGAAGGAGGTACCCAATTGTTAGAGAAGCAATCTGCGCTGACGGACATCATGCTCCGCAAGCTTAAGCCAACAGGCGAAAGATACGAGCACACCGACACTGTCGCAACCGGGCTGCGCGCAAGGGTGTCGTCCAAAGGCAAAGTATCGTTCATCCTCAAGGCCAGAAATGCGGCAAGCCAACTGAAGACCGTCACGCTTGGAACCTACCCCGAGATGTCACTTAAGGAGGCGCGTGAGAAAGCCAGCAACTCGCGCCGAGATCTCAAGGCCGGCAAGGACATCAACTCTGAGAAACGGCAGCTTAGACATGCCGCGGCTCAAACTGCCTCGCTCCGTGAACTTATAGGTGAATTTGAAGAGCGCTTTGCCCCTTCAAAAAAGATATGGCAACCACGAGGACCAAGGACGACGAGAAGTGGCGCTCGCCAATCTATCGAAAGAGTTTACGCAAGGCTTCTTGACCGCGATGTTATCGGAATCACAGATGAGGAGTTCGCTCACGCGGTCACTTCATACAAAAGCTTTAAGCCTACAGGCGTCAAGACGACTTCCAACGGCCAAGCATCGCGGGCGCGTGCCTATCTTGGCCCCGTTCTTGATTGGGCGGCCGGACGTAAGACCTTCTCAAAGATTGGCGCATCAAGGTCTCCAAAACTCGACGTGATCAGCCTTGCAACGACACATGATCCCGCAACAGATGACCCAACTATCACTGGCAAACGCAAGCGTGTTTTAACCGAGGCTGAGTTAAAGGCTGTCCTACCGATGCTCACCTACCCTGCACCAAAGCTTGGCAACTTGAGACTCGAAGGCAAAAGTGATTATCGTCCTATCGCGATGCGCTTTCTTCTCTACACAGCAGCTCGTTTAGAAGAGGTGTGTACGATGCGTTGGGACGAGATTGGCCGTGCAAACGGTGTCTGGCACAAGCCCAGTGTCAAATCTACGAAAGGTGGTCCGCGCAGTCAAGATTTACCCTTGTCAGAGGCCGCCATGTCGCTCTTGCGCCAGCTACCTGGCTGGGAAAACGCAAAAAGTGGTGAGCTTGTCTTTCCGAATGCAACCGGCAAGGGTGAGTTAGGCAACTGGAGTCGATACCAGACCGCGCTGCACGAAGCCACAGGCACAACCGACTGGCATCGGCACGATCTGCGCCGCACAGGCGCAACGATAATGCTGTCTTTAAAAGTGCCTGCATCAACAATCGAACAGATTCTCGCGCATACAAACCCTTTGAAAGGAGACAATGTCGGCGGGACGGCGTCGCACTACCTTCAGATAGCAAGGGTACTACAAAACACACGCGATCCACAGGAGGAAGCTTTGGCAACCTTGGCCGAAGCGCTCGACATGATATCGAAAGGCTAGATCGGCAATGAGCTTAGTCGAGTTGGTCAGCAACGCGCCGTGGATGTGCTTGAAGAATAAATGTGCGTCGCCAGACAAAATAGCTTACTTCTTCTGTCGCCAGAGCGCCGTTACATAGCGACCGACGATTTCACCCTTCCCATCCCCACGTGACGGAAGAGGTCTCATGGCTGCTCTGCAGCACCTTCGAAGAGCATGTCGGCAAACAGCCAAGATAGCCTCAAATGAATTGAGCGCGCTTCTCGATTTCAGGCTTGACCAACTCCAGGGCGGCCTCGAAGTCGATGCTTCCGTCGAACAAGGCGCGTCCGATCAGTGCCCCCGAGACGAAAGGCACGTATTTCAGGCGAGACAGATCATCGAGTGTCCGTGACAACCCTCTTGCAAAAATCTGGGTTCTGGCTTCGCTAGCCAGTTGTGTGATCAAGGCAATACTGTCTTCGGCATCGCCGATGTCCGCGCCAATATCGGTTACAATGATCGCCGCGAAGGGATCGTTTTCGAAGGCTTTTAGAAAAGCTGAGGGAGAAAAAGCGCTTTTCTTTTGCCAACCATCGCTGACTACCAAGCCTTCGAACACATCAACCGCAAGCACAATTTGATCGGGGAATAGCTTTGCCGCCTCTTTGACTAGGTCGGGCTGGCGCAAGGCCAGGGTTCCAACAATTATGCGCCCGGCACCGTGATCAATCCATTTAGAGATGCGCTCTAGGCTACGAAAACCGCCTCCCAACTGAACAGGAATACCCACAGTCCGGATGATTTCGCGAATGAGATCCGTGTTGCGTTCGTCGCCGGACATGGCATCGAAATCGGTTATATGCAGCCATTCTGCGCCAGCCTTGGCAAAACTCTTCGCCTTTTTTACAGGATCGAGGTGCCAGATGTGGGGTTCGTCAGTGCGACCACGAAACAGACTTACACATCGACCATCAAGCAGTTCAATCATTGGATAGAGGATCATAGAAAGTTTCCTTTTAATGGGGTTCTGAATTCTGGGTCTGCGCCAGTCGAACCTGCGCTTCGAATCCAAAAATCGTGAGAATACGAGTCTATTCTCGCATAGTTTGAGGCAGAACTGGCAAAATCCACTCTGTTAACCAAGCATTCTGCAAGCTGGGATCTCAGCATACATTAGCAACGGCACGCACAAACCTCTGCTATTCGGATACTATAAACAAGGTCCTCTAGGCTTCGGATGCGGCCAACATCTCTCCTCCGTAGGCGTCCATCAGCTCCGCGCCAAACTCCTCTGCACCTTCGATGCGAAGTACTGAGACATGGGCGACGGCGTCATCACGCACCTCGCGGCTAGGATAAACCGTCACGATAACAAAACGATCTAATTCAGCATCTATGAGCATTGAATGCTGCGCACCCAAAGCCAAGAGCCCCGGAAAGTACTTTCGCCGCATCAGGTCTGTCACATGCTGCAGGGTCTCGGTTGCGCCTATAATTCGCCAAGTGGTAACCGTTACAAAGCTCATTTGGTCGTCCTCCGCTACAGGCAAGCATAGCACAGTTCGACGCTTTAGTCCCTAAGAGGCTGATCCAAAACTAATCACCCAAAATCAATGTGTTGCGTTTAATCAAAGCAACTAAATGCCATCATGGCAGACAAGATCGGCGGCCCAAACATCTGATTTTGTTGGGTTTGGGTGATGGGCGACCAGCAAACGTTGCGCAGCGCATCAAATGCCATGTGTTTGAAATTGTTGCGTTAGTTTCGAATCAGACTCTAAGGCACGACGCCCCACAGCAATCAAACCGACTGCGTCAATCGGCTCAGGAGCGAGACACTGAGAGTCATGTACGCCTGACCCAGCCTGACCCACACCAAAGCGATAGAACCCGCTTCATTGCGGCCCACAGCGAGTCTGCAGTGCCGCGCATGTGTGACCATAATGGCCGATGATTGCTTGACCGCGAGGCGCGACGACCAGATATTCGTACGCCACGGTCAAGCTGCGGCGACCTGGTTCAACTGCGTGACGATCCGAATAATGTCTGTGCTTTGCTGCTTTGAGAATACGCCCGCGATACCAAGGTCGTTGATATCTGTGAACGGGCTTTCATAGAACAATCGGGGCTCGATGGTGCCGGTTTCACTCAGGCAGCCAATAATCAGGTTTATGAATTCGGTCTGGTCAGCGTTCAAGTTCTGGGACGAAACAAGACCGGAAAAAGCTTCCTTTGCTGCGGCGCGATCAAGGCCGATCAATTGGCGCAAGAACATGCCAAGGCCGCCGTTGCCCCTGATAGTTTCTAAGCTTTCCGCGTCCGCCACCCCATCGCCCAAGACCATTGCCTCCAATTCCGCGATGTCCTGCTGTGTAACTGGTAATGCCCGTCTGATTTTCTGCAGGGCAATGTTGTCTGCATGAACCTCAATAAAGCGGCGCATTTTCAACTTGAAGCGCGCTTTGTCCATGCCGCTACCAACGTCGGGAAGGTCAACAGTGTCCCCTGCCCCAATATCATCTTCGAAATCGGTGATCACGAGCTTGCGCTCAACGGGCAGTATCAGGTCGACCAACATGCGCAGACGTTTGCGGATCTGCTCTAATATTTCGACCGTGATGTCCTTCCAAAAATCATCAGTCTGGATTTCGAGAATAAGCTCCAACTCACGGGCAACCGCGGGCACGTTTGACAGGCGTTCAAGGGCTGAAGCGAACCTAATGATCCGATCCTGCAGCGCGGCAAAACCAGTCTCACCACGCAAAAGGCAAAGCTGGGCATTCAACAGCAGCAAATCAAACTGCTTCGCGGGCAAGGCATCATCCTGAAAAGCCGACGGAAGCCCCGCCACATCGGCCTCAAGTGTGATGCGTGCGTCAAGGTCCAGCGCTGCCCAATTGGCTTCATCTTGGAATTTTTCAACCGCCCTCCGCTTGGCACGGACGATGAAGTTGTCGAGGTTCATGCCTCTAACCTCGTCGAGTAGGCGGGATTTTAGGGCAGTTAGGAGATTGTCATGGCCTTCTTCTGTTCCCTGAAGCTCACCAATCAGATCGACGCGTGTTGTGAACAGGCGTTCCCCGATCGGGCGAGCAAGGAGTCCATCGATTGCCTTCGGGTTTTCGCGGAAAAACTCAAGATTTTGGCAAAAGTCAAAAATCAGGAATTCCACTTTATCATCGCCGGGGCCGAAGATGTCTGGGCAAAGCCGCGTGCCGCGCCCCACCATCTGCCAAAACTTCGTCTTCGACCTGACAATCTTGAAGAAAACAAGGTTTACCACTTCGGGGATATCGATCCCCGTGTCCAACATATCGACCGAGACGGCGATATGGGGCGGCTTATTGGTTTCAGAAAAATCGTCGATCAATGACTGCGCATAGGGGACGCTGTAGTCGATCAACTGGGCGAATTTTCCCTTAAAATGTGGATAGTTCGCGTTGAACCGCGCAACTATGAACTGTGCGTGGGCGCTGTTTTTGGCGAAAACAATGGTTTTGCCCAACCGGTCGCCGCCTGCCACTTTGATGCCATTGCGCATGACATGCTCAAGCACCTTGTCGACCGTATCCTCGTTGAACAGCCATTTGTTCAGATCGGCAGATTCAACCCTGTCTGGGACGGTGCCTTCCTCATCCCACTCTATAGCGTCCCATTCCTCTTTCTCCTCTTCCGAAAGCTGATCATAGGCGATGCCTTCGCGCTGAAACTTCAAAGGGACGGAAATGGATTTTGGCGGCACCAGAAAACCATCGGCCACCGCATCATCCAAATCGTAAGCATCGGTGGGAACGCCGCGTTCAAGTTGGAAGAGGGAATAGGTGTCACGGTCGATCTCATCGCGCGGGGTAGCGGTCAAGCCGATCAGCATGCCATCAAAATATTCAAAAATCGCGCGGTATTTTTTATAGATTGAACGGTGGGCTTCATCGATGACGATTAGGTCGAAATGCCCAGGGCCAAAATTCTTCTGGCCGTTTTTCACCTCGTCGATCATTCCCATCATTGTGGGATAAGTTGAGAACAATACCTTTGCCCCTACGTAGTCGTTTTTTTGCGGATCGTTGCGCTCCAACAGATTGGCCGATGGGGTGGCAGGCAAATGAGTCTTAAAGGCGCCATACGCCTGTTTCACCAGCGCAACCCTATCCGCAAGGAACAATACCCGTTTGACCCAGTTTGCGCGTTGCAACTGGTCAATCAAGGCGATGACGGTGCGGGTTTTGCCGCTGCCGGTGGCCATGACCAGCAGGGATTTGCGCAGCATGTCTTTCTCAAACGCCTCACCGACACGGCGGATCGCGCGTTGCTGATAAAAGCGGCCTGCGATCTTTTCATCAATCGTCACATCGTCAAGGTTTTTCCGGGTTTCGCGACGCTGATGTAGCAGGATCAGTTCGTCCTTTTTTAGAAAGCCCGACATGGAGCGCGGCGGATGCATTTGATCATCCCAGAACCAATGATCATAGCCGTTGGTGGTGAAAATCACTGGCCGCCGCCCATACATCTTCTCTAGGCAATCGGCATATAGCCGCGCTTGGTTTTGGCCGATGCGCGAGTCTTTTTTGGTGCGTTTCGCCTCTACCACCGCCAGCGGTTTGCCGTCGTCGCCCCACAGCACATAATCGACGAAACCGTCGCCACTTTGGTTCGGCATGCCCTTGACTGGGAATTCACGGTCGCGGGGTTGGTTGAGCGGCCAACCAGCCTCGCGCAGCAACAGGTCGATGTAAGCGTCGCGGGTGGCGGCCTCGTCGTAATCATGCGGGTCCGGGACGGCTTGGTTGGCTTTGCGCGCAGCGGCCACCTGAGTGCGTAGGGTGGCAAGTTCGGCCTCTAACGCGGCGCGTCCTTGGTCTGAGGCTTTACGGGCTTCATCGGCAGCCTCTAGGGCTTTGCGGGCGGCAGTGTATGCTGCTGCTTGCTCGGCGATTTGCTGCACCGTGCTGACGGTGATGGTCAGGGTTTTTTCCAGCTTACCAAAATCGAAAGCGGCTGCGGGGTTGGGCTTGGCACCCTTGGCATAGGTCCGTGCGATCCAATAGCACACGTGGAACACCTCGCGCAGGGTCGTGGCGGCATCTTGCGGGCTTATGGGCTTGCCGCTGTCATGGGCGGCGCGGTTGCCCATATCCTTGATATACTTCGCCTTGGTGACGATGGCGGGGCCAGTGAGGGCCAAAAAGCTCGGCTCAGCGATCAGGGCGGCGAGTTCACGGCCATAGGGCAGCTTTAACGCCGCCTCGCGCCGATACAGCCAGTTCATCGCGGTTTCCAACGTCAGTCGAGAATAAAAGCATGACCCTCGCGGGTCAGAAAACGCTGCGGCCTCTGCTTTCCGAGCATATTCAAAAAAATTCGCAAATTCCGACGCCAAGAATGAGAACTGGGTCATCAAAAATCCTTCAACTCGGGAAACACTTGTTCAAATGCATCTCTGATTTTCAGCCAGTATTCTTGTTGGAGTGGTCTGCGACAAGATATTTTGTTGAGGACGCAATACCCAGCTTCTGACAGGCAATCCGCCAGCTTTTTTTCAAGCGCGGCAACGATGTCTCTGTAGGGTATGTGTGACTCCATATCTGCGGTTTCGGGGAAAATCGGTCCCACAAAATGGAAATCGTAGTGGTCGACTTGAGGCAGATCGATGCCTCTTGCCAAGAGGTTTCGGCGCAAAGCGTTCGCATTCTTGTTGCGACCAAGGTGTTGGCCAAATCGATCATACGGGGCAGACGCTTGTGGGTTGCCCTCATCCCCCGTGCGGCCAACATACAAAAGCCGCTCGCCGCCTACCTGAATATCCCAAACATACAGCCAAAAGCCGCGTTCCAACATTCCACCCGGCAATGACAAGGTGTGCAGGGGAATACTCATACAACACCCGCCCAATAGATCTCATCCGCGTTGAGTTGGTCCGAGATATACGGCAACAAGGCTGTCATTTGCACAGAAAGTGAAATCAGATCCCGCATCTCAATGGGGCGTAGCGCTCCATCGCCCGCACCGTGCCCGATGCCTGGATATGAGCGGAAGCCATAAATTTTCTTGGCAGCCTCTCGGACCGTCGCGTGTGGCCAGACATTAAGCTCATTGCAAATTTTCCCAAGTGTGTCTTGGGTAGCTTGTGGGTGCTTTGCGGCCACGGCTTCAAGCAAATTGAACTGCTTGGCAAAGCAGGTTTTGATCCTTCCTTCGGTCTGCCCAAACCCGAGATCCCGAAAAGCCTCTTCATATTCATGCAAGAGCGTTTTTAGCCCGGCATCTTTCGCGGCAGCCAATTTCAAATCAGACACCAGCCGTGCGAACATGCCCGGTAGCGTCGGGTTAAGCTGAAAGGAGCGCCTGAGGTCATAGCGCAGGTTGTAGCGATCGATGAACTTCTGGATAAGACGATAGTAGCGGTTTGAAAGTGCGTCGCCGCCGAAGTCTTGAACAATCTCGAAGGCCGAGGTTAGAAAACGCACAAATGCAATCTCACCCTTCAACTGGTCTGCTTTGGTATTTCGAAAAGCGGCTTTTGACTGCTCGGTGTCATCAACAATTTCCGCCAGTGTTGTCGCGGCGTCCAGCCTGTCTTTGTAAATCGTTTCGACCTCCCGAAAGAGCTCAACAAACAAATCATCCGGGGCCGTCGGGTGTTCGGAAAGTGGTTTCCAAACATTTCGCCACATCTCTCGCCAAACCGGAAGAAATTCGCCCTGCATCAAAGCTCCCCCCGAAAAGCGCGGTGTTGGAGGGAGGCGAAGAGGGCAACTTGTTGTTGCTGCTGTTGGCCGCATAATACGGCTATATGCGCCGCCTCGTTCCGGCGGGCGACAAAGTTGGCCTGATCTTTCAATGGTATTAGGGGAACCTTGAATTCCTCAATTTGTGCCTTCGTAATTGCTTGCCGTGTTGCGCCTGCCTCTGCAATGCCGAGAAGATTTCGCTTTACAGAAGGCAAAAGCAAAAATGCCTCCAGAAATTCCGGTAACATTTCCGGCGCGGGTCGAATAATCGCGACGTGCTGGTTTACCCGTGCGCCACTCAGTTCAACTGGGGCAAGCGCGACACGCGCAACAGATGCACCCGTAATGTTCAGCAAGACATCCTTTCCTCGAACGATCACGTTCTTCAAGCCATCCGCTTGGTCATCATCAAGGAAGGCCAAACCTTTTCGATCAAAGCTACCGTCACGCACGTTCATGCTGCGGATTAGGGGAACGCCAGCATCCTTATAGGCTGCATCGCCACCGCGTGGCGTCGCACCGCTGCCGATCTTTGTGGTGAGTTTGGCAAGTGGGGTCATCAATTTGCTGTTGAGGAAGTCCCCAAACATCTCATGAAAGATCGCCTGCCCGAGGGTGTTGAGTTTGTCGAGGGCGCGTGTGCGGAGGCGGCGGAGTGCGTCTGCCTGATCCAATATCCCCGCAATCCGCCTCTGCTCCTCCAGCGGCGGGAGGGGGATGGTATAAGTTAGCAAAGGCTGACGCGTAATTTGAGGCTGTGCCGCACCGTTTATTACTGACGCAAAACCTTGAAATTCGAGCACATACCGAAGGAAGCTCAGATTGACGCG
>NZ_FOCO01000046.1 GCF_900110135.1 Pseudorhodobacter antarcticus | reverse complement strand
TATCAGCCAACGTTCAGTTTTAAGGGTGCGTAAACTCAAAAAGCCTTGAGCTGCTCTGAATTCCAGCAGAGTCGAGTAGGCTAAAAATGGCTTTGCTACAGGTTCCAAAAACGCTCGTATGGGCCGATGACACAAACGTTGGATTCTGACCTGATTGTTCATTACGGACCTTGGCTGCGGTGTAAAACGCTAGCTTTTTGAGGCGCAAGCTCTTGAGTTTTCACTCGCTACCAGCAGTCGTTAAACCGCATCTATCTTGGGACAATCACCTCATCAACGTTTGATTGCGGAAGCGGACCTTGGTCCGCTGTGCAGCATCGGTCAGATTGGGCTCATTTGAAACCTTCGCTGCACCGATCGCGAACGCCCGCTCTCATTGGCGGCTTACTGAACCTTCATTGGCTGCAACATTTCGTCGGTGTCCAATTTCAGGGCGCTGCGCCACAGGGGCGTCTTGAAGACGTGGTGCACATGCTTGCCGTTGCGTTCTTCACGGGTCTGGACAAGCAACCCGGCCCATTCCAGCGGATGCAAGACACAGGATGAGAAGGCGGCCATCTCTCGCCATCCGGCATTATCCCAGTCATGCTCTTGGCCATAGAACGCCGCGAACAGTTCGCGTTCGGTGGTGCCGAGGTTGGCCTCGACATTGATCACATTCATCCAGACATCCCACTTCCCGAAGGGGCGCTCTTCAAAGCGGGCGTAGGAGGCGTGGTCGAGTTTCAGGACAAAGAACGGGATCAGCTCGGCAAATAGCTTGCCCGGCGCCTGTGCCAGATCTGCGCCGCGCTTGGTCAGCTTGAACGCGCCTTTGAAGTGCCGCCCCAGACGGAGGGTGATCAGAACGTAATGCAGCACCTCAAGCGGTGGGAACTCATATTCGTTGATGACCTTGTTATAGCGGAACATCTCCTCCGCGCTGCTGTCGGGCCAGTCAAAATGCTCAACCGCCCAGTGCACGAATACGCGCTTGAACGCCTTGGTCTTTGTCAAACCAATGGCCCCGTGCTCCTGCGCGTACTGGAGCGTCAACAGCGCCGCGCGCAGCATTGGCGAATGCGCGAGATCAGGGTGGCTATCGGAAAGGGTGCGGAACTCGATCATGGCCTGATCGTGCCACAAGGTTTTCGAGCCTGCCAGACGCAAAAAGCCCCCGCTTTTCAGGGGGGACTCGTCAAACGTTGAGGTGGCGTTGATGTAAAACTGCGCATGCTATACACAAGCGAAACGCTCAACATTTAAGTCTTTGATTTTACAAAGATATTTGGTTGCGGGAGTAGGATTTGAACCTACGACCTTCAGGTTATGAGCCCCATCTGCCGGAAGAGCAGCCATCGTTTGATTTCAATAGGTTACGCGATAACCCCTTGAAGTGTCGACGCTTTCTAACCGCATCGCGCCGCAACCAACCGCTGCGGACGGGTCCAAACGGGGAACGAGGTGGTTAAACAGGTTGACCTATTGTTGACCCGAAATCTCGCAATCGACAATTCTAAAGCCCCGGTCGACCGACGAATACCGTGCTGACCCGATCTAGGACGCTTGTGGACTGCCCCTCGGAGGCCGATCGGCAGAAGTCGAGGAGCTTTTCAGCGCGTGCTCGGATCTGGTCCAGATCGCTTGCAGGTTGCAAGTAAAACAACTCCTCGATCGACGATATGCCCAGATAGTCTGGAATGGTCCTGTCCTTGACGCTTCGGTCACTAATTGCCTGCTTGGCTTCAATCCAGGACGGATCAAGCTCCTGGGCCCACGCCTCAGCAAGTTTCTCGAGCGCGGGCAGAGTCAGATCCCCGAAGATCGATCGCCCACCATCGAGTACGGATTGACCAGACATAAACCGTGCGAGCGATGCGAGGATCGAAACCGTTCTGGCAGGCCGAATATCCCAATGCGTTAGATTGGGCAGGGTCTCAGCAAAGTTCGACAATAGCCCGGAGACCTGATCGAGCTGCGGCGCCTTAACATGCAGACCGAGCCGTTTCGTTTCATGAAATGCTTCGACAAGATGCCGCGCTGCGTCTGCTTGGTCTCCGCTGATCTCGGTCTGGTCTTCACTCTCCCTGAGGAGAAGAAGGCGGGGCGCCTGGACATGTGGATTGCGCAGATCGCCAGTGCGTCCTCCTAACATGAGAATCGTCACCGGTCTTGAAGTTGTCAGCAAACAAAGCTCTGCACCCCACAAACCTTTCGGTTTCGCGCTTCCAACGCGTCGCATGACATCGTCCGAGACCTCACGCTTCAGCGCCTCAACCTGATCGAAGTAGTTGTTCGGACGTAGTATCCGCGGCTTCTTGATTTGAGTGAGAACAAGGTCAGTCAGGTCCCCTGCCGCAAATTCCACAATCTCGGACGCCAGATCATCCGCACCGACACCCGACAAGAGAGCGATGTTTTCAACGCGGCCCCGAGCCTTTTTGTCCGACGACAGAACAAGCCCTGGCAGGTCAAATGTGAAGTAGTGGATTGTCGAATGCGGACTGTCGATCCGGTCGATACGCCCAAGCCCCTGGATCAGGCTCTTGATATCAGACGTGACACCAAGGATGCCTAGCGCTGACGCAGTCTGCAGATTGATCCCCTCCGCCATTTGGAAGGTGAGAAACATTGCGCGCTGAGCCATGGGCGCGCGTTTACTGCCATTCAGGCTGAAATATTCCTGCGCCTCTGCGCCGGATCGCAGATGGTGCAATTTCTTGCCAGTCTTGATCTTCGCTCCTGGGGCAACAACGAAGACCTCCGGCCCACGTCCACGATGCCCGCCCAAGAGGTTCGCGTAAACCTCAAGAACGCCGACGCGCTCCGCGAGAAAGATGGCATGCCCGTGTTTGCTCAAAATTTCCCGCATCTGCTCGGCGCGCGCCGTATCGATCTCATCGAGGCAGGTATGGTGCAACAGACGGCCTAAGCGGTCGCAAATCGGCGTTTCACTCGTGACTTCAGTGTCAGCGAGTTCACCTTGGAGCTCGCCCAGAGGCACGGCTAGCGGACGGCGGCTGTATCGCTCCGCCTGGCGTAGGCTTTCACCCAGGGAGCGGCGCCCTCGTTGATCTGCTTCCGTATCCCGTTCGCGCACCCACTCGATCCTAGCAAACGTGATCGACGCGCGGAGAAGTGCCAGAAAGTTGCGGATGTGAATGCGCGACTTATCGTGGAACTTGATTTCAGTCTGTGCCGCGCGCTGCGGGTCCGCTGAGACGAGGGTAACCCCAGAAGTGATCGCCTCTGCCAGCTGTTTGATCCGGGTGATGACCTTTTGTTGATCGTCCGTCAGGTCGGCGTCGCGCCGTTCACTCTTGATCGCCGGATACTTGAAGGACCCGTCGCTGCGCTGCCGACTTTCCCCGATGCAAGCGCGCTGCCGCCGCACAACGTAAGGCGCTAAGGCATCCGCCAATTCGGCCTGTAGCCTTCTAAGTTGGAGGCCCCTTCCCTCAACCGTGCGCTCTAACGTCTCGATCTTTTCCTGCAGAACGTTTTCGCTCTCGAATAGGTCGGGCTGTCGTTGTTGTTCCTCAATCTTCCGTTTCTGGGCCGCAAGTTCGGCAACAAGTGCGCCTCGTTCCCGCACGCGGCTGAAATGGACATTGATCTGTTCGGTGATCACGGGCGGAACGTAGATTGATGCACGCTTTTCATGGAAGGCTAATAGGCCGTCCAAACCTTGGTTCCCCATCAGCGTTGCCGACAGACAAGCCGTCCAGATCGCCGGTGTCCGCTCAAAGACCAGTGACCGGTTCGAAGGTGCAAGGAACCGGGAACTCAGTCTGTGGCTTTCGTCGACGATCATGCCCGCAGCCGACCGAACATCTCGATTGATGAGTTCCAACTCCTGATTTTCAGACGCCTTTGTCTTGGAAAGGTAGCTGTGTTTTATCGGTTTGAAGTTCACAGGCGCATTCGTCGTCCAGTTGCTGAACACGCTGGCTGGAATTAGGGCGATGGACCCGAGGCGGCGTTGGTCAGCACGTTCGCCCCAAGAAAAGACGGTTTGGTCGTGAGCCACAGGCAGCAACGCTGCCAAGTGCTTTCCAATATCTGTCTTGCCTGCCCCTGTTGGCGCTTCGACAAAGGCGAAGCCTTGTTCATGGATGGTTCCCGCAGCCTCGTAGATCAGGTCGGCCTGAAACTGCTGCGGCGGACGCCCGGCGGTTGTGTCTCCCGCAGCGATCCACGGCATAAAACTGGTCGCTTCGATGACCGTGCGGGCCACTGCCTCCTCCGGCGAGACGAGCCTTACAAGCGACCTCAGAATCGCGAGGGCCTCTTCCGTCCAATCCCGGCCCATCTCCCAAAAGCGCTCTGCAGCTTCGCGCCGTGCCGCGGCAAGATCGGGCGAGGCGGCTGCATCATCGACAAACTCGAGGTTCCGCCGCAAACCACCGTTCGAGAAGTTTGATGAACCCGATAGTGCATGGCCGTCCCCGATTACCAGCTTGGCATGCAACATCGGCGGCCGTCGGCCGACAACGCCTTGGGCGATATCGGGATCGAAAACTCGTAGGGCAATCGTTCCGCGCTCAATTGCCTCGATCGCCAAAACTGCGCGGAGGTCGGCCAGATCACCTACCGAAAGGCCCTGAGAGCCCAGGAAATAAGCCCGAGCCTCTTCAGCAGCCGGGCGACCTCGTGCACCAACCTGACGGCTAGAGTCAGTGTTCGTTCCGAACACCATGCGGATACTACCCGCTGGTCGATCGCCGATGCCCCCAACAGTTTCAATAAGATATGCCAGAGACGACAAGAAGTCTTGGTAACCCGTCACAATAAGACAGTCGCTCTCTCGCAGCACTTTTGTGACAAGGCTATGGACCGGACGCTTGTGATTATCTGCCCAAGTTGACTGGCTTTGACCCTCGGGCGCACCCGCAGACGAAGGCAGCGAAGCCCTTGGAAAGAACCTCGACAACAAGCCCCTTCGCTCTGGCTCCTCCAGCATTCAGGACGCTCCGCAGCTGAGTTCGAGCAGGAACTTGGCCTTTTCCAGATCCTCAGCCTTCGACAGAGTGATTTTTAGGTCACCAGTGCCAAAATGGCCGAGGTTGAGACGTACCACGATCAAACTCATTCAGCCGCCTCAAGTTTGTGGCCCAGCGCCTCGTGCAGGAGGGCTTGGAGGAGGCGGGAGCGGGTGGTGGTGGCGGTGGTGAGGCTGGATTCCAGCTGATCACAGAGCGCCATCAGGGCATCGACGCGGGCCACGATGCGGTGTTGTTCGGCTAGGGGTGGGAGGGGAATCGTTAGATTGCGAATGTTGTCGAGATTCAATCCCGGCTTGCCTGCGCCGTAAGCACGTTTGACCAGTTCTGCCCGACCGCCTGAATCAGCCAAAAGGCAATGCAGAAGCCATGGGGACAACGCGGTATCGCTGGGGCGGACTAGACCTACATGCTGACTTACATAGGCCTCGCCCAAATCTTGGTCTAACAAGGCCGGATTTGTGACGCCAGCCCCGGTAATGACAATCAGCAGATCATTCCGAACAACCTGCGTCCGGCTTCCTTCGGAGTTGGATGGCGGGTTGACGCACGCGAGATCGTCGAGGCGCAACTTACCGAAACGGATGTTTTGCGCCCGGACAAAGCCGGGGCCGGTCTTTGAATAGAACTCTCCCCATCCACGGGAGCCGCTTGTGATAACATCAGTGACTTGGCCAAGGGCAATTTCGGACCAGCCCGAAGGCCCAATCCCTTGACCCCAAACGGGGTCGCGAACTGGGTCGGCTTTCTTCGGAATTTGACCTGCCTTGACACGAAGAGCTTTGGCTTTTGCAATCCGCTTCAACAACTCCGCTGCCGGTTCGTCGGTTGGGTCTTGGGCCACCAGCTTTCCCCGCACGGCGAGGTTCAGGATGGTTTGGCGGAGGGTTTTAATTTGGGCTGCGTGGGTGGTGAGGGTGGGCAGGGAGTGCAGGGCGAAGCGAGCGTTTTGGGGGGCGGCTTCGGGCGGTTGATCGGGGTCGGTCAGGCGCGACAGGGTGGCGGTGGTCAGACGGTCGCGCACCGCCCTTTCCCCCGCCCGCGCCGCCTGCAACTGATCACACAGCGCCATAAGCTCATCCACCCGCCCCACAATCCGCCGCTGCTCGGCGAGGGGTGGGAGGGGGAAAGGCGCGACCACAGCATCTTCCGTCCGAAGGCGCGGCATCTTGGTGCCTTGGCCCAGCCGCGTCACATAATCTACGAAGTCAGGTCGGCGCAACGCCAAGGCGCAATATTCCGAGCACAGCGCCACAAACGGGCGAATGGCGACGATTTCAGTCGTCGAATATCCCTGCTGATCAGCCACGATCACCTTGTTCAGATAGGGACGTAGTTTGCCGTAAAGTATATCGTCTTTGCGAAACTCAGACTTCGTGCTTTGCGACTCGCGCTGACCCGCAAGGACCCTATCAACGAGCCTTCCGGTATCTTTTTCGAGGTCTTCAAGCTCAAGAAGCCACATTGCTTTGTCCAGCGCCTTGGGATCACGCTTGTCGCCTGCATCATAATTGAAAATCGTCCCTAGCGATGCCCAAGCCCAGTTCGCGGGCAGATCATACAACACCTCGGACATCGGCGGATTGGCGACTTTACTGGCTCTAATCTCCCCCGCCTTCACCAGCCGCGCCTTTTCCTTCGCAATCCGCTTCAACAACTCCGCCGCAGGCTCGTCGCCCGCATCCTGCGCCACTAGTTTGCCCCGCACGGCAAGGTCCAGCACAAAGCGGCGCAGGCGGGGGATGGCGTCTTCGGCCTCGGCCACCTGATCATAAAGCGCCAGCAGACGGGCGGCGGTTAGGTGCGTATCCTTCATCGCACCAGCGCCTCGGTTAGGATTGCCTTTAGCTGACCCTGCAGGGCGGCCACCTCGGCCTCGGCGCGGCCCAGATCGGCCAGCAGGGTTTCGGGGTCACCATGATCGGCGGCGACGGTGTGGGGGTTCTTGATATCAAGGTTATAGCCGCGGGCCTTAACCTCATCCGCCGTCACCTTCCACGCCTGCGGGCCTTCCACCCTGCCCGCCCGCGCGGCCCCGCCCCACCATGCGGCGCAATCATCCAGATGATCCAGCCGGATCGGTTTGGTCATCGAATAGGCCTTTTGCCCCTCGGGCACGCGGTGTTCCCAATACCAGATGTCCTGCGTGGGCGTGCCCTTTTCAAAGAACAGCAGGTTGGTGCCGATGGAGGCATAGGGTTTGAAGACCGAGTTCGGCAGCCGCACGATGGTGTGCAGGTTGCACTCCTCCATCAGGTGTTCTTTCAGGCGGGTCTTGATGCCTTCGCCAAACAGCGACCCATCGGGCAGCACCACAGCGGCGCGGCCACCCGATTTCAGAAGGCGAATGATCAGAGCCAGAAACAGATCGGCGGTTTCGCGGGTGCGGAAGGTGGGGAAGTTGCCTTCGATCCCGTCCTCTTCCTTGCCGCCAAAGGGCGGGTTGGTCAGGACGATGTCGACGCGTTCATCCTTGGTCCAGCTGACCAGCGGGCGGGCCAGGGTGTTGTCGTGGCGCACGAAATTCGGCTCCTCCACCCCGTTCAGCAGCATGTTTGTGACGCAAAGCATGTGGGGCAGCGGTTTCTTTTCCACAGCACGAAGGGAGGCCTGCATCAGCGCCTCATGCTCGGGGCGTTTGACGTAATTGTCGCGCATGTGGCGCATGGCGCAGGTCAGAAAGCCGCCGGTGCCGCAGGCGGGGTCAAACATGACCTCACCGGGCTTGGGGTCGATCTGCTGGACCATAAAGGCAGTGACGGCGCGGGGGGTGTAGTATTCGCCCGCGTTTCCGGCGTTCTGCAGGTCGTTCAGGATCTGTTCGTAGATGTCGCCGAAATGCTGGCGTTCGGTGAGGTTGTTGAAATTGACCTCGTTGATCTTGTTGATCATCTGCCGCATCAGCTGGCCGGATTTCATGTAGTTGTAGGCGTCTTCAAACACATCGCGCACCACCTTGGCGCGGGGGCCAGCGGCGGTGGGCAGGGATTTCAGTTTGGTGAAGAGGTTCAGGTTGACGAAATCCAAAAGGGCATCGCCGGTGATGCCTTCGGGATTGGCCGCCCAAGCACGCCATTGCAGATCGAGCGGGATGGGCGAGGTGTAGTTGTCTTTGGTCAGCTCAAGTTCCTGATCCTGATCGTCGATGATTTTCAGGAAGAACATCCAGCAAAGCTGGCTGATGCGCTGGGCATCACCGTCGACGCCAGTGTCCTTGCGCATAATGTCTTGGATGGATTTGACGAGGGTTCGGACGGACATTCTTTATGCGCTTTCTTCGTAGATGGCAGATTGCAGGTCGTGGACCGCCTGTTCAAAGCCCGGTTTTCCCCCGAAAGCGCGGATGAGTTCAACCACGCTTCCCATTCCGCTGAACGGAGCGATCTTCAGGACGCCGGGATCGTCGAGGTTCAAGACACCCTCGTCGGCATATTTTTCAAGCAGGGCTTCAAGCACGACCCTCGCTTGCGGCCCGTACTTTGTGAAGGCGTCGCGTTTCTTGACGCTTTCGGCCCGCTCACGCCGAGTCAGCGGTTTGGCATCAAAAGCAATGTGGCAGATGAGATCGAAAGGATCGAGATCCTTTCCAAGTTCGGCCGCGATGAAATCGATCGGCAAGCCCTCGGCTTCCAGTTCCTCAAACACAGCTTCCTTGCGCTGTTCACCATTCCAACGTTTCAGGAAGGCATCAAGACTGGTGAACTGCTTTTGCAATGCCTTACGGGTGTAGTCGCGCAAGGATTCTGTGACCAGCTTACCGTTCTCATCCAGATATTCGATCCGTTCGGCCACGATCAGGGCCCCTACCCCATCGATATAGACCTTGCGCACAGGATTGCCGCCAGTCGTGCCACCAAACGGGTCCACGGGATCAATCAGCACGGTTTCATCGCCACCGGGCTCTGGTGGCAGCGGTTCGCCATCTTCACCTGTCTGCGGCGCATCATCTGGCGGCATGATCGGATCGCCCGGGCCGGGTTGGTAAATCTGGACCGGCTCGCCATCAAACTCCGGATCGGCAAAATGACTGGTCGCGCCGCGGAAATCCATCACGGTGAAGAACAGTTTCTGGGTGTCTTCATGCACACGGGTGCCGCGGCCGATGATCTGCTTGAACTCGGTCATTGAGCCTACTTCGCGGTCAAGCACGATCAGACGACACGTCTGTGCATCTACGCCAGTGGACAGGAGGCGCGAGGTCGTAACGATCACCGGGTAGGCTGCCTCGGGGTCAATGAAGTTGCCCAGTTGATCGAGGCCCTCTTTGTCATTACCGGTGATCCGCATAACATAGCGATGGTTCTGCGCCACCAGATCGGCGTTTTCATTGATCAGCGCCTGACGCATGCGGGCAGCGTGTTCCTGGTCGACGCAGAAGACGATGGTCTTCGCCATCCGGTCGCCACTTTGCTTGAGGAACTCAGTGATTTTCTGAGCAACCAATTTGGTGCGATCGTCCAGCACCAATGTCCGGTCAAAATCCTTGGTGTTGTAGATGCGATCTTCGACCTCTTCCCCATCGCGGTCGAGCTGACCTTGGACCGGCCGGTAGCCTTGGACGTCGCGATCGATGTGGACCTTGATCACCTTGTAGGGGGCAAGAAAGCCATCGCGGATGCCTTGCTTTAAGGAGTAGCTGTAAACCGGAGCCCCAAAGTAATCGATATTTGAGGCGTATTCCGTTTCTTTTGGCGTGGCGGTCAGGCCGATCTGGGCAGCTGTAGAGAAATGCGCGAGAATTTCCCGCCAGGCGGAATCGTCCGCAGCGCTGCCACGGTGGCACTCGTCAATGACAATCAGATCAAAGAAATCCCGTGAGAACTCCTTGTAGAGCTTTTGGCTTTCTTCGGGGCCGGTGATCGCCTGATAGAGGCCGAGGTAGATTTCATAGGACGTGTCGATCCTGCGGCGCTTGTCCAGGGCCAGCGTGACGTCGGTTGAGGTGCCGTCGGCGCGTTCGATGGTTTTCGCCTGAGTGGACAGCTTAGCCATATTGCCTGCAAACGGCCGGAAATCGTTCACCATAGTCTGATCGATCAGCACGTTACGGTCTGCCAGAAACAGGATGCGCTTTTTCTGACCCGCCTTCCAAAGCCGCCAGATAATCTGAAACGCTGTGTAGGTTTTGCCGGTCCCTGTCGCCATAACGAGCAAAACCCGATCCTGCCCCTTGGCTATCGCCTCGATGGCTGCATTGACAGCGTTGATCTGATAATAGCGCGGGGCTTTGCCGCTGCCGTCGTCGAAATAATCTTGTAGGGCTACGGCTGATGCGGCGTCAGAAAGTCCTTTCCATTTTCGACATCGCGCCCAGAGTTCATCGGGCGAGGGAAACTGGTCTAGCGTTAACGATATCTCCGGCGTCGCGCTCATGCCGGTTCGGTCGTGAAAAACAAAGCCATCGCCATTTGATGAAAACACAAAAGGAATGCCGAGTGTTTCCGCATATTCCAAGCCCTGCTGCAGCCCAGCCCCGACGGCTTGAGTATTCTCTTTCGCCTCAATCAGCGCGATCGGAATGTTCGGCTTGACCGACAGAATGTAATCCGCGCGCTTGCCTTTGCCCCGACTCACCAATTTGCCACGAACAATAATCCGACCTTTTGTGAAACTGACTTCTTCGCGAATCTGGTTTATTTCGTCCCAACCCGCACTTCGCAGCGCCGGTGTGATGAACTTAGTACAGATGTCCCGCTCACTGAGCGATCGCTTTTCCATGCGGTCCTGTCCCGGTTGCGCGACGCACCGTCAGAGCGGTAAATCGGATAAATGCTTTGAATTACGAGCTTAAACGGGATTCACCGCGCTGGGCAACGCCTATCGGCGATGCCGAACGTGTTCTAATAGTGGTTACGTCAAAAACTTATGGTTGTGTGCAGGCAAAGCGTCGCAAGGCCACGGTCAGCCCACCACCACCTTCAACCTCGGCTTCAGCATTTCCCCCACCGCGTTCACCCCGGCGCGCAGTGGCGAGTCGATCAGGTGGGCATAGCGCTGGGTTGTGCCGATCTGGGTGTGGCCGAGCAGCCGTCCGATCATTTCCAGCGATGCCCCGCCGGAGACCAGCAGAGACGCAAATGTATGACGCAGATCATGAATGCGGACGTCGGGGATATCGGCCTGTGCGCGCATCCGCTCCCAGAAGCGCTTGAGATCAACCACTGGCTGGCCGGGCACATCACCGGGGAACAAGAACGGGCAGCCCTTTGGCACGGCATCGCCGCGCAGGCGGATCAAGGCCACGGCCTCATGCGAAATCGGCACACGGTGGACGCGGCGCTGTTTGGTGTAGGCGGCCTGCTTGGTCCAGATTGCCAGATCAAGGTTGAATTGGTCGAAGGTGGCGGTCCGGGCCTCGCCACAGCGCGCACCGGTCAGCATGCAGAGGCGAATGATCCCGGCGGCGCGCTGATCGGGGTCGGCGCACAGCGCCTCGGCGAGGCGCTGGATTTCGTCGAAGGAGAGAAACCGTTCGCGGGCCGTTTCAGGGCGCTTGCGGAAACTGGTGGCGGGATTGTCGGTCCGCATTTTCCACGTGACGGCCAGGCTGAACATCTTGCGCAACACTTCGCCCACACGATTTGCCCGCACCGGGGTTGGCTTGAAGGTTTTCGCCACAGGCTTTAGTTTTGGCCGAATTGTTTTGGAGGCAAGGTGCGCCTTGACCGGTTTGACAGACTTCTTCCAGACCCGAGGCCGCCCTGCCGCAATCTTGGTCAGCAGCCGGTCGACATCGGTCGCCGTGATGTCCGTAACTTTGCGCGATCGCCAGTCCGGCAAGACCAACGTCTTGAGCATGCTGGCCTGATCTTTGCTGCTGGAAGCCGACAGCTTCGGCAGATGTTCGTCGATATACCGCTCAATCAGTTCTTCAACGATGGGCGCGTGCCGGGCGTTGGTCCGCGTATCCATCGGGTCCTCCCCGCGATCAATATCGCGCTTCAGGCGCTTTGCCTCGTCCCGGGCGGCAGTCACCGACCAGCTCGGCCATGTGCCGATCGTCATGCGCCGCTGCCGCCCGGCGGCGCGGTAAATCAGGATGAAGGTCTTGCGGCCGGACAAGAACACGCACAGGCCAAAGCCTGCGCAGCCCTCGTCAAAGATCACATACTTCCGGGTTCCAATTTCGGCAGCCTTTACAACACGTTCCGTCAAATGCGTTCCCATGATGGTCCTCCTTTTCACACCGACTGAGCGTAGAGAATCGGCAAAGAGCAACCTGCACTTTGAAGGGCTCCGGCAGAGAGGCGGAAACCGGCAGAAACAAACCGGCAATTCTGCCGGTCGTTTTGCGGTGTCGGCAGCATCAAGCTTAGCTGGGGTTCAGTTCCTGCCAGATAGCCTTGATCCGGCGGCGGATCGTGCTCTCGTCTGGCGCCTCGCCATCGGCTGAGTTGGCGATGAACCATTCCTGCATTTCAAGAACTAAGTCACGCTGTTGCAATGGAAATCCGCCAGTATAGATGCGTTTGAACAGGGCCATGTGAAAGCCTTCCCAGTCGTATCGCCCCGGTGCGCCTGGCCCTGCGTGGCGGGTCCGACCGATCCCATTTACATCCTCAAACCGGTCGATTTCGCGGGCGGTGATCATGATGTCCGCCGCAGTCAACCGCACACCGCAGGCTGGATCGGTGATTAGTTTGAGCGCGTCAGAGCCGACCGGACGCGCCTGCTTGATGAAGACCTTCTTTGCCGCTTTGCCGAATGGACGGAACAATGGCCGCACGTCCGAGGCAGACACAACCAGCAGCCCGGCGGCCGGTTCGTCCCCGAAAAGGATAGGCGAAAATCCTGCCACGAGATCAAGCTCACCTGAGATGGCCCAGTTCACCACCTCGGTCTGGCTGCAGCCCCACCGCCCTGCAACATCAAGAATCGAATAGAAGTACTGCGCCGGAAACGCCATGCCTGCCTCCTGTTGTGACCCCCAATATGATCGTGGCTGCGCAACGCACGAAGCCTGCCCCCAACCTGTCAGCGGGGGTGATCATTTGGCGATTCTGGTTGTGAACTGCTCGCCCCCAAGTTGTCAGAGTTCCATGTTTGTTCAAAATGAAATCCGAAGGCGCCGCTCCGAAAACGGTGGATAAAATGACCGGCAGAATTGCCGGTTTGTTTCTGCCGGTTTCTGCCTCTTTGCCGGTGCCCTGCCCGTGCTTGTCTCTCAGAACCGATTTTAGCGCCCCGATCAGGGGGCGTCGGTGATGGAGAAAAGACATGAAGAACATTGGCTTGAAGGACGCAGACTCAGCTGCACCTTACATCGACACCGGCTTGTTAACCGGCTGGCTGAACCGCACGGACCTTGCCCGCGAACTGACCCTGTCGGTCGATACGCTGCAGCGATGGGAGACCCGCCGCATAGGCCCGCCCTGCGTCCGGGTGGGGCGCAAAGTACTTTACCGCATGGAGGCCGTCAGGGACTGGCTGCGCGATCAGGAGGCCCGCAAGGCCGGTGTCAGTCGCGCTGTCGCCGGTCGGCGTTGAGGGGGTGATCATGGCTCAGATCATCCCTATCGGCACGATCCCCGTCACCGCCCTGATCGCCGAGGCCCAGCGCGAGTTGGACATGCGCAGGCAGGTCTACTGGGCCAGCGTCCGGGCAGGCACAATGCGCCAGGCTGACGCCGACAAGCGGATCGCCCTGATGGCGGCCATCGTGAAACGCCTCACGGTGACGGCCGCGCTATGAGCGTTCAGGCGATCACCTGGGCGCTGGACTATGCCGCGGGCAGCGTCACCGAGAAGGTGCTGCTCCTCGTGCTGGCCAACTATGCCAATGAGTTCGGCGTCAGTTGGCCGTCGCAGAAAACCCTCGCCGATCAGACCGCGCTGGGCGAGCGCACGGTGCGTCGGGTGCTGGCCGACATGGAGCGGCGCGGCGTGATCCGGCGTATCGTCCGCCGCCGCGGCAACGGCAGCCGCCAGTCAGACATGATCCTGCTTGCGGCTTTTGATGGGCGCAAACCGGCCCCTCCCGGCATGCTGGATGACGGTCCAGATGGCGCCGAAATCGACGCTTCGGACCAACCGGCCAACGGCGACAACCGGCCAACGCGGCCGCTTGACAACCGGCCACCAGACCCGGACCCCCCGGCCACAGTGGCCGCCCTTGATACTTCAAAGATACTAAAAAGAACTACTACTGCGCGTGACGTGCCCGCGAGGGTATCTTCCGAACCCGTCTCTGACCAAGGCGCCGCTCCCGCAGCTGATGCGGAGGCCGCCTGCCTTGCGGCCTGCGGCCCGGGGCTCAGCGCCTCGGCCAGGATTGCCATTGTCACCACCCGACCGGTGATCGCAGATTGGCTGGCAGCAGGCTACGACCTTACCGCCGACATCCTGCCCACGCTTGCCGACCGAACCAAGCAGGCACGCACCGACCCAATCCGGACATGGTCGTATTTCACCCAGGCCATCGCAAAGTGCCACGCCCAGAGGATAGCGCTGGCGGCGAGGGCGAAAAGTGCTGGGGAAACTGGAACGGTGGCCACGGCCAGCGCTCCAATCAATCCGCAAGACGTGCTGAAGCGAACAGCCGAGTGGCTCAACTCCGGCCGCTTCGTCCCGCCCAGTGCTGTGAACAACACAACCCGGGACGCCCTGCTGCAGGCGGGGCTGGTGACCGAAGCCACGCTGCGCGCCCACCAAATTTACTGACCAGATTGGAAACCCTGATGCCCATCACACCCCGCGAAATCGAAGATCAGTTTGAGGATGCCGCCCTCACCCTGCGCCGCCTGCCGAACCCGCCCGGCTCTGGCTCCAAGGGCTACGGGCAGTCCTGGCCGGAATATGTCCACGATGCAAAGCAGGCCTACGGCTACGACGAGGTGCGGATGCGTGTGGTGCCCAGCGCCCGCGATATCCAGCGGATGGAGGATTGCATCGGCTGGCTGGCCTGGCTTGACCCTGAGGATGCGCGGATCGTCTGGCTGCGGGCGGAAGGCGTGCGGTGGCGGCAGGTCTGCATACGCGCTGGAGTGGTGCGATCGACCGCGTGGCGACGTTGGGCGGCGTCGCTCCTCACCATCGCCAAGCATCTGAACACGCTTGAGAAATCAGGCCGCAAGGCGAGCGCGCCAAAAAGAGCGGCGGATAAGAACGTGGTCAAACCGGACGAAACCGGGTCGGGCACGTTGTTATGACGGGAAAACTTGTCGAACTTCGGGCGCGACAGATGCAACACTTTCAGGGCATATATTCCCTATGCTCGGAAGACTTGTGCGGATCGGTTGTCCCGCTCCGGATCGCGCCCCGCGCCCCTCGCGATGCCCCCCCGGCCCCCGGTTCCACCCGGGCCTGAGGTGTATGCGGGGGGCAGAGGCGCGGTAAGTCTCTAGCGTCAAACATTTTTTCTGGGTTCGCGCCTTGGGTGCGCACTCTTGGGTTCGCAGGTACGCACGCACCCACCGATCGCCGTTTCTGCCTCCCTGCCCTGCCTCAACTGGCCCGGTGTTCATCACCGGGCCTTTTCCTTTTCCGGAGATCATTCCCTTGCAGATCGACATGATGAAAACCGCCCGGCTGGTGCCCTACATCCGCAACGCCCGCACCCATTCCGCCGATCAGGTGGCGCAGATCGCGGCCTCGATCGCCGAGTTCGGGTTCACCAACCCGATCCTGATCGGCGAGGACGACGTGATCATCGCCGGGCACGGGCGGTTGATGGCAGCGCAAACTCTCGGCCTGGCGCAGGTGCCGGTGATCGTTCTGGACCATCTGTCCGAGGCCCAGCGTCGGGCCCTGATCCTCGCGGACAACCGGATTGCTGAAAACGCTGGGTGGGACAACGCGATGCTGGCCTCGGAACTGGCCGCGCTGCGCGATGAAAACTTCGATCTGGACATGATCGGCTTCGACGAGGCTGAACTCGACGAATTGCTTGCGGGGTTTGAATTCGGTGATGCGGGCGCGCTGGGCGTCGAGGGGCAAGGCGGCGGCATGGTGGGCGCAGGATCAGAACCCGTCCCGTCTTCGTCCGGCAGCCTGGCCGCGCGTTTTGGTATCCCGCCCTTCTCGATCCTCGATGCCCGCAAAGGCTGGTGGCAGGATCGCAAGCGGGCCTGGCTGGATATGGGCATCCGCTCAGAACTCGGCCGCGGCGAGGGCGATCGCGCCTGCCCGGGCGGCAGTCCGATGCCCGGCAACGGATCGCGCAAGGATTACAAACCCGGCGCTGCCAAAGCGTTCAACGATGGGGCGGTCCTCGGCGGCGGTGGCCTGGCCGATCAGGTCGCCAAGGCCGCCACCGCCCGCCGCCAGAAAAAGGAGGCTTCACATGGCTAAATCCCTCGCCCGCACCTTCGGCCAGGACCTGATGCGCGGCGAGCATGTGGTTGGGGCCGACAAAACCAACGGCGGCGTGCTGATGCCGTCGCATTCGTCGGGCGATCCCAGCTTCTATGCCAAGAAGCGCGCCAAGGAGGCCGAACTGGGCCACGAGTTGACCACCGAAGCCTTCCTCGCCGATCATTACCAAGCCTCGGACGCCGCAACCGCCTCAGGCACTTCGATCTTCGATCCCGTCCTTTGCGAAATCGCCTATCGCTGGTTCTGCCCACAGGGCGGCACAGTGCTTGATCCCTTCGCGGGCGGCTCGGTTCGCGGCATTGTCGCCTCCCAGCTGGGCCGGGCTTATGTCGGGATCGAACTCCGGGCCGAACAGGTCGCCGCCAATCAGGCACAGGCGGCGCTGGGCGCAGGCCCGGCTCCGCAGTGGATCACCGGCGACAGCCGGGATATCGCCGAGCTGGCGAAAGACGTGGATGCCGATCTGATCTTCAGCTGCCCACCCTATTGGAACCTCGAGGTCTATTCCGACGATCCGGCCGATCTGTCTACGCTGGGCAAGGACGCCTTCTTCGACGCCTACGCCCGGATCATCGCTGGGGTCGTCTCCCGGCTGCGCGACGATCGGTTTGCCGTCTGGGTAATTGGCGATGTGCGCGACGCGGGCGGATTCTTCGTCAACCTGCCTGGCAAAACGGTCGAAGCTTTTGAGGCCGCAGGTGCCCGGTTCTACAACGACGCGATCCTTGTCACCGCCGTCGGATCGCTGCCGATCCGCGCAGGGCGGCAATTCGAGGCGTCACGCAAGCTCGGCCGCACCCATCAGAACGTGCTGGTGTTCTGCAAGGGCGACCCCAAGCGCGCCACCGAAGCCATCGGTCGGGTGGAGTTCGGCGAGATCGACGAGGCCGATGGCACCAGCGACGAGGCACCCCAAGAATGACCGTCCCGATCGTGCAAACCCATTCGGGGATCTGGGTCGTCCGTGATGACCTACATCCCGGCGGAACCAAGGCCCGCTTCATCGGGCAAGTGTTCGACGGGGTGCAAGAGGCTGTCTATGCCAGCCCGCCCGAAGGCGGCGCGCAAACCGCCCTGGCACATGTCGCCAGGGCGCTGGGCAAGAAGGCCACGATCTTTGTCGCACAGCGCGCGAAACCACATGCCCGGACGCTGGAAGCGGCACGATTGGGGGCGAAGGTGGTCCCGGTGTCGCCCGGATATCTCACCGTCGTACAAAGCCGGGCACGCCAGTACTGCCGCGACGGCGGGGCATCGCTGATCCCCTTCGGCGCTGACATCTCCGGCGCGACCGAAGCCATCGCGGTGGCCGCACTGGCCACAGGGCTTGAACCGGACGAGGTCTGGTGCGCAGCAGGATCGGGCGTTCTTGCACGAGGGTTGGCATTGGCCTGGCCGAAAGCCAAAAGGCATGTTGTGCAGATTGGGCGGGAACTGGCACCGAAGGATGTCGCCGCGGCTCGCATCCACGTTTATCCCAGAGCTTTCGGTCAGGTGGCGATAATGGGTGCACCCTTCCCCGCAGACCCTCACTATGATGCGAAGGCATGGGAGTTGTGCCTGGCGATGCGCGGGCCGGGACTGGTGTTGTTCTGGAATGTGGCGCCATTGCCGAAGCCATAAGGTTGACTTCATTCGTTCGAAGATGTGAACTGAAATCAGTGAAGCTGTAATTTACGAAAGGAAGCGCAAATGGTTCCGGGCGAGCTTACAGCAAGCGAAATTTTATTTTTAAACCGGCATGGCTTTTTGGACGATGAAATATACGATGCAAGGTTTGAAACTTCCGCAGTTTGGAAAGACAAAGCGAGGCAACTTGGCTTCGATCTTGTACTTGGCAGTCCCTGTCAGAAATCGGGACACAGGATACGGACAAGGGCTGGCCACTGTGTCCAATGTGATCCGAAAAAAATAGCCTTTGTTACCCGACACAATCGACCGGGCTTTGTATATGTAGCTGCATCACGGCACGGAAAAATATTAAAAATTGGCAATGCAGTCGACACCGATCAGCGCGAGAGAAACCTATGCAATCATCAATATGGTAGTTTCTCGGACTGGATCATAATTGCGAGCGCCAGAGTCGACAATCGCGGTCAAACAGAGCAGGCGGCACTTAGAGCGATGAGTCATCGCATGATCGAAAAGACCTACCACAAAGACGGGAAAAATCAGGTAGCACGCGAGTTGATACAAGCTCCCTTGAATGAAGTGCTTTCAGCTTTCGCCTTAGCAATAAAGACCGATAACCCCCAACAAATGTGGAAACATCAACGTCTAGCAGATTTCAATTACCTCATCTGATTCGATCTAAGAACCGTATCAATAAAAAAGATCGGCTAAACTAAGTCGATCAAACGCCGCTCTCATCGCCGGATCAAACCCCGGATCGATCCGCCCCGGACCATATCCGTTGGCCCGGTTCCAGGCATCTATCTCCCGCAGTTCGGCGGCAAACTCCTCAGGCGACGCGGCCTCCTTCAAAGTCGTGTCGCCCTCACAATAGCTGAAGATCATCAGCCGCGTCGGATTGGCCCAAGTACCGAAATACGACGCGTCCTGTGCCGTGTCGACCTGCGCCCAGCCCTTCTCATAGCTGCAAAGCCCAAAATCATATACATACCGGTCGCCCGGGCAGAACTCGCGGGTGATCTTCATGCCGCCACCTGCGTGCGGGCCAAGATGGCTATCACACAAAGGTCGCGGTAGCGCGCGATGGCCTTGGGACTGGACGACACCGGATTGATCTCGAAGGCCTGCAGCGCGGCGATGTCGCCCGCCTCGGCCAAGGCCACGATCTGGGCCAATTTGGCGCGGAACCGGGCGTGCGTCGGTTTGGAGAAATCCGGCGCGGGCGGCAGTGCGCCGGTATGCGCCTGATTGAGGATGGCTTGGCGCTTGCCAGAGGCCGGTGCGGTTGTGGTTTTCGGTTCGTCGACAGGCGCAGCCTCGTTCGCTGGTTCGGTGTTGCCGTAGTCCAGCACCAAGGTCAGCCGGGCCTCGGCCTGCTCGGCAGTGGCGGCAGTCATGATCGAGGTAAAGGCAAGGCCCGCGCGGTCGTTGCCGATCTGCGCCGCCAGCAAGCGGGCAAGGCTGTCGCCCGCCTTCTTAGTGCTGACGCTGGGTTCGATCTGGCTTTCGGAAAGGCGCTGGGCCAGCATGTCGATCTGCGCGGCGGTGAGGGCTTTGGTTTTCATGGTAAGGTTCCTTCAGGCGTTGGTGATGTGGGCGGAATGGCCAAGGGTCGTGACCGCGTAGATCATGGTGCGGCCGTCGCCGATCGTGGCGCCAAAGGCCTGTGCCTCGGGCAGCGTCGCGAATTGCTCGCGCGTGCGGGTGGTGGGCGTGCGGCCACGGGCGGCAACAAAGTGGGCGGCGTTCTTCAGGCAGAATTCTTCGTGTGTTGTCAGAGGCTTCATGGCGATCTCCGTTGCGTTGCGATGGCTGCAGACAGCGGTTGATTTCAAAAGAGAGCAACTCCTAAGTCACTGAATAAATGAGGTTTCGATCAGAATGGGAGTGTCTCGCCGAAGCTATGCAGCACAGCGCGGCGTCTCAGAGGCGGCGGTGCGCAAAGCCATCGCCACGGGGCGGATCACGACCTTGCCGGACGGCACGATCGATCCAGATCGCGCCGATGCCGAATGGGGCGCCCAGACCGATCCGGCCAAGCAACGCGGCCAGCACGCCCGCCAGATGGGCGCGGAAACGGCAGCAGGAACGGCGCGGGCAACCGCGACCAAACCGGTGCCGCAGGCGGCCCTAAAAGCGGTGGCCGATACGCTACGCGATGCGGGCACTGATCCAGGCGGCGCTGAGGCCAGCGGCGGGGAGGTGTCGTTCCTGCGCGCCCGGATGGCGAATGAGGTTCTGAAGGCCCAGACCGCCAAGGTGCGGCTGGAAAAGATGAAGGCCGAGGTGATTGATCGCGCTCGGGCAACGGCGATGGTGTTCGATCTGGCACGGCGCGAACGCGATGCCTGGCTGAACTGGCCGCCCCGGGTCGCGGCGAACATGGCGGCAGAATTGGGCGTCGATGCACACCGGATGGAGCAGGTTTTGGACACATATCTGCGCGCCCATCTGGCTGAAATGGCGGAGGTCAAGATTGAGCTCCGCTGAAGCGTTTGAAGGCGCGGAAGAGGTCCGACGCGCCTGGATGGCCGGTCTGGCGCCCGATCCGTCGCTGACCGTGTCGCAATGGGCAGACCGGCACCGGGTGCTTTCGTCCCGGGCGGCGTCGGAAGCCGGGCCCTATCGCACCGCGCGCACGCCTTACATGAAGGCGGTGATGGATGCGCTGTCGCCGCGCCACCCTGCGCAACGGGTGGTGTTCATGAAGGCAGCTCAGGTTGGGGCCACGGAGGCCGGGAACAACTGGATTGGTTTTTGCATGCACCGTGCCCCGGGGCCCTTCCTTGCGGTGCAACCGACGGTCGATCTGGCGAAACGCCTGTCGCAGCAGCGGATCGATCCGCTGATTGAGGAAAGCCCTGATTTGCGGGCGCTGGTCCTGCCGTCGCGGTCGCGGGATGCCGGGAATACCATTCTCGGCAAGCGATTTCCCGGCGGGCAGTTGATCCTGACCGGTGCGAACTCTGCCGTGGGCTTGCGATCAATGCCTGCGCGCTGGGTGTTTCTGGACGAGGTCGATGCCTATCCGGGCGATGTCGACGGCGAAGGTGACCCGATCGCCCTGGCCGAGGCCCGGACCATCAGCTTCGGGCATCGCAGCAAGGTGTTTCTGGCCTCAACCCCGACCTTGAAAGGCTTGAGCCGGATTGAGAGGGAATGGGAATTGTCCGACCAGCAGCGCTATCACGTGCCCTGTCCGCATTGCGGTGGGCTGCAATGGTTGCAATTTGAGCGGCTGCGCTGGGAGCCGGGCAAGGCCGAGACGGCGCAGTATCTGTGCGAACATTGCGACGCCCCGATCGCGGAGCGGCACAAGACATGGATGATGGCAGAGGAGAACGGCGCGGGCTGGATGGCGACCGCTGCGCCCGACGTACAGGCGGCAGCAAAGGCGGCGGGCGTGGTTGGGTATCACATTTCTGGGCTCTATTCGCCGCTCGGGTGGTTGTCCTGGGAGGAGATCGCCCGCGGATGGGAAGGCGCGCTGGGCAATGATGCTGCGCTAAAGACGCTGAAGAACACGATCCTTGGCGAGACGTGGCAGGAACGCGGCGAAGCGCCGGATTGGCAGCGGCTCTATGAACGGCGCGCTGATTGGCAGCTTGGGATCGCGCCGGAAGGTGTGTTGCTCCTAACCGCCGGGGCGGATGTGCAGCGCGACAGGGTCGAGGTCGATGTCTGGGGTTGGGGCCGCAATCTGCGCTCCTGGCTGGTCGATCATGTTGTTTTGGAAGGCGACACGGCGCGGCCGGAGGTTTGGGCGCAATTGTCCGAGTTTCTGAGCCAGACATGGGAGCACGCTGCGGGCTGCCGAATGGCGCTAGCGCGCATGGCAATCGACTCCGGCGACGGGGTCACCACCGACGCCGTCTATTCATGGGTCCGATCGGCCGGGCGCGGACAGGTCATCGCCATCAAAGGCGTGGCAGGGTTTGACCGCAGCACGCCAGTGGATGGTCCGACCTATGTCGAAGTGACCGAGGCCGGGCGCAAACTGCGGCGCGGGGTGCAGCTATGGAAAGTGGCCGGGGCGGTGTTCAAGTCGGAAACCTACCGGTTCCTGCGCCTGATCGCCCCAACAGATGAGGAACTAGCCGAGGGGGCCGAATGGCCGCACGGTTTTGTGCACATTCCCAAGGGCACCACGGCGGAGTGGATGAAGCAGCTCACCGCCGAGCAGCTGATGACAATCAAGACCCGGCAAGGGTTTCAGAAGCTGGAATGGCAGCAGACCCGCGAGCGCAACGAGGCGCTGGATTGCAGGGTTTATGCCCGCGCTGCCGCCTGGCTGATGGGGATCGACCGCTGGGACAACCTGCGCTGGGAGCAGCTGGAAGCCCAGATGACCACCGGAACGGCTGAAGCGCTGCCAGCCGGTCAACCCAACCGACCCGCGCCCACAACACAGACGAAACGCCCCGCCCCGTGGATGGGCCCAAGAAAGAAATGGTTCTGAAATGGCTTGGACGCAAAGTGAACTGGATGCATTGAAGCGAGCCTATGCCGCAGGCACCCTGCGCGTGACCTCGGACGGCCGGACTGTGGAATATGGCAATGCCGCCGATCTGCTGTCGCGGATGCGCATCATCGAGTCAGAAATGGCACAGGCCGGTGGATCGCCCTTACCGGTCGCAGGCTTCGCCAGTTTCCGTCGGGGTGAGCGGTGACCAAAACTCCGCCCACGATCCGTTGGGGCCTGATTGATCGGGCGGTGGCGCTGATCTCGCCGCAGGCTGCCTCGCAACGCTATGCGGCCCGTATCGCGCTGGGCAATCTGCGGCGCGCCTATGACGGGTCAGCCAAAGGGCGCGGAACGGACGGTTGGACCACCAGTGGCAAGGCGGCTGATGCCGAAATCGGTATGGCCGCGCCGGTCCTGCGCGACCGGATGCGGGATCTGGTGCGCAACAATCCGATGGCAGCCAAGGCGGTCTCGGTGCTGGTCAACAGCCTCGTCGGAACCGGCATTCGGCCCCGCGCGGCCAGCGCAGACAAGGCCCTGAACAAGCTGGTCGACAACCTTTGGGCGCGCTGGGCTGTTAATTTCCACGCAAATGTGAGCCGGGTTTTCCATCGAGAAGTGAGCCACCTTTAGGTTATGTTCCGCGAGTTATGCTGGCGTCAAGACAATGCTGGGCTCCTTCCTTTTTCGGGCCGCAGCGGCTGAGCTTGCCTTGAAGCGGAAGCTGTCGTTTCCGGTCTCCAAGATGTGGCAGCGGTGGGTCAGTCGGTCGAGCAGAGCGGTGGTCATTTTGGCATCGCCGAAGACGGTGGCCCATTCGCTGAAGCTGAGGTTTGTGGTGATCACGACGCTGGTGCGCTCGTAAAGCTTGCTCAACAGATGGAAGAGCAGCGCCCCGCCTGATGCGCTGAACGGCA
>NZ_FOCO01000098.1 GCF_900110135.1 Pseudorhodobacter antarcticus | reverse complement strand
CAACATGGGCATCGGCGGCATAACACCCGCAATGAAACTGAAAATGGCCGCGTGAATTCTACGATCGCACCCCACTAAAAATAGGGGGGATTACCATCGCTTACGCTCTATCCCGATGGCGAAATCCATACTTTCCCAGCGCCATACCGCTCAGGATTAGTAAAAATCCTAAGATATCACTGAGAGCAACAGTTTCGCCGAGAACGAGCGCGCCGGTCGCAACTGCGATGAGTGGCGCGATGAAACTTGAGATAGCCAAGAAGTTTGGGCCTACCTGCCGGATAAGACTGATGACGAGTAGGTTGGACCCCGCCGTGGAGGCTAGTGCGAGTAAACCCAAAGCTGACATGGCGGCAATGCTCGGTCGCGTCATAGGTTCAGCGAAGATCAGGGCAGCCAGGAACACAACTATTCCCGCTATGGTCAGCGTGATCGCTGTGAGTCCTACTGGATCCACTGGCGGCAACCGGCTTATGAGGACTGAGCTGAGCGCGTAGCAGCCAGCGGCGAGGATGCAGGCGAGTTCGCCGAGCACAAAATGTGGCCCGTAGGTTCCTGTCTGCCAAGCCGGACTGATGAGGAAAACGACGCCTAGGAACCCGAAGGTGAGGCCGACTGTACTGCGGATGCTCATCCGTTCGCCGGGAACCAGAAGATGTGCAAGCGGCGACACGATCAGTGCACTCGATGCCAACGCGATACCCGCGAAGCCGGATGTCACATATTGCTGGCCCCAGCTAATAAGCAAGAACGGCAATATGGTTGTCAGGAAGCAGATGCTGACGAGGGTGACTATGGCTGCGCAGCTCACCGCCTGGACAAACAGCTTCCCGCCGCGAATCTGCCAGATCACCACCATCACCACTGCGGCAATCGATATACGATAGGCCACCAGCCAGAGCGGACCAAAGTCCGAAAGTGCCACCTCTATCCATAGAAATGTCGTTCCGCCTATGCAGCTCAGAAGCAAAAGCAAGAGCCAAGCCGCGAGCCGAGGCGGCGCGACACGCGCGTGTTGAGGGACCTGTGCCAAATATTATTCCAACCTACATTTGATTCTGAGATATGCCATTCAGATTTACGTGATTTTATATACCGTGTCATAGACTGACCTACTCCCCAATTCTTGGATAGTTTTCCGCGTGATTTAAGCGACTGCCGGCACCTGCTGATCGGTTTGGGTTACGTTGAAGTAGACCACGGCGGGCGGTTGCCCTCCATGGGCGGCGTGGGGCCGTTGGTGGTTGTAGAAGGTGATCCAGCGCCCGACACCGGCCCGTGCTTGTGATCCGGTTTCCCCGGGTGTGCAAGTAGACGCACTGATACCTCAGCGATGTTAATTTCCACGCAAAAGTGAGCCGGGTTTTCCATCGAGAAGTGAGCCACCTTTAGGTTATGTTTCTTGGCTCATGCTGGCGTCAAGACATTAGTTGCCTCCTTCTTTTTGCGGGCTGCGGCGGCTGAGCTGGCCTTGAAGCGGAAGCTGTCGTTTCCGATCTCCAAGATGTGGCAGCGGTGGGTCAGGCGGTCGAGCAGTGCGGTGGTCATTTTGGCGTCACCGAAGACCGTGGCCCATTCGCTGAAGCTGAGGTTTGTTGTTATGATGACGCTGGTGCGTTCGTAGAGTTTGCTCAGCAGATGGAAGAGTAATGCGCCGCCCGAAGCGCTGAACGGCAAATAGCCCAACTCGTCAAGGATCACGAGGTTGAGCTTGGTTAGGCCTTCGGCAAGTTGCCCTGCTTTGCCTTTTGCCTTTTCCAACTCGAGGGCGTTGACCAATTCGATGGTCGAGAAGAAGCGCACCTTTCGGCGGTGATGTTCGACGGCCTGCACGCCAAGGGCTGTTGCGGCATGGGTTTTACCCGTTCCTGGGCCTCCGATCAGCACGATGTTTTGCGCCCCATCCATGAACTCGCCTTTGTGCAACTGGCGCAGGGTAGCCTCATTGATCTCGCTGGCGGCAAAGTCGAAGCCTGATAGCCGCCATAGGCATCAACCTGGATGGTGCCCTCAAACCACGACAGGATCACCTCAGCATGCTCGCCACTTCGCCCCGGTCGGTAATGGAACACGACCCCCGGCGGCAATGGTCCGCCCCAGCCCCGATCATCCCGCAAGACCGCCCAGAGATAGCCGGTCTTGGTCTTCCCGCGGCCCGGGTCCAGCACCGGGGCGGTGGTTTCGTCCACGTAAAGCCGGGAAGTCCTGGATTTTAGCAAGACGGCCATCCGGTCGACGGCCGGCGCGATATGTGCGCCCACCCGGCCCATCCAGTCGGCAAGAACGGACCGGTCGACCGGGAAACCGTGACGGGCCATGACCCGCGCCTGCCGGTTGAGCGGCATATGTTCGGAATGTTTGGCCACGGCGATATGCGCCAGCATCGCTTCGGTGGGCCAACTGCCCTCCAGAAGGTGCGCAGGTGCCCTACAGCGTTTCGGTTTTAACTTGCGTCATAACCGGCCGCCTTGAAGTAGTTTCCGCATTCGAATGGGTCGTAGAGATCGCAAATTGATCCGATAG
>NZ_FOCO01000099.1 GCF_900110135.1 Pseudorhodobacter antarcticus | reverse complement strand
GTCCTCGGCCAGCGCGATGTCCACGCGCTGCGCCAAGACAACAGGGCCAGGATCAGCCGCCACGGCGCTTATTCGCGCGGGAACGGTGGGGCTTTCCAAGGTGGACGTTTCTATCTCGACCGGAAGAAAAACACCTTCAAGAGCGATACTCTCATCGGGCGACGATCCACCCTCCACTGGCGCGAACCGGGTATCCGCCTTCGCAAAGAAGTCCGGCGGCTGCGTGAGGAGAGGGAAGTGCTAAAAAAGGCGGCAATCCGTTGGCCGGTAGGTAAATGGCACATTCACCATTAGGCTTCTTTGCAGGCCAAAGCCCTCTCTCATGGTTTGTTGCACAAACCACTGCCGGGCAACGGGATGAGGTTTGCCTTCATTGATGCCTGGAAAAAAGATTGGCCGGTCGAGTTTCTCTGCCGTATCATGCAGGTTACACCTCGTGGGTTTCTACCAACAGAGCCGCCAGAACCGGCGATATGCCCAGCAGCCAGACCATCCCGGCAAGATCGCCCCGACCTGCCGCTAAAGGCCAAGCCCCAACAGCAGCCCGACCAAAGCATGGACGAAAAGCGCGTTTGAAACGGTCGGTGTTGGTGTGTGCCATGTGACGCACACCTTTTGTCCAAAGATTAATTCCAATCCAAATTACCCTAGGTCCACCGCGAAACTCGCGCCTTGCCACAGCGCGACATTGAACTCGGGAACCCGGCAGGCCGTCTTGAAAACACCAATATGTTACTAGACGACTGGTCTATTTTCCTGCTATTCACCTGTTATGAAGTCAACACTCAAAGATACGCGAAGTCATATTCTGGCTGTGGGGCGCAGCCTTACGGCAAGGCAAGGGTATACCGGCGTCGGCCTGAACGCGTTGTTGAAGGCAGCCGATGTGCCCAAAGGCTCATTCTATCACTACTTTCCCTCCAAAGAGGCTTACGGCTGTGCTCTGCTTGAGGATTTTGTGGAGCAATATCGCAAAGACCTTGGCGCGACCCTTCTCGATACGTCTCAAAACGCCCGCGCGCGGTTTTTTGGATATTTCGCGGGCTGGCTGCAAAAGCAAACAGGCCCTGCCCTGCAAGATCGCTGCCTTGTGGTCAAACTCTCGGCCGAGGTTGCAGATCTGTCGCCGGACATGAGCAAGATTTTGAGAAAGGGCGTTGAGGATATAATTGCCAGCCTGTCGGACACCCTCGACCAAGGCATCACCGAGGGCTCGATTGCACCCCTGCCAGACACCAAATCGCTGGCGCAATCCATCTATCATCAATGGCTGGGGGCCAGTCTGGTGGCGGGCCTGTCGCGAGATGACGCCGCCTTGAAAGCGGCGATGGCCACCACGGTGCAGGCGGTTCCCGCAGCATAACCCCGTCATTTTTAGTTAAAGAATAGACGACTGGCCTAATATAAAAGGAAGCCAAACAATGAACAATTTTGATCTTCGCAATCCCACCCATATTCTGTTCGGCAAAGGCCGCATCGCCGATCTGAGCGCCCAAGTGCCACAGGATGCCAAAGTTCTGCTGATCTATGGCGGCGGCAGCGCGGAACGCACCGGCGTTCTGGCGCAGGTCCGCACCGCACTCGGCGACCGCAGCGTTGTGGAATTCGGCGGCATCGAGCCGAACCCCCGCTATGCCACTGCGTTGAAGGCCGTCGACCTGATTGCCACGCATGGCATCACTTATCTGCTGGCGGTCGGCGGTGGCTCCGTCATAGACGCCACCAAATTCATTGCCGCGGCGGCAAAATTCAAGGGTGATCCGTGGGATATCCTGACCTCATGGGGCAGCGCCGTCACCGCCGCCCTGCCCTTCGGCACGGTGCTGACCCTGCCCGCAACGGGGTCAGAGATGAACCCGGCGTCGGTCATCACCCATGCTGAAAAAGGCGCAAAACTGCCGTTCATGAGCCCGCATTGCTATCCAGTGTTCTCGATCCTTGACCCAGAGCTGACCTATACCCTGCCGCCGCGCCAGATCGCCAACGGTGTTGCCGATGCGTTTGTGCATATCATCGAGCAATATCTGACCTATCCGGTCAACGCCGCCGTGCAAGACGGCTTTGCCGAAACGCTGCTGCGCACGTTGATTGATCTGGGGCCCAAAGCGCTGGAAACCCCGCTGGATTATGACATCCGCGCCAATCTGATGTGGACGGCCACGCTGGCGCTGAACGGTTTGATCGGCGCAGGTGTTCCGCAAGACTGGGCCAGCCATATGATCGGGCATGAGATTACGGCCCTGAATGACACCGATCACGCCCGCACTTTGGCCGTGGTGCTGCCAGCCTTGATGCAGGATCAGCGCGGGCCAAAACGCGCCAAGCTGCTGCAATATGCGGCAAATGTCTGGAATATCCGCGATGGGTCAGAGGATGCCCGCATTGATGCCGCCATCACCGCGACGCGAGAGTTTTTCCACAAGATGGGCATCCAGACCCGTCTTGGCGACTATGACCTCGGGGCCGCTGACATCGACCGGATCGTGACTGCGCTGAAAAATCACGGGATGACCGCCATA
>NZ_FOCO01000100.1 GCF_900110135.1 Pseudorhodobacter antarcticus | reverse complement strand
CTCATGCGAAAGCTGATTGAACTCGCCAACGCCCTCATCAAAGCAAACCGAAATTGGGTGATTAAAGAGGCTTGATCAAGACGGATACTCTGGTCAAGGGCTTTTGTAGCCGTTAGGCTTTACCCAACAGGTCCGCCCCCATGTCGGGGTGCCGTGACGAGACATCAAATTCGGAAAAGAAAAGTCATGACACATCCATTGCCGATCCAGTTTCACGAAACCGATCTTGACGCCTTGGGCAGTTTTACAGGCCGCATCGCGCTGATCGCCGCCCCAGATGAAATGGCCGCGCGCAGCCCCGCCGCCCGCCGTTTGAACAGCTTGACCAAAGGGGCACTGAACCGTTTTTTGGCGTCGGATACATGGGAAAAGGTAAAACCGGGCGACGCGGTTGATCTGGGCTGGCCTGCGGGCCTTGCGGTCGAAGCGTTGCAAGTGGTCAAAGCGGCCCTGCGCGCCGATGTTGCAACCGCGCGCAAAGCAGGGGCTGCCATTGGCAAAACCGTTGGCAAAACGGGCGTGTTGGTGCTTGCGGGGGCAATGACCCGCGCAGCCGATCTTTCCTTTGGCCTCGCCATGCGCGCTTATGATTTTGAACCGCACAAAACCTCTGCGCCCACCGCGCGCGGCCCCGTGACCTTGATGGTCAAAAACCCCGAAGGGGCGGCGCAGGCCGCCAAACCAATGGCGGCTGTGGCCGAAGGCGTGTTTTTCACCCGCGATTTGGTCAATGAACCCGCCAATATCCTGACCACCGACGATTTTGCCGCCCGCCTTGCCGCGATGCAAGAGCTGGGGCTGGAGGTGGAAATCTTGGAAGAGGCAGACCTAGAAGCGCTTGGTATGCATGCTTTGCTGGGTGTCGGGCTTGGGTCTGAAACGCCGTCCAAAGTCGTGGTGATGCAGTGGAGTGGCGGCGGCACCGAGAAGCCTTTTGCATTGGTCGGCAAAGGTGTGGTGTTCGATACCGGTGGTATTTCCATCAAACCTGCGGGCGGGATGGAAGATATGACGATGGATATGGGCGGCGCAGGCGTGGTCGCGGGGGTCATGCGCACCTTGGCCCTGCGGCGCGCCAAGGCCAATGTCGTGGGCTTGGTCGGGCTGGTCGAAAACATGCCGGATGGGCGCGCGCAACGCCCCGGCGATGTTGTTCGTTCTATGAAAGGCGACACGATTGAGGTGATCAACACCGATGCCGAAGGGCGTCTGGTTCTGGCCGACGTGATGTGGTATACACAACAGCGGTTTAAGCCAACCGGCATGATCAACCTTGCCACCTTGACGGGCGCCATTATTGTCGCTTTGGGTCACGAAAATACTGGTGTTTTCAGCAATGATGATGGGCTGTGCGACGCGTTCCTTTCTGCTTGCAAGGCAGAGGGTGAAGGCGCGTGGCGGATGCCGATGGGCGACGCCTATGATGCCAAACTAAAATCGCGCATTGCCGATATGATGAACGTGGGTGGGCGTGATGGTGGGGCAATCACGGCCGCGCAATTCTTGAAACGGTTTGTCAAAGACGGGATGCCGTGGTGCCATCTTGATATCGCCGGGACTGCGCTGGTGAAATCGGACACCACCTTGGCCCCCAAAGGCGCAACCGGCTGGGGTGTGATGGCTTTGGATCGGTTGATCCGTGACAAGTTTGAAGGCTAAGCCATGGGAATGGTGATGTTTTATCACCTAACAGCATCGCGCGCGGAAGCTACCGCGCGCACCCTGTTGGCGCGGTCTTTGCAGGCTGGCTGGAGGGTGATGCTGCGCGGCACCGATACCGCGCGTTTGGCCGATATGGACCAACAGCTTTGGCAAGGACCAGAGGATGGGTTTTTGCCGCATGGGCTGGAAGGCGGTCCACAAGACGCGCATCAACCCATTTTGTTGGGGTTGGGGGCAATTTCCAACGGTGCGCAGGCATTGATGGTTGTCGATGGCGCGCTGGTTGACCCTGCCGAGGTGGCCGCGCTGGAACGGGTTTTCATTCTGTTTGATGGCAATGATGAAACTGCGGTTGTTGCCGCGCGGTCGCAATGGACATCGATGAAAGAGGCTGGCCACGCGGCGCAGTACTGGTCAGAAGCCAGTGGGCGCTGGGAAAAAAAAGCGGGGTAATGCCCCCGCCTTTTTGAATTTCAGCAATTTCAGGTCACAGGTTACAGGTTACAGATAAAACTGCCCTGCAAAAATCCGGCGCACTTCGTTTTCACGCGTGGTGCCGCGTGCTGCCAGCTGTGCGTCTGTCTGGGCGTTCAGACGAGACACTTCTTGCATCTTTGGATGCGCTTCGGCGACAGCGATCAAAACATTGAACAAGGCTGCAAACGGACGGACAAGAGTTGCGGACAGGCTGAGTATCCGTCTTGATCAAGCCTCTTTAATCACCCAATTTCGGTTTGCTTTGATGAGGGCGTTGGCGAGTTCAATCAGCTTTCGCATGAGCGCAG
>NZ_FOCO01000103.1 GCF_900110135.1 Pseudorhodobacter antarcticus | reverse complement strand
GCGAATGGTTCTTTCGTTTCTTCATTCTGGATCACTTCTCTCATCATGTGATCCACCTTAACAACTGGTCCGAAATTCCGCGACCAACTCTCTGCGTGCCCTTGAAATTATTCATGCCGAGGGCCATCAAAAATATGAAACTGTAACCATCAGAGAACGTTGCCATATCTCGGCTTCAGCTGGAAGCTTAAAGGTTGCGACAGTACCCCGAGGCCAGACCCCGCAAGGCATGACGCATCCCTGAGGGCAGACCCGCTTTGCCTGCTTCAGTCCGCTTGACCACCGTTTGCGCGTCGCTCGGCCCGAACCAGAAGAGCCGGCAGACGCGACAGAGATGCAAGATGTGCCTGAATGACCGAAAGCATCCCGCTGCGGAACAGGTCCAGCACGTCCGCATCGCCCAGTGCCGCCAGCCGCTCGGCACTGACCCGTTGAAATCCACCAAGCGACAGCCGCGTCCCGTCGGGAAGCGAAGCGGTTGCCGTCGCCTGTTCCAAGAGATCAAGCGTACGCAGGCGCTCAGTAAAGCTGCGCGTCACCGCATGCTGGGTCTGATAATCAGAGGCGAATTGCAGCATCGTGTTGAGGTACTGGGTGCGATTGCCGTCGCTGTCGAACAAATGCTCGCCCTTGTCATCCTCATTCACGCCCTCAAAAGCGGTGTCAATGCACAAGGTAAACGGCTCGCCCTCGGTGCCGCCCGAAAAGACGAAAGGATAGCGGCGCAAAAACGCGGGCACATAATCGCCATCCCACGTCCCATCGGCGTTGACGCAAAGGTTTTCGTCGGCCCGAAGGCCAATAACCAGCGCCGGGGTCATCGCCTCACCCTCGGCCGCGAAAATAATCGGGTATTCGGCAGACGCTTTTTCAAACTCGGCCACCACCAAAGGCACGGAATTCAGTGCCGCGGCAAAGCCAAAGCTTGTGCCCTGACGAACCGAAAGGCCGCGATGTTCATCAGCCGAAACCGGCACTGCATTTTCGTAGATCATCAATTGCTTGGTCATAAATCCGGCCCTCTACTTCATTCAAATGTCTGGGAACTGTGCAAAATCTGATCCCGCGCCACAACCCCTATCTTCCGCTGGACAAGCACGGGCAGCCCCCGGTCAGGACGCTGCCGCAGCCGCGACCAAAAGCCACCAAGTTCAGAAACGCGACAGCGTCAGCGTGGCTGACAGCGTCGCCTTTGATTGATTTGCCAACGTCTTTTTCAGCGGCACCCCAACAACCACGTCAAAGCGACCATGCCTGTTGAACGCATAGGACGCGCCCATTCCCGTGGACATCAAGGTGGTCACCTTGGGAAAAGAGGAATACACTTCTCCCGCATCAAGGAAAACAAAACCGTTGACGGTCTTATCTTTCACTTTGAACGGCTTGTGCAGCTCAAGGTTGACATAAAAACCATCGTCTCCGGCCACGCCATCTGACGGATAGCCTCGGACGGTGGTCGGGCCACCGATCTGGAACAACAACTCACCGGGCACCGAGACTTCTTTGGTAGACTGCCATGCGCCGCGCCCGATAAGGCTCAGTTCCGTGCCAAAGCGGTAGCTGCCGTCGAACGATCCCGTAAGAACGGAATACGTGTTGGAAGAAGCCGCGATAACGTCATTAACCTTGGCCGAAACATTCTGGATCTGGGTGTCAAAGGACCAGTTGTCGCCATACGCGCCCAGCGAAAAGCCTGCCGAGAATTTCGTCGTGCCCGCCTCAACCAGCGGAACGCCCGCCGAATAGGACCAAGACTTGCCTTTGAAAGCAGAGCCAATGGCCTGCAAGACGAACTTGTCACGGGCAATGATCGGCTGGGTCAGGGTGACAGACGCCGAACGCGCTTTACCTTTAAGGTCAAGCGCCACAGTCGGACCGGCCACCACATTATAGCGCGACACGGCTCTGTTGCACAAATCCCATGAGGGATTCATCTTGTGAATCCAGCATGGTAGCTGTGTGGTATGAGTAAACC
>NZ_FOCO01000104.1 GCF_900110135.1 Pseudorhodobacter antarcticus | reverse complement strand
CCCCGCCATAACTAACCTCAAGATGTCCACTATCGATGGTGGACACTATCACCCACTCTATCACGCAGGCAGGGCGGTCAGACCGGACGGATACGGTGAAACTGGTCAATGACACGTTTCGGAGCGCTGGGGCTTCAGGCAGTTGTCTTGAGGCGTCTGTGCGGCAGGTTTACCTCTCCGCTCAAGCCCCCGACCTGAAGGATAGTCCCGAAGCCCAGGCCGTCGATGATCGGCATGCGAGTTGGGAGGCGGATCTGCCACTGGGTGATGATGTCATTCTCTGAGAACTACCTCTTAGGACTTGACCAAACAAGCCGTTTGGCTCTGCTGGCGCATTGCTTGAGCTTTGGGATGAATGCCTTGCACGAGCGGGTGAACCCTTGCGGCGCCGGTATTTCTGCGTCGGGCCTGTCCAAGCGCATGGCGCAGTCGGATATGGTCGCTAATGCCGTTGGCCTCGATATGGTGGAAGCCGGTTGGGAGCCGACCGTCGATACCTACCTCAACCGGGTTCCCAAGGCTCGTATCTTGGAAGCGGTACGTGAAGCGAAAGGCGACGGCACGGCCCAGCTGTTGGACCATCTGAAGAAGGGTGAAATGGCAATCGAGGCCGAGCGTCTGCTCAAAGGCTCTGGATGGTCGCCCGAGGTACTGCGCCATGTTGATCTCGATGCAGACAGCGGGGCAGGGGACGGTGAGCCGGTTGAAGACGCTTCTGAATCTGTCGAGAGCATCGACTTGCTTGACTTCTTAATGGCGGATTTGCCTGCGGACGCCGCTGAGATGATGGCCGCAGAGTGATCTGAAGCCCCAGAAGGCGGAAAAACCGCCCTCATTTACATTAAACATAATAATATCAATGTGATGCGTGTGAAACCTACCACGCAGAAGGAGAAATCATGTCTGCAAGTCTGATCATCAACGCAGTCCCCTTGGGTGCGCTCATTTGCTACACCGATGGCACGCAAAAACCACCTGAGAACGGCAATGCAAAAGTGGACCAAGGAAGTGGCGTGATAATCTCGCTGCGAGCAATGTAAAATGTTGCCACTTTGGCCCTTTCTGTTTTCAGGGAGGGCGGGAAATTTTAGTCGTGGATTTGTATTTGAAGGTTCGTCTCGCGCGGCGTGGCGGCATGTGCGAGCGGGCGGCGGAGAGTCATTTACTGTAATTGATACTGCCGTAGAAGGCTCAGGGCAACCTGACGGTCAAATTCCAAACTTTTCAAAGTATTTGCTACGGCTATGTCGCAAGCCTGGTATCATATTGAGTACGTCCAACTTTTAGACCCTATTATGCAGTAAGTTTGGCAAACTGCTGGAATGGGGAAATACAGTTAAGGCCGAACTGGCCTTTTCGGATCATGTACACCGCCTTGATGTCGGCGATAGTTAACCGATCGAACAATGTGCCAGTCAGGCGCTCGGTGCCGAAGGTTTCGGTCCATTCATCGAATGGCAGCTTGCTGGTGATCAGCGAGGTGGCGGTGGTGAAGCTGACCGACATGCCCTTCTGGCAGCCCGCCAGCCCAAGCCCGAGGACGAAATGGGCCTTGCAGGTGCCCACTTGGGCCCCAGGGGGATGACGGTCTCACGCCGCGCGACCTATAAGCCGTAAGGTCATTCGCAGCGGGCGAGTTCCACCACCTGCATCTTGTTGAGCTTGGGGATTGCCTTGAAATCGAAGCTGTCGAGGCTTTTGACGGCTGGGAACTTCGCGGCCTTGATGCGGCGCTGGCCTGTTCTACTCATACCTGCTGTTGAGCTTTAGGCTGTCTTAAGGGCACCTCGATTTTTGACTGTTTTCGCGGCAACGGGATAGCAGGTTCCGCCCAAAGCGCGTCAGCGACCTTCAACTGACAGAGTGTTG
>NZ_FOCO01000105.1 GCF_900110135.1 Pseudorhodobacter antarcticus | reverse complement strand
CAGATGTCGATCTTCAGCCGTCGCGCCAGTTCCGGGTGGCAGGCCATTTCCGTTCCACGGTCGTAGGTCATGCTCTTGCGCAAGACCGCAGGCAGCTGAACGCGCGCTTCGTGGCATTGCCAAGAAAACTAGGCGCTAAATAGTTTACGGTGTGGCCATCGAGTAGATAAGCTGGTCGAGGGAAGGTTCGGCGCGACGCCACGCTTCGTCAGCGCTTATTTCTTGTTTTTGCAATGCATTGGTGATCCCGTCTAATTCTGCAGCCAGCAATCCCCATTCTGGGAAGCCAAGCGTGGCTGCAACGCCACTGATCTTGTGAACGATGTCCCCGATTTCGCACATCGCAGCATTTGGGTCTCCCTCCAAATTTATGCGGCGTTTCAAGTTGGAAAGTTCAGCCGAACGGTAGGCGCTCATCTCAATAAAGCGAGCACGAAGTGGCTGCAGGGCGGGCAAAACTTCCTGCATGGCTGTTCAAGATATCCGTTTTAACCATTGCATATGAGGCGTGGTCTTTGAGCCGATTGCTGCAATTGCGCGCTCTAAGAATTTCGCTGGGCTTATCCGCGAAAACAACGTTTTGCGAACTTGACTGCCGACGACCACAACGGGGCTCGGAATTCTATCAAACTGATAAGTGGCGGCGAATTCCTCAAGAGCAAGATTTATTGTGTTCTCAACCAATTCGGTATCGATGAGGTTGCTCCCTGATGTCACCACCATAAAATTGCCGTTGCCTGCGTACGAAACCAAACCCGGCACCGCCTTCAGGGCGTCCTCGATGCATATTGCGACATCACTGAGCATATTCATAAAGTCTACTGGGGAGATACGGCCAAATATTCTGGCCGCATTAGAAATCGAGATGACGAAAGCAGAGACATCGTGGCGATCCTTGATTCCAAGGCTGAGCATATAGTTTTCAAGCGCGAGATACTCGATCAGTCTATCGAATCCTTCCATCATGACTGGGGTATCAAGATCAAACTTTAGTTCCACCACATCATTTGCGGCTGCGACACGATATTCCAGAAGCTGGTTGCGCAGCCGCTCCAAGACCAACCGCTCCATCATTGCCATTCGTGCCTTTAATTCGGTGGCATCAAGTGGCTTGCTCAGATAATCGCTCGCGCCCGCCGCAAAAGCGGTGTCGATGTGATGGCGATCTGACATTGACGTTACCATCATAATTGGCACCCGACGATAGCGTTCCATCATGCGGATTCTACGGCACAGTTCAACCCCATCCATACCCGGCATCCTTATGTCGAGAAGGATGCAGTCAAACTTTTCTTGACCAACTTCCAGGGCACGCAAAGCATCAAGCGCCGAGTAGGATTGTGAAACGTCGGTGTAGCCTAGTTCGGCCAACGCAATGTTGAGGATTTCCAAGAAAAAGGGTTCGTCGTCTACCGTCAGGATCTTCAATTTTGTACCCTCTCTTCTTGCCCCTAAACGCATGCAAAACTGGTGCATATCGCCTTATTAGAATAAGGATAAAGATTGAATCTCGCTCTAACGTGGCAAAATCATGGCAAAACTACGACACATTTATATTTGATCGGCGCCAAGGCCAGCTCTGACGCCGGTGTTATGGTCACTGACGGTGTGAACTCCGCCCCAGCCAACTCCGGCACCACCAGTTTGCCTTCCGGCAGCCTCGCCATCCGCTTCGGCATCCAGCCCTTCTCGATCCTCGATGCCCGCAAAGGTTGTTGGCAGGATCCGGGCGCATCTGACTAGGGCCCGTGGACAATCGGGATTCCCATCGGTTCTGATTTCTGATTCAAACTTCCCAAATGGAG
>NZ_FOCO01000106.1 GCF_900110135.1 Pseudorhodobacter antarcticus | reverse complement strand
TGTATCGTCGCCCACCGTGCCCACTTGTGTTGCAGCGCCGCTGAAATCACCGCCAAACACCACAAAGCTCGCCCCAGAGTAGCCGCCATTCGGGGCGTCGCCCCTGGCCCCGATGATCAGGTCATCAAACCCGTCGCCGTTCACGTCGCCCGCAGAACTCACCGAAGCGCCCGAGCGGTCATACGCCGACACGCCGTTGATCACAAAGCCGCCGGTGCCCGCCTCAATCGCTGACAGTTCCACCGCCGTGCCGTCCGTCTTGCCAAACACCACAAAGCTCGCGCCAGAGCCGCCGCCATTCGGGTCGTCGAACGGGGCCCCGACGATCAGGTCGTCAAACCCGTCGCCGTTCACATCGCCCGCAGAACTCACCGAATAGCCCGAGTTGTCACTCGCCGAGACGCCGTTGATCACAAAGCCGCCGCTGCCCGCCTCAATCGCGGATAGCTGCACCGCCGTGCCGTCGGTCTTGCCAAACACCACAAAGCTCGCGCCGGAGTTGCTGCCATTTGGGTCGTCTAACTTGGCCCCGACGATCAGGTCGTCAAACCCGTCGCCGTTCACATCGCCCGCAGAACTCACCGAGAAGCCCGAGCGGTCAAGCGCCGACACGCCGTTGATCACAAAGCCGCCGCTGCCCGCCTCGATGGCTGACAGTTCCACCGCCGTGCCGTCCGTCTTGCCAAACACCACAAAACTTGCGCCAGAGTTGTTGCCATTCGGGTCGTCGTACAAGGCCCCGACGATCAGGTCGTCGAACCCGTCGCCGTTCACATCGCCCGCAGAACTGACCGACTGGCCCGAGTTGTCATTCGCCGACACGCCGTTGATCACAAAGCCGCCGGTGCCTGCCTCAACGTCCGAAAGCTCCACCGCCGTGCCGTCCGTCTTGCCAAACACCACAAAGCTCGCGCCGGAGTTGCTGCCATTTGGATCGTCGAACCGGGCCCCGACGATCAGGTCGTCAAACCCGTCGCCGTTCACATCGCCCGCAGAACTCACCGAATAGCCCGACTGGTCATTTGCCGAGACGCCGTTGATTACAAAGCCGCCCGTGCCCGCCTCAATCGCCGACAGTTCGACTGCTGGCACTGGCCCCGCCGGCAGACCACTCCCCGCAACCCCGTCCTGCAGCTCTAACCGCGCATTGCCGTTGGTGTAGATCGTGAAGGTCCCATTGTCGGTAAGCGTGCCCGCATGCACCCAGCCCGCGTCTGCCAGTGTCAGCGTGTCGCTGCCCCCGCCCAGCACCCGCAGGGTGTTCGACGTATCCGACAGCCGCAACAATTCAAGCGCGGACAGCGTCAGCGCGTTGCCGCCCGCCGCCAGGTCGACCACTTCAATCCCGCTTAACGAGGTGTTGTCGAGCACGGTCAGATCCAGCGCCAGACCAGAACCACTTATCCGCAACATGTCCGTACCCGCGCCGCCGTCGATCCGCGCAAACGCAAGATCGCCGACCGACAGCACATCATCGCCCGCGCCGCCGCGCAACACATCCGCACCGCCGCCACCGTCAAGCGTGTCGTTGCCAGTACCGCCGATCAACACATCGACCGCCGCCGTGCCGGTCAGTGTATCGTCGCCCACCGTGCCCACTTGTGTTGCAGCGCCGCTGAAATCACCGCCAAACACCACAAAGCTCGCCCCAGA
>NZ_FOCO01000108.1 GCF_900110135.1 Pseudorhodobacter antarcticus | reverse complement strand
CACGCCCCCTGGCAGCGTGGCAGCAACGAGAACACCAACGGTCTGCTGCGCCAGTTCTTCCCCAAAGGCACCGACCTAAGCACAATCAGCCAGACTGAACCGCCCCGGTTTCACCGGAGACCAATTAGTCCGTGTTACGCGACCATATCGAGTGTGTTCAAGTTTGCATAGAAGGCCTCCTCTGCCTCTGCGGGTGGGATGTTTCCGATAGGCTCAAGCAGGCGCCTGTTGTTGAACCAGTCGACCCATTTAAGAGTTTCCAGCTCGACCTCCTCCATCGTTTTCCATGAACTGCGCCGCCGGATAACCTCGGTTTTGTAAAGGCCGTTGATGGTCTCGGCCAAAGCGTTGTCATAGGCGTCACCGACGCTGCCAACGGATGGTTCAATGCCGGCCTTTGCCAAGCGCTCGGTGTAGCGAATAGACACGTATTGCCCGCCTCGGTCGCTATGATGAACCAAACCAGCCTGATAGGCAGGGCGGCGGGAATAAAGCGCCTGTTCCAACGCATCCAAGACAAAATCTGTCTTGGCGGATCGCGACGCTTTCCAGCCGACGATGCGGTTGGCGAAGGTGTCGATCACGAAGGCGACGTAAACAAATCCTTGCCATGTTGAGACATAAGTGAAGTCGCTTACCCACAGCATATTTGGCGCTGGTGCTCGGAACTTGCGGTTCACCTTATCGCGTGGGCATGGCACTGACGTGTCGGGGATCGTTGTTTTCATGGCCTTTCCTCGAACGATTCCCCGTAAACCCATGCCTTTCATGAGGCGTGCCACGGTGCAGCGCGCCACAGCTTCACCTTCACGGCACAGCTGTCGCCAGGCTTTGCGGACACCGTAAACCTCCCAGTTGCGATCCCAGACCTTCTGGATTTTGGGCCGCAAAACCGCATCCTGCTGCTGGCGTGCAGACGCCTTGCTCGGATCGGCGCGCACAGCGAGGCAGGCATAGTAGGTGGATGGGGCAATCGGCAGCACCCTGCAGATCGACTCGACCCCATGGACCACGCGATGATCATCAATAAAGCCGATCATGGCTTGAACGGGCGGTCGAGTTCCGCCTGCGCAAAATAAGCTGACGCCTTGCGCAATATCTCGTTGGCTTGACGAAGTTGCTTCACCTCGCGTTCCAGTTCTTTGATCTTGTCGCGTTCAACACTGGTCGCACCGTCCCGTGCCCCGCTGTCCTTTTCCGCCTGCCGAACCCAGACCCTCAATGTCTCTGGGATGCAGCCAATCTTGGGGGCAATCGCAGCTACCGCAGCGGATTGCTTTTCATAGGAGCCTTGATGCTCCAACACCATGCGAACGGCACGCGCCCGCATCTCCGGTGAATAACGGTTTGATGTCTTACTCTTTTCCATAGCCCTCATCCTTAGTCAGGTTGAAGGTCTCCGGCAAACAAGGGGCGGTTCAGACCGAGCTCAACGACGTCGCCCGCCTGATGAACCAGCGACCCCGCAAAACCCTCGGATGGAAAACACCCGAAGAAGCCCTGGCCGAAGAACTTGCGGCCTTCAGATCAAACGTTGC
>NZ_FOCO01000110.1 GCF_900110135.1 Pseudorhodobacter antarcticus | reverse complement strand
ACGCCCATTACAGAAGTCGTGGGATAAGTCTGTCCGGGGATAGGGGAACCCTCACCGTCAGACCATTTGTGCAACAGAGCCACGACGCTCCCCAAAGTCAGCACCAAGAACCACTTCGTTGGCTTGTTGCTGCGCGGCTGTAGGCACCTTTCCAGACAGTTTCATCTGCTGAGCCAGTTCCAAATGAGCGCCAGTCTCATCCTCAACGGAAAGAACTTCGAACCCTACAGTCGCAAAAACATCGATGAGGATTTCGCGCGTCTGAACATGGCTGCCCTCAACGCTCCGCGACCAAGGCAAAGGGTAGTGTGGGTTTCCAGCTGCCTCGGTGACCTCGGTCCAGAGCAACCGACCTCCGGGCTTCAAAACACGGAAGCATTCGCTTAGGACCGCCGACTTGTCCGCGAGGTTCATGCCGACATAAAAGCTATAGGCGTGGTCAAAAGTATCGGCGGCGAAGGGAAGCTTTGCGGCATTGGCCTCAACGAATGAGAGCAAGTCGCCGAGGTTGCACAAAGTGGAAATTTCTTTCGCAGCCAAAATAAAATCTGGCGTCAGGTCGATGCCAGTAATTCGACATCCAAAGGTGCTTGCAAAGTAGCGAGCCGGTCCTCCGACGCCCGATCCGATATCCAAAAGATGTTCCTCTTTCGTCGGATTCAATCTTGCAGCGTGTTCTTGCGTCGCAAGCAATTCGCGACCGTGCAGTTGGTCAAAGGGAAAGACCTGCCTTGCAGTCAGCGCTGCGCCGTCGTCATGCGACCAGGGGACCGCTGCAAGGATACGCGCCACGATATCGGTCGCTCCATAGTGCTCTTGAACCGAAGGTGTCATGAAGCGCGACCTTGACGTGCACCCGGCTTCTCGGCCTTGGTTCTGGCGAACATCCAGAACATCAATAGGGTGCCCAAAACGACGATCATGGAACCGGGAGGAGCCAATACCCCGCGACCGCCACGGTCGATGTCATATTTTCCCGCCACCAAGACAATTGCGCCGATTTGGTAGACTGCAAACTGCGGTATGGCCAATTTGTTTTCCAGCAGTGATGGCCAGTTGCGATAGATGAGACCGAATAGCACGGAGACGACGAACCCGAGTAAGTTGGCGTGTGCATGCGAGTTGGAAAACTGCAGTTGGTCCGTGATGCCAAGATAGATCCCGAACACCATGCCAAAGATCAGCCAAACGAAACCTGCTAATATATAGGATACGATCAATCTTCACGACCTAACACTCCCATTTTAGAAGCTGGCCGCTGGTCACGCACACAAGCACGTGGTCAGACAGTCTCATTGATGCTGCGCCTGATTCAGAATTTTGACAATTGAAATTTTCGACCAGATTTGATGGTTAGCAGCGGACAGCGCAAAGCTTGTCTTATGAAGGTCCCAGCTTTTGTGCGAAACAAGAGCCACAGACAAGCATTTTGAAATGCTTGTCTGTGGTGGTGGTTGGATCGTTTA
>NZ_FOCO01000114.1 GCF_900110135.1 Pseudorhodobacter antarcticus | reverse complement strand
AAAAACCCATCTGCGCCATCGCCGCATCCCCACCGCCAGTTCACTGTCCCACCATACCGCAGTGTGGGCGGTGGGGCAATTTATAGAGGTGCCCAATATTGAATTCTGGGATATCCCCAGCGGCTATTTGTGCCCCCCAATTCCGGGGCGTGTCGATTATATCCATCATCTCGCAGATTTGCTGGCCGGCAGCTTTAATCAAGACATCCCGCGTGGCCGCGACATCAAAGTTTTGGACATCGGCACGGGTGCCAGTTTGGCGTATCCCCTTACGGGCCAAAGCGAATATGGCTGGCATTTTATCGGCGTCGATACGGATGCGGTCGCGCTGCAATCGGCAAAGCAGATTTGCCAATATAACAAACTGGACATTTCCCTAAGGCAGCAGACCACGCCCGAGAATATCTTTGTCGGCGCAATCGAGCCGCATGATTTTTTTCACCTCACCATGTGCAACCCGCCCTTTCATGCGTCCATCGAACACGCAATCAAAGGCACCCAGCGCAAGTGGGTGAACCTTGGAAAAGGGCCTTCAAAAAAGCTAAATTTTGGCGGCCAAAACGCCGAACTTTGGTATCCGGGTGGCGAGATAAAATTTATCGCCCGCATGGTGGAACAGAGCATGGAATTTGCCGACCAGTGTTTGTGGTTCACTTCCTTGGTATCGAAAAAAGATAACCTGCAGCCGTTGCGCCGAATTTTGGCGAAAGCACGGGTCGCTGACTTTCAAGTCGTCGAAATGGCGCAGGGACAAAAAACAAGCCGTTTTATTGCTTGGACTTATGTGCAGAAAAATCAACGCGCCGGGTTTGCCAAGAGAGATCAGGCATAGCTGCCCCTTTTGCCAAAGTATTGCACGACAGCAATCTTCGGTTTTCAGCAAAGCGGTATCTGAGCATCTCGCAATGCTGTGGATGGCCATTCTGGGATATGAAAATGATTTAATTTGATGCGACACACTTCAAAATTAAGGCATTTCACGCGCAATATTGATGTGTAGAATTTGGTTGCGGGAGGACGCAACCCCCGTAACCTGCCTGCGCTAAGAAGCTTCACATCAGTCGCCGCTGGCTAAGTGTTCCATCCCGGATGATCACATAGACCCTCTGCGATCTGCTTTTTTTATGGCAAGATCGGTTTTGAGGGAGTGCAGCGGATCAGAAAACAATCC
>NZ_FOCO01000115.1 GCF_900110135.1 Pseudorhodobacter antarcticus | reverse complement strand
CTCCACCGCCTTCCAGACCTTTGCTGGGCTCGCGGCATAATTATGTCCTGTAAATGGGCATCCTCAAACAACGACAAAGTTTGCGACACAACCACGCTGCACACATAATGACTGGGCGGGTCAAATCTCGGTAACAATGCCGGGTCAGTTCTCAGAGGCAGTCAACAGCGCAATAGATTACTATTTTGGAGTAAACAAAGTATCTTTCGATAAAAGGGGCAGACAAATGACAGAAAGCCTGTAAAATTAAATGGGTAAATAATAACTGTCTGCGTATCGCCCTTTGTAATCCGCAATTTATGATCTTCAGCTGCCCAGTAGCTACATGGCAAGCCTTACCAAATGAACGAGATACAGATGACACAGCAGCTCTCACTTCTGATCGGCGACGATCACGAACTTGTCCGCGACGCCATCGCCCAAATTCTGCGATCAGAACCGACTTTTTCCGTCACTGTTGCACATGATGCTGATTCGGTCCTGAAGGAAATAAAGATGGCTGACAGCTACGACGTCATTCTGCTGGACGTGAATATGCCAGGAATGGATGGTTTGAACAGCGTGGAAGATATTGCTAGGGTCAATCAACCTGGCGCCGTGGTGGTTTTCTCTGGCCAAGTGGATGACGCATTTATCTGGAAAGCCATCGAACTTGGTGCGAAAGGCTATATTCCCAAGACTTTGCCTATCAGGGCTCTGATCGGCGCCATTCATGTCATTGCGTCGGGTCAAACGTTTGTACCTTTGCCCAGACGATCAGAAAGCGACGCAAACAAGCCGGGTAGCAGACTGACTGAAATTGAAAAAACAATCCTGCGCAGGTTGCCCAAAGGAATGACCAACAAGGAAATCGCCCACATTTTGAACATTACCGAAGTAATGGTTAAAATGCATATGCGATCCATCTGTCAAAAATTGCACGCAAAGAACCGCACCCACGCCGCCATGATAGCACAGCAAACGTCGATCATATGATTGGTCAGGCGACCCTAGGCTCCAGACTCATTGATAATCAAAGCCATAACAAGACGGTTGCTGCGAGGGCGATGGCTGAAAGGAAAACCTTTGGGCATCTGTCGTAGCG